>NZ_BAAGZD010000004.1:0-1009135 GCF_054778895.1 Spirosoma fluminis
GGGAGTCAAAAACATGTTAAACAGGTTTGGCTAATAACACTACGGACTTTCCCGCGCTGGTGGCTCAAATCACAGTAGAATAACTGTTTTTAGAGTATTTTTCAAACCAGCTCAAACGTACTATAAGACTGATTATATAACAGATTGAGCACAAAAGATTTGACTTTAGTACCCCTGTTTGAGGGGTTGCTCTCTTTCCAGATTGAGGGAGTGGAAATAGATTTACATAACGAGTATGACTGTCGAACTGTCTCACTGGAGACGAATACACTAAAGCTTTCTTTCATACACAGGTCCACAAGCCAGCGTATCATAATCTTGTTTGAAGATGTCGTGCTTCGTGTTCTTTCGTTCGATCCAGGTGTCACCGATAGCACGCTAGACCTTTTTTATCGAGGTCGTTTTACAGAAGGCGAGAACGTGCTTTTAAGCCACGATCAGCAAGGGCGAAGCTACTTTTATCTCAGCTTCGATAAGGGGAGCGAAATTCAATTACTAGCTCGTAGTGCAAACGCTAGCCTAACATAACATCACTTATACAACAACCTTCTCAACAGAATTACCATGAAAAATCTTCTTTGGATAAGCTCGCTTACTCTCACTGTCTTTGTTCAATGTTCGTCGGACAAATCTGTCAGTCCTAAGATGGACAATGAGCAAGCTAGTATTCAACTCATGAAAGAGTTAGTGCCTCAGCTGACAGGCACATGGAGCATGAAACAGCTTCAGATTAAGTATCAAAACAGCACTTTCCAAAATGAACTTAAGATTAAGCGCGATACGACCTTAACCAGCTTTGCTACTCTTACGCTGGCGCGTGCTTTAGTACAAAATAACCCGACTCGTGATCGCTATAAGGGAACTATCCAATATGGGGTTAAAACCTATCCAATCCGGTTTGATTTGTTAGCGGGACCTTGGATTTTTAATCAGAAGGGTCCTAAAGCATATTTTTTGCTTGAGTATAACTTTCCAGTTGGCTACTCGGGTCCGACTGAGGAAGAGGCTTATTTTCTACAACAAATCGGTCTACTCTTAGAAACGTTTGCTCTCGATACTAGACCAGATGGAATGACTTGGCAGGGTTTGAACCGAGGCATCAACCAAGTCGATCTAGTCAAAAAATAGTATTCTTTCTATAGTGAAGAATTCATTGAAGTACAGTACTTATTGATTATTTCCCTTTATGTACTGGTAGTTATACAACAGGTCTAGGAATAGTACAAGGTTTGAATGAGTCTGAAATTTGGATTTATATATTATTCGTTTCGCACATACGCAACAAAGAAAACCGGGCGTCATCAATTTAAACCGCCTGGTGCATGAAAATTTATACTCTTCTCATTTATTTCTCTGGCGATTTCTGTGTCAGCAAGCCGGCACCGATGGCAAAAGCACCGAAAATTAGGTGCGGCACGTATACTTTTTTCGCGAAACCGAACAGCCAGGGCGCAGCCGCTAGCAAAACACCTTCGGCCACGTCTAATCCTAGATGCGCGGGCATCGGAATTTTACGCACTGCGCCTAATTCGTAATCGGTGAACAGCGAGGAGCCGAGGGCAGCACCACCCGCAGCTAATGGAACCCACTTGGCGGCTGGCTTATCGGCAAAGCCGAACAACCAGGGCGAAGCCAGGAATAGGGCACCACTCGCGTAATCTAAAATACCGTGAACGTTTGTCGGGATGAATCGCATAACGGTTGAGTTAGTTTGCTGTTATATACCTTATTGAATACTCAAATCGCTGACTCTTTATACAAAGAGTCAGCGATTTCTCTAGTGAAACAGTAGGTAAATGATTTTGTTTGGTTGCACAAGGCAGCGCTACGTTGTATTTATGCCTGAATACTTAGCCGTAGATGCCGGTTAAACCGTAATAATAGCCACAGTTAAGCGGCTTATGCACACCAGCTTATTGTCCTCGTCAGTAATGCGGATGTCCCAGATGTGCGTAGTGCGGCCAATGTGAATCGGCGTACACCGGCCGTACACCCAGCCACTCTTGACGGACCGGATGTGGTTGGCGTTGATTTCCAATCCTACCGCCCGTTGTTTGGTCGGGTCGTCGAGGAGCATGAACGATGCAACGCTGCCCAGCGACTCGGCCAGCACCACAGAAGCGCCACCGTGGAGTATGCCAAACGGTTGGTGCGTTCGCTTGTCGACGGGCATACGTCCTGTCAAATAGCCCTCGCCAGCCTCGGTAAATTCAATGCCGAGGTGCTTTACAATGGAGTCGGTATGGATGAAATCGAGATTGGATAGGTCAAAGCCAGCTTTCATAATGAGTGCGTTTTGCGTAATTTTGCGCTTCAAATTTGAGGTAAATTTGCCAATAGGCAACGCGATACGCTTGACACAAAAAACAATCTATTTAATTCGCCATGGTGAGACCGACTACAACCGGCGGGGCGTAGTGCAGGGCAGTGGCGTTGATTCGGATCTCAACGGTATGGGTCGGGCCCAGGCGATGGCTTTTTTTCAGGCCTATCAGCACGTTCCGTTCAGCAAAATCTATATCTCTGGCCTGAAGCGTACGTACCAGACGGCCGAACTATTTATAGAGCTGGGTATTCCGTATGAAAAGCTTACCGGCCTGAATGAGATCAGCTGGGGCGTAATGGAAGGCAAAGTACCCGGAAATCTGGACAATGAATATTATCGGAATCTGATCGAATCATGGTCGGCGGGAAACACGACCTTACCAACCGATGGCGGTGAAAGTCCCGAGCAGGTGGAAGCCCGTCAGCGGGAGGCTATCAATGCCCTACTCGCTCATCCTGAAGAAGAAACGGTTCTTGTGGCTATGCACGGCCGGGCAATGCGCATACTCTTGTGCTGGCTAACGAACCGGTCGCTGGCGGAGATGGATCAGTTTGAACACAGCAATCTTTGCCTGTATAAACTCCGTTACGAATACGAGACTGCTACGTTCACAATTGAGGTGGCCAACGATACGTCGCATCTGCTGTCGCTGGCCATTGCTTAGCAGGGCGTAGCTGCACGCGTCCGGTCAATGAGGGCCATCAGCCGATAATCCGTTTATAAGGCCATTGATACCGGATGACTGACAACTACTGACCAATTCTGTTATATTCGCTCATTGTCCGGTAGTGGGTATGGATAGGAATGGATATGTCTAAACAAAAAATATATTGGTTTTGTCAGTTATTCGGCTGGACTCTACTCATTCTGGTAGAGTATCTGGCTTATTTGCTCGAGTTCGGTTTTGATCCTGATACGCTGTATTTAGCCATTGCCAACATTTTTCTGGGCATAACGCTAACGCACCTGTACCGGCTTATGATTAAGCGCTGGAACTGGGTACGGCTACCGTTCTTCCGGTTAGCGCCCCGCGTACTGCTGTCGGTGCTCGTGCTGGCCCTGATTATGACCATGGTCAACCTGCCTATAGATCAGATTATTGTGCCGCAGTACATGGTCAATGAACCCTGGATTTTTTTTGGCTATTTGATGAGCTGGGGCAAATCGATGCTGGCGTGGGTGCTGAGCTACACGGCTTATCACTACGTTGAACAGTCCCGGAATGCGGAGATTGAAAAAATCCTGCTCAAAACCAGCATTCGCGAGACCGAAGCCAAGGTGTTACGTTCGCAGCTGAATCCGCATTTTGTGTTTAATGCGCTGAACAGTATCCGGGCACTGGTGTACGAGAATCCAACCAAAGCGCAGCAGAGCATCACCCAGCTCTCAAACCTGCTGCGGAACTCCCTGCTGGCCGACCGACGCAAGACGGTTGAACTGCGCGAGGAAATAAAAACGGTAGAAGATTACCTGGCCCTGGAGAAGGTGCGTTATGAAGATCGATTAACGTCCCGAATTGATCTGGATGGTCGAACGCTGTTCTGGCAGGTACCACCCATGATGCTGCAAACCTTGGTCGAAAATGCCATTAAGCACGGCGTATCGACGGCCGTTGGCGGGGGCTTCGTGGAAGTGAAGTCCACGCTCATTACGCAGCCCGATGGGTCTTCGGACAAGCTGCACATCACGATTCGAAACACGGGGGTTTTAGGCGATAAGGAAGCATCAGGTGGCTTTGGGTTGGCCAACACCGCCCAGCGGCTTGAACTGCTCTACGGCCCTGAAGCCCATTTTCAGATTTTGCAGGAAGACGACAGCCCGAACGAGGGGCCGGTCGTGTGCGCCGAAATCACTATTCCGTCGCAATCCGAAGGTATATTCCGACGAAGCCCGGAAGCCAAAGTAGTGAATGACTCCCGTTAACTCCCACGTACTAAAAACGTATCTTATTCGCATTGCATCTGTAATCCTTACGTATGAAAACCCTGATCATCGACGACGAACGCCTGGCCCGTAACGAACTGCGCCGACTTCTCGAAAACTTTCCTAAAATTCAGGTCATTGGCGAAGCCGCTAATGCCGACGAAGCGTTGCCCATGATCGAAGAGCTTGAGCCCGAATTGCTGTTTCTGGACATTCAGATGCCTGGAAAAAACGGCTTCGAGCTGCTGCAGTCCATCGAAGGAAAAACCCCCGAAGTGATTTTTACCACCGCTTTTGACGAATACGCCATTAAAGCGTTTGAGTTCAATGCGCTCGATTATCTGTTGAAGCCCGTCGAACTCGCCCGCCTGTCGGAAGCCATTCACCGGGTCGAAGAAGAGCAGCATGCCCAGGAACCATCCGGTACGACGCCGGGCTCATCCACGAAAATTCTGGGCGAAAATGACCAGGTATTCGTGAAGGACGGCGAAAAATGCTGGTTCGTTAAACTAGGTAAAGTGCGGCTGTTCGAGTCGATGGGCAACTACGTCCGGCTCTATTTCGACGATCAGAAACCGCTGGTGCTCAAGTCGCTGAATGCGCTCGAAGACCGGCTGAACCCGGCGACGTTTTTTCGGGCTAACCGCAAGCACATCATCAATCTGCAATGGATCGAGAAAATTGAGCCCTGGTTCAGCGGAGGACTGCTCGTTACGTTGCGCGGGGGCGATAAAATCGAAATAAGCCGTCGGCAGGCAATTCGGTTTAAAGATTTACTAAGTTTGTAGAAGCCAGTGCGGCATGCTGTTGACAAGGCCGTACTCTGCCTGAAGTCAACACACCTGACCTTCAGTAATACTTGGTCTTTTTCCGCATGAAGTCTCTGCTCGTCGCTATATCTGTTACGCTGTTTCTTATTGTTTTCGCCTGTCAATCAAGGCCTTCTGGTCCGCCTGTGCTGGAGCGTGAGCAGTACGCTTTCGCGGGCGCTTCCCGCTGTGACACCGCTACGAATACAGGAGTAGACGTAACGGTGTCGTATGTCTTGCTGAAAGATGAGTCAGCAATTGCCCTAAAAATAAACGATAGCCTGCGAGCGCTGGCCGTGGGTAGCGTAGTCAGCTGGCTCGATAGCGCCACTGTCGCCCAAAATCCGTCGGCGAAGACCAGCCTGGCCGAAGCCACTTCGCTGTTTGCCGCCGATTACGAAGCGATGCTGAAAGAAATGGGCGGATTGGGTGGCTGCTGGGAGCTTAAAACAACGGCTGATACGGTCTACGCCGGATCGAAAGCGTTGACAGTGAAGTACGAAACGTACGCTTACACGGGTGGAGCCCATCCCAATTCGAATCTGTCGTTTTACACGTTCGATCGTGAAACGGGCCGGTCGCTGGCCCTGAATGATATAGTGGCCGACACTACTGCCTTGCTGGGGGTAGTGGAAAAAGCATTCCGAAAGCAGCAGGAACTTCTGCCTCAGTACAATCTTGAGGAGCGGGGATACTTCCTGCGCGATGGCCGTTTTTTTCTACCCGCCAACGTTGGTCTGGCGGCCAAAGGAATGGTTTTTTACTACAACCCCTATGAAATTGCGGCCTACGCCGTCGGGCCAATTGAGGTGACTGTCCCCTACGAACAACTGAATGGCATACTCCGCGATAACTGGCGATAAGCTGTACAATACGTAGTATACTGTTCAATAGGAATGACCAGAGCCTAAACGAATTTAATTTTGTTCAGGGCAAAGAAGGTCATTTTGAGCAGGAGCCAGCCGTGTTTGAAGCGAGAGATGTTTGTTTCTCCGTACGTACGCGCCCGGTACCGGATCGGAATCTCCACAAATTTCAGATTCAGCTTAGCGGCTCCAAAGATCAAATCGAAATCGCCAAACGGATCGAAGTCGCCGAAGTAAGCACGGTTGGCAATCAGGCGTTGGTAATTGGCTTTCGATAATACTTTGGTACCGCATAACGTATCCTTAATACGTTGGTTGAGAAGCCACGAAAAGGCAATCGAAAAGAATTTGTTGCCGATCAGATTCAGCGTTCGCATGGCCTCTTTTTCCATGGGATATACCAGCCGCGTACCGTTGATGTATTCGCCTTTTCCGGTGGAGATGGCTTCGAAAAATTTGGGCAGATCTTCCGGTGGAACCGTCATGTCCGCGTCCAGAATCATCAGAATATCGCCCGTGGCCATACCAAATCCTTTTCGCACGGCATCACCTTTGCCTTTGCCATCCTGCTGTACGCATTTCAGGTCGCGCACATGGCTAAAGTTCCGGCAAATGCGTTGAATTTCGGACCAGGTGTCGTCAGTGGAGTTACCCTCCACAAAAATCAATTCCGTGTGCTTACCCATCTGAGGGGTGCGCTGCACAATGGCTTCTATATTGCCTTTTTCGTTGCGGGCCGGAACAATTACGCTTACGCTGTGTTCGTGGGCAGGTCTTAATCTGCGAACGCTACGTGCCACGATGAAAGTGAATAAGCCCAATCGGTTGAACAAAGGCAGATTGACAATGTAGCGGTTCAAAAGCCAGGATAAAATTGGGATGTAGTACGGTAAGAGAACCTTACGGCCTGTGCGAACCACATCTAAATCGGCGATTTCAAGGAGATTGACAATATCATTCCGGTCGAGCCAGTTCTGCCGCTGCTCGGGCATTTTCAGCCGGACAGCTTCGGCCAGGTTAAGCGCGGGGGTCCAGAGGAAATTTTTGTAAGTAATGATAATCCGGGTGTCGGCGTGGCACACCTTGTGAAGTTGCGCCAGTACCTGCTGTACATCATCGAAGGCACCAATGGTATCGCTGATGACTACGTAATCGAATACCTCGCCGTTAACGAATAACTCTTTGGCATCTGAAACATAGAAGCTGTAGTGGGGGTACTTCTGCTGGGCATGCGTAATAAAATCGCTGTTTACATCGATACCTACTCCCCGCGATGGATGAAGCTGGTCAAGGACGTATCCTGTGCCGCAGCCGATCTCCAGAACAGAGCTATTTTTTGGGATATTGTAATGAAGAAAATTAAGTAAGCAACGGTAATAGTATTGGTTACGGCGAATCCAACGATCGCGTTCGGGACCACTCATGCGTTCAAATAAATGTAAAAGTCAGACTATATGCTTTTGGGTAAGTACATTGCAATTTTATAAAAAAGACGACCCAATCGAATGGCCGGGCTCAGTTTTCGGTGAAAAAACCGAAAACTACTATGTTTGCGTTTTGTAATGTACCCATTCATGTTCCGTTCAACTTATTGGATTTGCCTGGCTTTACTCGGACTGTTCGTATTTAAAATCCTGCGCTTCCAAACGCTGAGCTATACGTTTAACGACATGTACGCCTTCATTCAGATGTCTCACAGCTGGATGGACGGACGTCCGTTTATGTATGAGAACATCTGGGGCTATCACCACAACATTCATAATTACTATACCGTACTGCTGTGGGGACCTTTGTGCCATTTTTTCGGCGCATACGGTCTGTTTGCTGCACAAACCGGCTTGTTGCTGATTAGCTACGCCTGGGTAAACCAACGACTGAACCAACGGGAAGCACCCAACTGGACACGGGGGGCCGTATTGCTCGTTATTCTGCTGGGCCCCATTACGTTCTGGCTGAACGACCATCCGAACATCGGCTGGCATACCGAGTTAACGTATCTTCCGTTCGCTCTGCTGTTTGCGCTGACCCTCAGCGGGAAAAAGCCGTGGGCGGCCGTTGTGGCAGGCGTAGCCATTGCACTGGTGAAAGAAGACGGGGCGGTAGTGGGAGCGCTCATTCATCTGACTTTCGACCGGCTTCGGTACGTTCGCCAACGGGCCGACTGGTCGCTGGGGGGCTGGCTGGGCAGGCGTCAGATTTGGTTTATTGCCATTGGGTGGACTCTGGTATTTGTGGCCGGCATGGTCTGGCTTGGCTACAAAAACGATTTTGCCGAACCTCGTTTGCAGGTTGCCCTTAAGTTGATTCATGATAACGTATACAGTAAAGCGTTTTGGGACCAGACGCTTCGCCTGATCGGCAAATCGCTGTTGCTGCTGCTCCCTGTCATCTTGGTTTTAACGGGCCTGGTCAGGCAACTGCCAGGACGCCCGCAGGTGCAGCTTCTATTGATGTGGGGCATAGGAATTGGTGTGCTGACGATCCTGAACTTCGTGCAGAGTTCGCACTATTACGATCAGCCCTTATTTTACCTGGTGTCCTTAACATGGCCACCCCGTTTTGTGCTGGTATGGGCGTTTTCGGGCGCTTTTCTGGTGCTGCTGCTGGATGAGTTTGCCGATCGGTTCAGGCCTATGCCGCTGGCCAGAGCCTGGGTGTTGGGAGGGCTGCTGTTTTTGATTCAACTGCCCGTGCTGGACCTTGTCCGGCCCGATTTTATAGCCGCCCGCGACTGGATCGCCACCATGCTCGGCCAGTACAGCCCTTATAAAAACCGGGTCTATTTACAGCCAGAGGACATTGCTTCGGTAAAGTGCCTGGCGGACAAACTGCCGAACCAGGCTAACGTTTTCGCGTTTGACTACGTAGTGCCTTATTTTCATCGGCAGTATGAGATCTGGCCAACGGGGAAACAATATCGACCGGCGGATGTGGCGGTGCTGCCTATCGACGACCCACAGCAGTTACGAAGTCGGTTGCCCATGCGCCGACCGTATCAGATTATTCGGTTAAAAGCGTACAACATATATGCCGCAGCGGGGTATGAGCAACTGGCCCGGCAGTGTATTCCGGCTGGCAAGCCTAACGACTAGCCCGGCTCAAGAATGGTAGAAGCAAAATTTTCCGAGACTGGACTAAGGTCAGGATGGAGGGATGTTACGTTGATGAGCAGCTTCCTTCTGCTCTTATTTCTCGCCTTTAAGGTGGTTCGTTTTCAGGCGCTGTACTACGTATTTAACGACATGTACATCTTCCTTCAGGAGTCATGCAGCTGGATGGACGGGCGACCACTATTATACGAAAATATCTGGGGCTACGATGATCGCATTCATAACAACTACGGGCTGCTCTTATGGGGACCGCTGATTTACGTATGGGGTGCCTATGGCGCATTTGCCGTTCAGATTGGGTTGTACCTATTGAGCTATCTGTGGCTTTTCAGACAGCTGCCCCGCACATTGCCTGCCTGGGTTGCGTGGACGCTGCTGGGTACCGTTTTGCTGGGGCCAGTCTGGTTCTGGTTTAACGACCATCCCGGCATCGGCTGGCACCCTGAACTGACGTACCTGCCGTTGTCGATCCTGTTCATACTGGCCCTGCACAGCGGACGGACCGTTTACATCCTGATAACTGGGGGACTGATAGTACTGGTCAAAGAAGATGGGGCCTTGCTGGGCGGCATAATCCATCTGGCGTATAGTTGTCTGCGCTACCTGAAAAACAACCCGTTACGTTCCGTTTTTGGGGTGGTAGCCTGCTCGCAGTTCTGGTTGATTCTGTTGATCTGGGCTGGCCTGTTTATAGCGGGCATGGCATTTTTGGCCTACAAGAATCACTCCACCGCTCCTGAGCCCCGTTTGCAGCAGGCCTTAAACGCCATTACGCAGAGCATACACCAAAAAGCCTTTATTCAGATTCACCTCCGATTTCTGGGTCATACGCTGCTGTTGCTGCTGCCGTCGTTTGTGCTGGCCCTGTATCTGGCCTGGCGATTCAAAGTCAACCAACTAGGGTCTGTTACCCTTGTGTATGCGGTGGCTCAGTTTGTGCTGCTGCTGTCGAACCTTGTGCAGGGCGCTACGTATTATGGCACGAATCCCTTGTTTTACCTGGTGTCGGTAACGTGGCCCCCCCGTTTTGTACTGGCCTATGCGTTTAGTACCTGTTACGTAGTAGCCATCATACTCATCGCCGGTCGGGAGATGCGGCCGGTGGCAGGTTGGCAGCCCATTGCCCTTGCGCTGGGTTTATTCCTGATCCAGATACCCATCGTACCGTACGCCCGGCCCGACTTTACGTGGTCGGCGGTACTTTTGGGAACGTTTCAGCACCGGTTTGATCCCTATAAAGAGCCTATGCTCCCCGAAGCGGATGTCGCGGTTGTTGCGCGGCTCGCCAAGGTTATTCCTCCGCGTTCCAACGTGTTTGTGTTCGATTACTTAACGCCTTTCTTTCATACACACTACAACATCTGGCCGACCGAAAAACATTGGGAAAAGGCAGATCTGGCGATTATACCGAACAATGATTTTCAGAACCTGGGCAGTCGGTTTCCACGAGTGATGAAGCAGCCCCTGCACAGGCGTCGGCTGAAGACCTATACTGTGTATGTTACACCCGCGTACCAACCTTATTTAAACCAGCTACAAGAATGACACTTCAGGAATTTACGGCTACGCTGAATCAGGTTCAGCCACCAGCGGATGTACATCCGGTCGTTCAGGCGCTCTGGTACGATGCAAAGGGCAATTGGGGGCAGGCCCATGAGATTGCCCAAAGCCGGGAAGGGGACCAGCCCTACGATCGGCTGCATGCGTATCTGCACCGCAAGGAAGGTGACCGCTTCAACGCAAACTACTGGTACCGCCGGGCCGGGGTTACATTTTTTGCCGGATCGCTGGAAGCCGAGTGGAGCGAGCTGGTTCAGCAAAACCTGGCCTGACAAAAAAAGCCGCACCCCAAAGGGTGCGGCCTACGTCTGTCGATGAATTAGTAATGATTTATTGAGCGAGTTCCTGCGGGGTCAATACCTCGCTGACATCTGTTAACGGTAAATCGAAAGCCTCGGCAACGCCTTTGTAGACAACCTTGCCATCCACTACGTTGAGGCCCAGTTTCAGGTCCTGATTGTCGCGGCAGGCTTGCTGCCAGCCTTTGTTCGCCAGTTGAAGGGCGTATGGCAACGTAGCGTTGGTGAGTGCCACCGTGCTGGTGTATGGCACCGCACCTGGCATGTTGGCCACGCAGTAGTGAACCACGCCGTCGATGATAAATGTCGGATTTTCGTGCGTAGTTGGGCTGCACGTTTCAATGCAACCGCCCTGGTCAACCGCTACGTCAACGAGTACTGTACCCGACCGCATCAGTTTCAGCATTTCGCGCGTGATGAGGTGCGGAGCTTTAGCACCGGGAATAAGTACGGCTCCAACGATCAGATCGCAGACCTTTATCATTTCCCGGATGTTGTACTCGTTCGACATCATCGTCTGCACGTTTGGCGGCATGATGTCGGACAGGTAGCGTAAACGGGGCAGACTTACGTCCATGATGGTAACGTGAGCGCCCAGACCAGCGGCCATTTTAGCCGCCTGTGTCCCTACAATACCCCCACCGAGAATCAGGACGTTTGCCGGTTTCACACCCGGTACACCGCCCAGCAGAATCCCCCGGCCTTTCAGCGGTTTTTCCAGATACTTGGCTCCTTCCTGAATGGCCATACGACCGGCTACTTCAGACATCGGTACCAGCAGAGGCAGACTGCGATCGGGCCGTTCTACGGTTTCGTAGGCCAGACAAACGGCACCTTTGGCGAGCATTGCCCGGGTTAATTCTTCCGAAGAAGCGAAGTGGAAATACGTAAATAAAAGCTGATCTTCTTTGATAAGGTCATACTCGGCCGCGATGGGCTCTTTCACCTTCATGATCATCTCGGCAATGACGTATACCTCCTCGATGGTCGGTAGCATAATCGCCCCAGCCGTAATGTATTCTTCATCTTCGAAACCGCTGCCTTCGCCTGCGTTAACCTGAACGTATACGGTATGACCGTATTTCCGCAGTTCAGTTACACCCGCCGGGGTCAGCGCAACGCGGTTTTCGTTATTTTTTATCTCTTTGGGAACACCAACTACCATACCGTGAAAAAGCGATGAAGTGACAATTGCACCTAATCTTACAAAGCTACGTTCAGCGTATTTATTTTCTAATACATGGCGATTATTTGGGAAATGTAGAATAGTAAACTAACTTTTTAGCGGAAAATAGTCTACCATCGATTCGTACGCGGTTCAAATACCGTAAAAATTCCGTTATGGAAATTTTAGATGCCACTGATCGTAAGATTCTGCGCCTGCTACAGCATAATGCCCACCTTACAATTCAGGAAATCGGGCAGCGCATCAACCTCTCGAAAACACCGGTTCATGAGCGGATCAAGCGGCTCGAGCGCGAAGGAATTATTGAGCGCTACGTAACCATCCTGGATAAGAAAAAGCTCGGGAACGCACTGGTAGTGTATTGCCAGGTGACGCTCGACAAGCAAACTCGTGATACGTTTGCTGACTTTGATGCAGCCGTGCGCGAACTCCCTGAGGTGCTGGAATGCAATCGGGTGTCTGGTACGTTCGATTACCTGATCAAGATCGTCAGCCGCGATATGGAGACGTATAACCGGTTTTATCAGGAGCAACTGTCGGCCATTCCGGGGACACTGCACATCAGCAGTTTCTTCGTGATGGATGAAGTGAAAAATTCAACGGTTTTACCGATCGTTTAACAGTTGCATGAAGCCATATATCCCTGACTATGAGCCGTTTATTCGCTAGCTTTGTTATCCTGTGCAAATAATAATCAGTTATGCAACTCCCCTTGTACATACCCCAACGCGAACGTTTTAGCGACGAGAAGTTAGTTAGGTTTTGTCTGGCTAACCCAGAGTTGAATATTGAACGTGACGAAAACGGTGTTCTCTATATTGATACGTCTCCGACCCACCTGTTAACTAGCTCTAACAACAGTGAATTGAATACTGAAATTGTTATCTGGAATCGCAAAACCAGAGCGGGTAAAGTCATTGACTCGAACGGTGGTTTCTTTTTGCGTGACAAGTCGATGCGGGCTCCGGATGTTGCCTGGATAAGTCGTGAACGATGGGAGGCATTAAGTAGACAGGAAAAGCACTCCTTTCCGCATTTGGCCCCCGACTTTGTGCTGGAACTAGAGTCGGATACGGACAACATAAACGAGCTGAAGATCAAAATGAAAAAGTGGCTGACGAACGGCGTTCGATTAGCCTGGCTGGTATCGACCCGTGAACAGCAGACGTATGTATATCGGCCCGGGCAGGAAGTCGAACAAGAAAGTTTCAGTGAAAAACTGGACGGAGCTGATGTGTTAATCGGATTTGAAACCGTATTGGCAGAAATCCTAGAATTTTGATCTGATTGGTAAGCAAATATTGGTGCACTGCTGAATAACAAAAAAGCCTTCATACGTAGCATGAAGGCTTTTTTGTGTATGGAAATCGCTTAATACGGTTGTGCCGGATGCGATTCCTGCTCGGCTTGCTGCACGCCTTCTTCGGTCATGGTTGCACCGGATGGAGCGCCTACTTCACCTATATTTTTCGTAGCATTTCTCAAACCTTCTGCTACGCGCCGACCGTAATCCGCATCAGCCTTGGTAAAGTTCTCGATCATTTTATCCTGAATCACTTTATTGGCATTGGCCAGGGTGTTCACAAGATTGTTAATCAGATCTTCCCGTTCCCACTCTTCGAAGTTGCGGTACGTTTCACCGGCCTGCTTGAAGTCGTTCGTTCTGTCAATCTTCTGACGAACCAGCTTGGCATTGTACTCGGGCTCGTAATCTTTACCGGCTTTGGGGGCTTCTTTCAACCCGCCCAGGCTCGATGGCTCATAGTTGATGTGCGGATTCAGGCCGGGAACCAAGTCCTGGTGATAGGCCATCTGACCATCACGCTGGTTGGTCGCTACGTTGACTTTTGGCGCATTGATCGGCAGTTGCAGATAATTAGTGCCAACGCGGTAGCGCTGCGTATCGCTGTAGGAGAACGTACGACCCTGCAGCATTTTGTCGTCGGAGAAGTCCAGTCCGTCCACCAGTACACCGGTACCGAAAGCCGACTGTTCCACTTCGGCGAAATAGTTCACGGGGTTCCGGTTCAGCGTCATTTTACCAACCGGCAGCCAGGGGAACTGCTCCTTCGGCCAAAGCTTTGTGTCGTCTAGCGGATCAAAATCGAGTTCCGGATGGTCGTGATCCTCCAAGATTTGTACAAACAATTCCCACTGCGGATAATCACCTCGTTCGATGGCTTCGTACAGGTCCTGCGTGGCGTGGTTGAAGTTTTTGGCCTGGATTTCCGAAGCCTGAGCCTGCGTCAGGTTCCGGATGCCTTGCAGCGGCTCCCAGTGGTATTTTATCAAAACGGCCACACCATCTTTGTTCACCCATTTGTAGGTGTTTACCCCTGAACCCTGCATTTGGCGATAGTTGGCCGGAATACCCCATGGCGAGAACAGAAACGTTGCCATGTGGGTCGATTCGGGAGTATTGGCAATGAAATCAAAAATTCGCTCACCGCTTTGAATGTTGGTGACCGGATCGGGCTTCTGCGAGTGGATCAGATCCGGGAATTTTAGGGCATCGCGAATAAAGAATATTTTCAGGTTGTTGCCGACAAGATCCCAGTTGCCGTCTTCGGTATAGAACTTCACCGCAAAGCCACGGGGGTCCCGCAAAGTCTCCGGAGAGTGGCCGCCATGACCAACAGTAGAAAAGCGAACAAAGACCGGGGTTTGTTTTCCCTTTTCCTGAAACAACTTGGCTCTTGTGTATTTTGAAATCGGCTCGTCGCCTACAGTGCCATAGGCTTCAAACACACCGTGTGCACCGGCACCACGGGCATGTACTACCCGTTCCGGCACCCGCTCCCTGTCGAAATGCGACATTTTTTCAAGGAACTGGTAGTTCTCTAAGGTTGCCGGACCGCGATTGCCAACAGTACGAAGGTTTTGGTTGTCGGTTACGGGATGGCCCTGCCGGGTGGTTAGGGTCTGATCAGCTGCAGGCTGTTGCCCGTGTTGACCATTGCCATTGTTGTTATTTTCCATAACATCACTAGATAAAGTTGATAAGAGTTTAACGGGCAATGTACTAAATGGTTCGTCATCCCGCTGATAAATTTTTTCTATCACGTATCGACGCCAGCGGCTAAAATCAGGTCATCAGACTGGTATGCGTGAATCGGTTGTAAGTGCTGAATCCGCTGAATTTAGCTTTCTGACGACCTTATGTATACGTATTGCGAATAACACATTTGAGTAGGTCAGCGCTGGAAACTGTCTTTCTATTTCTTGAAGCGTACGCCAGCGCCACCGAAAGCAGGCATCTTATCACTTCCCTTTTATTTGTATGAAACTGAATCTGCTTTTTAGCCTGGGGCTGATTGGCTGTGGCCTGACCGCCCAAGCTCAAAGGTGGCAGCCCCAGCCAACCCGTAACACCTGTTCTACCCGGCACGAAAACGCAGCGGCCCTGGTGGGCTACAGCCTGTACGCCATTGGTGGCCGAGGCATGAAACCCCTGGAAGCGCTTAACCTGAAAACATTAACTTGGCGAACATTACCCGTTCCGCCTGTTGAGATGAATCATTTTCAGGCGATTACCTACAATGGCGAGATTTACGTACTGGGTGCCTTCCAAGGCAAGTATCCTCACGAAACACCAATTCCGAACATCTATATCTATAATCCTAAACAGGGAGCCTGGCGGGTAGGGCCGGAAATCCCTAAAGAACGGCTGCGGGGTTCGGCGGGGGTAGTGGTCTACAACAATAAAGTTTACATGGCCTGTGGCATCACCGACGGTCATTACGATGGACACGTAGCGTGGCTGGATGAATATGATCCGAAAACCAACACCTGGAAACGCCTGCCGGATGCGCCCCGCACCCGCGATCACATCAGTGCGGCCGTAGTCGATGATAAGCTGTATCTGGCCGGAGGTCGTAACTCGACGGCCCGAATCAACAAGGTGCTCGAAACGACAATCGCGGAGGTCGATGTGTATGACTTCAAGACCGGACGCTGGGAAACCTTACCCGCCAGCTCGAACATCCCAACCCAGCGGGCAGGTGCTACGGCCGTTACGCAGGGCGGCAAGGTCTGGATCATTGGCGGAGAAACGACGCAACTTCTGGCCCATAACGAAGCCGAAACCCTCGACCCGAAAACCGGGCGCTGGGCGGCCGGACCTAAATTGAACATCGGTCGACATGGTACGCAGGCCGTGGTGTACGACGGGAAAATCTATATCGTTGCCGGCTCGGCTAACCACGGCGGAGGGCCAGAACTGAATACCGTGGAAGTCATGAAATAAGCCAGTTTTTCTTATCGCAGCGGCTGAATTAATCTGGTCGCTGCGATAAAGAAAGTAGACCCTGAACCGGATGAGAACCCTTTTTTCGCCTTTTGTGAGCCTGCTCCTTTTGCTGAGCCTCAGTTCTTCGATTTTAGCCCAGACCGATGCGAATCGAAAGGAGTGGGTGACGCTGTTCAACGGCAAAGACCTGAGTGGCTGGGATATTAAGATCGCTGGCCAGCCGCTGAACGATAACTATAAAAACACCTTTCGAGTGGAGAAGGGCGTACTCCGTATCGCCTATGACCAATACCAAAGCTTCGACGGTAAATTTGGTCATCTGTATTACAACAAGCCGTTTTCTTACTACATCGTCCGCTTTACGTATCGCTTCGTCGGTAACCAGACCCCCGGCGGAGCTGCCTGGAATGTCCGCAACAGTGGTGTCATGATACACTCGCAGTCAGCCGCCAGCTTGTCGATGGGTCAGGATTTTCCGGTATCGCTGGAGGTGCAATTGCTGGGCGGTCTGGGCAAAGGGCCCCGTCATACCGCAAACTTATGCACGCCCGGCACGCAGGTCTACATAAACAGCAAACTTGATCAGGCACACTGCATTGACTCCGATTCAAAAACGTTTGACGGTGATCAGTGGGTAACGGCCGAAGCTATCGTGTACGGCGATTCGGTAATTCATCACGTGGTCGAAGGCGATACGGTGCTAACGTACCAGCGGCCCGAAGTTGGCGGAGGCTTTGTCAGCAAAGATTACGACTGGAAATCGGCCCATATCGACAATGGCGCGTACTGGATAAGCCGGGCCAATACGCCTTTAAAAGAAGGGTATATTGCCTTACAGGCCGAGAGTCACCCCATTGATTTCCGCAGTGTCGAAGTGCTTAATTTGCAGGGCTGCACCGATCCCAAGGCGCTGAATTACAAATCTTATTATGTAAAGTCGGACAACACCCAATGTCGGTATGGAAAGAAGTAGCTCACTTGCTGCCGCCTATCCCACTCAAATGAGTCGCGTCACCGCTATTGACGTCACAAGGGGCCTGGTTATGGTGATCATGGCATTAGACCATATACGCGACCTGCTGCATATCACGGCCATGAACCAGAACCCAACGGATCTGGCAACGGCAACACCGGGCGTGTTTCTGACGCGCTGGATTACGCATCTGTGCGCGCCAACGTTTGTGTTTTTGTCGGGCACATCAGCGTATCTGTCCCTGCGCAAACGGAATACGGCGGAGGCTCGTCAGTTTCTGCTCAAACGCGGTATTGTGCTGATTGTGCTTGAGCTTACGATCGTCAACTTCGCGTTCTGGTTCGACATTCAGTTTCGGTCCATACTGATCCAGGTAATCTACGCAATTGGGGCCGGATTCATTGTATTGTCTTTCCCGGCCAAGCTTCCCACCCGGCAACTTGGTATCATTGGGTTAGTTATCATCGTTTTACACGACGTTCTGTTGCTGGTGCCTCCGTTTACCAACCAGGCTGCGCGATTTGGCTGGGCGTTGCTGTTCCGACCCGATTTCTTTCAGTTCAGTCCGAATTTCGGTCTGTTCGTGGCTTATCCGCTGATTCCATGGCTGGGGATTATGCTGGCCGGTTTCGCATTTGGCCGACTGATGGAGCAGCCATTGGCTCAGCGGAAACGTAGCGTATTGCAGATCGGCTTAGGCGCACTAGGGTTGTTCATTCTGATCCGCTTCATTAACGTATACGGCGATGCGGTTCCGTGGACTTCCCAAAAAAATGCGCTCTATACGTTTCTGTCGTTCATTAACGTCAGCAAGTATCCGCCCTCTTTGCTCTATACCTTACTGATGCTGGGTATTGCCCTGGTTTTTCTGTCACTCACTGACGGTGCAGATAACGTGATAAGCCGAATCTTAACGGTGTACGGCAAAGTGCCGATGTTCTACTACATCCTGCACTGGTATCTGGTACACCTGGCAATGATCGGGATGGTTGTAGCGCAGGGATATGGTTTCTCCGCTATTCAGCCGGGCGTGCTTAACTTCGGTCGACCGGCCGGGGCGGGCATATCACTCGGACTTGTTTATGCCGTCTGGTTCGGCCTGGTTGTACTGCTGTATCCGCTGTGTAAGTGGTATGGCCGATACAAAGCCGCTCACCCCGAAAATGGCCTGCTGCGTTACGTATAAGAACCGCTTTCAACGCCTACCGCGCTACTTCAATCTTGTACTTTTTGCCTTTCATTTTTTCGTCTTTAATCTGAGTCAGCAGCGCTTTGACTTTAGTGGCCCTGACTGCGGCAAACGACATAAAATCTTTCACTTCGATCAGGCCCAGATCGCCGGGAGCTAACTTTCCTTTTTGGGAGAGAAAGCCCACGATGTCAACTTTATTGAGCTTGTTTTTCCGGCCGCCACTGATGTACAGCGTCTGAAAATCGGGGGGTTCGGGCAAAGGACTGCTCTCGGGCAAATGTAACGTATCGAGCGAGTCGGGTAAGTAATTGCGCGTTTCGGAGGGAGCGAGGATTACGTAGGCTGTGCCCGACGCGTGCATCCGGGCGGTGCGGCCATTGCGATGCGTAAACTCGTGCTCGTGAAGCGGTAAGTCGTAATGAATGACGTGCTTCATCTCGGGTATGTCGAGCCCGCGGGCGGCTAAGTCGGTCGTGATCAGGTAGCGCACACTGCCGTTCCGGAACTGGATCAGCGCCCGTTCGCGGATGTCCTGCTCAAGACCACCGTGATAGACGAGCGAGTGAATTCCTTCTTCAGCGAGTGAGCTGCTGATCTGCTCGGCAGTTTCGCGGAGATTACAGAACACCAGCGCTGGCTCTGAATTCAGCGAACAAAGCAGCCGAAGCAACGTATCGAATTTTGGAGCCGGTGTCGCGTAAACAACGTGTATCGTTAAGCTGGCGGGCTGATCTTCATCGGCACCGAACGTTAAGGTTGTGGGGTTGTTAAGCCGGACGAAGGCCGGGATCGAAATGCCCGACGTAGCCGACACCAGTACACGTTTGCGGAGATTCGGCAGACTACCCACGATGAACGCCATCTCCTCGTGGAAGCCCAGCGTCAGCGACTTATCGAACTCATCGAGGATCAATGTATGAACGCCCTCGAGCGAAAATGTCTGGCGGTTTACGTGGTCGGTGATGCGGCCGGGTGTTCCAATCAATAGGGCAGGGGGATTGCTCAGGTTTTTGATCTCCGTTTCCATGGCATGACCACCGTAGCAGACGTTGACTTTATACCCCGTCGCCATCTTTTTCCAGACCTGTTCAATCTGTAACGCGAGCTCGCGCGAGGGCGTCAGAATCAGGCACTGCACCGTGTTCTGATCCGGCTTGAGTAAGGAAATGATGGGTAGCAAAAAACCAACGGTCTTGCCAGAACCCGTGGGAGAGATCAAAAAGGTGTCGTTATCCCGTAAAATAGCCGTTTGCGCGGCTTCCTGCATGGGATTGAGGGTCGTAATGCCAAGATTCGCTAAAACCCGACTCTGTTCTTCAGTGGTAATCATCTGGCAAAGCAACACTTAAAATGGCATACGAGAGTAATCCTGACACGTCTTTACGATAAATTGATGACGTGGGCTACGCGTCAGCAACGCCCGATCTTACTTACGGGCGACGGTGATGAGGATAGCCCCAGTAGCCATTAACAAGGCGCCAACAATTACCTGCCAGTTTATTTTTTCTTTTAAAAATATAACGGCAAGGGTAATGGAAAATACCAACGAAACTTTGTCTAATGAAGAGGTCCGTGCGGCATCACCGAGCTTAAGTGCCCGGAAGGAAAGCAGTGAAGAAACACAGGTGACAATGCCAGCTGTAATTAGGTATATCCATACCCGACGATCAATACGTCCTAGATCCGCTAAACGCCCTTGGCTGATTACTACGCTCCAGGAAACTATCAGAATCAACACCGACTGAATGGCAAACGCCACGCTCGAATCGACCTGTTTAATGCCAGCTTTCGAAAGCGTTACAACAATAGCGGTCGCAAGGGCTGCCAGTAATGAAAAAAGTATCCACATGTGATCAAAGGACAACCGTACCGTTAGTAGCCGGTAAGATGATGTATCAGATTGATGATAAAGTCCAGAGGAAAGCTATATAAGCCTAACTTGGTAATCTGCTTTTTGTTAAGATTTCGGTCGACAGAGCAATAAGCAGAAGGCTTCTGATGAGGTAGTCGATGTGAATCACTCAGATTAGCCGTACCTTCGGGGTCCTGTTTCAACAGCATGAGTTATGACATTTGCCGATTTAAACCTAAATAAGCCCCTTATCAACGCCTTAAATGACCTGGGGTACACAACGCCCACGCCGATTCAGGAGAAGGTGTTTTCGGTGGTTATGTCAGGACGCGATGTGTGCGGTATTGCCCAGACGGGAACGGGTAAAACGCTGGCTTATTTGCTGCCCTGTCTGCGTCAGTTTCAGTTTTCGAAAGACAAGCTGCCTCAGATTCTGATTATTGTTCCCACGCGGGAACTGGTGGTGCAGGTGGTCGAAACCGTCAATAGGCTCACCCCCTACATGAGCGTTGTGGCAGTGGGTGTGTACGGGGGCGTAAACCTGAAACCACAGGCCGCCCAGGTACAGCAGGGCGTAGATGTGCTGGTTGCCACGCCCGGACGTCTGGTCGATCTGCTGTCGAACGGTATTCTAAAGACAAAAGCAATCAGAAAACTGGTGATTGATGAGGTCGACGAGATGCTGAATCTTGGGTTCCGGGCGCAACTGACCACTATCTTGGATTTGTTGCCGCCTAAACGGCAGAACCTTCTTTTCTCCGCGACGCTTGGCGAAGACGTGGAGCAGTTGATCAATACGTATTTTAATAATCCGATTCGGGTTGAAGCGGCACCGGTCGGTACGCCTTTAGAAAACATCACCCAGACGGCTTATTACGTTCCTAACTTCTATACCAAGGTTAACTTGCTGGAGTTGCTGCTTCGTCGGGATGCGGACATGACCAAGGTGCTCGTTTTTGCCGCCACCAAGCAGCAGGCGGATCTGTTGTTCGAGAAAATAAACGAGGATTTTCCGGATCAGGTTGGGGTAATCCATTCGAATAAAGCACAGAACCATCGGTTCGAGGCCGTTAAGCTGTTCGACTCGGGTACGTACCGGATCTTGATTGCCACCGACGTTATTGCCCGCGGTATCGACGTAGCGGAGGTGTCGCACGTAATTAATTTGGATACGCCGGATGTGCCCGAGGCCTATATCCACCGCATCGGCCGGACGGGCCGCGCCGATAAAAAAGGAATCGCTGTTACGTTCATTTCGGAAGCCGAAAAAGAATATCAGGCGGCCATTGAAGGGTTGATGAATTATGAGATTCCGATCCATTCGCTGCCGCATAATCTGGTTGTCTCGGATGAACTGACCGACGACGAGAAGCCGAAGGTGAACATGAAAGCTCCGCCCCTAAAACTGCCTAAACCAGACGAAGGGGGAGGGGCTTTTCACGAGAAAACCGATAAGAATAAAAAGGTAAATGTTCGCCGGGACCATGCCGCCGAAAAACGCTTAAAATACGGCCGACCCATCAAACGGAGCGGTAAAAAATAGTCAATAAATGGTCTAGACTGGCTTTATTGACAAACTTTATAATTATGTCATTTGCATCACTTGGGTTATCGGAGCCGCTGGTAAATGCCGTTGCGGACCAACAGTATACACGACCTTATCCTATTCAGCAGGACGCTATTCCGGCCATCCTGCGGGGAAAGGATATACTGGGTATTGCCAAAACCGGCTCTGGCAAAACGGCCAGTTTTGTATTGCCTATTCTGGAACTGTTTCACCGTACAAAAACCGTTAACAGCCGCTATGCCAGTGTACTGGTGCTGGTGCCAACGCGGGAACTGGCTGTTCAGGTCGCCGACGTGTTCGATACGTTGGGCGCTCACCTGTTTCCGAAGGTGAAGACGGTGCCCGTGTACGGGGGCGTATCGATCAATCCGCAGATGATTGCGGTGCACGGAGCTGATATTGTTGTCGCTACACCAGGTCGATTGCTGGATTTGGTCACTCAGAACGCGTTACGTCTGTCGGATATTGAGATCCTGGTGCTCGACGAAGCCGATAAAATGCTGGATCTCGGTTTTGCCGATGAGATGAATCAGCTATTCGAGAAGATACCTGAGAAACGGCAGACGATTTTGTTCTCAGCAACGCTGGGTGAAGCCATACAAGATATCAATACGTCGCTGTTACGAAGTCCACAAAAAATAGAGGTCGTTGAAGAAGAGACAAATCTTGAGCAGATTAAACAACTGGCGTATAAAGTAAGTGCTGAGCGTAAGGGACCGCTGCTGCGATACCTGATCAAAACCGGTCAGATGAAGCAGGTTCTGGTGTTTGTTTCCTCGACGCGAACGGCGGACAATCTGGTCGTAAAACTCAACAAGAACGGTATCCAGTCGGCCGCTATTCACGGTCAGAAAGGGCAGAACATCCGCACCGACGTACTGCGGCAGTTTAAGGCCGGGAAGCTGACGGTAATGGTGGCTACGGACCTGATCTCAAGAGGGATTGATATTGAGCTCCTGCCTTATGTCATCAACTTTGAACTCCCTCGTTCGCCGAAGGACTACGTTCACCGGATTGGCCGGACAGGTCGCGCCGAAGCATCGGGCGAAGCAATCTCGCTGATTACGCCGGATGATGAACATCATTTTAAGATCATCCAGAAAAAGATGGGTAAGCGCGTTGAGCTGATCGATTCCGCTGAGTTTGATTTACAGGGGTATTAGTTAATGTGAGTAGCTGCTGATGCCCGGCCACACTACGGCGGAGTCGAAACGGTCCGCCGTAGTGTGGCCGGGCATCAGCAAATCTTAATTGTAATAATCCCATATTATTCACTCTCACAGCTACCATTCATCATCGAATTTTTCCGTAAAAAAAGTGTCGTTTCGGCCGGGCAACGGATTCCGTTAACTTGCCTGTTCGTATTGATTTTGACGACCAGATTACCTGAAACTATATGAAGACATTAGGCTTTTTCTGCCTGTTTGCCAACGCTCTTTTTTTACAGGCCATAGCTGCAAAACCCACAACGCCACTGGTGTATGAAGTGAACCTGAACGATCGGGCCGATGATCAGTTTAAGGTCACACTACACGTCAACGGACTGACCGCCGACAACGCCGTTTATCAGTTCGCGGCTACGGCTCCCGGCACGTATCAGATCATGGATATTGGCCGCTACGTTCGCTCATTCAAGGCCTATGATGCCAAAGACAGGGAACTCAAAACGCAGCAGGTTTCGACCAACCAATGGAAACTCGATCAGCCGCAGAAAGTACGCACCATCCGCTATAGCATAGCCGAAACCTGGGACACGCCCGTCAACGAACATAAGCCCTATAACATGTGCGGCACGTCGATCGAAAACGATCACGTACTGATCAACGGACAGGGTGTGTTTGGCTTCCCAACCGGCATGCAATCGGCTCCCATTGAGGTAAAGCTCGATTACCCCATGCAATGGTCTGTCGGCACGGCTTTAGATAAAAACAACAAGGGTAACTTCACGGCTGACAATTACGACCGGATTGTGGATTCGCCAATTCTGCTGGGCCGCCTGACCAAAGCGACAACAACCGTAGCCGGGGCGCAGGTTGACGTGTATACATACTCGAAAAGCGATAAGATCAAATCCGATCAGCTGCTGACAAATATGCAGTCAATGCTTAATGCGGCTGGTCAGTTCCTGAAGCAGTTACCGGTAAAACGCTATACATTCCTGTACCACTTTGAAGATCAGGATTGGGGTGCCTGGGAACATTCGTATAGCTCAGAATACGTAATTAAAGAAGAGGAGTTCTCCAAGAAACTGGCCGACAATATGACGTCGATTGCCGCGCACGAGTTCTTTCACGTGGTTACTCCGCTGAATATTCATAGTGAAATCATTGAGCAGTTCAATTTCGTAACGCCCACGCCATCCGAGCATTTGTGGCTGTACGAAGGGGTAACCGAATGGGCGAGCGATGCCATGCAATTGCGGGGTGGCATTATGGACCTGCCGACGTATCTTGACGAACTCAGCCAGAAGATTACCTACGACAAAAGCGTCGACACGACATACAGCCTAAGCAAACTCGGGCTAACCTGCTACACCGACGAAGGCCAGCGTCAGTACGGCAACATCTACGCTCGTGGTGCCTTAGTCGCTGGCTTGCTGGACATTCGTCTGCTGGAATTGTCAGGTGGTAAACGTGGTCTGCGTGAAGTGATCAACGAACTAGCCGCTACGTACGGCCCGAACAAGGCGTTCCCCGAAAAAGAATTCTTTACCATTTTCACGCAGAAAACGTATCCCGAGATTGCTGATTTCTTCAATCGGTACATAAAAGCCGCCGAACCACTGCCTTACAAGGAGTATTACGGCAAGTTGGGCATCACCTACACACCAGCCATCCCAACCGGTGAGAAAACGGCTTCGCTGGGCATGAAACCTGCCTTTTCCGACAATAAGTTTTATTTAACAAAACTGGCCGAGCCGTTGCTGAAAGCGGGCTTACAGGAAAACGATGAGTGGATTGGATTCAATGGCCAACCCGTAAGCATGCAAACAGTTGGCAAAATTCAGGGCGACCTGAAACAGTTGAAGCCGGGCGATACGTACGATGTAGCCGTTCGCCGGAATGGCCAGGAGGTAACCGTTAAAGCGACCATGCTGGAAAAAGAGGTCGTCAGGCAGTATGTATTTGCGGTCGACCCGCAGGCGACTCCTCAACAGGCTCAATTACGCGAAGTGTGGCAGCGGAATCTGTAATTGTGAGCTTGACGAGGGCTTAACGAGAGAGTGAGTGTTAACCAACTTTTGTCATTCCTCCCTACGATCGGAATGACAGAAAAACGAAAAAGCCGACAGATCGTCGGCTTTTTCGTTTTGATTAGAATTATTGCTCGTCAGCGCTTGGTCCATAGCTGCCGGGAATCGGAATGTTTAATAGGCGGAGGTAAACGCCTAGCTGTGCCCGGTGATGAACAACCTGGCAATAGGTAGTACGAATCATTTCGTATTTTGAAGACTTGCTGTAGATCTCATCGCCGTTACGTAGCGTCCACATCGGTTCCAATTGCTCATCTGTGGCCTGACTGATCGATGCTTTCCCGTCGGCCAGGGATTGCTCGAAGAAGTCGAGTAGTTCGTCGGTACTACCGATGCGTTTTGGCTCATAAGGAGCCGTTGCAAAATCAAGTTCGTCGGTATTCAGAACCAGGGTGACCCAGGTTGGTAGTTCGGCAATATGGGTTGTCAGCGACTCGATGTTCATGCTTTTTGGGTGAGGCCGCCAATCGTATTTGTCGTTTGGCACCCGTTCCAGCATTTTACGAGTGGTGATGGCTTCCTGCTCCATTTCCTTTACTAACATCTGAACTAGTGACATAATCTGTTTGCGATTTGGTTGATGTTACAAAGTAAACTGGCACTAGTGACAGCCCTATGTCAGCAGGTTTTCCAAACCCGGAGAAAGGGTTTGAGCCCATAAACTTAGGGTGTATAAACAGCATGTCTACAGGCCGGGAAACGACGATTGGATGGTGCGTTGCGTCAGCAGTTCGCTGTTTCAATCATTTCTCAGCGATGGGCTGCGCTTTCTCCGCAATTTCAATATCCTTTGCTACGGCTGGACGAAGCGTTGCCCAATGGAACCGAAGCTTTTCGTTCTCTTCCCAGCTACGTCCCTTCTGCTCGGTGAAATGCACTAAGGGCATGTCGTTGTAAAGCGGTCGGGTGATGGCAATAACGTTGTCCCAATATCGTAGAGCACCTTTCAAATGTTGAATAGCCGCTTGCTTCATCGCTTCGTTGCCGGTGGTGCGGTAGGTCTGCAACGCTACGGCAGCTTTCAGCTTTTCGGCCAGATGTAACCCCAGGTTCGCCCAGGCTTTCACATCGGCTACTTCGTACAAAAGCGAGCGGTTTGCTGATGCATTAATGGGCCGTACCAGTTGTAGGGCTTTCTGACAATCACTTTCGAGCATCTGAGCCAATCGGGGCGGGGTAATTTTGTCTTTGCCAAATGAGCCGCCCGCGGTCTTAGTCTTTACGTAATCACTGACCGATACGTAGTCTGGGTCAAGCGTTGGCTGGGTGATCTGCTGATTGACGGAGATATAGGAAACGTTCTTGTTGGCGTCGTGCGCCATCATGCCCTCACTGTACAACGAAAAATCCCAGGTAAAGTCGAACGCCGAAGCCAACCGTAAAGGCGTTGAGGACGCCAGTGCATACGCTTCCAGCAGATTCGTAGCTGATGGACCGTACCGACGAACAAATTCAGCCTTAAAAACCGTGTCGGGCGTTTGCGGGTTGTATTGCATCCGTCCCCAGAGCTTGTAAAACAGCCATTGTCGCTCAAAGGCATACCTCCAGTCGACGGGAGTGCCGGGTTTTGTGAAGTAATCTTTAGCTGGAATGTACGTTTCCGACCCCAGAAAATAACCACCTACGTATGACTGATTGTTGGCGGCAATATGCGCCCGAACGAAGCTGGGAACGCCCCACCGCAAACAGAAAAAGTCTTCGTTGCGGACCGTCCAGGTGATTTTATAAGCCTTGGGATCAGGTTTAAAATACGTATCGAAGAGCTTACCGCCATGCACTTTTACCAAGGTAGGAGTTGAATGCGCGTGCGACCAGTTGTATTTTAAGTCAGCCCAGATTGGGCCCTCAATAAAGGGCAGAGCCCCTTCGTTTTCTATGGATTGACGGGTTAACTTCTCCGTGTCAACGCTGGTAATGCCAAGTGAGCCGGTCGTGCTGGAGAACGGAATGCGGTGAACCAGCTTTGTTTTTCGCCCCGCCAGCCGCATACCCTCAATGATGGTTGCCTTCATCCAGTCTTCGCGCTGCTGGGGTGTCATGCCGCCCATAGCCTCACCTAAGGTCAGGCCAAAACCCGTCAGGTCCGGGTATTCCTGTAGCACCTGCGTTACGCACTCACGGGTGTAGCGTTTGACAATCGCTGACGTATCACCATCGATAAAATGGTGGTGGGTCAGGTTGTTCAGTTTTGGATTTACATTGTATGCTTTGGAAAACTCGGGACTGGTAAAGATGTTAAACGGAATCAGATACGTATCAATGGCCCGCTCTTTCGCCATCCGGAAAATCGCCTGAAACAGCGTCTGCCATTCGCGTAGCTGCTGATCGCTAAACGGAGTAGCCGCCGGAAAGTTGGTCGGTCTGATCATGAACGTATACGGATGCAGATTCCACAGGCTCAGCGCATTAAAACGGTTAGCGGCCATCATGTCCAGAAATGCTTTCCAGTATAACGTATCGCGGCAGGTTTCGTAATGCAGATCCAGTGCGTAGCTGTGCCGATACGTGTCCCAGGGCAGGTCAAACTTTATGGCACGTAACGCAAAATGCGGCTGCTCCTTCCGGGCGGTTAGCTTCTGGACAGTTATCCCGTTCTGGAGGTCTTCGACCAAAGAAAGACATCCGTAGATCAGTCCCCGGACATCACCGCCCGTAATAATAAGTTGATTGCCTTTCCGCTCAATGGAGTAGGACTCTGGGCCCAGCTGCTGGTTGACCGGTGCCAGACGTATCGTGTAATCTACCGATTTCGCATCCGTTTTAATAACGTACTTATGAGCGGTCAATGCCTTCGTCAACTGCTCGGTTGCGTACTGGGTTTGCGGAGACGGTTCGGTCTGTTGAATAAATACACGTTGGGCAAAACCGTCAGAATGATAGCCGATCGCTATGAGCAGGAGAGTCAGGAAATTTAATTTCATGTAGTTGATTAATCTAGGAAACCAGTTGACCTACTCGCTCCAGCAATTGCTTGGTGGCCCGAATGCCTTCGTCTTCGCTAAGCGTGTTGCCGCTGTATTCAATGCCCAGGTAACCCAGGAACGACGCTGTTTTGCCTTTCTTTATGATTTGAAGCATACGCGGGTAATCGATGGTTGTCTCATTTCCTTCAGCATCAAACGCGCGGCTTTTGGCGCTTACGCCTTTGGCGAACGGCATCATCTCTTCAGTGCCTTCGTAGCGGTCATATTGCTTGATGCAGGCCTGTGGATTTGGTCCGTTGGTGTCGCGGGCGAGGCAGAAATTATCCAGATCGGGGAGGGTGCCGCAGTACGGGTTATTCACCTGCCGCATCACATTCGCGATCCATTTGCCGTCCGACGAGTAGCCGCCGTGGTTTTCAACAATCACACCAATTTTGTTTTTAGCGCCGTACTCCGAGAGCCGACCTAAGCCGTCGATAGCCGCTTTGGCAACGTCTTCGGCAGTGCCGTTCCCGCGTAGGTTAACCCGAATCGAATGACAGCCGAGAAACTTAGCCGCGTCGATCCACTGGTAATGGCTTTCAACGCCTGCTTTGCGCTTGGCATCGTCGGGTTCGGCGAGTGGCCCTGCCGTGTCGACCATGATCAGCACATTTCGTACACCCAGATCGTCGGTACGCTTTTTTAATTCGCTGAGATTTTGCTGATCGGTGGCCTTATCGCGGAAAAACTGATCGACGTATTCAACGGCGCTGATGCCAAAGTCGTTTTTGGCTTTGGCCGGAAACTCCATATTCGTCAGCTTGCCTGCTTTTATGGTTCGGTTGAGCGACCATTCGGCCAGCGAAATGTTGAAAAACGGTTTCTTCGCGCCGGGGGCGGCTAGTAACTCAGTCGGAAGGCTGGAAAACAGACCTAAGCCAGCGGTTGTCAGGCTAAGATTTTTTATAAACTCACGACGATTGCTATTCATAATGACAAGTTTTTAAGCGATACGTGACTTGTTCTTAAGCTATTGGTGCCGGGGCTTCGGATACAGTTATTGCCGACTTCGATTTTGAACCCCAGACAAAGGCAACGGTAACGATGGTCGCAAAAATGATCGGGACAATCCAGAAGGTTTGCCATTGGAGAAGCGCTTCACTGCCTTGGCCCGTTACAATCCGGTTGAAGGTCCAGCCAGCGGCCAAAGCGCCTAACCCATGCCCGATGCCGTAAGAAATCAGAACAAACAACCCCTGTGCCTGCGCCCGAATCGACACGGGCGCAACCTGATCGGTGTAAATCTGACCCGCTACGTAGACAAAGTCGTAGCACATGCCGTGCAGCAAAATGCCGAGCATCATCATCCACAGTACCGCGTCGGGAGCGGCCAGGGCAAATAATGTATAGCGGAGTACCCAGGCCGACATGCCGATGATGAGCACCCATTTCACGCCGAGCCTGCGGAAGAACCACGGCAGCAAAAGCAGGAATATGGCTTCTGACATATTACCAAACGTCATTTTAAAGGCCGGGTTCGATACGCTGGCTGCTTTCAGGAAAACGGGCACGTAGGAGAAATACGTTGCCAGTGGTATACTGGTCAGCAGCACACTGACCATGAAAACAATGAATGGGCGTGAGTTAAGTTGCCGAACAGCATTGATGCCCAGTATATCCCGAAACGATACGTTCTTGATGGCGCCCTGCGGGGGGATGTTTGGTAACGTAAAGCTATAGAAACCCATCAGGATACCGGCTGTTCCGGCTACCCGCATGGGAATACCTGTTGTATCGCCCTGCAACACCAGACTGACCAGAATACCCGCGGCAATCCAGCCGATGGTTCCGAAAATCCGGACGAGCGGAAACTCTTTTTCGCGGTCGGTGAGCAGGTGAAAGGCGGTGGCGGTGGCGAGTCCCAGCGTAGGCATGTAACAGAGCATGTGGAACAACAGAAACGCCAGAAATAAGGGGGGAGAAGTAACCGCAAAAGGCGCGCAAAAGACAAACAAGCCGCTGAGTACGTGCATAACGCCCATCACCTTCTGTACGGCAAAGAAACGGTCGGCCAGCAGACCCATGAAAAACGGAGCCACAATTGATCCGATCGGGCTTACGACATAGGCCAGGTAGATGAGTTCGGTCATGCCGTTGTTTTTCATGAAGTTCCCGGCGGTTGCGTACCACGAACCCCAGATGAAAAACTGCAGAAACATCATCAGCCGCAGGCGACCTTTCAGAAAACCAGGCATAGAGAGGGTGTGAGGTATGCTTATAAACTGCGATGTATTAGGCATCTGAATATCGGTAGCCTGTAAAGAAACAGGCTACCGAAAAGTCACCATATCACCAGGTGTTAGACAGGCATCGGCTCGAAGCTGCGAACTAGCCCTTTCATGTAATCCAGCGAGATACGGGTTAAATAATCAACCTCCTCAATACCGCCGATCTGGTGGTTACGCAATACGGGCAGGCAGCATTCAGAGACCAGATAGCCCGAATAGTCGTTTCGTTGCAATTCGGCCAGGAACGTTTTGTAGTTGGTTTTGCCGCCGAACGAAGGGGCCGGGTCCTGCACAACTTCTCCTCTATTATTCTCGCTAAAATTCCAGGCCCCGAAGTGCGACAGTACGGTATAAGGCGCGCATTTCTGCACGGCTTCGCGGATGTATTCATCGCTTTGGCGCTCCTGAAAGAGCGGAACATCCAGGCATAATTTCACATTGTCCCGGTCAATTTCCTGCGTCATGGCCAGTAAATCTTCGTATCCTGGTGTCAGTACGGGTGCGTGATTCTGCAACGCCAACGTAATGCCCATGTCGGCGGCCCAGGCGGCTACTTCCCGAATGCCATTAACGGCATGATGCCATTTTCGCAGGTCGGCGGGGTAAAGCTTTTTGTAGTAGTACCCCTTTTCGTAGGGAGCATAAAGCGCAATTTCCTCTTCGTCGTTGATAATACCCGGCCAGGCGGCAAACACCTTAACGAGATCAACGCCCAGATCACGAGCCAATTCAAGCACCATGCGCATCATGGCCAGATTGTTCTCCCGATCTTCCATCAGCCGGCTCGCAAAATTGGACATGCTTTCGACTGCGCAAAGGGCAATGCCTTCCTCCGCGGCAACTTCTTTGATCCGCTCCCGATCGGCTTTGCTCAGATCGAGTGGCGAGGCTACCGGCCGTTTCGTTTCGATTGATAGGGCGTCGAAACCAAGTTCTTTAGCCTTATGGATTTGTTCTTCAAGAGATAGCGCTTTCCCTTTATAGAAAAGGCCAGAATACGAAACGGTTAACAGAGCGAATTTCATAAGGTTTATCGGGTTGACTGAGTTGATTCGGATGGTTTAAATTCTATAGAATTTACCTGCACCAGTATCTGCCTGGGGTTGGCTTTGGGGTTCTTAAAGACGAAATAAACGTCGTGTATGCCAGTTGTTGGTGTCAGCGTAGCCGTTGCACCCGGAGCGCGTCGGCGACCAGTGCCTCCCGCGGTTTGAGCGCCGGTTGAAGGAGCAGGGGCTCGATCACTGATGAATGCGGTTTCCCCAATCAGTGTACCCGTTGGGGAGTCCAGTCGTATTTCAATAATGCCACCCGCGGCATCTGCCCGAGCCGGTGCCTGGGCTGCGAAATTAATCTGACCAATGCCTGTCAGGTCGAGCTGCGAATAGCCTAGATACGAGTCAGAACCAATCATATAAAAGGGCCGGTTCTGCGCGGGTGTCACCTCGGTCCCTTTAGCATGATCGGCTTGTTCGGGCGAAACAACCGGACTGCGCAGGTACAAAATTTTCTCCGACGTAATGGAAGGCAACAATTTTGTACCCTTATCGGCATAGGCTGCTCGTACGATAAAGTAGCCCTTATCGCTTTCGCCCTGGGGAATGTTTGTTGTATACGTACCGGCTACGGGCAGTGGTTTCGTTCCGTTATTTTCCTGCGAAAGGTTCAGTATATATTTCACCATAGCGGAGGCATCGTCGACCGAAAACTGAGGATGGGCGCTCATGCTGGCTTCTCCCCATACACCACTGCCTCCCGAAATGACTTTCCTGGCTAAGCGGCCGACGGCACCCTGGTCGCCTTTATACTTCTGGGCAATACGTTGGTAGGCCGGCCCGACCGACGTGCTGTTGAGTGTATGACAGGCCGGGCAGTCGCTCTCCGCCATAAGCTTCTGGCCGGTTGCATAGCCTGCTGAGGCATCGGCACTGCGGTGGTTCATGGCAACGGCTACCCGGTCGAAACTTTCCGGCATGTAATCGATGCTCACCGCTACCTGATTCGGTTGAATCTTGCCATTGGCCAGGCTTCCGTCTTCCTGATCAGATACCTGTACAGCGTAATCGAGCGTCTGACCCGGCAGGAAGAAGGTTTTGTTGCCCCGACGGATGTCGAACGTTACGTAGGGCGGTTCGTTACCTGCTTTTACCTCCAGCGTCTTCCTGGCTTTCGCACCCCTAGCGTCGGTTACCGTTAACTGTGCTGTATACAGCCCTGCTTTTGTGAAATTAACCGTAGGATTAGCCGTGGTAAAGGTCTGGGCTGGTCCACCTGCATTCTGCGTAATGGTCCAGTGATACGTCAGGGCATCGTGATCGAAATCCGTTGAGCCAGCCGATGAGAAAGTGACTTTAAACGGAATAGCTCCGGCCGTTTTATCAGCGGTTGCCTGTGCAATCGGTTTGCGATTACCGCTATTGTATTCAATTCGAATCAGCCGGGCATTGTCGTTGCCCCGGAACCAGGCACTCCCGTATTCCAGCAGATACAGATCGCCATTGGCGGCAAACTTCATGTCGATGGGGCTGTCGAAGCGTTCGTTTGGCAGAAACCGCTCCATCGACACGTAATTACTTTGTTCATCCAGGGTTACGGCCATGATCCAGCCCCGCATAAAGTCGGTGATGAGCCATTTGCCTTCGTAATAATCAGGAAACGGCCGTTGTGGATTTTTGAAATCGGCTTTATGGTAGATGGGGCCTCCCACGGCGCTACGTCCGCCATTGCCCATGAGCGGAAACTCGTCTGATGCCCGGTATGAATACCAGATCAGGGATTTCTGAGCCGGTGGCAATTCACGTAAACCGGTGTTGTTAGGCGAATCATTTATCGGTTTAGCCGGATTGAATTGTTCGCCCGCTTTGCCCGTTTCGTAATCCCGATCCCAGTAAGCGGCATTATTGCCGACGAAGTAAGGCCATCCGAAATTGCCAGCTTTCCGGGCCTGATTAAATTCATCGTACCCGTATGGCCCTAGTCCAACGGAATCTTTCATGTCTGGACCTACTTCCCCCCAATACAGATAGCCTGTTCGACTGTCGCGCGAAAGTCGCCAGGGATTACGTAGTCCCATGCCGTAAATCTCCGGCCGAGTTTTGGTGCGGTCCGACGGGTCGGTCCCTTTTGCGAACAAATTTCCTTCAGGAATGGTGTACGTACCGTCTGGCTCGGGGTGAATTCGAATCAGTTTCCCTCGCAAATCGTTGGTATTCGACGCTGATTTCTGGGCATCCCAGGGGCTACGGCCTGGTCGTTCGTCAATGGGGGCATAACCGGCTACCAAACTGCTGAACGGACTGGTATTATCGCCGGTAAGCAGATACAGGTTGCCCTGCGGGTCGAATACCATACCGCCACCCGTATGGCAACACTCTTCACGTTGAGTCGGAATCTCCAGCAAAATTTTCTGAGAGTCCATCAGCAGCGTATCTCCTCGCATTTCGTACCGGGCAATTGCATTCTGCGCTTTCTCGCTTTCCTGCGAATAATACACGTAGAGCCAATGATTCTGCTCAAACTTCGGGTCAGGGACAATGCCCATTAGCCCATCTTCGGCTTCTCGTACTTTGCCTTCGCGATTGGTGTATTTCGTGCTTACCGGGATGGTGGCAATGAGCTTTCGCTGGTTGGTAGTCGGATTGAAAAGGTAAATGGCACCTTTCCGTTCGATAAACAACATCCGGCCGTCGGCCAACGGAGCCAGCGCCATGGGCTCGTCCAGTTTTTCGGCCAGCACGACCCGGCTGAATCGATTGTCTTCGGGTTTGTCCCAGCGGGGAACCTTGGTCATCGACAGAAAAGTGGCCAGGCCAAGTAAAACAACTGGTAATCTTACACTTGAAAAGAATGTCATGCAAACGATCTGCTCGTTGAGCGTTACAGTGCGTTTACAAAAGAATTCGACTGGGTTTATTTACCGGCTGGTTGAGTAAATAGTCTACTCAGAGGTATGGCTAATCCGGGCGTATCGCTGGAACGTAGTAGTTGAGCGTGCATCGCTCAACAATTCAGGCGTTGTTTCGGTCAGCTCAGACACTGGTTTAGCCCGTTAGTCAGCACGCCTGTAGGGCAGAGGGCGCGTCTTACTTTGTTTTGTGGATACTCCAACAAAATTAAGGACTAAACAAAACAACAACATGCTGATGAAAACGCTTTTTATGGCTCTTTTCGGATTAATGATGGTATCTGCCGCCTGCAAGAAAAATGAAACAGCTGAAATTGATCCGGTTGAAAATACACCCGCCGATTCCCCTTCTTCAGGAGGCAAAATTCCGGCCGAGCTCGTCGGTAAGTGGTCATACGGTACATTCTCGCCGACCAATTTCTGGGATTACAATGGTACGTATGCCGGTAACGCTTACGAGCAGGCGCTGGTTTTTGAATTTCATGCCGACGGTACGTACGAAGAGTACGTAATCAACTCGACCACCAGCTACAACTGCCGGACCGAAGCCTACACGTACTTCAAAGGAAAGGTAACCGTCAACGCAGCCAATCAGTCATTTGTGATTACGCCTACCAGTGGCCGGTACCGTGGATTTTACGCCTGTGCGCCGAGAAGCAATATAGACCGGGCGGCTAAGTCGAATGAGTTAAAGCAGGAGCAAATGAACTACCAGGTCGAAGCCGGAAAAGCAGCCATTAAACTGTCGGACGCTGAAAATCCGCAGGGCGTTCGGTTGAAGGCTATTTCATGGTAAAACGGCCCGCTTGCTTTCCTCAATAGATGCCATGAACGGTGTTTATTGAGGAAAGTCTGCGCCAGCCTTTAGCTCCTCAACCTGCTTTCGGTGACGCTCCGCGTGAGAAGCCATCACCAGAACTGCCTGATACGCATCCAGCGTGCCCAGGGCCGGGTGCTCAAAGTAACGCAGACGAAGATTATCCTGCACATGCTGAACGTAGGTAATGATGGTGTTACGTTGTTCGTCAAACGCCTGTAAAGCTGCGTCAGTGGTAGCAAAACGACCGGTTGGTACAAAAGGAGTTGGCGCGGACAGGGTAACTTTTCGGCTGCGTACCGCTTTGATTACGTCAACATCCGACACCCGGATGGTTGCTCGCCGGTCTGGATCTTCGGGTAAATTCATGCTGGCGAGGAGGGCGTTCGCAATGCCTTTTTCCACCAGCGCAATATGTTCTACGCATTCGGTAATTGACCACCGATCCGCGCTGGGCTTATGGGCAAGTTGTGCCGGAGACAGGTTTTCGAGCGACTGATGCAGATGAGCCTGGGTTGTTCTCAACGCATCGATGGCGTAGGTACGTTCGGCATCCGTAACGGCTTCGGGTGGTCGATTTTCCATCGGTGGGGTTTTTCGTGAAGTGGCAATATAAAGCCAATCAGGCTGGAACCGGCAATGTATCGATGGCAGCGGTAGCAAATAGTGTCGCGAGCATCCGGGCAAACTCATCCTGCCAGGGAGCCGTGATGGCTATAGATTCGTTCGTGATCGGATGCCGAAAAGCGATCTGGTGTGCGTGCAGAAGCATAGTGTTCATGCCGAACTGTTCGGTGAAGAGTTTGTTCTGCTTGTTGCAGCCGTGTGGCCGGTCACCGATAATAGGATGCAGCACATGCGCCATGTGCTTGCGAAGCTGGTGCATCCGGCCCGTGGTCGGCGTTAACGCAACGAGCGAATAACGGGACGTAGCGTGTTTACCGAGTGGAATCGGGACTTCGGTACGTTGCAGGGTTTTTACGGCCGTAAAGGCGTCCTGTACCGTACCGTCGTCACGACGGAGCGGATAATCGATTTCCAGCGTGTCGTCGGTATACCCTCGAACAATGGCCAGATACGTTTTAGCGACCAGCCCATCGGCAAACTGTTGCTGCATCCCCGCATTCATGGCTTCGTTCAAGGCAAACAAAAGTACACCTCCCGTTTTTCGATCGAGCCGGTGGACGGGATAGACCCGCTGGCCCAACTGATCGCGGAGAAGCTGGACGGCAAATTCGCTGGCGTCACTGGCAATGGGCGACCGATGTACGAGTAATCCATGCGGTTTATTAATCGCAACCAGATCGGCGGAGTGGTACAGGACGGAAAGTGGCCGATGGTCTGTCATTCAATTCGGCTATAATAAACTTTGGCGAATGTATGACTTCGCCAGGTCCTGCAAAACTACGTCAGATTTTTAAGGAAATGCCGGTTCAATCCAGGTTAACGCCCCATCTGGGAACACTTTATACCGCCCGGGCGATCAAGGCGGGTCGTAACCGCCTGGCCTGCCGACGGGATATGGGAAGTTGCCGGGCCTGCGACAGCTCCACGCAGGGAATCTCATGCCGGATTCGGTACGCTACAATGTGGATTGGATTTACCAGGGTTCCTTTATGAATGCGGAGGAAGGTCGGTAAGCGTTCCGACAGCCGTTTCAGGGTAATGGCGACCAGCATGGGCTTATGGTCGGTGAGGTAAACGGTCGTGTAGTTGCCCATCGCTTCTAAATATTCGATGGACGCAATGAGTACGTAACGCTTGCTGGTGAAATGAGGGAGCAGGAGGGTATCGGTTGAGAACATACGCCTGGCAGTAGGTTGGGTGAATAGACGAAGCCGTACATGTGACAACACATAACTGACAGGCACTCAGGACAAGTGCCTGTCAGTCGTTAGTGTTTATTTCGTACCGATTAATTCGTAAGGTGTGCTGCCGTCAGTAGGGGCTACGCTGATAGACAGTTTGTTATTACCTCCTTTCGCAAAGGCTGAATTGTCTTTGAGCAGATTGACTTCGCCATTCCCCGCATCCTGTACGGTAACGTTGTTGACGGTGAACCGGATATCGTCGGCGGCATTGCCATTCGCTACGTCAACCGTCATCTGCACGGACGTAGCGGATTCGCGAACGACATTCAGTCGGCCAGTTGTTTTCGCGTTCACGGTATATAAGGTTCCATTCTGCTTTATGCCCGTCAGGGTGTAATTGCCAACCACACGAGCTGACAATTCAGGATTTGGGTCAGCTTCTTTCTTGCAGGCGGCAAACGAAAGCGCCATGAGCAAAGCAATGCAGGTAATCTGGGTAAAACGAATTGGTTTCATGGGATGAGTTGGTTTAACTGGTGATTGAATTGTATGGACTGAATAAGAAAGCGACAGGAGACGTAACACAAGGTGGCGCGGTGACCGTCGAATCCGGATTGACAGCTTACTTCTGCTGCGCTCGTTCCGGCTCGTACTCGTTCAGGGTATAGACCGTAACGTTGGGCATGGTACGTAGTATGTCGATCATGGTTTTGCGATGGGCCGACCCAACGCCTACCACAACCCGCCGGGCCCCGACCGACCGGGCACGATTGACGATGTTGCGACACATGGCGTCGTTACGCAGTTGCCAGTAGTGGCGCATTTGGGCCGCTTCCTGAGCCGGGAAGCCTTTAAGCTGTTTGAGCAGCAGGTCGCCCCCAAAATTTATGGAGTCCACACGGGCATTGTACAAATCTGTATTGCTGTTGCGGGTGATCTGACCGGTCTGATACACCTGGTTCTCCCGCTTAAAAAAAGCGGTTTGCCAATCCAGGAACGATTTCCAGACCTGATAATTGGCAGAGGTGGTGTCTTTCTCAGCGGCAATGATCCGCTCGGTCTTTGTTGCCACTGAATCCCAGGCGGCTTGCCAGAACAAGTCATACTGTTGACTGTCCATGGGTAGAATCCGGTCCTGGTGCAGTTTATCCAGCAGCGGGAAAAAGATATTATGATACTCGCTGGAGTGGGAGCGATACAGCGAATCGGGTTCGCCCAGGACGCTGCGGTACGTTACGTAATCTTCATTGCTGAAGGCAGGCCGGGCCCGATCAAGGCGGTAGAGTTGGTAACGGGCGTTGCCAAAATCGTGTTTGAGGTACAGTGCCCGGACCAGTTTTATGCGTTCCTGATGCAGCGCTGGCTGCTCACGCAGGCGCTGGTAGGTTTGCCGGATGAACTGATCCGGATTGTTGGGGGCTGGGTACGCATGCTGTTCGATATAAGCCAGTCGTTTTTCGACGGCGGCCTTGTTCCAGTAGTCGGTGAGCGCGTCGTAATCTTCGGGCGATAAGTCCTCGCTGAAAACGGCGTCGGGTCGGAAGGCCAGGGCTTTGTTCAGGGGATAGTCGAATTGTTCGACCGGCGTTTTGCCGTAATTATGCGCTGCGCCGATCAACAGAATTTCGAGTGGCTGATTGGTCGTTCTTTGCGCATGGCTCCTGAATACGGGCGTTAACAGAAGAAGAACAGAGAGTATTGTTTTCATGGGTTTTGGTGCTGTTGCGCCAGGAATGGAACAAAGGTGTAGCTCCGGTCAACGCTTTGCCCACTCTATTCGACCAACCTGCTCAACAAATCGGCTAACGGGCTGCGGCACCGATCAACAGCGGTAAACAGGCCTGAACCTGTTGATCGGTTAAAACGGGGCGTTGGTCGAACCGATTTGCCGACTAACGCGTCTCCTTCGTTTTTCGCACTATGAAACATCGTACCCGTACCTTGCTTTACCTGGGTGGTCTGGTGCTGTACCTGGCCCTCAGCCTTACGCAATTTTTGACTTCTGGCAAGCCGCATTTCTATGCAGGATACGCGGCCCTGTCGGTTATTTACCAATGGCTAACCATTTACCTGACGCATGTGGTGGTCTTGAATCCGTTGTTTACCCGCAAAAAATACGGCTGGGCTGTGCTGGGTATGCTGGGTTGCGTCGTGTTCTTTGTCGGGATTCGGTATCTGATTGATCAAGTGCTGTCGTTGGCCTTGTTCGGTATTCAGAATTACTTTCCGGGTACGCCATTCGGTCATTTTGTGAGAGATAATCTTTACTACGCTATTCCTTCCGTTCTGGTCGGGCTGGTGTTCAAGATTGTGGAAGACTGGTTTGTGCATCAGCAGGAACGTACCACGCTTCTGAACGAACGGAATACGGCCGAACTGGCTTTTTTGAAATCGCAGGTGAATCCGCACTTTCTGTTCAACACCCTCAACAACATTTATGCGCTGGCCTACACTAAATCTGATGCGGCACCGGGAGCTATTTTGAAGTTATCGGAACTGATGCGCTATATGTTATACGAGAGCAGCGCGGCTGAGCGGTCAGTGGGTGTGGATGGGCCCGTTCGGGTGCCGCTCTCCAAAGAGGTCGCGTATCTGGAGCACTTTGTTGAACTGGAGAAGCTCCGGGTGGCTAATGCACAGGTCCAGTTCAGTGTGGAAGGTAACACGGACTTGTTTCGGATTGAGCCGTTGCTGCTGGTATCGTTCGTCGAAAATGCGTTCAAACACGGCGATCTGAGCGACCCGAGCCATCCGCTGGTGCTGGACCTTAGCGTGCGGAATGGCATTCTTCGGTTCGATACGCTGAACAAAAAAGCGAGCCGCCAAACCGACGCAACCGGGGGCATCGGAATGACCAACGTACAGCGCCGACTCGCCCTGCTGTATCCCAACCGGCATAGTTTACACATCACCGACGAGCCTACCAGCTACGCCTGTTCACTGGAATTAAACTTGTAGCCTGCCTATGCGCTGCCTGATCGTTGACGACGAACCGCTGGCCCACGACATCCTGAGCGATTACATCCGCAAGGTGCCTTTTCTGGAACTGGTCGGGGCTACGACGAGCCCTATCGACGCCCTGACGCAGGTGCAGCGGGGCGAGGTAGACGTAGTGTTTCTGGATATTCAAATGCCGGAGCTCACGGGTATGCAGTTTCTGAATCTGGTCCGGCGCGGTGTGGTCGGGAGGCAATGCCGGGTTATTCTGACGACTGCTTATTCCGAATACGCGCTGGAAGGATACGAACACGAAGTCGTCGATTATCTGCTTAAGCCGGTGTCGTTCGAGCGGTTTTATCGCGCCGTGCAAAAGTTAGTGTCAACCGGCCCGGTCATCCAGCGCCCGGTGGCCGAATCGTCCGACCAGTCCTTGGCCGGGCCCCATCCGCCTACGTCAGGTAATGAGGGTACCAAAGACTTTATGTTTATCAAAACCGAATACCGCCTGCAACGAGTTAGCATGGCCGAGGTGCTGTACTGCGAAGGCCTGAAAGACTATGTATCGGTGTATACGCTGACCGAGCGGATTCTGGCTTTGCAGACGATGAAAAGTATGGAAGAGAAGCTTCCGGCTAACCGATTCGTGCGCGTGCACAAGTCCTACATTGTTGCCCTAAACCGCATTGAATCGGTGGAACGTAATCGGATCTACATTGGTAAAGCCGTTATCCCCATCGGCGATACGTACCGCGAAGCGTTTTACCGGCTAATCGAAGGCTGATACGTAGCACAAGTGTTGTGCGTATACTACGCGAATCATGAATAAAAAGCTGATGCGAAGCCCCGCCGTGGTGAGACTTCGCATCAGCTTTTTATTCATGGTCTAACCTACGCTACCAAACACTTATCCGATCCGTTTCGGGTTTATACATTTTGTCGCCGGGCTGTACATTAAAGGCTTTGTAAAAAGGCGTGAAATTCATCAGCGGCCCGTTCACGCGCCACCGAGCCGGCGAATGCGGATTAGTGTTAACGTACATGCCCATGTAAGCATCCCTTGTTTTGACGCGCCAGATACGGGCTATCGAAATGAAGAAGCGCTGGTCGGGGGTAAACCCATCCAGCTTTGTCGTGTCTCTGCCTTGCTCGGTCAATTTAAAGGCGTCATAGGCAATGGCAACCCCCGCAATGTCAGCCGTGTTTTCGCCCACCGTTAAAGCCCCCTTTACGTGCACTGAATCCAGCACCGTAAACGAATTGTACTGGTCAATCACCTGTTGCGTTTTCGCTTTGAATTTGGCGTAGTCTGCCGGGGCCCACCAGTTGGTTACGTTGCCATATTTGTCGTATTGGGCACCCTGATCATCGAACGAGTGCGTGATTTCGTGGCCGATTACCATCCCGATGCCGCCATAGTTCAGGGCATCATCGGCATTTACGTCGAAATAAGGCGGTTGCAGGATGCCGGCCGGAAAGACAATCTCGTTGAGCGGAGGATTGTTGTACGCCGTTACGGTCGGTGGCGTGGTGTGCCATTCCGTTCTGTCGACGGGTTGACCGACTCTGGCCAGCCGATCCTGGTAGTCATGTTTCGTAGCCGCCAACCGGTTTTCAAAATAGGCGTCTCGTTGTATGGCCACCCTGGAGTAATCCCGCCATTTATCCGGATAACCGATTTTTTGCGAGAAGGCGTACAGTTTATCTTTCGCCTTGGCCTTAGTCGAATCACTCATCCAGTCCAGGCGGTTGATGCGGGTTTCGAATGCTTTTTTGAGGTTTTCGACCAGGACCGCCATCCGTTGTCGGGCCGATTCGGGGAAATATTTCTTTACGTACAACTGGGCCAGCGCATCGCCGAGCGAGCGGTCAACGGCCTGGGTCATTTCTTCGGCGCGGGTCTGCTTAACCGCCTGCCCGGTCAGCACTTTGCTGTAGGCGAACGTAGCATCTACAAACGGTTGACTCAGAAAATTAGCGTAATTGGTTAAGGCGCGGGCTTTCAGATAAACCTTCCAGTCGTCAATGGCGACGGAGGATAACATCGTGTTCAATTGGTCATAATAAGCCGGTTGCCCTACGTTAACCGAATCAACCTGAAGACCTAAGTTGGTTAACAACGTTGTCCAGTGGAGAGTAGGCTGTTTCTGGCTCAGGGTAGCCACCGCCAGTTTATTGTAGTTGGCCTTTACGTCTCTGAGTTCAATGTTGGTTCGATGGGCCGTCGCCAATTGCTTCTCAATCGTATACGCCACTGTAGCATTTTTCGCGGCAGTGGCTGGCGCAGTGCCAGTCAGTTCAAACAAGCGGGCCAGGTAATTTTTATAAGCCGTTTGAATGCCGAGAGTTGACGAATCGGTCTTGAAATAATACGCACGTTCGGGCAGGCCAATTCCGGTCTGGCGAAACTGAGCAATATTTACCGTGCTTCGTTTCTGATCGGGACCAACGTAAAAGCCAATGATTGAGCCATTTCCCGCTTTTTGTTCTTCGGCGACCAGCGCCAACAGTGACGTTACGTCGCTGACGGCATCGATTCGGGCCAGCAGCGGCTTGATTGGTTCGTACCCGCGTTTGTTGATGGCCGTGGTATCCATGCCCGATGCATAAAAATCACCTACCTTTTGTTCGAGGCTTCCCGGCGAATTACGCTTTGCGGAAACGCTGTCCAGAATCGCCTGTAGCCGTATGCGCTGCGGATAATTCAAAAAGGAATACGAACCTACACCGGCCTGGGAGGCTGGTATGCGGGCCGTATCGTACCAAATGCCGTTGGCATACGCAAAGAAATCATCGCCGGGTTTTTTATAGGCATCGATACCGGTGATGACTACCCGTTTTGTCGCCGGAATAGACATGCGCTGACAGGCTCCTGCCAACAACAGAACCAGCGAGCAAAAGACGAATTGTTTCATGATACATGTAGGTAGAAGGCAAAATAAGCCGGGTCATTCAACTCAGAATCAAAAATGGCTCAATTTTAATTGATCTGAAATGATTAAGGGCTAAAAAAACAGGTTTGCCCAGCTTGTGAACGTGTTCTGGTTTCCGATCGCTACCTCACCTGCAGCTAAGCTTCCGCCCGAACCTGGCTCAGTTGGGTCAGCACCACGCCCGTTAGGACCACAGCCAGAGCAATCAACTGCTGGCCTGCAACCGGCTCACCAGCCGCGAGCCAACCGATGAACACGGCAACAATTGGATTGACATACGTATGGGTGCTGACCAGGGCGGGCGGCTGAACCGTAACCAGCCAGCCAAAGGCCAGGTAGGCAATGAGCGAACCAAAAACAATTAAAAAAACCAGGCCGCCCCAGGCCAGCAACGGTACCGCTTGCAGATCAAAGACTAACCACTCTCCATTGACCAAAGCAACCAATCCCGCGAACCCGGAAGCGGCCAATAGCTGAATCGTGGGGTGCCAAAACGTATAGCGGCCCGGCTTTATCCGGCGTGCCGCAAACAAGGTTCCGACTACCCACAAAACAGAACCCACCAGCACAAGGACTGTACCCAGGAGTACGTTCTCGGACTGATTTGCGTGCGGGCTCTGCGCCGGTGCAAACCGGGTGAACAAAACGATACCCAGAAAGCCAAGCAAGAGACCCGCAATCACTTTTTTGTCGCTGAAATACAGCTTCCAGCGCGAGTAGTCGAGCAGCACAAACCAAAGCGGTTCAGTGGCTACAATCACCGCAGCCGCCCCCGACGTAATGTACGTCTCGGCGACCACTACCAGCCCCGAACCACCAACCAGCATGAGAATACCACTGATGGCCAGATCACGAATCTCCTGCCGCTCCGGAAATGCCTGGCGTTTGCCATAAGCCAGCGTAGCCAGTAACAAACCCGCCACCAGATAACGTAGTGCCGATATAATAAAGGGAGGTATGGCTTTAAGCGCGAATAAGTTGGCCAGATAGGTGGTTCCCCAAACAAAATAGATAGCAATAAACGCCAGCACCAGCCATACCCGGGAAACGGTTGTTGTATTCATTTTATTACCTGTAAACTGACTTTTGATAGTATGAACCCTGGTTACGAAACTATAACCAGCTAAACTTGTTTTACCGGTTATAAATTTTAGCTGCGTTCAACTTATGGCAAAAGTCAGTACGATCACCGAAATGGACCTGACCGGCGGGGCTGCTTGTCTTGATTTTGTCAACACGGCACTTGAGTTTGATAAGCCTGTGGAGCGGCTGCATCAGTACAACGACCTGCTTATTCTCACCCGCCGGTTAGCCCTGCTGGATGCAGACACCCTTAGCGCCCTGGAGCAGTTAGCCCAGGAAGAGCCTGAGCAGGCAGAACGTGTTTTAAGTAAAGCGCGTCAGCTACGGCAGTCAATGCTTATTTTATTCACAGCTCTGGTAAAAGAAAAATTAGCCGAGGTTCCCGCTTCAACCCTAAAAGCCTTTAATGGACATATCAACGAAGCCTTGGTGCAACGGGGATTTTCCCGGCAAGCCGACAAGTTGACTTTAAGCTGGGTGCATCCCGGAACGGAGCTGCTACACGTGGTCTGGATCTTTAGCTTGTCGGCCTACGAATTACTGACAACACACGACCAAACGCTGATCAAACAGTGCGGTGCCTGTGCCTGGTTTTTCCTGGATACAACCAAAAATCACCGCCGGAAATGGTGCGATATGCAAAGCTGCGGCACCCACGTAAAGGCCCGGCGCTACTACCAGCGAAAGAAACAGGCGTAGGCGATTCGTACACTTATTCTCAAATCGATTATGAACGAACGGATCAAATCAGAGCGTTTTTATACCATAAATAGGCGAATTTGTCCGCACCTTAGGGAGTCGGCTAACGTATCTTTGTTCAGCAAAAGTCAGTCGCTCAGCACATCTTCAAACCAGGTGCCTGCCGTCTAAACCGATTCATTGTAATGGAAACGAACAGTCGATTATATAGCGTTATTTACAATAAATGTCCTCGTTGTCATCAAGGCGATTTCTTCGTGAAAAACAGCGCCTTTAGCCGACACTTCGATGATATGCACGAGCGCTGCTCGCACTGTGATCTCAACTTCATGCCCGAACCCGGCTTTTACTGGGCGTCGATGTTTGTCAGTTACGCCTTCTTTACCATCTGGACCTTAGCGACCTTTTTTGTCGTCGTTGTGTGGCTCAACATCGACCTGGATTACTACCTGATGGGGCTGATACCAACGCTCTTCCTGCTGACGCCGTTCTTTTTCCGGATGGCCCGTCGCACCTGGCTGACCATTTTCGTTAAGCCGGATGTGCAGCTGGTAAAATCAGCAAAGGCGATTTAAGCAAGACGAACTAACCTACACTGCCGGTTTCGTCGCGCTTACCGATAGGTGCGACGAAACTGCTCAGGGGTTACGTCGGCTTCTTTGCGAAAGAACCGGTTAAAGTAGGAGTGATCCCCGAAATTGAGCCGGTCGGCTACCTGAGCGACCGACAAGTCTGTGTGAACCAGCAGGCGCTTAGCTTCCAGAATCAGCCGTTCCTGAATAATTTTTTGCAGCGGTTTGCCCACGGCCGTCTGGCAGATCGTATACAACTGCTTTTCGGATAGCGACATCATGTCGGCATAGTCCCGCACGGTCTTGTGCGCTACGTAGTGTTTCTCCACCAGCAGCTCTAGTTGCCGGATCTGACTTTGCGCATGAGCCGAACGGGAAGCGGGGTAACTGGCCAGCCGAAATCCGCTTAGTTTCACCAGAAGAATGTTCAGATAAGACCGGATAATATCTTCCCGGCGGTACCCGTCGCCGATCGACTCCTGGTAGAATCTGACAAATAGTTCTTCGATACCGGCGGCTTCTGAGGGGGGCAGGTACTCGACGGGCGGGGTGCTGATCGAATGAAAAAGCGGAAAGTCACCAAGCTTCCGAGCGGGGAAATCGACCAGATAAAAGGCCGGATTAAAGAAAATCAGATACCCATCCGCGTCGTCCGAATACGTCCAGGTATGCACCTGAGCGGGTGACATAAAAAAGACGCTCCCCGGCTGAATGGGATAGTCCACAAAATCGACCGTGTGCGTGCCCTGCCCGCTGGTGAATATGGCCAGCAGGTAAAAGTCGTGGCGATGGGGCGTCTGGATAAACTGATACTGCGCTACGTGCTCCCGGAACAACTGAACATACACGTCGGGGTAGTGCTTCGGGGCTTGCTCAAAATCATCGATATGAAGGACTGGTAACGCCTTTTCTTTCATGGGTAACGTATCAATCGGGCAACGTAGCGGATGGCTGCAAGATAACGCTTCGCGGGAAGCAAAGGTTTGCTGAGCCTAAATATCAGCCGATCCGCGGAAAATCAATGCCATGAATAGACTGATTTGTCCGCTGTTGGTGACAGGCGGGCTAGTAGCTTTACGGCACTATTAATTAGTAACAGAAGTATGAAAAGTATTCAGGTACCCACCAGGGAGCAGGTAAGCGAGGCCGCACAACCCTTGTTCGATCAACTACAAAAACGATTAGGTAAAGTCCCCAATTTATACGCCACAATGGGGCATTCGGCAACCGCTCTTCATGCTTTTCTGCAATTTGAGGATCAGCTTAATCACGGCCTGTTTACGGGTAAAGAGCGTGAGGCTATTGCTTTGGTCGTTTCGCAGGTTAATGGCTGTAACTACTGCCTGGCCGCACATACTATGGCGGCCAAAGCTCGTGGATTTAATCTGGACGATACACTGACAATCCGTAAGGCTGATGTAGCCGATCCTAAACTGCAGGCCATTGTGCAGGTAGCGCAGTCTATCGCCCAGAATCAGGGCCATGCCGATCCGACGCTGGTTGAACAGTTCTTTGCGGTTGGCTACAACGAAGGGGCGTTGATGGAACTGGTGGGTTTAGTAACGGTACGTATATTTACGAATTACGTGTACGCGCTTACGGATATTCCGGTTGATTTTCCGGCTGCTCCTGCTTTAGGATAGCAACCGACTCTTGACTGGTAAGTAGTCAGGCTATGCCTCAATAAAGTATAGTTAATAATCAATCTTTACTGCAATTAAGGTTATGAACCCTAACGAATCTGATGACGAACTCCCTTTTGTACGTGAAGAGTGTGGCGATACCATGTGGGATGAAACAGTGCTGGACACACTGACAACTCCGCAAACTGAGCCAATAGTCTCGGCGCAATCTCCCCGCCAAACGGCCAACTCAAACGAGTCTGCTGAGCCTCACGAACAGCAAGGCTAGTTTATACATATCACCTGTTGAATAAGAAAGAACCAGAATGATCTTCGGTACGTAGGTGTTTACTACAAGTAGCTAACCAATTCAAAAGGTACTACGTTAGTCAACTGATTGTATGCTCCTACTTCGATTGTTATGGCAGATTCCAGCCGTTGTGCTTGCGCTGGCGATATTGCTCTTATTCATTAATGAATATGCCGTCGCTCACCCAAGCCGACGCCTGAAAGACCTTGCATACGTAGCGGCTGATCAGCCTGATTTCAACCCGGATCGGCACGTACTGGATGTATACGAACCCAAAGCGCGAACCGCTAGGGCACTGCCCGTCGTCCTGTTCATTCACGGGGGCAATTGGGATAGCGGTAACAAAAATATATACAGCTTTATTGGACGGAGACTGGCCAAACAGGGCATCGTCGCGGTTGTTATCAACTATCGACTGGCGCCTGGTGTGCAGGTACCAGCCATGCTGACCGATTGCGCCCGCGCGGTGGCCTGGGTGACAAAACACATTGCTGAATATGGCGGTGACCCAAATCGCATGTTTGTGATGGGCCATTCGGCAGGTGCTGGTTTAGCCGCCAGGCTGGCTGTCGAGGATCAATTGTTTGCTCAATACGGCCTTAGTCAGAACCCCATAAAAGGGGCCATACTCGATGATCCGGCTGGTCTGGACATGTTTGATTACCTGAAGAAAATGGAGTACCCCAACGATGAGCAGTATCTAGTGCCGTTTGGCAAAGAGCCGACTGTTTGGCGGGCCATGTCGGCTTTGTACCATGTCCGGTCGGGTAGCCCGCCGATGCTGCTGTTTGTGGGCGAGCGGACGTATCCGAGTATTGCCAGCAGTAGCCAGCGTTTCCGCCAGAGGTTACAGCAACTAGGGGTTCCCCATGAGTACAAAGTCATCCCCGGCAAAAAACACATCGGCATGGTGACGCAGTTATTCTGGAAGAACAACATCATCTACCGCGATCTGTTGAAGTTGGTAAACGGAGAGTAGTTTTTAATTCAATAACTCGCTGGAATCAATTTTGTCATTCAGACCGTAGGGAGGAATCTTCTGTAGCTGGATGTTTCTTAATCGAGAAGATTCCTCGCCACGATCGGCATGACAAAGTCATTGCTTGTTCAACTGGAAGCCGCAACGCGAGAAGGCAGTCAATACAGCTTCACCTTATACCGGTACCGGCCCCTGAAGTACTCGCGCATCTTGAGCACCTCTCTCGCCTGATCGGCAATCCAGAACGTAGCGTGGGACTGCTGCCCGTAATCAATTTTCAGAAGCCAGCAACTGATTTTCGTGTTTCCGCTGATAAGCAAGTTCTCCTTGCCTTCTACGGTTAGTCTGTAATAATTCGACGAGGGACTTCCCGGCTCATAAAACGCAACGGCGAACTGTTGACCAACCTTCTTGAACGGCAACAGCGGAAGAATTTCTAAATCCATCGGAAACTCAAAAGCCGTAGGTTTCATGACAACGTTGAACGTACTGTCTTTCGCGGTACGTCTGCTGGCAGCAGGAACAGTAACCGTTGCGCCGTTGAAGACAAAGTTGCGTTCCCCGCGCTTGAAATAGTTTCCGGTATGCGTAAGCGGAGCCAGATTAGCGGCCTGGCCCGTTGCCGTTACCTGCGCAATCAGGGTGTCTTTCCGGTACCAATCCAAACTGAACTGATACAGTTTCTGGCCTGCGGCATTAGTCGAAAAGCGGATTGAGCGATCCCAGAGATCGGCTGAACCTAACCGCTTGCCGGTGCTATCTTCAAAGAAAACGGCATAGGTCTGTTTCCCTTCTTTGAAGGCCGACAGGTTCAGTTTGTGGCTAGTGGTGTTGATGGTGTCCACCTGTGCATTCGCGGCAGGCGAGCTGAGCAGCAGACATGACAAAACAAAGAGTTGTTTCATGCAAAGGCATATTCTGATTTATGCCCAAGTTACTGACTGTAAGTCGCGACGGTTAATGTAATATGCCCAAGTAGAGATTGATCCGGATGAACAAGCGGATTTGGCCGATGAGTGGGTTGAAATAAAAGCCTGTACTGCCTTAAACCGGCTCTGTAAATACACGTTAAAACTCTCCTTCGCTCGCATCTTTCATCTTTTTCTTGGCTTGCCGGAGCCGATAATTAAATGTCAGGTTGATCTGCCGCAATCGGCCCTGAGAGCTGTTTTCGGTGTAAAAGTTCGTGCCTTCGGTGATCGATCGGTACCGGCGTGAGTTGAATACGTCCAGCACATTCAAGGTCAGTGTTCCATTCTTGTTGAGGATGTCGCGGCTGATGGCTAAATCCAGCGTAGCAATGGCTTTGCGCCGTCCCTGCGGGGTCTGCTGCGGAGCTTCGTAATTGGCCCGCATCTGAAGGTCAGTCGTTTTCCAAAGGGTAAAGCGCGAATTGGTTCGCACGAACCAGCTATACGTATCACTCTGGTAGCTGGCATCGAGGTTACTGCCATTGGTGATAGCCCGGAAGAAATTAACGCTGCCGTCTACCTTCCACCAGGGATAGAGCGCGTATGAGCTCGTGAACTCAGCTCCGTATGAGTTTTCGATGGCCAGGTTTTCGGGGCGGGTGTTGGAGTTGCCGGATGCATCGACGCGCCGGATCCTGATGATCTTGCCGGTTGTGTGGCGGTAATAGAGGGATGAGCTAATCGAGCCCTTGCCAACGTACTTAACGTGCCCAAGGTCGAACGAATTTGTGAACTCAGGGTTCAGGTCCGGGTTTCCGCTGAAGAAGTTGCGGCTGTCGCTGAACGTCATGAACGGGCTCAAATCGTTATACTGCGGACGGCGCACCCGGCGGCTAAAACTGACCTGAATGGCATGCTGACGAGGTAAATCATACGTAGCATGTACGCTCGGAAACAGATTGGCGTACTGGCGTGGGTTGACGTTGTTGGTTTGTTTGAGTGTCGTGGTTACGCCTGTCCATTCGCCCCGCAAACCGGCCTGATACGAGAATTTGCGCATTTTATTGCCCAGAATCGCATAGACCGCATGAATACGCTCTTGGTACAGGAAGTTGTTGGTCAGGCCATCGAGCGGACGCCAGCCACCATTTGCCCCCTGTTCCGTCACCGAATAGTCGTTGGTCATATCCCGCGAACTGCTGCGAAGGCCAGCCTCGAATTTACCGTCCTTTGCGAACGGCTTTACGTAGTCGATTTGCACCAGAAACTGCTTCTCGGTTTCGTCATTGAGCGAACGCTGCAAAAGCCGGGAGATGGGAGTGGTAGGTCCATCGGGCAGGAAAGTCTGCTGATTGAAGAACTGATCGGAGCTTTCCCAGTTGTCCAGGTAGCGCACATCGGCGGTCAGTTCGTGGCCTTCCCGGGCGAAGGTTCGCTTGTACGTCAAGGCATATTCCGAATTCGGCTCGGTTTCGGTTTCGTCCTGCGTACGGTTGGTGATGCTACGCAGGTTGTTTACGGTCGATTGGTAATCGAGGTATTGAATGTCAGCGAACCGTTTGCCTTTGCTGATTCGCCAGGTATAGGCAGCCGTCAGGATGTTTTTGTCGTTGAAGAAATAGTCGAGTCCTGCCCGGGCGCTGTTGTTCAGCCCCTTCAGGTTGTTGGTAGACGTCTGACGCGTAATAAACGTCGAATCATTCCGGTACAGCTCCTGGTACTGAGTGCTGCGACCGGGCGTATTACGGAATGAAGCCGTATAGTTGACAAAGAAGTTGAGATTTTTCCGGCGGTAATTGACGTTGGCGGCCGCACCGAAATTACTTGGGTAACCCGTTATTACGTCGAACGAGCCGTTGAAGCCTTCTTTCCGCTCTTTTTTCAGCACGATGTTAATGATGCCGCCCATCCCTTCGGCTTCGTAGCGCGCCGATGGGTTGGTGATGACTTCAATCCGTTCGATGCTGCTGCCCTGCAACTGCTGCAAACCGCTTGACCCCTTAAGGCTGACGAGTCCCGACGGTTTGCCGTCGATTAGAATCCGGACGCTGCCGCTCCCCCGCAGACTGACATTCCCTTCGCCATCGACAGCTACTGACGGTACATTCTGCAGAATATCGACGGCCGTCCCGCCTTTGTTGGCCAGGTCTTTACCTACGTTGAAAATCTTCTTATCCAGCGCCAGCTCCATTGTACTCTTTTCGGCCTGGACAACTACTTCGCTGAGGGTATTGGTCGACGCGGCCAGTTTGAAGCTGCCCAGATCGTGCGGAACGTTCTCACCTGCCAGCCGGATTGCGGCCGTCCGGTGCGATTTGTAGCCAATAAATTCCAGCAGCGCGTAGTAATTGCCGGACATAGCATCAAGGGCAAATTCACCGGTCTCATTGGTGATCGCTCCCGTCACAAACGAACTGTCGGCTTGCCTGAACAGACGGACGTTGGCGTACACCAGGGGCGTATTGGTTTGAGCGTCCAGCACTTTACCGCGTAGTTTGAGCTTGCCGCCATCCTGCGCCTGTACAGACGTACCAGAAACAAGAAAAACCGTAAGCAGAAGACCGGCGAAAAGTGAAGAAAGGAATTGAAAGAAATTAGAGAACGTACTGGTTGATCGCATCAGGCTGTTGAGAGTATTCTATGAGAGAAAAGCAGACCGCGCTCGGTTTTACTCAATCCCAAGCGCAGGTTTTGACAATTTTGCAGCTTGAACTCGGGACGCTCGGATCACATTAACTTGATACGTCAGGATTGCAAATGCCAGCATGACCTCCGTTATTAGCCCCGCATTAGATCCGTTTGCGCCCTAACCCATGCATCTACCCGTACGTTTGGTTCGCTTTCTGCTGGTTTCCTTATTGATAAACCCTGCTTTGCTGGCCGAGGCTCAAGAGTCGTTTTTGTTCGGTGATGCCTTGCCCGATGCCCCGGAACTGGCTGCGCGGGGGAGTAGTAAGGTAGGCGTACGCACGCTGAAACTGGTTCATCCGGGGCAGGTCGATGTGCTGCACGCCAAGGATGGCAAAGAACCGCTTTATGACCGGCCGCTGACCGTTGAAGTCTGGTATCCAGCCCGTATTCCGGCCGGAAAGGCTGAGCTTGTTCAATACGACGACGTAATGGGCGTTGCCAGTGATCCCAGGCGGCCACTAATCCCGTACACGTTTGCGGGTAGGGCCCTGCGCGATGCCGAGCCAGAATCGGGCAAGGAGGCCTACCCCCTGGTCATTGTATCGCATGGATACCCCGGCTCACGGCTGATGTTTACTTATCTGACCGAAAATCTGGCTTCGAAAGGATACGTAGTGGTTTCTATCGACCATACTGAATCAACCTACCGCGATGCAGCCGCTTTCCCAAGCACCTTACTGAACCGGGGGCTGGATGATCTGTTTGTATTGAACGAGATGGCGCGATTAAGCAAAAAAGATAGTAAATCGTTTTTAGCGGGTTTACTAGATACCGACAAAACGGCGCTGATTGGTTACTCGATGGGTGGCTACGGCGTTCTCAACGCTACAGGAGCAGGTTATAGTGAGCAGGCGGTGAAGCTTTTCGGCCGAATGGCAGGAGGCAGCACTGCACTGAAAGTTCGCTCGACGGCTGCATCGGAATACAAATCGTCGCAGGACCCACGCATTAAGGCGGTGATTGCCTTCGCGCCCTGGGGTATGGAACGTGGCATGTGGGATGCCAGCGGACTGGCTGGACTTACCCGGCCGACCTTGTTCGTGGCGGGTAGTAAAGACGATATATCAGGCTACGAAAAAGGCATAAAGGCGATCTATGACGGAGCCGTTAACGCCGACCGATACCTGCTTACCTACGTCAACGCCCGGCATAACACAGCCCCAAATCCGCCACCCGCCGAGTCGCTAAAACCGGGAACGCCCTTGAACGAATATATGCGGTACGCCAAACCGGCCTGGAACGAGCGCCGGATCAACAACATCAACCAGCATTTTGTGACTGCATTTTTGGGTATTCACCTGAAAGGACTCGACTACGGAAACTATTTTGAGCTGAAAGAAACCGATGCGGAAGGCCCCTGGACCGGCTTCAAACCCCGCACGTCGGTAGGCTTGGAAATGCGCCACGTTAAACCATAAGGGGTACGGGTAACGGACGATGCTGCACTTCATGCTACGTTTTCACCAGTTCATTCCTAACCCGGTCTGAACCGAGTTGGGTACTGGCTAGCTTTACCGCATCAATCATTCGTGCGTCATAGTCATGAAAGCCCTTCTTCTCGGTATCGCCTTATTCAGTAGCGTAATTTGTTTCGGTCAGTACAGTCCATTGGGAGCCATTACCATGTGGACAGACGGATACGTAGTGACCATGCAGAACGACACCATCGATGGGCAGGTTCGGGTAGGGTCATTCATCAACGATTCTCCGGCGAGTGTCGTCATCCGAATCGCTGACGACAAGAAGATAAAGCTGAAAGGCGACGAACTGCGGATGATGGCCCAACGGATTCCTGACTTCGCGTATTCGACGGGTAGTATTCCGCGTGAGCGGGAGATGATTGTTTTTGAGCGAGTGCCCAATCCGCGCCGGGGTGGTAAGCCTATGCTGCTGGAGCGGCTAGTACCATACGGAGGCAGCATCGTTCTCTATTTCGATGTGTCGGGCTGGAAGAAAACCGTCGAATATTCGTTCGGTAACTTCACAATCGGTACCACCCAGGAACTGAGCTACGTTGTGGTTAAGAACAAGACCGAGTTGATGATTGCGAAGCGTGGCGAAATGGAAGCGGTTCACGAAACACTCTTCGGCGACTGTCCGGAGTTTATCCGGAAGTACCCGGTTGCCCGGCGTCGCGACTGGCAATTTTTTGGCGAGATGGTAACGGCCTACAACCAGCTCTGTCAACAGCTATAGAACGTCTGGTTCAGGCTGACTCGGTGCGAGCCGCCTGCTTATGACCAGCTATTCGAATTGAAACGCGTAGTACGTGCAACTGCCTTGGCTGGTGTTCTGAATAGCGTGTGGTACGTTCGATTCGAGAAAAATCAAATCGCCGACCGTGGCCGTGTGCATACGGCCGTCAATGCTTTCCTGCGCTGAATTGTTGACCATCAACAGAATTTCGGCGGCCCGATGCGTATGGGGCGGGTGACTCCACAATCCCTGATTCAGCGTCGTTACGTGCATCTCGAACCGGCGGGTCATGGCCGTGGCCCGGTCAAACATGCGCCGGATGCCACCTTTGTCGTGGGGCTGAAAAGCCACCTCTTTCCAGTCGATCCAGAATGACCCGCCCGCTTCACGGCCCCGTTTCAGGTCAGCAGGTGCTTTCGACGCGTACCGCATGACGTAGTACGTAGCGGGCGAAGTGCCTTTGTTCTCGAACGCGTGTTCATCGCCGGGCATCATCAGCGCGACGCTCCCTATGCCCAAGGTTTTCGTTTTGCCTTCAATCGTTACCGTCAGTTCGCCTTCTTTAACGATGATCAATTCTTCGTCGTCGTGCTTGTGGCCCGGATGGGGAGCCTGGTGGGCTGGCAGCGTCGTCGCGTGAATCTCGATATGCCGAAAATCGACGGTGCTTCCCTCCAGAATGGCCCGCTGTTCAGACGTTGCCTTTTTGGCCACTGGAGACTTTTTCCAGACATAAACGTTGGACGTAATAGGCTGCTCCAGGAGAACCAGCGTCACCAGAGGTAAAAGCAAGACGAATCGCATAGAAAACGGCATTATCTGCCCTTATAAAGCAGCAACCAACAGGTCGATACTTATCTGTTTGTCTAGCTTTCTCGAACCAGGTCGGTTTCCGCTTCGGCCGTTGTTCTCTGCTGTTTGAGCCGGGCGATCTCTATCGGACTTCCGAATATATAGAATAGCTTTTGACGAAGTCCCCGAGCCCCCTTGACATCCCGAATCAGATCGGCAAACTCGTGGAAATTAATATGGAATGGATTGGCTTTCTGACCGATGTTTGTAGTGATGCCATAGATCGGACGCTCTTCTTCGGGTTGGTATGTACCGAATAGCCGGTCCCAGAAGATGAACGTAGCGCCGTAGTTTTTGTCGATGTACTTCTCCTGCGAACCGTGATGAACCCGGTGGTTTGAGGGCGTAGCCACCAGATACTCGATCCATCTGGGGAGCTTGCCAATGTACTCTGTGTGTACCCAGAACTGAAACAGAACGGCAATCTGGTTGGTCGTAAAGAAGATAACCGGATGAAAACCAATCAGGGCGACAGGTACAAAGAAGATGATCTTCAGGTTCTGCAGCCAGCTGAGCCGGAATGAAACCGCCAGGTTATAATGCTCCCCTGAATGGTGAACGACGTGAGTAGCCCACCAGAAGCGTTGTTCGTGCGAAATCCGGTGCGCCCAGTAACTAAAGAAATCAAAAATCAGGTAGCAGGGAATCACCGTCCACCATTGCAGCGCCATCCGCCAGGGAAGCTGGTTGTAGAGCCAAACCACTCCGTAGAGGAGTCCAAGCTTCAAACCTGCCCCTAGTACCAGCGAACCGAGGCCGACTAAAACGGAGCCAATAGTTTCGTGTTTCTCGTAAATAGGTCTTTCCTGAAAATACGCACAGGCCATTTCAAGGGCTGTGAACAGGATCATGAGGGGGACGGCCCACAAGATTAAGTTGGGTGCCGTTTTCTCGACGAGTTCAAGTTGTTCCCAGCGGATGGCTGGTGCGCCGAAAAGGCTCTCGTTCATAACATCATTGGTTTAGTGAGCCTCTTGTGTCACCACTTGGTAACACAAACCGGTCGACTCGCATTTTGATCTGTTAACCGGAAGCCCGCTGTTGAAAGAAGTTGTTTTAAGACCACCCGGCAACGACCCCCTTACTGATCAGGGTGGCTGCTCGGATGGGCCTGCCAACGAAAGCCCAAAAATAAGTCACCATCCGGCTTAAACAGTCCTTATTGATCGAAATAAAACCATTTCCTTATTTATTTCTTAAACCGATAGACTAAGCGGCTTACAGAATAGTTACCAATGGAACTATCGCTTTGTCCGGTTGGAGTATTTCAATATGCAGGCTTTTCCGGCAACATATTGAACAGGCGACTGGCAGATAAGATAGCGACTTTTCATCAATCATTCTCATGTATGAAAAACAGTTTATTGTTCCCGACTCACCATCAGGTACGTTGGTCTGCCTGGCGGCTTCTGGTAACGGCCATCGCATTGATTACACTTTACGGGTTCCATTCACCGGCTGCTCAGGCCCAATCCGCAGCGATCACTGGCCGGGTTGTTGATGAGAAAAGCAATCCATTGCCGGGCGTAACCATCGTGCTGAAAGGAACAAGCACCGGTACCACCACCAATGCCGATGGCGTATACATGCTATCTGTACCGGCCAGCACCGGCACGTTAACGTTTTCCTTCATCGGCTATACGTCCCAGGACGTTGTCATCAACAACCGCAGCACGATCGACGTATCGCTGGTGCCTGCCGCCACGGAGTTGAACGAAGTGGTGGTGATCGGGTACCAGACAGTGCGGAAGCGGGACGTAACAGGGGCCAACGACGTAATAAATCCGGCGCAGGCCAACCGCGTAACGGCGCAGTCGCTGCCCGAATCCATTCAGGGGCTGTCGCCGGGGGTGACGGTTCGGAACACGGGTGTGCCGGGGCAGCAGGCGTCCATCCAGATTCGGGGGGTTGCCAGCTTCCTCAACACCGAGCCGCTGTACGTAATTGACGGCATGATTGCCGATGCCAACCCGACCATTAATACGGACGATGTTGAATCCATTCAGATTCTGAAAGATGCATCCGCTGCCGCCATTTACGGCTCCCGGGCGGCCAATGGCGTTGTGATCATCACCACCAAACAAGGCAAGGAAGGCCCGGCGCGGGTATCGTTTTCGGGGAAGTTTGGGGTTCAGCAGGCTTACCGGCGCTGGGACGTGATGGAGGCCGCGGGCTTTGCGGCTCTGCAACGGCAGCAGTACCAGAACGCAGGCCAGCCCGTACCACCCAGCGTAGCTCAGGCTACGTTCAACCCGAACATCAACACTGACTGGCAGGACCAGGTGCTCAGAACCGGTAGTTTGCAGGATTATAATCTGAGCCTGTCGGGCGGAACCAAAACCGGGCAGTACCTGATTTCGGGCAGCTATTTCAACAATACCGGCTACGTCATCGGCAGCGATTTCAACCGGGCCAGCCTGCGCATCAACACCCGGAGCGAATTGGGGCGCTTTACGGTCGGCGAAAACCTGGTGCTGACGAGTTCGAACGTAAACAACCAGCCGGTAGGGACAAACCCCATTTATGACATGGCCTACAACCTGCCCGTTATTCCGGTGCAGGACCCCAGCTTCGTCAGCCCAACGAACCCCGAAGGGTACGGAATCGGCTCGTATCCGAACGCACCGAGCTATGCCTTTAACCCCGTGGCCGCGCGAAATCTGGCCAGTAACCGGAGTAACTTCGCTCGGCTGGTCGGCAATGGCTTCATCGAATTCAAATTTGCCGACTGGCTGTCGTACCGCTTCAACGCGGGGTTGGACGCGAGCTTCGACTATACCCAGAATCTGCGCCTGATTGGTGTGTATCAATACAATGCCGCCGTTGTCCCCAGTTCGGTAAGCGAAGACCGGTCGCGCTATACCAGTCTGCTGTTTGAACACACGCTGAACTTCAACCGGACCTTCGGTCAGCATAACATCAACGGTGTAGTCGGCGTCAGCCAGCAGACATCCCGGCGCGACGTAACGACCGGCTCCCGCACGGACCTGGGTTACGCAGGTGGGCAGTATTTTACGACCATCGGCGCAGCAACCGGGGTTTCTAACTCAGCGGGTGGAACGCCTGAGTATTACCGGATTCTGGGGTATCTCGGCCGGATAAATTATACGTATAACGATCGCTACCTGTTGACGCTGACGGGCCGTGTTGACCAGGACTCGCGCTTTGGACCCAACAACCGAACCGGCTTTTTTCCATCCGTCGCGGCTGCCTGGCGCATCAGTCAGGAGAAATTCTTTGATGTCGGCTGGATATCGGAGCTGAAGCTGAACGCATCGTACGGCAAGCTGGGTATTGTGGTGCCGACGTTGGGTTCGTTTCCCTATACCGCCTTCATCAACAGCAACCCACGCGCCATTTTCGGACCGGACCAAACCGCCAATGTAGGGGCGTATCAGGCGCAGTTAGCCAACCCCGATCTCCGGTGGGAAGAGCGGATTCAGCAGAACATCGGCGTGACGGCCAGCTTTCTGAACAACCGTATTTTTGCCGACATCAATGTGTATAACTCGCTTTCGTCGAATGCCATTCTGAATCTGACCGTGCCGGGTTATCTGGGTAACCTGCGCGGCAATCCCTACGTCAATACGGCCTCCATCCGCAACCGGGGTATTGAGTTTTCGGCGACGTACCGCAGCGATAACCGGAAAGAGTTCAAGTGGGACGTCTCGGGGAACTTCACCACGATCAGGAACCGGGTCGAAAACGTTGGGAACCAGGGCCAGGACATCAACTACATCGTCAGCGGCAATACCCGCTCGCAGGTAGGCAATCCGGTGGGGCAGTGGTTTGTGTTGAAAACCAATGGCTTGTTCCAGAGCCAGGAAGAGATCAACAACTACCGGGGGCCCGATGGCTCGCTTGTTCAGCCGTTTGCAAAGCCCGGCGATATCCGCTATATCGATGCGAACAACGACGGCCGAATTGACGTCAACGACCGGCAGTTTGTTACGTCGCCCTGGCCGAAGTTGCAGACGGGTGCTCAGTTCAACGCATCGTACAAGCAGTTCTCGCTGAACGTACAGTTTTTGGGCGTATTTGGCTATACCGTATACAACGATGTTCGGCGCATTCTGGATAGTTACCAGCTGACCAATTTCCGAAGTGACGTTAATCCGTGGTCGCCGACCAATACCGGCGCCAGCGACCCCCGCCTGGGTCTGGAAGCGGGGGATCAGGGGATTATCTCGAATAACCTGCCGTATACGGATCGCTGGCTCGAGAATGCGTCGTATGTGCGGCTGCGTAACGTTGAAATCGGCTACTCACTACCGAAAGCGTTTGCAAACCGGCTCAAAATACGTGGTGCCCGTGTGTACGTCAGTGGACAGACGCTGTTTACCATCACAAAATACACGGGACTTGATCCCGACGTAACGGGGGCCAATATTCAGGAGCGGGGCGTAGACAACGGCCATTGGCCTTCACCCCGCGTTATTTCGCTCGGTTTAAACTGTGATTTCTAAGCAATCCTTGTGCGTCCGTCCTGTCAGGGCCTACCCGTCGCCGGGTAAAACTGGCGACATTTTGATCACGACTGACAGGCCATGACTGCACATAAACTGTACTGACAAAGCCTTATGAAAAATACATGTATGCTGCTGTTGCTGGCCGGGGCTATAACGCTGGCTGGCTGCGATCGAAACCTAAATATCGTTAACCCAAACCAGGTAACTGCTCAGGTCTACTGGCGAACGGCGGCCGACGCCCTGGCGGGTATTAATTCGGTGTACAGCACCACGCACCGGGGCGGTATCTCGCGGTGGATGCCGTTTTATTATATCATCCGGTCTGACGAGGGACGTAGCCAGAGCCCGGCAACGGATATTGTCAACAACATGGACCAGTTCCTGATTACGGACTATAATTACGGTAACGCCTACGCGGTCTGGAACGACAATTACATCGGCGTCAACCGGGCAAATCAGGTTGTTAACAATGTGCCCGGGATTCAGATGGACGAAGCCCTGAAGGCGCGGTACGTCGGCGAAGCCAAGTTTCTGCGGGCCATGTATTATTTTCATCTGGTGACTCTGTTTGGCAACGTACCGCTGATTCTGGAAACAGCCTCGTTGGGCGATAAACCCGGATCGGCCACCATTGCGCAGGTTTGGGCCCAAATTGAGCGGGACCTCACCGAAGCTGCGGCTGCTTTGCCTACTACGTATACCGGAGCTGACCTGGGCCGGGCTACCAAAGGAGCAGCTTATGCCTTGCTGGCCAGAGCGCAGCTACAGCAACGAAAATACACCGAAGCGCTGACGCCGTTGCAGTGGCTGGCCGAAGGCGAGGGACGTAGTGTCTATGCGCTGGTGCCGAACTACCGCGAAAACTTTTTAATTACGACGGAAAATAACCGCGAGTCGGTATTCGAGTGGCAGTTTCAGATCAACCCGGCTGAATATACCGACGACGATACCGAAACGCCCAATCAGAACTATGGTACATCCATTGCTCAGTTCTTCGGCCCTCCCGGCATTGGCTGGTCCGATGGCGAAGCAAACCGTTGGCCCGTGTACGAGTTCAACGAGCCGACAACGGCCGGTACGCGCGATCCCCGACTGGAAGCATCTTTTTTGTTCGATTCAACGGATGTGCGTGGGCCGGCCTTTACGCCGATTTACGGCCAGACCTTTCTGCAACGCTACGGTGCCGACAACAAGCGGGTGTGGTTCCGGAAGTTCCAGAACGACCACTGGAAAAATGAAGAAGGCTACCGCTCTCCCAATAACTGGCGCTACATCCGCTATTCGGACGTTCTGCTGATGTACGCCGAAGCGCTGAACGCGGTAGGCCGAACGACACAAGCCTATCCGTTTGTGGATCAGGTACGACAGCGGGCTGGGCTGGCTCCTTTGTCAACGGCAAAACCCGGCCTGACGCAGGCTCAGTTTCTCAACCAGCTCAAGCACGAACGCGTAACCGAGCTGTCGGGCGAAGGCTGGCGCTGGAACGACCTGGCCCGCTGGGGTGATCTGGGTCCGCAACTGGCCAATCGTGACCCGGCTTTCTCGACGTTTGTGCGGGGGCGGAGTGAGTTGCTGCCCATTCCTCAGCAGGACCGTGACCTGAACCCAAATCTAGGGCAGAATCCAAGCTATTAGAACGTAACAAGGGTAAGAAAGCGTCGAATTCCGTAAACATCGGGTCGGCGCTTTTGCTTAATTAGCCCGGTACGGGCTCGATTCAGGCTTATTTTTCGTTCTCTTTATAACGAGTTTATTCTGAATCGGTTGACTGAAAATGCCAGCTGCCGAACATGACAGCTGACGTAGTTCACCTTTTTCGTAAGCACACTTCATTGATGAATAGTTTATTTATAGATCGCCTGAAACAAAGTAGTCTGGTCGTATTGACTGGCCTGATCGGCTTCGTGTCGTGCAAGAATGAGCCGGGCGTAACACCCACCCCGGTTAACCCGCCGACATCAACGGTGGCTCCCAACGATCAGCCACCGGCCGACAACGCCCAGCCTGCCCTTACCATTGCGTGGGATAATACTGCCAGGAAACTTTCGCACGATGTTTATTTTGCTGAGTACGGACGTGTGCATCGCGTAAAGGGCGATACGTTGCTGCTTACGTATCACTGTGGCGATGCCCAGAATTACTGGGATAATATTGCCATCCGCCGTAGCGTAGACGGCGGAAACACCTGGTCGGCGGCCGAGATCGTCATGGCCGATAATGACCCTAACTATTACGGTTTTGCCAACCCTGAGATCCTGGTTATGCAGAACGGCGACGTCATGCTGGCCTACACGGGCCGGGGTAATCCCGACGATAATGCACACGGCAATATCCAGATACGCATCAGCAAAGACCGAGGCTGGACGTTCGGCGCTCCGCGTATCGTGGCCACCGGTCGTTCGTGGGAGCCGGGCATGATCCAACTGCCCGACGGCGATATTGAGCTGTTTTACTCCAGTGAAGCGGCCTGGTGGCCGAGTGCCAGTCCGCAACAGGAGATTCTGATGGTTCACTCTACCGACAACGGCCTTACCTGGTCGCAGCCCGCGCACGTAGCGTATACCGACCGTATGCGCGATGGCATGGCTGTACCGCTGGTCCTGAAGGATAACAAAGGCATTGTGTTTCCGATTGAGTCGGTCAACAATACGCAGTCGCCCTGGATTCTGTGGTCCTCGCTGTCGGCAAAGTGGCAATACGCCGGGTTGGGTACACCCACTAACCAGCGTCGCTGGCTGGCTACGGCCGAGCGGATCTGGGGGGGCGCTCCCTACATTGTTCAGTTATCGGGCGGGCAAACCCTCCTGTCGACGCAGGATGCGGGCGGACGTTCAATCAGCAGCGACTGGCGTAAGAACACGATGCTGGTATTGGTCGGGAACAGCGTCGCCAAAAACTTTACGAACAGCTCATTCCCCTGGCCGAACCTACCGACGAACGAAGGGGCGTATTATAGCTCGCTTTTCCTGAAGAATGATACGACCCCGGTGCTGATTACGACCCGTAACTTCGCCGATGGGCATAGCGAAATTTACTGGAAAGAAGGCCACATTACGAAGTGACCCGAAGGGTTTACGCCTGGATGACCGCGGCTTTTTAATGAACCGATGCGGGTTCAGGGTCTAACAGGAAAGCTAACTGATCGATTAGCTGATCGGCCAGATACAGGTATTTTTCTTCCGAAAGCAACCCCTGCTCATACAGCGAATGGAGCTGGTTCAGGTCTCGTTCGATACGACGGCGGCTTCGAACCCGTCGACTCGATGGATTGGGGGCCTGAAGCAGTCGTTTGGTGTTATGATGTTCCCAAATCTGACCTGCCACAAAACAAACCAGACCTATACCCAGTACGCCCAGAAGAATGATAAGTATCAACATAGCCAACTAGTTTTGTCCCGCCTTGGGGGAAGTTGGGCTGCCGATGGCTAACCAACTTCCCCCAAGAATGGCCGGGCTAATGAGGCTGCTAAGTAACAGGAATCGCTACGAATACTTGTTCCCGTTCCATCACTTTTATACGTGCTCAATGAAGGTAAGGTCGTCATCTGGCGATGGTTACCAGATTGTATGATAACCCCGACCTGTAATCCAGTGCGGGCGGATTTGCTTGTCTGATTCGGTCAGCTACAGCGTCTTTACTGATACCTCTTTGAAATAAACGACATCGTCGGGGCCATGATTCTGCAAGCCGATATAGCCGGCGACGGGCCTTGGACCCCGGTACGGCTCGAAATCAAACTTGCGGGCTGGCACTGCTGCCCCTTCCCGATAGTCGGTCACTTTTTGCCCGTTCACCGAAACCAGGGTGCGGGTGCCGTCCAGTGTGATCTCCATTGTGTTCCATTCGGGGCCGGGTTTGCCGGGCTTCGCCAGCGGTTTGGTCAGCGAATAGAGTGTTCCCGTTACGTGGTACTCATCTTCTTTAGAGGTTTCCGGGTGGTTGTCAATTTGGACCTCATAGCCGTAATGAACGGGCATCCAGGCTTCGCGTGGCTCGACCGGAATGCGAATAAAGACGCCCGAGTTGCTATTCTGTTTTTGCATGCGGTACACGACCCGTATGGTGCAATTGCTGAACTTTTCTTTCGACCAGTACAGCAGGCCCATGCCATCGTGACCGCGAATCAATCCCTTCTCCACCGACATGCGTCCGTCGCCCACGTGTTTCCAGCCGGTCAAGTCGTTACCGTTAAACAACTGCCGCCAGCCAGTAGTCTTGGGGGTTTGCGTAGTTGGAGATTGAGTCAGCGGAAGCCGCATCGAGGTTTGGCTAAGTCCCAGTAGAACCAATAAACTGGTTCCAGCCAGCCAGTTTGTTGCTATTGTCTTTTTCATGAGTATCGGGTGCTGTTAGTTATCCAGACGGAGCGTAGCTGGTTTCTATTCGCGGTTCGTACTGATAAGGAATCTGGATAGATTTTCTAATGAAAACGAATACGTAGCACCCAGGCTGTGCCGATATGTATCGGTCTCCATTCTAAACACACTTGCCCCGTTGCTATATCATCATAGCAACGGGGCAAGTGGAACAACGTATCGGTTTCGCGATTACTAAATCTCCGAGTAATCGGTTGGGTGGAGCAGGTAAATATCGGCGCGCAGGAAGTTGTGTGCGTATTCGGGCCGGGCGTTGAACTCTTTCCAGCCGGGGTCAGCGCTGAACGTTTTCCAGTGCTCATCGCGGGCTGCTTTGCTTTCGAACGAGGTCATGTACATCAGGCTGGGTAGCTTGGCCCCCGCTTTTACCTGCCCGCAGAAGATTGTGTTAAAACCCAGGCGCTTGAAAATGTCCAGTTCGCCGTTATTAAACTGGCTGATTTTATTCTCGTGCAACTTCTCGGTGGCCGCTTCGTAGTTACGAAGTTCGTAGATGCGTTCGGCTGGCTTAGCCTGGAGCGTGGGCATCTGTAATGCTGGCATCCCCGCAAAGGCTTCCATCAGCACCGAGTCGAATCGTTTGTAGAACGGATTGTTGTACTCGGCGTCGATATAGTCTTTAGCTGCCGTTACGTATTGCTTGTCCTTCATCAGGGTTTCGGAAAGCGACATGAACTGATCCACTGATTTGAACGGGATCAGGACGTACACCAGCGAATCGGCGACTTCGGTGGCGGGCCGGAACACGCCAACCTTACTGACGCCCGCGCGGTGCAGAGCGGGCAGATACGCCTGCCGGAGGTACGTCTCCAGCCGGTCTTTCTGGGTGTTGTCTTTCAGGTGGTAAATTTTGAGTTGATAAAACTCGCGTTTGGGCGCGAAGCCGAATGCCTGCATACCGACGATCAGTAAGGCGGATAGCAGGCCGAGGGCAAATCTGGTGGTTGGTTTACGCGTGTAACTCATGTGTATTGTTAAAAGAAGAATTGTAACGATGAAACCATGTAATTGGTGAAAACTACCCCTGCACGAAGCGAATTCTGGCGAAGATGAGGCATCGGCCCCGTATGGTAGCTGCATCATGTCCAGGCTGCCTATCGCAGGGAATTTAGGTAAGCGTATTCATGAAGCTGATCAGCTCCTCCACCGTGAATACGTAATCGATGGGGAGCTGCCGAATGGCCTGCTGGGGCATAAATTCAGCCAGGGCCGTGCTGGGGTTCTGGGCAATAATCAGCCCGCCCGCCCGCTTGATGGCGTCGAGTCCGCCGACGCCATCGGCGTTGGCTCCCGACAGCAATACGCCGACCAGCCCGCGCCCGTACACATCAGCCGCCGACTCGAAGGTTACGTCGATCGAGGGCCGACTGTAGTGGATTTTCTCGGAGTCGTCCAGGGTAAGCAACCCGTTTGGTTCGATCAGCAGGTGGTAATCAGCCGGGGCTAGATAAATTGTTCCTGGGGTAAGGGGGTCTTTGTCGTCTACCTCTTTGAGGGGGATCGCTGTTTTGGTCGCCAGCAACGTAGCGAGGGTAGAATCAGCCGTGTTTTTCCGGTGCACCACCACAATAAGCGCCACTGGCAGGGGCGACTGCAAGGCAGGCAGCAGTTTAAGCAAGACCTCGATACTGCCCGTCGAACCGCCAATCACGACAACCTGAACACGGCGGCTTACGTAATCTTTCGCCATATTTTTTCGTTGGCTACCTGTTTATAATTAGGCTGAATCGTTGAAAATTTAAGTGTTTCTTTCGACCCCAGGGCCAGATAGCCCAGGGAGGCCAGACTCTCGTCGAACAAGTTAAATACATGCTGCTGAAGGGCTTTGTCGAAATAAATCAGGACGTTCCGGCAAACGATAAGATCGAATTCGTTGAACGACCGATCAGAGACCAGGTTGTGGGTGGAAAAAATCATTTTTTCACCGAGTTCTTCGCGAAATTTTACATAGCTGTACTGGGCCGTGTAGTAACTGGAAAACTCGCTGGTACCGCCGGAGGCAATGTAGTTTTCGGAGTACTGCTTCATGGAGCCGAGCGCAAAAATGCCCTGGCGCGCCGTTTCCAGCACTTCGGGATTCAGGTCGGTGGCGTACAGCAGCGATTTATGGAGCAGATTCGCTTCTTTGAGCAGAATCGCCATCGAATATACTTCTTCGCCCGTTGAGCAGCCGGCGTGCCAGATCCGGATGAACGGCTTGGCCGTCAGCGTGCTCAATACGTCGTTGCGAAGGCTTTTATAGAACAGCGGGTCGCGAAACATTTCGGTTACGTTCACCGTCAGCTCTTCCACGAACCGTTTCAGGTAACTGGCATCGGACTTAACGCGGTAGCGGAGTTCGGCAAAGCTGGGAAACTTGTCGAGCATCCACAGACGACTGATCCGTCGCTTCAGCGAAGCTCGTGAATAGTTGGTAAAATCATAGCCGTATAGCTCCAGCAGATCGTTCAGTAAAAGCTCAACCTCCTCGTCCGTAATCATAATTAAGTGGTCAAATACGCGATAGTAACGCCAGAAGCCGATCAACGTCGATCGGTTTTGCGATGTATTCGGTGGCCCCCGCCCGCAGGCACTTTTCCCGGTCGCCTACCATCGCCTGCGCTGTTACGGAAAAAATGGGGGTGCCGGCCCGGTTGGCGAGCGCCTTGATGCGCGGAATGGCTTCGTAGCCATCCATTTCGGGCATCATCATGTCGATCAGAATGGCATCGACAACTTCATCGGTCTGGAGCAGGTCGAGGGCCTCCTGAGCATTCGAGCGCGAAAGGCAGTCGAATGATTTTGCCTTTAACGTAGCCGTCAGGGCGAAGATGTTTTTAGCATCGTCATCAATAATCAGCACCCGTTTTTTTTGCATCGTACTGGCAGTTAGAAGTAGAGGAATGTAGAGGTTTAGGACGACGCTACGTTAGGAGCGGTCGTAGAGCCACACCCGCAGCAGCGAGATGAGCTGATCGATGTCAACGGGTTTGGTAATGTAATCCGATGCACCCGCCTGAATACACTTCTCGCGGTCGCCGGTCATGGCTTTCGCCGTAACGGCAATGACGGGCAGGTTGCGCCACTGATAGTGCTCCCGAATTTTCCGGGCGGTTTCGTACCCATCCAGTTGCGGCATCATCATATCCAGCAGCACCACATCAATGGCGGGGTTTTCTTCCAGCCGCTGCAGCGCTTCTTTGCCATCCAGCGCGGCAATAACGGTCATATTGTAGCGTTCGAGCGCTTTCGACAGAGAGAAAATGTTTCGTACGTCATCGTCGGCAACCAGAATGGTTTTGTTTTCCAGCACCTGTGTCAGGGCGCCCAGTTTTTTGGCTTCCCGCGCGGCTTCGGGCTGGTTGGCGCCATCGACCAGATGCAGGAAGAGTGACACCTCATCGAGCATACGCTGGTACGAATGGGCCGTTTTAACAATGATCGAGTCGGCGTATTTTTTGATGCGCAGCTCTTCGGATAAGGACAGGCTCTTCCCCGTAAAAATGATAATCGGCAGGTTCTCCAGACCGGGATTTTTCTTGGCCTCCTCCAGCGTTTCGTAGGCTTTATGATCCGGAATACCCATGTCCAGAATCACGCAGTCGACTTCTTTCCGTTTCAGGGCATCTACGCCCTCGTTGATGCTGCTTTTCAGCTCGGAGTTGACGTTAAACGTTTCCAGGAAGTAAGCCAGTGCTTTGGCGTGTTTCGGATTGTCTTCGATGATCAGGACCTTCTTGGCGTCGCGCTTGACGACGTATTCCAGCTTTTTGAACACCTCCTGCATCTGCTCAAAAGCCATCGGCTTATCCACAAAGTCGATGGCCCCTTTCAGCAGGCTTTCGTTTTTCATCTTGTGCGACGACATGATGTGTACCGGAATGGGCCGGGTTTGCGGGTCGGCTTTCAGGGCGTCCATCACCTCCCAGCCGCTCATAACGGGCAGTTGTATATCCAGCAGAATACCCAGCGGTTTATAAATAGTTGCCAGCTTTAAACCTTCGTCACCCCGAACCGATACAATGCCTTTGTAGCCTTTCTTTCGGGCGTAGTCCAGCAGGGATTTGGCGAAGTTGGTATCGTCTTCAACAATCAGGATTGTTTTGTCGCCTTCGGTGATGCTGTTCCGGTCGTCGGGAATGGCTTCGGGAATCACCGTACTGATGTATGTTACGTCCTTAGACGCCTGAGCGGGTACTACGTCCGACTGTGGGTGGGTATAGGTGCTGGAGGGGAGCACTGCCGGTGAGGGAAGGGCGCCCGAAATGGGTAGATACACTGTAAATTCGCTGCCTTCGTTAACCTCGCTGGTCAGCTTAATCTCGCCCCCGAGTAGTTTCACCAGTTCCCGGCTGATCGATAAGCCGAGCCCGGTTCCGCCGTATTTCCGTTTTGTAGAGCCATCGGCCTGCTGAAAGGCTTCGAAGATGAGCCGCTGCTTGTCGGGCGGAATGCCGATACCCGTGTCTTTGACCACGAAGCACAGCCGGTTGACTGCTGGCGATTGCCGACGAATGGTGAGCGTTACGTTACCCGCCGAAGTGAACTTAAGGGCATTGCTGATCAGGTTCTTCAGAATTTGCCCCAATCGCATTTTATCCGTTTCAATCACCGCCGGTACGTCGGAATCTACTGTAATGGCGAAGTCGATTCCTTTTTCTTTCGCAACCAAGCTGAACAGCGCCTGAAGCTCGTCGGTGATCTCCTGAACCGGTACGTCCTGCGTTTCGAGTTTCATCTGCCCGGCTTCAATCTTCGACAGATCCAGAATTTCGTCGATCAGGCCGAGCAGTCCATTCCCCGACGACTGAATGACCTGGGCGTATTCAACTTGTTCGCCCGTCAGGTTGGCGTCGTTGTTTTCGGCCAGCAGTCGGCTCAGCAAGAGAATCGAGTTGAGCGGAGTCCGGAGCTCGTGCGACATGTTGGCCAGAAACTCCGACTTATAACGGGTCGACAGTTCCAGTTCGGCGGCTTTTTTCTGAATCTCTTCGTTACGTTCTTCCAGCAGCATGCCCCGCTCTTCGAGTTCGGCGTTGGTTTGTTGAAGCTCTTCCTGCTGCACCCGCAATTCTTCTTCCGAAGCCTGTAGTTTTTGGGTCTGCATCTCCAGCTCGGCATTCAGATTCTCTAATTCCGAATGCTGCGCCTGCAGTTCTTCGGCCTGCGCCTGGGTCTCTTCCAGGAAATTCTGGAGCTTACTGTAATCGAGTGCGCCATTCACCCCGATCGCAATGGCTTCCAGGTTCTGTTGCAGCATCTCGACTTCCAGCGTGGTCGGTTTCCGGAACAGACCTAGCTCAATAGCGCCTAGGCACGTATCGGCGTAGAGCAGGGGGACAATAAGTAACGAAGCGGGTCGGGCATCGCCCAATGACGACGCCACACGCACGTAATCAGGCGGGAGGTCGTCTACAACCAGTAGTTGCTTCCGCTCAATGACCTGCCCAATCAATCCCTCGCCCGGCCTGATAGTATGGGGAGCGTTCTGTGCGGCAAAGCTGCCGACCAGTTTGTAGGCCCCATTATCGAGCACATACATCGTTCCCAGCGGAGCTTTGACGTAATCAGCGAGCGTATGGATGAGGCTGGTGGCCAACTGGCTTAGGTTGCGCTTGCCGCGAATGGCACCGCTTATGTTGACGCTGCCCGTTTGCAGCCAGGTCTGGTTCTGTAGATCCGTGAACGTCTGTTCCAGAGCCTGCGTCATTACGTTCAAGGCATTACCAATTCGTCCCAGTTCATCGTCCTGCGTATCCTCACTTCGAACCGAATAGTCACCCCCGGCTATCTCCTGTGTAATGTCTTCCATGACCGCAATGCGCCCGGCGGTTTCCTGGTATTTGGCTTCGGCGAGTCGTTGTTCGGCCAGCCGCCTGTCCAGGTCCTGCTTGATGCGGATATAAGTCAGCGCCGTGATCATCATGGAAATGAAGGCGGCAATAACCAATAACAAGGGTGTATACGTAATGTAGATCTGCTGCTGCTCCAGGCGGTTGGCTAATAGTTTCGATTCGGCCAATTTTATTCGGTTAATGACCGAACGCAGATCGTCCATCACCTTCTTCCCCTTAACCATTTCGGCATGGCGCGCGATGGTATCTCGGGCAAACACTTTATCACGGCGGGTCAGGGCAATAACCCGTTCCATCTGCGTGGTTTTGGCCTCGTACAGCGCCTTCACCTGGGCCAGATTCGCCTGCTGGTCGGGATTGTCTTTAGTGAGATCGGCCAGTTTATTGTAACTGTCCGTTATTCGTTCGTACGCCCCGTTATAAGGACTCAGAAACGTCGGATCGAGCGTAACCAGATAGCCACGCTGGCCGGTTTCCGCATCTTTCATGTGCGAAATAATGTTTTCTGCTTCCATCAATACCTCGTTGGTATGATTGACCAGTTCCGAATTACGGATGAGCTTCTGAATGCTATAGAACGAAGCCATAAGGCTAACAAGAAGCAGAAGCGTTGAGAGCGTGAAAACAACCTGAAGTTGCCGAATGACTGAATTTGTAGTTTTGGACATAAGGAACGGCAGAAATACGAATGTCTTTATTGAATCCTAGGCTGATCGGCCTGCACCATGGGCAGTACCAGAATGAAACGGGACCCTTCGCCGGGGTGGCTGCGGGCTGAGATAAGTCCATTGTGTTTATCCATATTCTTTTTGGCAATGGCTAAGCCGATACCGGTGCCTTCGTAGCTGGTGCGGTTGTGTAACCGCTGGAAAATAACAAAGATGCGGCTCAGAAATTTCTCGTCGAAACCAATTCCATTGTCACGCACGGTAATGCGGCAGTACGGTCCGGCCGGTTCGGGTAGACCGTCGATGTCGTTGGTAGCAATCCGGTCGGCCTGAACAGTAATCACCGGCGGCACGCCGGGTTTGGCAAACTTAAGGGCGTTGCTGATCAGGTTCTGAAAAACCTGCCGAATCCGCGACGGAATGGTATCTAAAATGGGCAGTGGATGGATGGTTACGACCGCACCCGTCCGGGCAATCACGTCATCGAAGTCGAGCAGCAACTCATCCAGCAAGGCATTCAGGTCGGTCGGTTTGAACGGTTCGGGAGCCGATAGCTGCGAGTAAGCCAACAGATCGTTGATCAGCGCCGACATCCGGGCCGACGACCGAATCGACCGGTCGAGGTAAGACACCGCTTCGGGATTGTCTTTGAGAAATTTCTCCTTGATTGTGTCGTTCAGCAATTGAATTTTACGGAGGGGCTCTTTCAGATCGTGCGACACGACCCACGTAAACTGCTGAAGTTCGTGATTGGTACGTTCCAGTTCAGCATTTTTGGTGAGGAGTTCAGTCGTGCGCAGAAAAACCTGCTGTTCCAGCAGTTCGGCGGCCTCTTTCTGGGCGTGTATATCGGTAAACGTACCGATCCAGCGAATCAGGCGTTCGTCCTGCCGTACGGGCACAACCCGAAGCAGGTGGTGAACGTAATAGCCGGTGGCTAGCTCTTTCAACCGCACTTCCTGCGAAAACTCGGTACTGGCTGTAAACAACGCGGCCCAGGTCGTCGGTAACGTATCGTCGGGGTGAGTGGCGGGTAGCTGGGCCGCATCCGATGAATACCGAAACCAGTATTCATTGACGTAATCGAGACTGCCATCGGGGGTTGTGATAAAGGCGATCTGCGGCAGTGACCCCAGCACGGTCTGCAACTCCTGCATGCGCGCTGCCAGGTCTTCCTGCGCCTGCTTTCGAACCTCAATTTCTTTCCGGAGAGAATCCTGCGTGGCCCGCAACTCCTGCTGCTGTTCGTAAAGACGGTGGAGGGTTTTAACTTTTAAAACCAGGATATCCGGATCGACCGGCTTGGTCAGGTAATCGATGCCGCCCGATGTATAGCCTTTGGTAATAAACTTCTTTTCGGTATTGACAGCCGACAAAAATATGATGGACGTATCCTTCGTTCGGCTGAATCCGCCGAGGGCCGTTGCCACCTCAAAGCCGTCCATGCCAGGCATCTGAACGTCGAGAATGATAACGGAGTAAGCCGTTTTCAATACTTTTTTCAGGGCTTCTTCACCCGACTGGGCCGTATCGACGGTAAAGCGATGAAGCTCAAGTATCTTTTTTAGGGGAAGAATATTTTCAGGCCTGTCATCAACAATAAGGATCATTTAAGGTAGTGAGTTAGTCAGTCGGGGAACAGACCCAAATCAGTTCTATTCCTGGTAGCATAAAGGCAGACGGGGCCGAACATGAATACGCTCACCCAGCCTTCCCGAAAATAGTGCGTGAATATAACCCGCCGAGGAGGGTGGTTGCAAATTATTGGCAGAATGCTGGTTCAGAAGAGCTGGTATCCGACCGACAAACGGCCGGTACCAGTCGATGCCAGTTACTGACGGCTTTGCTCTACTTTCTGCTGGGTTGGAATAGCACCTACTTCACGTTCCCGCTCGGTTTGCTCCACGTAAACGGCGTACGAAGCAGGCTCGATCTTGACGCCGAAATGGTTGGCATAAGCCAGGGTAAACTCCGCACCGAAGTACAAAATGGCAGCTGTGTAATAAATCCAGGTCAGGATAACGATCAGCGAACCGGCCGCGCCGTAGGTGGAACTGGTACTGGTCGTTTCGATATATAGACCGATGAGGTAACGCCCCAGCATAAAGAGCAGAGCCGTAAACAGGGCACCCCAGCGGACGTCTTTCCAGGCAATTTTGGCGTCGGGCAGCACTTTGAAAATCGTACCGAACAGGATAGCCACAATCACGGTGCTGATGATGAAGTTGATTCCGCTGATCAATATAACGCCTAAGCCCGGGATGTAGCGGGTCAATACGTCGCTGAGCGCCAGTATGATGCCATTAATAATCAGCGATACCAGCAAGAGAAAGCCCAGACTGATAATCAATGATGAGGAGAGAAGCCGATCTTTCAGGATTTTGAGCCATCCCCGCTTGGGTTTGGCTTTCACGCGCCAGATCATATTTACCGAGTCCTGAATCTCCACAAACAGGCTGGTCGCACCCAGCAGCAGCGTTGCAATACCAATGACCAGGGCCGTGTTTGTCTGGCCCGATAGCTCTACGTTCTTGATCATATCCTGAATCTGCTTAGCCGCTTCGTTGCCTACCAGACCGTTAATCTGCGAAAAGATTTGCCCCTGAATGGCTTCCTGGCCCAGAAAAATGCTGATCAGCGATATAACCAGCACCAGTAAGGGAGCCAGTGAAAAAACTGTATAGTAGGCCAGAGCCGCACTCAATTTCAGGCATCGGTCGTCCATAAAGCCGTTGAAGGCATCTTTAAGAACTACCCAGGCATTGGTGAAAAAATGGTTGATCTTATCAGTTGTCATAATCGTCTTTATGTTGAATACGTAAACGGCGTCGGCCGGTCGACGAATGGACGAACAGATCTTGTAATCTGAGCTAATTTAGGTAGGTTCCACTCCGGCTCATCGGCCAGCGGCACGGGTTTTGCCCGTTGGTGACGCGCCATTGTCGATACAGGTTAACTCGCCAGACTATGTATTGCCTTTGAGTTTATCTAAATCTTAGCGAAAGGGATTTCAACTGGCGCTGGCAGCGATTGGGTGCTGGCTGAATCGGGTGCAATCCATGGCGGGTCAAATCTTTAAAATCGGTATCTTTGAGACTTATTCTTCAACCAACTACGTTCAATGAAAACCACGCTGGTTCTTTTATTCGTTGCTTTGTTTATGACTGCATTCGTGCCGGTGGCCGAGCCGCCAACCTCGGATAATCCGTTTTTTAGTTCGTACAATACGCCGTTCGGTGTGCCTGATTTTGACAAGATCAGGCCGGAGCATTTCGAACCCGCCATTGAGGAAGGTATGAAACAACAGGCGGCCGAAATTTCGGCTATCACCCAGCAGACGCAGGCACCTACCTTTGCCAACACCATCGAAGCGCTGGAAGCGAGTGGCGATCTGCTGCGCCGGGTAAATACGGTCCTGTCGAACCTGAACGGGGCCAATACCAACGACGCGCTTCAGAAAATCGCGCAGACCGTAGCGCCCAAGCTGGCCAGACACAGCGACGACATTTCGCTGAATCCGGTTCTGTTCCAGCGCGTGAAAGCCGTGTACGGGCAGCGTACCAAACTTAAACTGAGTGGCGATCAGCAGCGGCTGCTCGAAAAAACCTTTAAAAACTTCGTCCGGAACGGGGCCGCCCTCCCGGCTGACAAACAGGATCGGCTGCGGAAAATCAACGGCGAACTGTCGGTGCTTACGCTTAAGTTTGGCCAGAACCTGCTGGCCGAGAACAACGCCTATACGCTGGTCATCGATAAGCCGGAAGATTTGAGCGGTTTGCCTGCTTCGTTAATGGCTACGGCAGCTGATGAAGCCAAGAAACGCAATCTGGCCGACGGTGCGACGGTTAAGAAGTGGGTCTTTACGCTCCAGAACCCAAGTATTATGCCGTTCCTGCAATACGCCGATAACCGGTCGCTGCGGGAAAAGATTTTCAAGGCGTATCTCGAACGGGGTAACCACAACGACGCGCGCGATAACAAAGAGATCATGGCGAAAATGGTTGCCTTACGGGCCGAAAAAGCGCAGTTGCTGGGCTACGAAAACCACGCAGCTTACGTCTTGGAAGAAAGCATGGCCCAGACCCCGGCCAAGGTGAGCGAACTGCTGAATCAGCTCTGGTCAGCTACCGTACCCGTAACGAAGCAGGAAGCGGTTGAACTACAAGCTATTATGGACAAAGACCCGGCCGCCGGGAAAGGAGAGAAGCTGGCCAGCTGGGATTGGCGCTACTATGCCGAAAAGCTGCGCAAAGAGAAATTCGCTCTGGATGAGCAGGAACTGAAACCTTATTTCTCGCTGGAGAACGTACGGGAAGGCATTTTTACCCTCTGCAATAAACTATATGGCCTGCGCTTTGAACGGCGCACCGACGTACCGGTTTACCACGAAGAAGCCACGGTATATGAAGTGAAAGAAGCCGATGGTCGGCATGTGGGTATTATGTACATGGATTTTCACCCACGGGCCAGCAAACGCGGTGGTGCCTGGATGACCAGCTACCGGCGGCAGGAGGTCGAGAACGGCAAGAACATCACGCCGGTCGTGTCCATTGTCTGCAACTTCTCCCGGCCGTCGGGTGGAGCACCGGCGTTGCTCACGCTCGATGAAACCAGTACGTTCTTCCACGAGTTTGGCCACGCCCTGCACGGTCTACTTTCCAACGTGAAATACGGCAGCCAGTCGGGTACGTCGGTGCCCCGCGATTTTGTGGAACTACCCTCGCAGATCATGGAGAACTGGGCCGTTGAACCCGAAATGCTACGTCTGTTTGCCAAGCATTACCAGACCGGAGCGGTAATTCCGGACGCCTTGATCGACAAAATCAAAAAGAGCAGCCTGTTCAATCAGGGATTTGCGACAACCGAGTACCTGGCGGCTTCGCTGCTTGACATGGCGTATCACACGCTGAAACCCGGCCAGACGCCGACCGATGTGCTGGCGTTTGAGAAGCAGGCGATGGATAAAATCGGGTTGATCGACCAGATTCCACCGCGTTACCGGAGTACGTATTTTCAGCACGTATTTGCGGGCGGCTACTCGGCGGGTTACTACAGCTACATCTGGTCGGCGGTATTGGATGCCGATGCCTTTGAAGTGTTTAAGCAAAAAGGCTTGTTTGATGCCAAATCGGCCCAGTCGTTCCGCAAGAGTGTGCTCGAAAAGGGTGGTACCGATGAGCCCATGAAGCTGTACCGGAATTTCCGCGGTGCTGAACCCGACATCAAGCCCCTGCTGCGCCGGAGAGGCCTGTTGAAAGACGTATAAATATCGCTATCCATGTAAAACCACTCACTTGTCAGGCTTCTTCAGGTTGACAGGTGAGGGGTTTACTGTTGAACGTTCGTTCATCAAACTATACCGTACGGGCACTCAAAAACGTATGAACCGATAGCGTAGTTCTTAGCGAAAATTACCAACTTTGAGGTTGGTTTTGGATAAGGCGTCTTTCGGTAAAAGGTCCGTTACGTTACCGTATGAACGTTGTGAACCCGAGTCAAACGCGCTTATTACTACGTTACTCAGTCTGTCAACGAATTGACGCCGTTGGCCTGCCGGCTGCGGGGCAGCAGCTGTCGTTTCACGAGGTAGTGATCGTGGACAACGGCATTTGCTTCGACCAGAGCGATGTTGATCGAGTCTTCCGGATGTTCCAGCGGCTGCACAGTCGCTCCAGCTACAGTGGTACGGGTATGGGGGTGGCAATCTGTAAGAAAATTGTTGAAAACCATCAGGGGTACATCACCGCGCAGAGCCAGCCTGGTCAGGGGGCGAGATTTGCGGTCTTCCTGCCAATCAACTAACGTCTTGATTCCGGCTAGTTGTCGACCTCATTCAGCGGGTAGAACAGAACTCGCCTGAGAAAGTCCGGTAAGTAATTCGGACGTAGCCTGGCCTTTATTTAAGGCTACATACCTCCTAATGATCCCATGCTTACCAAGCAAATCTCGTTATTTCTCCTGCTTTTCAGTGCATTAATGGTTCAACAGGCGTTTGCCCAGAAAACCGCGCCTATCAACATCGCCACCTATAATTTACGGTACAATACACCGAACGATGGCGTGAACGCCTGGCCGAATCGGAAAGAAAACGTAAAGAGTCTGATCCGCTACCACGAGTTCGACATCTTCGGAACGCAGGAAGGCTTGATCGGTCAACTGAACGATTTGAGCGAGATGACCGAATTTGCCCGCACCGGAAAAGGCCGCGACGATGGCAAAGAAGCAGGTGAACACTCGGCCATTTTTTATAAAAAAGATCGCTTTACCGAACTGCAGTCGGGTGATTTCTGGCTCAGCGAAACCCCCGACAAACCCGGTAAAGGGTGGGATGCTACGTGCTGCAACCGCATCTGTTCGTGGGCTAAGTTTAAAGACCGGACGACGAATAAGGAATTTTACTTCTTCAGCGTGCATTTCGACCACCAGGGCGTTGAAGCGCGTCGGCAGTCGGGAAAGCTGATGGTGCAGAAGATCAAAGAGATCGCTAAAAATGCGCCGGTGATTTGCGTAGGCGATCTGAATTCTACCCCGGAAACCGAGCAGGTTCAGACGATGCAGACCATTCTCAACGATGCCTATAAAGTTACCGCCATGCCGCCATACGGACCCGTGGGTACGTTCAATAGTTTCAAGTTTGACGCCCCCATGAACAATCGAATCGACTACATCTTCGTGAGCAAAGGCATCGACGTCCTGAAATACGCAGCCCTGACCGACTCAAAAGAACAACGCTATCCATCTGACCATCAGCCGGTTGTGGTGAAGGCGGTAATCAGGTAATGTTGTTTTCTGACGTAGTGATTGCTGGCGCGATTGAGACGCAAAAGGTTACGCCTTCTCGCGTCAGCAATTTTTTCTTCGGGCCGTTACGTTAAATCTTCAGTCTGATTCGCAGCTTGCCCAGAACGGCCGTTATGCCAATAACCAGCAAGGCAAACAGGAGCGACTTAAGCAGGCCCACAACCCCAACCGTCAGCGATTGCGGGAGTGAAACGCCTGATAAATCAGCAATGCTGTAATAGACATACGGAATCAGGTAACAGGTGAGTGTGCTGGTACCAGCCGGTCTGATGAGGCTGAACCAGTTCGCTTTATCTTTAAGGTCAACTACGTAGTACGCGATTGCGTAGACAACAAAGGCAATACCTGAGCACAGAAACACCCAGGTCGGCGTTGCCTGAATTTTAGAGATGATAAAGAAGTTTCGGGAGATCAGCCCCGCCAGGATCAGCAGGACGCCAAGACCAATATAAACCACCGGCAGTTTTTGGGTATTGTAACGAGTGAGCAGAAGCGTAGCGAGTATGCCCGCAAAGGCAAACGCGTGAAAAGCCCCATTCCCCAATATCCAGTCGCGGGGGCCGTCTGGCCAGATAGCGTGCAGCCAACCCGCATGACCCGCGATGTTGATCAGTGTAAAGAGAACCCAGGAAAGTACTAACAGAACCGGCTGTTTATATGCGAACACATAAAGCAGGGCGCAGGTCAGGTACGTCCAGCCGATGAGGCCGAGGATACCCCACCACTGGGGCGTCATCGGCCCCGTATGGTCAGGGCCAGTGCCTTTAAATTTGATGGCTAAAAACACCAGCAGTATTACCCCCGCAAGCTGTAGACCACTGAAAATCCACTTCGTCGAATCGGTACGTTTGGGATATACATTCCAGATCAGAAAGAAGCCCGTTACCATCAGAATCTGGAACCACTCACTGCTCAGTCCGGTGGCCTGTTGATTCAGATCAGGAACGTTAACGGTGAAAATGCCCATAACCAGCAGCGCCAGAGAACGTACTACAATGTGGCGTGCAATCTGAATTCGCGACTCGCCTTTGGCGATACGCTGACGAGTGGCAAAGGGAATCGACATGCCCACGATGAACAGAAAGCAGGGAAATATCGTATCCGAGAAACCCAGAAAGTCCTGATCCGCCTTGGCGTGTTCAAGCCAGGCCGGAACGCCCGATAGGGTCCACAGATCATTGACGAAGATCATCAGCAGCATGGTCAATGCCCGAAAGACATCAATGGAGAAAACGCGTCGCAGCGCCAGCTCTCCGGTGGTTTTGGTTGCGTCAAGGGTTCCTGCGCTGATCATTATAAAGCAGTTCGTTTCTAAGGTTTTTTCAAACAGGTGTACAGACTGATTGCGGGTCTGGCTGCCCAGGTTAACGCTTACAGCTCGATACGTTTAAAAGCGCAATCACCGCACAGGTCTACTCCTGGTTACAGCCTGTACAGGTATAAACAAAGGGTCTACGGGGCTCGTCGGGCCAGTCTCTTCAAACTTTCAGTAGTCTCGCCGTGTTATCGCCGAAGTCTTCAACAGACATTAATGTATCAATTCAGTTATTGTACGTATGGCAGATCACATCAGAACGGCGCTGATTACAGGCGGCTCAAAAGGTATCGGTTACGGCATTGCCGAAGTGCTCATCAAGCAAGGGGTTAACGTGGCGGTTACCAGCCGCTCGTCGGTGGCGGCCGAATTAGCCGCAGTCAAACTTAACGGGATAAATGCAGATCATGCCCTGGGCCTCGCAGCCGATGTGCGCGATCTGGCGTCGCAGCAGCGGGTTGTCGACGCTATCCTGCAGAAGTGGGGGCGGCTCGACTACGTCATTGCCAACGCGGGGGTTGGGCATTTTGCCCCCATTCAGGACATGACACCCGAGCAGTGGCACGAAACCATCGACATCAACCTGACGGGGGTGTTCAATACGGCCAAAGCTACCCTGGATGCGTTGAAGCAGACCCAGGGGTACTTCATCACGATCGCTAGTCTGGCCGGCACAAATTTCTTCGAGAAAGGCTCGGCCTATAACGCCAGTAAGTTCGGTCTGGTTGGCTTTACACAAGCCATTATGCTTGATTTACGGAGTGAAGGCATTAAAGTGTCGACAATCATGCCCGGTTCAGTTGCTACCGAGTTTGCGGATAATCAGCCGAGCGAGAAAGACGCCTGGAAGATTCAGCCGCAGGACATCGGCGAGATGGTGTACGACCTGCTTAAAATGAACCCCCGGACGCTGCCCAGCAAAATCGAAGTGCGCCCAACGCGACCGGGTGGTAGATAGGATAGGGGTACGGTTAGTTTCTTTGCCAGGGGCCGCGTCATCGCGGCCCTTTTTCGTATTCGCATATTGTGAAGATTTGCTGATGCTTACTGGCTATCTCTTAGCAGTAGGTGCGCTAGCATGACCTGTGTTTTACTCGCGGGCGATGAGCTGCAACGCGTCGAGCCGGGCTTTTTCCAGGTCAAGGCTCTGCTCCGCAGCCCGCAGCGCTTCGTCGCTGAACTCGCCTTCGCGGTACATTTTTACGATCAATTGCTGCTGAAAATTGCTGATGGCCAGTTGAGCGGCCAGGAGCTGGCTAAGCGGAAACGTACTCTCTTCGGCGGTTGGCTTTATAGCCGGGGTAGCCTCCAGTGCCCGCGTTAATTCGGTGACCACTACCTCATAACGCCGGATAAGCATGCGGTGCAGATTAGGCGTCATCCGGATGGGAAAATCCTGCTCAATAAAGCAAAGGACCTGATTGGCGAGCGTCAGCTGAAGTTCGCGTTCTTCCTGCTGCGGATTTTCCTGGGGCTGTACACCCAGCAACCGTACCAGAAGGGGTAAGCTTAACCCTTGTAAGACCAACGTCACGAAAATAACGCTGAACGCCAGAAACAGAATCAACGGCCGGTTCGGAAAGACTCCCCCCTGCGGCAAAGTTAGGGGAAGAGCCAGTGCGGTAGCCAGCGATACGACCCCGCGCGTGCCAGTCCAGGCAACAATCAGCACATTCTTCCAATTGACCTCTTCATCAGGTTCTCCCCGGGCAACGTCTTTCGGCTTGGTCGCTGGTCGTAGCAGCGAGGGGTAATATGCACTCAGGAATACCCATAAAATACGAACAATAATGGTAACGGCACTGATCGCGAGGCTGTAGTAGACTAGCTGCCACGTAGTATATGCGTGTAGATCGGCTACGATACTCGGCAGCTGTAAACCAATCAGGATGAACACCAGGCCATTCATGATAAAAATTAATGTATCCCATACCGCTCGGGTATGAATGCGGGACTGGTACGACAGCACCTCCGGGGTCTTCCGCGTAATGACCAGTCCCGTGCTGACCACCGCCAGTACGCCGGACGTGTGCACGTGTTCGGCGGTTAAGTACGCCACGAAGGGGGCCAGAAACGTCAGGCTGGTTTCAACCAACGTATCGTCGATCCGACGGAAGATGGCCACAAAGAGTAAACCCGTAACGATACCGATGACCAGGCCTCCCCCGGCGACAAGCAAAAATTGCAGTCCGGCTTTCCAGAGTACAAAGCTGCCCGTCGTTACGGCGGCTACGGCATACCGATAAGCGATCAGGGCCGACGCATCGTTGAGCAGACTTTCGCCCTCTAGTATGGCAATGACGCGTTTATTGAGCCCTAAACCTTTGATGATACTGGTGGCGGCAACCGCATCGGGTGGCGAAACAATGGCCCCGAGCACAAACGCCAGTGGCCAGCTAAAGCCCGGAACCAGATAATGAGCCACAATAGCCACCGCCGTTGCTGTAAAAAAGACCAGCGTAACGGCCAGGGTGCTGATGGTTCGGATCGACGTAGTAAACTCCTGCCACGACGTTTTGGCGGCTGCATCATACAGGAGTGGGGGCAAAAAGAGCAGAAAAACAATATCAGGCTCCAGCGCCAGGTTGGGCAGAAACGGAACAAACCCAATGACTAGGCCCGCTCCTACTAAAAGAATTGGATAGGGCAGCTTAATTTTATCGGCTACGGCAGAGAGACCAATTAAAATAGCCAGAATAAAAATGATGGTTTCAAGATTTGCCATACACAGACGTAACAAGGGAACCGGATGAACCTTAACGAATATCCCCGTACTAATAACGGCCTGGTAAGCCTGCTGTTCGGCGGGAACCGTACAAAACTCAATCGATTTAGTTTAGCTTGCCTCACAATGGCGCGGGCGCTTTGCGGAAATTAAGCCGTTACCTGCCGGTTGCTCTTAACGTATCGTCACCTTTACCGTCCCGACCCGTGGAACCACTGATTACGCACGACGCCATTATTCTGGGCATTTTACTGGTTTTGCTGGCGCTCATTTTCCAGACGGCTAAATCGCCGAATCCGTTCTGGCAGAAGTTTTATACCGTAGTGCCGGCTCTGCTTTTGTGCTACATCTTCCCGGCGTTGATGAACAGCCTCAACATCGTGTCGGGCGAAGACTCGAAGCTGTATACCGTTGCGTCGCAGTATCTGCTGCCAGCCGCACTGGTCATGCTCACCTCTACCGCCGATCTGCGTTCCATCTGGAAGCTCGGTTCCAAAGCGCTGCTTGTCTTTCTGGCCGGCACATTCGGAGTTATTATCGGCGGACCGATTGCCCTCTGGGTGGTGGAGCAATGTTCCGATAGTTTCCACCAGCAGGCTATTGAGCAGCAGTACTGGAAAGGGCTGGTTACGTTGTCGGGCAGCTGGATCGGCGGCAGCAGCAGCCAGTTAGTCCTGAAAGAGATCTACGGCAGCAGCGAATCCTTGTTCACGATCGTGCTGGTGATCGATGCCGTTGTTGCCAACACCTGGACGGCCTGTCTGATTTACGGCGCTGCGTTTACAACCCGCATTGATTCGTTCCTGAAAGCCGACACATCCAGTATTGAAGACGTAAAGAAGCGCGTGAAAGCGTACCATCAGCAGACCGATAAACCCGCTACGATAAGCGATATCACGAGCATACTGGCGTTAGGGTTTGGCGGGGCCGCTGTGGCGCATGCTGCGGCCGCTGGTATCGTATCCGTGCTGATGCGCTACCAGTCGGTTCTGGAGGCTAACGGGCTGCAACCCTTTCTGTCCAACTTCTTATGGATCGTACTCGTATCGACGACCTTAGGCATCCTGCTCTCGTTTACCCGGGTTCGGAACTTCGAAAAATTAGGCACCACCGACTTCGCTACCTTGTTCATCTACTTCCTGATTATGACCATCGGCATGCGGCTGGACGTAACGGCACTTAGCGGCAACATCGGTCTGCTGTTTGTGGCCATCATCTGGATGTTCATTCATATATTGGTGATGTTCATAGCCGCCCGAGTCATGCGGGCTCCCTACTTTTTCGTGGCCGTAGGTAGCCAGGCCAACATTGGCGGTGTGGCAACGGCTCCGGCCGTAGCGAGCGTTTTTCACCCGTCACTGGCACCCGTAGGCGTACTGCTGGCGGTGCTCAGCCACGTATTGGGAACCTACGGCGGTATCGCCTGCGGCTGGCTGATGCAGTTTGTACAATAACCAATTGCCAGCAGACAGGCTAGAGTAAGCCATTTAAAACTGCCTGATCGTTTCGGTTGTGCCCAACCCTTGTCACTCCAGTTCAACCGCGGCCCTGGCTCACGAGAGAATCAAATTCCTTGAGGTATTAAAAGCCGGAGCTGCGATCGACTGAGGAGATTCAGGTAAATGCCAACTTAACGAGAAGATCGTCAGTCTACTTAAGAAGTAAGATGGTGTGGATAGAATGGAAATTAATGTAAATTTCTGACCCTTAGCGCGGATAGGCTATACCCCTTTAGGGGTATTTTCTAAAAAATATCCAGCCTCTATCTTCATACTGATTATGCAACTTTCTCATGAATCGCACGTGGTTTATTGCACTGTGGTTAGTTCTTGATTTATATCTGTCGAGCAACGCCCAGATCGGTCATCTTCGGTTCGAACATCTTACCGCTAACCAAGGCCTTTCTAACCATGTCGTCTATGATATGCTTCAAGACCGCCAGGGGTATTTGTGGTTTGCTACGGAAAATGGTCTGAATAAGTATGATGGCTATACCATTACTACTTATCACAAAACGCCTGGTGATACCACGTCATTGGCTGGCAATTCAATACCTAAATTGTTCGAAGATAAAGACGGGACGCTCTGGATTGGCATGATGGGACAGGGGCTCTGTAAATTTGACCGACGTACCGAAAAATTTAGTTGCTACACGCCTAACCCGCTTACTCTTAATCAGGGTAGTATTCGTGCCATCGCCGAAGGCCAGGACGGATATCTGTGGGTATCGAACGGCCGGGCCGAATTGCGAAGATTTGATAAAAAAACTGGTGAGTACTCGCGCCTTAACTACGCAACTCTGTTCGCTTCCCGGTCGGCAAACGGTACGTCCGAAACTCCAGTCGTCAATGCCCTTTATGGGGATCGGACGGGTACTATATGGGTATGCAGTGAAAAGGGGTTACACCGAATGGTTAGTCGATCGACAGGTGAAGGCAAGCCCCCTCGGATCAGCTTTACGACGTATCGCCATAGGCCAATGGAGGCCAGTAGCCTGAGTCATGATCAAGTGTGGGAAGTGTTGGAAGATCATGCCGGAATGCTTTGGGTAAGCACAGACGGTGGGCTGAATCGCTTCGATCCCAAAGCAGAAACCTTTGCCTTATACCGCTGCGAAAGCTCCTCGCTAACGATCGGTACGGCCTTTAATCAGCACTTCCGATACCTGACCGAAGATCAGCAGGGCAATTTATGGATGGGGACTGCCCACGAAGGTCTATTTCGGCTCGATCCTGAACGGAAGCAATTCCTCCAACTGCTGCATAAGCCAAATGACCCTGCCGGATTGAGCAGTAACCATATATGGTCGTTACTGGTTGATCGGTCTGGCATATTGTGGGTAAGTTCGTTCGGGGAGGGTGTCGATAAGGCGAATCTCAATCAGCAACCGTTTCAACACTACCAGTCTTTACCCTTCCAGCCACGGAGCTTAAGCTACAAGTTCGTTAATGCTATACTGGAAGATCGGTCGGGAACCCTCTGGGTTGGCACAGGCAATGGCCTGAACCAAATGAATAAACAAACCGGTGAGTTTACTCACTACAAGCCCGACCCTACTACGTCTAAAAGCCTCCCGAATCCTAACGTAGAGTCTATGCTCGAAGACCGGGATGGAAATTTGTGGATAGGTAATGGGGGAGAGCTTGTTCTTTTCGATCGGCAAAAGGGCGAATTTACGTCACTGTCGAACAACACATTGCGCTACCCCGGGCTCAACGGCAATACACAACTGTTTTTTATCTACCAGGATAGGCAGGGCTTACTGTGGCTGGGGACGCACAACGGGGTTAAGCAATTTGATGTAAAAACGGGTAAGGTTGTGCATTATGCCTATGATCCGCAGAACGCGACGGGAATTAGTGACGCCTGGGCTTTGTCAATACTGGAAGACAGGCGGGGAAACCTGTGGATTGGTACGGGAAGTGTTGCTTTGAACCGTCTGGACCGACGTACCGGACGATTTACGCAGTATCGCCCTGACCGACATAAACCCGGCAGTATTACCTCGGATGGTGTTCCGTCCATCTTTCAGGATACGAAAGGTAACCTGTGGTTTGGTACGCTCGGGGGGGGACTGTGCCGATTTGACTACGACAAAGAAACCTTCCAGGCTTTTACGCAAGCCGACGGCTTAGCCGATAATTCTGTGTATTCCATTGAAGAAGACCACCTGGGGCAACTGTGGCTGTCCACATCTAAAGGCCTGTCCAGGTTTTCGTTTGCCAGTAAGACTTTCACTAACTACGACGCCAACGACGGTATACAAAGCAACGGATTCAGGCAAGTCCATTACAAGGGCAAAGACGGCACGCTATATTTTGGTGGCGACAATGGGTTCACGGCGTTCGACCCCAGGAAATTAACGAAAAATCGACATGTGCCATCTGTCGTAATCACGCAGATAAAGCTCTTCGATAAGTCGATGCCCGGTAAAGGCGGAGCTGGTCAAATTGATCTGAACTACGACCAGAATTCTCTTTCGTTTGAGTTTGCTGCGCTGGATTATAACAACCCATCTAAAAATAGCTATGCTTATCAGTTAGTCGGTCTGGAAAAGAACTGGGTACAGAGCGGTTCACGACGTTACGTCAGCTATACCAATCTCGATCCGGGAACGTACACATTTCGGGTTAAGGGCTCAAATAACGACGGCGTCTGGAACGAAACGGGTACAGCAATTCAGGTCATTATTTATCCGCCCTGGTGGAACACTACCTGGTTTCGGCTACTGGCAGGCGTATGTACTACGTTCTTGATTGGCGCATCGATCAGACTCTACACGCGGGCCAGACTACGTCGGCAGCGAAGTGGCATGAAGCAAGTCTTGCAGGCGCAGGAAGAAGAACGCCAGCGGCTGGCGGCCGATCTGCACGATGATTTAGGCGCGACTCTGTCCGTGATAAAAGGGCAATTGCAAACGCTGCATCGATCAGTCGAGGGTCTGGAAACGCCTATCCATTTAATGGAAAAAGCCATTGTTGATCTGCGCCACATATCTCATCATCTTATGCCTCCCGAATTCGTCAAGATCGGCCTGGCCGAAGCCATTCGGGAAGTTATCAGACGAGCCGAAATCAATTCAGATATTCACTTTCTGTTTATTCCGTTTGGCGAGGAAAGGCGGCTCGATGATGAAACCGAACTAACGATCTACCGCATTGCCATTGAACTGATCAATAATGCAATCAAACATGCCAAAGCCTGTCAGATTACAATACAATTGATTTTCTATCCCCAATATGTATCTTTATTGATTGAAGATGATGGTCGGGGATACTCGATTGAGACACAGAACGAACGGGCTGGGATCGGCTTACGTAACATCCGATCCCGAGTGGCTTATTTAGGGTCGAAATTAATAGTGGATTCCGGCGAAGGAGGCACGACCATCACTTTGGAAGTACCGTACTAATTTCTGTCCCATGCTCTCGGAGATAAAGCCGACTACTGTTCTTATTGCCGACGATCATCAATTATTTAACGAAGGACTACGCACGCTGCTGACGTTTGACGGAAGCCCATTTAACGTAATTGGGCAGGTATATACAGGATCGGAAGTGCTACCTGCTATCCATCACTGGCGACCCGATATTGTGCTGTTGGACATTAACATGCCGCAGCGTACAGGACTGGACGTAGCCCGGCAGATTGTACGTGAGTTTACCAATATCCGGGTAGTAATCATTTCGATGTACAGTTACCAGAAATTCGTTGAGGAACTGAAAGAGATCGGTGTTGCGGGTTATCTCTTGAAAAGTGCTTCGCAACAGGAGTTAATTGCCTGTCTGAATCGAATCATGAAAGGAGAGGCCTACTTTGACATACGATTGAGCGAAACTATTGATAATCTGCATCAGGAAGATGAATTTGTCAAACGGTTTAAACTATCGCCCCGAGAACTACAAATCATTAAGTTGATGAAGCAGGGATTGTCGGCCCCTGAGATTGCACAGCGGCTTTTTCTGGCCGAAGAAACCGTGAAAACCCACCGCAAGAACATCTATTACAAGCTTGACATAAACAACGTAGCGGAGCTCATCCGATTTGCCAATGAGCAAGGCTTATAGTCACCAATACATACAATGCATGACCAGCCTTCCTAACCCATGGCTTCTCTGTAGCGCTGTAAACTACGTAGGTCGATTGATGGGCAAATGAGCAGGAATCATTAAGGAAACATGGTCAAAGCTTCTTCGTTGCCTTGCTGTATGGCCAGATCTCGGGCGGTTAAGCCCCGAATGTCGCGGACAGACGCATCGGCCCCTGCGTCGAGCATGACCTTAACCAGTTGATTACGGCCGAACAGGGTGGCAAACATAAGTGCCGTGCCGCCGTTTCCGTTCTGAAGGTTGAGATCAGCCCCGCGTTCGATCAGCAGCCGGGCAATTTCGGCGTATCCTTTAAAACAAACGCCCATCAGCGCTGTATTCCCGCTGACATCCTGCACATTGACATCTGCCCCCGCATCCAGCAGCGTTTTCGTAGTTTCAAGATGACCGTCGTAGGCTGCCACAATCAAGGGCGTGAAGCCTTTGCCGTTCTGAATGTTTACGTTAATGTTGGCGTCAATGAGTTGCTGAATGTAGGCCGTATCGCCTTTGCGGGCAGCATCAAAAAATAAGTCTTCGGGCTGAGTGGAAGAAAACGACATGAACGGGTTCTGTTTGCGTAAAAAATGGTGACTACAACCATAACAACGTAACGCGGAATGTTTCTTGTCGCCAACCCAGTTTTTTACGGACGTAAGCGCTAACCTTCCGCCCCAACTCATGTCTCTAGCCGAATATGACGTACAGGAGAAGCGTCGTCGCTAAACTAACCAGCCCCTGTAGAGCCGTCAGTACCGTCAGGCTTCGATAGGCATCGGCGGGCGCAATCCCGCTGAACTGCGACACAACCCAGAAGTACGCGTCGTTACTGTGCGAGACGACCATCGCTCCGCTGCCCACCGCCATCACCACCAACGTAACGTCGAGCGGCTGCGTAAACCCTACCGCGGTCAGCAGCGGAGCCAGCATGGATGTTGTGAGCACCATCGCCGAGGTTGTGGACCCCTGAGCCGTTTTGAAGAAAGCCGAAATGCCGAACGCGAGGACCAGAAACGCTAAGCCTGACACCTGACTTTGCTGAAGCCAGCTACTGACCAGCGCCGTCAGGGGAGTTGCCTTTAGCACCGCCCCAAACGCGCCCCCGGCTCCAACCAGAACCAGCGTTGGTCCGCAGTGCGCTACCCCCTCCCGAACGCAGGTCAGGAGTTGCCCGGCCCGATTGCGCGGAAACAGCAGATACGACCAGAACACGGCTAGCAACAGGGCCACCAACGGATTGCCGAGCGTAATAAAGGCGGCCACAACGCCCGTAGTGGCATCGGGGAAAAGGGTTTTAACGATGGACGCCAGCGTAATCAGCAGAATTGGAATGGCGATGGGGCTGAAGGCGAGGCCGGTAGAAGGTTGCTCGATTTCCGGAACAGGTTTAAGGTGGGATTCCGTCTGAACGACAATGGCCGCTCCGAAACGGCGCCCGAACCACTGGCTCAGCAGGACGTTGGGCAGACTAACAACCAGGCCGATTCCGATCACCAGCCCCAGCGACCCGGCGATGCCCAGATTGCCCGCGGCCGAAACTGGGCCGGGTGTGGGCGGAACCAGGGTGTGCGTCGCAAATAAACCACCCGCCAGCGCCAGGCTAGTCGTCGCGACGGCCGTTTTTGTGCGCTCGGCCACCACCTGCGCCAGCCGGGCCAGAATAATGTAACCTGAATCGCAGAAGACCGGAATGCCAACAATGGCACCAATAACCGACATGGCCAGCGCGGGTTGTTTCTTGCCGAACACGCGTAAGATTGTATCCGCAACGGTTAGGGCCGCTCCGGACCGGTCGAGGATAGCACCGATAATGCAGCCCAGAATAACCATCAGGCCAATCTTGGTCATCAGTTCACCAAACCCTTTGCCAATCGTGTCGGCAATCTGAGCCGGAGGCATTCCGGCTGCTAACCCAACGCCAAACGCGGCCAGCAGCAGAGCTAGTAAGGGATGCAGCTTGAAAACGGTGGAGCTAACGACAATGAACAGAATGGCAATTAAGACGGTGGCGATAAGAAGCATGGCAAGAGCAGGGATTGTTCAGTAAAGGCAAACCCCGCTAAGCGCTACCTACAGGCCGGTTATTTTCTGCCAGCCGTCGGTTGGAAACAGTGAATTGTGAATGAGTAAACGTGGTTGATTGTCAACCAAATTTGCTTTGTGTGCAACTGTCATCCATTTTTGTGGCCCTAAGCAACCTGTACACAATTCTATATGAAAGAGCAATCACGCCGGGCGTTCGTTAAACGTAGTGTCGCAGCCGGACTAGGTGCGGGCCTGCCAGTTGGCACACTGCCCCTGGGCGCATCCAAAGAACTGTTCGTTCACCACGTTTTATTCTATTTAAAAAATCCGGGCAATAAAGCCGACGAGGCCAAGCTACTGGAAGGGCTGAATAAGCTGGCTAAAGTGCCGACGATCAAGCTGGTGCATATTGGCAAGCCAGCCGGCACCACGCGCGCGGTTATCGAGCGGAATTATACATTTTCGTGGTTGTGCTTCTTCGACAGTGCGGCTGATGAAGAGATCTATCAGAAGCACCCAATCCACGACGAGTTTCGGAATAACTATGCCTCGCTGTGGGAAAAAGTCGTTATCTACGACTCAATTGGTCCCAAGCGCTAAGCAACTCATCTAGCATTCACGTTGATTACAGCCAGTGGTTGGTATTGGTAAACTGGTTTACCAATACCAACCACTTTCTATTTGGCACGTACTTCTACTACGTAGGTTTTTTTTGCCTGACCGCTGCCTTCTTCGCCGGTTTTCTTCTCCGAAAACGTTACGTTGGCTTTCCCCACGGTCACCCCTTTGATCAGGAACACAATGGGTCCCGAATCGCCCGGCTGGGTGGTTGCGGTGGCTTCCGGACCGGGCTGCTTGCGCGTTACGTCGACCACTTCCTGATTATCGGACGTACCCACGAGCTGGGTCGTTCCATTGCCCGTGGCCGATACCGTCACTTCTTTTATCTGGCCGACTTCGAGACGGAGCTTGCTTTGTGAACCGGTTTGGGCGGTTCGGCTACAGGCGCTTACGCTGATCAGGACTATACCTATTGTGAATCGGATCGCCCGCGCGGGGCTGAATACCGATTGAAAATTTGGCGGAGTGAAGGAGGCATATCGTGTTTTCATACCCTCATAACGAGCCGGTTGAGTCAAAGTTTTTTATGCTTCTGAACGGTCAGCTCCCACACGCCCCACGACGGCTGACGCTACGTTGTTCTACAGCCTCCGTTTGTCGGTTCAACGGCCGGAAGCCGCACTTCATCGGGACAGCTACTGAAGGGCCTGAGCGCGGCCGCTACTTTCGTTGCGTAATCTTTCTCTTTGAACAACTAAACTCATGAACACCCCCAAAATTCTGTTCGCTACGATGCCCATGGACGGTCATTTCAATCCGTTAACGGGTCTGGCCGTGCACCTGAAACAACAAGGGTACGATGTCCGCTGGTACACGGGTGGAGCCTATGCCGACAAATCCGAACGGATTGGCATACCTACGTACCGCTTTCAGCAGGCACAGGTCATCAACCAGGATAATCTGGAGGAGCTGTTTCCGGAACGGGCCGCTATCAAAGGGGCAATTGGAAAAATCAGCTTTGACATCAAACACGTATTCGTCTTACCGATTACCAATTACATGGCTGACCTGACGGCTATCCGCGAGAAATTTGCGTTTGATATCATGGTCAGCGATGTAGGCTTCAGCGCTATGCAGGTGGTAAAACACGTGTTCAACGTACCAGTAGTAGGAGTGGGCATATTTCCCATTCCACAGACCTCCCGCGATCTTCCGCCCAATGGCCTGGGCTTAACCCCGGATAAGAGCGTGCTGGGGCGGCTGAAGCAATCTATTCTCCGGTTCGTTACAAACCAGCTTATGAAAGGGCCAACGCAAACGTATAATGAAGTCGTGGGCCAGTTTGGGGTTGAGCCGCAGCAGGACAGTATTTTCGACATCGCCGTACGTATTCCGGATGTGTATTTGCAAAGCGGAACGCCGGGTTTTGAATACGAACGGAGCGACCTGAGTTCGAATGTGCGTTTTGTTGGGCCGTTACTGCCGTACGCTTCGGGGGCAAAACGAACGTTTGCCCATCCGACCAAGCTCAGTCAATACAAAAAAGTGATTCTGGTTACGCAGGGCACCATTGAGCGCGATGCGGAAAAGCTGCTGGTGCCGACGCTTGAAGCTTATAAAGACACCAATACGTTAGTGATCGTAACGACTGGTGGTTCGGGCACGGCAGCCCTCCGGGCTCGTTATCCGCAGGCGAACATAGTGATCGAAGACTTCATCGATTTCAACACGATCATGCCTGAAGTAGACGTATTCGTAACCAACGGCGGCTATGGTGGGGTGTTGCTAAGTATTCAGAACCAACTGCCGATGGTGGTGGCAGGCGTACACGAGGGTAAAAACGAAATCGCGGCCCGTATCGGTTATTTTAAGCTGGGGGTTAACCTGAAAACCGAAACACCAAAGCCCGCCCAGGTCAAAAAAGCCGTTGAGCAGGTCCTGCAAAACAGCGATTACAAGCGCAGCGTAACCCAGCTCAGCCAGGAGTTCAGCGAATATTGCCCCAACGAGTTGTGCGAACACTATATCAACAACCTGCTGATGGAGCAAGGTAGAACGGCCGTACTCGACGCTGTTGCCTGACGCGCTGTTTCGGTGACCATCAGCCTTTTACCCTTTAAAAGTCGGCTCTGTCATGAACATAGACTTTTACGGGGTAAAATCATTTCATCAATGTGGAAAAGAAATAAATAAACGCTTAGAATGGGTTAAATTCGTTTCTTTTTAACCCATTGACGCTCGAAACAAAATGACCGATGCACAGCACACTCCGCCACCAATACGTTACGATGCCATCGTTGTCGGATCGGGTATCAGCGGAGGCTGGTCGGCTAAAGAGCTGTGTGAAAAGGGGTTGAACGTATTACTGCTGGAGCGGGGGCGGATGATTGAGCACGTCTCCGACTACCATACGGCGACGAAAGCACCCTGGGAGTTTCCCCATCGCAACCAGCAGATGCCCGATGATCTGCTAAAAAACTATCCCGTTCAGAACCGCACCGGCTTTGCCATTACCGAGGCTACGCATCACCATTTTGTGAATGATCTGGAAAACCCGTACGTCGAAGAAAAACCGTTCGACTGGATTCGGGGCTATCAGGTAGGCGGAAAGTCGCTGATGTGGGGCCGGTATTCGTTTCGCTTCTCCGACCTCGATTTCGAAGCCAATGCTAAAGAGGGAATCGCCGTCGACTGGCCTATTCGGTACAAAGACGTAGCGCCCTGGTACGACTACGTGGAGAAGTTTGCCGGTATTGCCGGTGACCGCGACGGCCTGCCGCATTTACCCGACGGGCAGTTTCAACCGGCTTTACCCGACAATTGCGTAGAGCAGCATTTCCGAAAAACTGTAAACGCGCAGTTTGCTGATCGAAAAGTGATTTCGGCCCGGGCGGCTCACCTAACGGCTCCGACTAAAGAACAGATGGCGCTGGGCCGCGCCAAATGCCAGTTCCGCAATCTCTGTATGCGCGGTTGTCCGTATGGCGCTTATTTCAGTACGCAGTCGGCTACATTACCCGCAGCCCGGCGAACCGGAAAGTTAACCGTGCGGCCGCACTCCATCGTGAATTCCATTATTTACGATGAGCAGAAAGGGCGGGCGACAGGCGTTCGGGTCATTGATGAGCAGACCAGCCAATGGCACGAGTTTCAGGCGAAAATCATCTTCCTGAATGCGTCGGCGCTAGGCTCTACGTTCATCCTGATGAACTCTAAATCGAAGCGGTTTCCCAACGGGATGGATGATAGCGGTCAACTGGGCCATAACCTGATGGATCACCACTTCCACGTTGGGGCTACTGCTGATTACGAGCAGGATCTGGATAAAGTTTATTATGGTCGACATCCGGCCGGGCTGTACATTCCCCGGTTCCGGAACGTAGGCCAGGATAAGCAGCCGTTCAGTCGGGGATATGGGTTTGAAGTCTACACGGGTCGGCAGAACTGGGAACACGCATACGGGACAGACGGCTTCGGCGCCGAATTCAAGGAGCAGGCAACTCAGTTCGGCGACTGGAAAATTACCCTCGACGCTTTTGGTGAATGTCTGCCTTACTACGACAACAAGGTAACGCTGACCGATGCTGTTAAAGATAAATGGGGACAGCCTGTACTCAAAATGGATGTGCATTACCGCGAGAACGAATCGCTGATGCGAAGCGATGCGAAAGAACAGGCGGTTCTTATGCTGGAAAAAGCCGGTTTTACGAATATTGAAGGCTTCGACAGCCAGGCACATCCGGGCCTGAGCATTCACGAAATGGGTACGGCCCGTATGGGCAACGACCCGAAAACGTCAGTCTTCAATAAGTGGAATCAGCACCATGTCGTGAAGAACGTGTTCTGCACCGATGGGGCCAGTATGACCTCGTCGCCCTGCCAGAATCCGTCGCTAACGTACATGGCGCTTTCGGCGCGCGCGGCAGACTATGCCGTTCGGGAGCTGAAGAAAGGAAATCTGTAGTGTTGCTACGTAAATTATTCGTACCATGCTGACGCTGGGCCTGCTGCTGCGTACCGTTTAAGAGCAAGGTAAGTAGATGCTGAACGTAGCGCCCTGGCCCGGCTGGCTCATTGCGGTTATGGCTCCGCCGTGATTCGCCACAACCTTTTCGCAGATGGCTAACCCGATGCCCGTACCGGCAAACTGAGACGAATTGTGCAGCCGCTGGAACACCTGAAAAATACGGTCGAGATACTTCGGCTCGAACCCGATTCCATTATCCATAATATCGATGCGATGGTACGTCGGCATCTGTCGTGCCGGAGCTATTGAAGGGGGTAAGTCCTCCGCCGATATTAGGTGAGTTTGAATACGGATAACCGGCGGAACGCCTGGCCGTTGAAACTTTAGCGCATTGCTCAGTAAATTAAGGAAAAGCTGACCCAGCTGCGAGTCGTCGCCCTGAACGGTTGGCAACGGATCCATATCGACAATCGCGCCGGTCTCCTGAATCGTCAGTTCCAGATCAGCCAGCGTAATGCTGAGTACCTGCGTAAGCGATACGGCTCTGGAGGCATCCTGTCGGGTCGAAATGCGGGAGTACGTGAGCAGATCTTTAATCAGCGTCGACATGCGATGGGCAGCTACCTGCATGCGTTCCAGGTAACGAACGCCATCGCCCAACTGATCCGCGTAGCCGTTTTTAAGCAGATCGCCGAACGACTGAATTTTACGGAGTGGCTCCTGCAAATCATGCGACGCTACATAAGCAAACTGCTGGAGATTGCTATTCGAGCGCTGCAAATCCTGATTAGCCGCCGTTAGCTCCGTAGTACGTTGGTTAACCATCTGTTCCAGCGTCTGAGCCTGCGTTTTCTGATCGTCGATGTCGGTGCAGGTGCCGAACCATTTCACAATAGTCCCCTGCTCGTTGCGCAGGGGAAGCGCACGGGCCAGAAACCAGTGATATACCCCGTCATGACGACGCATCCGGTACTCAATCTGATAGAGCGAACCCGTTGCCAGCGCCTGCCCCCAGACCTGCTTTGTCCGATTCCAGTCGGCGGGGTGGAGTACTTTGGCCCAGCCCTGGCCTTTCGACTCGTCGTAGGTTAGTCCGGTAAATTCGTACCACTGCTGGTTGAAAAAGTCATGGCTGCCATCGGGGTACGTAGCCCAGACCATCTGGGGCATAAAGTCGGTGACGAACTTGAACTGGTTGACCATATCCTCAAGCACCTCATTCTGAAGAATCAGTTCGTCTTCAACCTGTTTCTGCTTCGACAGATCAACCATTGAGCCGACCATCCGAACCGGTTTTCCATCCCGGTGAATGGTGTAGCCACGGTCCAGCATATACGCGTAGGTGCCATCGGCCTTCCGGAAACGATACTGATCGGCCCAGTTCTCGCCACCGTGGTCGATAACGGCGTGGATGCTCCGCACGACCCGCTCCCGATCGTGGGGGTGAATGAAATTTGACCAGGATTCAACGCCCGGCAATATATCTTCTTTCCGGTAGCCTAACAGGGTCTGGTAGCCTTCGTTCCACCAGACTTCGTTCGTTTCCAGATTCCAGTCCCAGACAATGTCGTGGGTTGCTTTGGCAATCAACTCAAAACGCATTTGACTGGCTTCTACCCGCTGCTGAGCCAGCACCTGTTCCGTTACATCAATGGCGGTGGCCAGAATGCCGTACACCGAACCGGCGGCATTCCGCAGCGCTTTGTATGAAAAGTCAAAGTAGTACGTTTGCAACGAACCGTCAACCTCCAGATTGGCGGCAGCCGCTCTGGCCTCGTAGAGGTTACCGGTTGAATAGACGTTGTCCAGCAGGCGGCCGAATGGCTGATTTTCCAACTCAGGCAGCACTTCGGCATGGGTTTTCCCGATAACGTCCCGGCCCTTTCCCCAGTATCGAAGCATAATATCATTAGCAACTGCAATGGTCATTTCTGGCCCGGTTAACAGGCAGGTCGCCACGGCGGTCTCTTCCAGCAGACTCCGAAACCGCTGTTCGTTGGTTTTGAGCTGTTGCTGCAATTCCACATCTTTCGTTACGTCCTGAGCTACCCCTGAAAACCGGTAGATTTCCCCGGCTTCGTTGAAGTAACCCTGACCAATGAATCGTACCCAGCGCAATACGCCATCATCGGCCCCAATGGTCCGGTACGTTACGTCATACTGGCCGTTCGACGTAGAGCTAAAAACTTGCTGAACCGCTTTGTTCACCCGGCTCGAATCGTCCGGGTGAACAAAGCGAATGGCCTCCTCATACGTCAGTAATCGGTTTTGCGTCAGCCCAAACAATTCACGGCATCGGTCATCCCATTTTACCAGCTTTGTAACCGGGTCCATTTCCCAAACGCCAAGCCGGGCTGCTTTCAACGCAAAGTCGATGTCTAGCCGCTCGGTAAGTGCTTTGTCAGTAACGGACACTGGGGGGTTAATCATTGGTTAGGAATCGGACTAGTCGGTTGATGAACGGCTACGTATTGAGTTGGTGATTAAAAACAGAGTCGGAGAAGTGGCAAGTACCGGCGGTCCGCACCTTGCCGCCCGCCGTCAAATGAACAGAACCATTTCGATCCGCGTTTCGAGGCTGAGAAATACTTAAACTAACAGCTGACTAGCTATTGTTGTTTTCCGCGCCCGATGGGTAACAAAATTATCCAGATGGCTACTCAGGTCCGTACAAACTCTTTGCGCTGTAAAAATAATGCGATTGTTGAGATAGACAGAACGCTTTATCCACTTTTAGCCGATAAATGGCAACAGGCTGAGCCCGCGCATTTCTGATTGTCGGATTGAGTCGCTGCCCAAAACCGCTTTACTTCATGCATCCAGAAACGAATCGAAGGCAGGTGAACATCCGCCGAATGACCAGCCTGTACAACCAGCTGATCAGCGGCTTCTGATCGGGGTTAAGCTTCGGCTCCCTGGCTTACAGCTGCGTTGTCGCTGTGGAGTTAAGACGTAATCCTGGGTGTTCGTCTGACATCGGGTTTTTGCCCACTTCCTTTTTCAACCGGCTGCGGCTGGGAAACACGCCTGGGCCGTATCATAAACCAGGCATTCGGGTAATTCGCAACTATACGCAGGATGGCGATTTTGTCAACGCTCTGATCCGTCGTCGGTTTCCTGATTACAAGCCTGGGCAAACGGTGTCTATCGTAATGCACTTGAGCAGATCGGTTGTTTACGAACGGTTTCACCTGATCTGACTGCTGTTTTTACTATACGCTCTTGCAAACGGTTATTGGGGGCGGGCGCTCGGCCTAACGGGTATCAACAGGCTTTATAATGGCTGCAGCAATACAATCGCTTGCAGCTTGAGTCGTTCGAAAAGCGTCGGCGGGCCAGGGCGTAACCAAAAGCTGAGGTGCCAGAAAATTTTCCGGTGCTGGGTCTAACGAGCGGCCCGCCGGTAAAACACAAAGCCATTTTCTTCGCCTGTTTTTTTGATGTCGGGCAGCGAATCGAGGGGTGTATGCAGTTCATTGGCTTTCTTGATGAACCAGACATCTTTATCAATTTTGCCCCGCAGCAGCCAGTCCATATTGTAATAGTTGGGATTAGTTACGGGCGGTTTCTGCGTGTAGAAATAGGGTCCGTAACTCCGGTAGCCGTACGTCGTTACGTATACATCCTGCCCCTGTGCCCGCTCGAAGAAGCGCATGGCCGCATCCTGCGAAATGCCTTCGATCCGACCAATAAAGAACCAGAGCGTCAGCGTAATGAACACCGCCATGCCGCCGAATAGCGCATACACCGCCCGGCTTGGCTCCCGTGTGCTGAACCACCAAAGCGTCAGGATCAACGTAATCAGCAGCCACACGCCCAGCAGAACCTCCCAGCCGGTCCAGTTGATGTTTGCGTTCAGATTGCCTTGCGTAAACGCGTCCTGATCGGCAACGGATTTGACAAGGTCCATCCGATGCGCCAGAATGGGCAGGCCAATCGTAGCCAGTACGTAAACCCCGCCGACCAGGAGTAGCCCCGCCCGAAACCAGTTGGTAAACGGAAGTTTACGTTCTTCCAGCTGGAGCAGCGTCAGGGCCGCCAGGTACGTTACCGGGAAGTAGCAGAGCGACGAGTAATGTACAATTTTAGACTGCACCACGCTGAACAGAATCAGCACAACCCAAAACAGAATCAGCATCCAGCGCCGGAACTCGCGTTGGTAGTTACGTTCGAGAAAAAGCGCGCCAAACCCGCGCAGGGCAAAAATAGACGCCGGAAAGCAACCCACCAGCAACACAATGAAATGGTAGCCCGTGAATCCGGCATGGCCCGCGTCGGGCGTACTGAACAGCCGGATGTTGTACGTCAAAAATTCATTTACAAAAGCCGGGCCGTGCAGGTACGTTTCCAGCCCTCCCCACGCCAGCGATACCAGCGAAGCAGCCACCGAAAACAAGATGAATTGCAAAGGGGTAATGAACCAGCGGAACCGGCTGAGTATCCAGTACACCAATAGTACTAAACAAACGATCAGGTACGCCACGGGCCCTTTGGTCAGAATGCCCAGGCCCAGCACAAATCCGCCAATCGCCAGATATGTCCATTCCGATTTCGGCACCAGCAACGTACTGCTGAGTCGTTCGCGTTTCCAGGACGCAAAAATCAGATTGACCAGCCCGATAAAAATGAACAGGTTGAAAAAAGGATCGATGATGCCCGACCGGAAGTACAGGTGGGGCGTAACGGACCCTAAATATGCCAGGGCCCACAAAATGCCGAAGCGCTGGCCGTGCAGTTTCGCGCCCAGGTTGTACAGATAAATCAACGTAATGATGCCGCAAATGGCGTTCGGCAGCCGGGCCGCAAACTCGGTGGTGCCGAACAGACTCATCATCAGTGACTGGCACCAGAAAAAAAACGGAGGCTTTTCGTAGAACGGTTTGAAGTCGATGTGCACGCGGAGGTAGTCCTGCAGCAGCAGCATCTCCCGCGAACATTCCGCAAAATTGATTTCGTCCCAGTCAAATAGGCGAACGCCCCCCAGAAAGGGGATGAACAATAAGGCGCCCACACCGGCGAATAGTAACGAATAAAATACTTTTTGATTCATTAGCGGTTACGATAACGCTGACAGACCTGCCACACGTTTGTGTGCGGGGGCGTAAAAATAGAGGAAAAAAGATTGTGGGGGATTGGCGATATTCGCGCCGACAACCGAAGAGAGTCTTCAGTTTACCGGCAATGACTGGTTTGCTGGAGCTATGAACTAAACGAAAACCCAAGATTCGTTAACCGAAAACTGCTTATGCTTGCTACTCATCGATTCACCGACCTGCCGGCCTACGCGCAGCTTCAGGCGCATTACGACACCCTAAAAGACCGTCACCTGCGCGACCTGTTCGCCGAAGACCCCGATCGGTTCACCAGGTTTTCGCGCCGATTTGACGAAATTCTTCTCGATTTTTCGAAGAATCGCATCACCGAAGAAACGTTTGGTTTGCTGCTGCAACTGGCTGAGCAGGCAGGCTTGACCGACGCCATCGGAAAAATGTTTTCGGGCGATAAAATCAACCGGACCGAAGACCGGGCCGTGCTGCACGTAGCATTACGTAACCGATCGAACACGCCAGTTCTGGTCGATGGCGAGGACGTAATGCCGGAGGTCAACGCCGTGCTGGACCGGATGAAATCGTTTTCGGAGCGGGTGCGGTCGGGCGAGTGGAAAGGATATACCGGCCAACCCATTACCGACGTCGTGAATATTGGCATTGGCGGCTCTGACCTGGGGCCGGTGATGGTGACCGAAGCGCTGAAACCCTACGCAAAAGACGGCCTGCGGGTTCACTTCGTATCGAACGTAGACGGGGTGCACATTTACGAAACGCTGCAAACGGTTCAGCCCGAAACGACCCTGTTCTTGATTGCCTCGAAGACGTTTACGACCCAGGAGACCATGACCAATGCCCAAACCGCCCGGCAGTGGTTTCTGGACAATGGTGGATCGGAAGGTGATATTGCCAAACATTTTGCTGCCCTGTCGACCAATCGCAAGGAGGTAGAGACGTTCGGCATCGATCCCGAAAACATGTTTGGGTTCTGGGACTGGGTGGGTGGACGCTACTCGCTCTGGTCGGCCATTGGTCTGTCGATTGCCCTGTATATTGGCTTCGATAATTTTGAAGAACTGCTGGCCGGTGGACACGCGATGGATCAGCACTTCCGCGACACGCCCCTGGAGCAGAATTTGCCGGTGATCCTGGCGTTGATTGGCATCTGGTACAATAACTTTTTTGGCGCACAGACCGAGGCCATTCTGCCGTACGACCAATATATGCACCGATTTGCGGCTTATTTTCAGCAAGGCGACATGGAAAGCAACGGTAAATCGGTCGACCGCAATGGCGATCCGGTTGATTACCAGACCGGACCAATCATCTGGGGTGAACCCGGTACAAACGGACAACACGCATTCTATCAGTTGATTCACCAGGGAACAAAGCTGATCCCCTGCGACTTTCTGGCACCTGCCATCAGCCAGCGACCCATCGGTGAGCACCATAAAATTCTAATGGCCAATTTCTTTGCGCAGACCGAAGCGCTGATGAATGGCAAAACCGAAGAAGAAGCCGCTGAAGAGCTGCGCAAATCCGGCAAAAGCGAAGCCGACGTACAGGCGCTGGCTCCGTTCAAAATGTTCCCGGGCAACCGACCTACCAACTCCATTCTGTTTAAGAAATTGACACCCCGTACGTTGGGCAGCCTGATTGCGCTTTACGAGCATAAAATTTTTACGCAGGGCGTTATCTGGAACATTTTCAGTTTCGATCAGTGGGGTGTTGAACTGGGCAAACAACTGGCGAGCCGCATTTTACCGGAGCTACAGGATGATGCCGATGTGAACACGCACGATAGCTCGACCAACGGACTGATGAACGCCTTTAAGGCAATCCAAAGTCAGTAAGCAACGGGCAACATTCGAGGCTGAAGACGTTAAAATCTTAATAATATATTAAATTTATAGGATTATTAGAATATTGCTAAACAATGCCCGATGGGGCCTGTTAATGGGGTATATGCGGAGACGTATACACCCCATTTTTTTTATAACTCAACGAATACCTTTTAAACGTTATGAAAACTCAAGTTACAATGCTCTCGGTCTGCATGCTCAGTGCGGCTCTGGCGTATGGCCAAACAACAACAAATTCGTATTCAACGACTAGTACAGCTACAAATCCAACGTATACGTCGCCGGTAACCACCGACAGCACGAATGCAACCAGCAACAGTACGTATTCGACCACACCGTCGACTGGATCAGACAGCAATGGCTCGTCGGGAACGTATTCAACCAACAGTACCGGTACGACCAGTACATTGACGACCACCGATACGTATAGCACCAGCACAAAGCCCGCTAAAGCCGCCAAGGATTACAAAAATTTTGTGTTCGGTATTTACGCGGGTTTAAACACGACCAAATTTAAGGGCGAAGCGCTTGACGTAAACGGCAACAGCGACGCCCTGACGGGTCGGTTGGGTTATCAGGCGGGTTTCTTTGTGCGCGGTGGTGGTCGGCTGTATGGCCAGTTGGGTGCCGAATATTTTGCGTCGAGTTCCAACTATTTCACCGCTGGTTCGGGCCAGTCTGCCCAGAGCATTCGGGATCAGATCAACATTCAGTACGTACAGATTCCGGTTTACATTGGCTACAAGCTGGTTGAGTCGGATCGGGGGATTTCGGCGGTGCGGCTCCAGGTAGGTGTTGAGTACGCCAACCGCATCAGTGCCAGCAGCGGAAATTTTAACCTGACGAACGCAGAGATCAAAAGCGGTACGTTCAACGGACTGGGTCAGCTCGGGTTCGACATTGGGCCACTGCTCATCGATCTGACGTACCATTATGGCTTCAGCAACAGCATCAACGCCGTAAATTCAACCGGTTTTGCTGGTTCGCAGCGCCGGATTCTGAGCGCCAGTGTAGGCTTTAAGTTCTAGTAAGCCGGACGGATTAAACTGATGTCGCTACAGACAAAATTGGAATAGTTAAAAACAAAGTGCTCTAGTGGCCTGTTATTGGGGTGTGATCTCGGTCACACCCTTTTTTTATACAATTCAATGAAATGATAAACGTTATGAAGAAGCAACTCTCACTTCTGGCCCTGGGCCTATGTGGTTTCGGCATCGTGAATGCACAAACCACCAACTCCTATTCGTCGTCGACTACGACTACCAATTCTACTCACAGTGCATCGCCGGTAACGACCGATAGCTCCAGACGCTCAACAACGTCGGATATGAACAACGGTTCAACCATGAATAATGGATCGACGATGAGCAACGGAGCAATGACCAACAGCAGTGGCGCTATGGACAATAGCAACAGTACCACCACTGGCACGATGACGAACAGTACGGCGGCACCCGTTTACGGCACTACGACCACCACGACGACGATGACGACGAGCGACAACAGCAATGTGTCGACCCGGGCAAATCGGCGCGCTGATGACGACAAGCCCTGGGGTAAGGAAGGTAAGTTCGGTATTTATGCCGGGGTTAACTTTTCGCGTTTTGTCAACGAGCCCATTCCGGATGGTGCTTACCGTGCAGGCTGGCAGGCTGGTTTATACGGCCGTACAGGGGGTACGATCTTCGGACAGATCGGTCTGGAATACCGGAACTCGACGTCGAACTTAGTACGCACCGGATCCGGCCAAACTACGCCAACCGCCGGTGAAGTTCGTGGCCAGATCGACCAGCACTTCCTGGCGATTCCGGCTTATGTAGGGGTTCGTGTGGGTAGCGCGCTGGGGCTGCGTATTCAGGCCGGTGCTGAGTTGGCTTCGCTGGTTGCGGTTGGTAAAAACAACTTCAACTTAGGAAAAGACGACCTGAACCGGACGATTCTGAATGGTCTGGTAGGCGCTGGTATCAACCTCGGGCCGCTGACACTCGATGCGCTGTACAATCATGGTTTTGCGAACGTATTCGATAAGGGCGCTGATACGAAGCGTAATATGTTAGCCCTGAACCTGGGTTTCCGGTTCTAAACCATACCAGACAATCAACCTTATGGGCTGCTTTCCAACGAAAGCAGCTTTTTTATTTGGTGATGCTGCTAACACTAAAAAACTGGGTCTGGTGTCAAATACGCAAACATTAGTTATAAGCGAAGGGTTGTAGAAGTGAATGCCGGATTCGGTTTACTCAACTCAACACGTTATGAAAAAATCACTAAAAACGCTCCTCTTCCTGCTGGGTGTGGGCAGCACTGGCTACGTATCTGGCCAGACCAATTCGTATGATGACCGGTACGACCGTAATGATCGGGATAATCGTCCGTCACGTCGCGAAGAACGCCGGGACGATCGGCGCATGGATGACCGCTTCGATGAACGCCGGGAATATAAGCTCCGAAGCGAAGAAAATCGACGCTACGACAATCGGTACGAAGAACGAATGGGCAACAGCCGCCGGAATGATCGTATGTATGACGAACGCGATTTGAGTCAGGCGTATGACGAAGGGTTTGAAGACGGGCAACGTAGCGTGGAGGTAGAGCAGCGCCGGGAACGGCGGGAGAACTACAAAAACTTTACGTTTGGTTTATACGCCGGAGCCAATTCAACCCGCTTTGAGGGCGAAGATGTAAAGGGCAATACGCTCGCCGGGCGGCTGGGTTACCAAGTAGGCTTTTTTGTGCGGGGCGGTGGCCGGGTATATGGCCAGATCGGTGCGGAATATTTAACGTCAAGTTCTGATTTTTACCGGGCGGGTGATGGACAAGTCAATGGCATAAAAGACATTACGTCGAATGTCGATCAACAGTATCTGCACATCCCGGCTTATATCGGCGTGAAACTGGCGCAGTCGGAGCGGGGTGTATCCGCAGTGCGTCTTCAGGTGGGGGCTGAATACGCTACTCCGCTGGGCGTAGGCAACAACGAATTCAACTTCCAGCAAAGCGATTTCCGGGCCGCTACCGTAAATGGGCTGGCTAACCTGGGTTTCGACGCGGGACCGCTGATGATTGATTTCGTATATCATTACGGATTTGCCGATGTCTTGAAAACGGCATCGAACACCAAACGCCGGATTCTGGGCGTGAACATCGGGTTTAAATTTTAAGTAACGCCACTGACGTTGAAGGCTGCTCACCCGGGCAGCCTTTTTTGTTGCCCGCTGCGGTATCATCCCAATGGAAGAATGGCCGGATGGTAAAAGAACGTAACTTCGTCTCATGAATACGCTGTTCCCCATTTTTGTTAAGGCCGAGAAGCTGCACATCCTCATTGTAGGCGGTGGGTACGTTGGTCTGGAGAAGCTAACGGCCGTATTGGCCAACTCGCCGGAGGCCCGCATTACGCTCGTCGCCCCCGAGATTCGGGAGGAGATTCGGGAAATGGCGGGGCAATATCCCAAACTGGAGTTAATTCTACAGGCCTATACGGACAGTCACCTGGCTGACAAAGAATTAGTCATTGTCGGAACGAACGATAAGGCGGTGAATCAGCAGGTGCAGCAGGACTGCAAAAGCCGGCGTATCCTGGTCAATGTAGCCGACACGCCGGATCTGTGCGATTTTTACCTGAGCTCAGTGGTCAAGAAAGGCGATCTGAAAATTGCTGTTTCCACCAACGGCAAGTCGCCAACGTTTGCCAAGCGGTTTCGGGAGGTATTGGAAGAGATCCTGCCCGACAGTTTACAGGAAACGCTCGACAACCTGACGGTCATCCGCAATCAACTGAAAGGCGACTTTGTGCAGAAAATGGAGAAACTAAATGAGATAACGAAGGTGTTGCGCTAGACAAGGTTTTTTCTGTCGAACGCTCATGAATTTTCTCGCCATTTCTGGTAGCCTGCGGGCAACATCAACCAATACATCTATCCTGCGGGCGGCTGCTGCGCTGGTCCCTCAGGGCGTAACCGTTACGTTGTACAACGGACTCGACGACCTGCCGCACTTCAGCCCCGAACGGGACGGTGAACACTCGCCCGCGCCAGTAACCCAGCTGCGTACCTTACTACAGCAAGCCGATGCGGTGCTGATCTGTACTCCCGAATACATTCATGGTATGCCGGGTGTATTAAAAAACATGCTCGATTGGGTCGTGTCGTCGGGAGAGTTTGTTCATAAACCTGTAGGCATCATCAGCGCGGGCCCCTCGGATACGGGCGGCTCGCGGGCGCACGCATCGCTTACGCACACCCTGGAAGTGATGACCGCTCATTTGACGGACAAAACGTCGCTGATCATACCGTTTGTCCGCAGCAAGATCAGCGCCGATGGACAGATCACCGACCCTGAGCTGGCCCAGGCACTACGTACCGTAGTCAGTGAATTGATCGATGCCGTCGGAGAACACAATCTGGCCAGCCAGAACTAACGTAACGTTCCATGCACGTAATCTTTGTCTGTCATAGCCCAAGTTGGCCTAATCAGACGTCCTGTCTGTATTTTTACCCCAATTTTATCAGGCATTGCCCTCCATCAAGTGACACAGCACACACACGACTTAGCCGAAAAACTCTGGGATTACCATCATACCAACCATACGCTTGAAAAAGCCGATGTCATTCTGGTACTCTGCAGCCACGATACGCGGGTAGCCGAACGGGGTGCCGAATTGTTTCTGGAGGGCTGGGCACCCCTGCTGATTTTTTCGGGCGGACTGGGCGTCATCACCAGGTCGATGTGGGCCGAGCCGGAAGCTGAGTTGTTTGCCCGAATAGCCATTGGTTTGGGCGTCCCGTCGGAGCGTATACTGGTCGAAAACCGATCCAGCAATACGGGCGAAAACGTTTTATTTACCCGGCAACTGCTGGCTAAGCTCCATATTGATCCAGAAACCTTTATGGTGGTGCAGAAGCCGTACATGGAGCGCCGGAGTTATGCTACGTTCCGCAAAGTGTGGCCAGAAAAGTCCGTAATCGTTACGTCTCCGCAGGCATCGTTCGACGAGTATCTAAGCGCTTACTCTAACCCGGAGCTTACCGCCGACGATGTAGTTAGTATTATGGTTGGTGATTTACAGCGAATAAAACTGTACCCTGATAAAGGGTTTCAGATACCCCAGGAAATTCCAGCCGACATCTGGGCCGCTTTCGAAGAACTGGTCAGCGCCGGGTATAACCGACATCTGGCGGTTAGTTAGCCCACGTTAGTATCAAGAACGTACGCGGCTGCGTTTGATGGTAGCGCTAGGAAGCGCGTATTTTTGTCATTCCTCTCTACGCCGGAATGACAAAAACACGCGCTTCTTTTTTGAATAAAATAGCTCCTTGAGCTTATATTAATCGAGATGGTAGATCTCCCTTATGTTTTCCAGAAGTTTAACAAAGTCAATTTGCAGATCGATCAATTTTCCCGAATGAATATCAAAAACCCAACCGTGCACTGACAGATTTCGGTCAAGCTGGGCTTTCTGTACTTCTGCCGTTTTAAGAACATTTATGCATTGTTCCTCGACATTCAGTTCTACTAATCGTTTATAGCGCTCTTCTTGATCCTCGATACTATTGAGTTCATTCTTGTGCATTCGGTACACATCGCGGATATTTCTCAACCACGGATTCAATATCCCTAAATCTGCTGACTTCATGGCGGCCTGAACGCCACCGCAATAGTAATGGCCGCAAACCACAATGTGCTTTACCTTCAGGTGTGCTACGGCATAGTTAATTACCGACATTACACCCAGATCCGTATTAGGAACCATATTCGCAATGTTTCTAAGTACAAACACTTCACCAGGCGATACACCCATGAGTTCTTCGGCTGAAACACGGCTATCTGAACAACCTATGTAGAGGATGTCGGGAGTTTGCCCTTTAGAGAGGTCACTAAAATAGTCTGGCTCTATGGCTAACTTTTTTTCAACCCAATTCTGATTGTTTTTGAAGATCTGAGAAATGTCCATTTTATCCCGTTTGTGTTAATCAATGGTTTATCGCTGGTTAGTAGTCAACCCTGGCGTAATTCAATTGTTCGGGTACTCACCCACCAGGAGTTGTTACGTTGTCAGCTACTGCATTCGCGAAAATTAGCCCAATAAAGCAAAAAACTTGCTACGCGTTGCTTTAAGATTGATCGTCGGCAAACGCGTCTTTACTCACTACAACAGCGCGGCTCACAACGGTTTACGTGCTGGTTAGAAAATTTAAATCTCTGACAGTGAACGTATTATCGCTCAAGTGAAGGCCTGAGGCAGTAGGGTCTGTTATGCTGATCTTAGGGAGAACCGACAAAAAACGCGGCTCATTCCAGCCATGAGTCGCGTACAAAAATAGGGTGTAAACAGGTTAAAGCGTTAACTCAACGGCCGGGTCCCAGAAGAGGGTTTTGAAGTCAACGACCCGATCGTCTTCAACCCGAACTCCTTCGTCTTCCAGAAGTTGCTGCATAATGGTTGGGCCACCGAAGAAGTGCTTGCCCGAGAGAACGCCAACGCGATTGACCACCCGGTGCGCCGGAACATCCTGACCGTGCGACGCGACCATAGCCCAGCCTACCATACGCGCACCAGCGCGCAGGCTGAGGTAACGGGCAATGGCCCCATAAGTGGTTACCCGGCCTTTGGGCACCTCCCGCACAACGCGGTGTACTTCTTTAAAGTAGTCTTTATCTTCGAGCATACTCTCCGGAAACGTAAGCGGCAGCCAATCGTATGTTTGACGATTGGCTGCCGCTGATGAAATGGCTATTTCTCTTCGATTGCCTGGGTTAACTGCCCATACCATTCTTCGCCGTAGGCCCGGATCAGAGCTTCCCGCACGAATTTGTAAATTGGTACGTTCAGTTGCTCGCCAAAGCCACAGGCCGGGCTACAAATCGGCCAGCGGTCGTAATTCAACGCGTGAAACGATTCGTATTTGGTGACGCGTATGGGGTACAGATGGCATGAAATGGGCTTTTTCCAGTCTATTTTGCCGTCGTTATACGCTTCTTCGATGCCGCATTTCAGGATACCCCGATCATTCCAGGTTGCATACACGCACTCGCGCCCACCGACGGTGGTGGTTACGTAGCCGCCTTCTCCATCCGATTCATAACCGCCTTTTTCTTCCAATACGCGAATGCCTTCGGGCGAGAGGTACGGCTTTACGTCTTCGTAGATTCGGTCAAGTATCGCGGGCTCGTCGCCTTCGAGTGGAGCCCCCATGTCGCCCTCAACGCAGCAGGCCCCTTTGCATTTATCTAAGTTGCAGACGAAGAACTTCTCCGCTACATCGTCGCTGATACAGGTATTGTCAATCAGAATCATATACGTAAAGTTACGCAGCCCAGACCAATTTTGAACAGGGCTGTCCGCGAAAAAGCCGCCCTCGTCTGGAAGGCGGCTTTCTCTGTATTAGGCTAAGAGCAATGGACGGATCAGAGCGGTTTCACAATCTTGATTTTCTGCCCTTCTTTCACACCTACGTCGACGAGATTATTCCAGGATTGAATTTGCTCGATGGTTACCCCGTACTGCTTCGAGATCCGGAACATGGTTTCGCCCTTAGCCACGGTATGATACGTCACTTCAGGCTGAGGAGCCGTAGCCGCTGGTCGGGTTGGCTGCGTGCTGCGAGCGCCCGTTGACTTGACTGTTAGCTGCTGACCTGCTTCCAGTACATTGTTCGTAGTCAGGTTATTGAGCGCCAGAAGCTCATCGACGGTCAGTCCATACAGGCGCGAGATGCTGTAGTACGTCTGACCGGGCTCTACCGTGTGCGTACTGGCTGAACGGTTAACGGCCGCTGGTTTCGTAGTTGCTGGCGCAGGAGAGGCAGCAACCTTTGGCTCCGCATTCGTCGTTGTCGATGGAGCAGGCTTTGAGTCAACTTTAGCAACAACTGGCGCTGCCGGACGAGGTGGGGCTTTGGTCACGGGTACTGTAACAGACCCATCGGCCTGTTGCTCACGGGGACCTTCGTAGGCACCCGACTCGGGTTGAGCAGGTGTTTTTTTGGTAGGCTGTGTGCTGGCGTAGGTGTCGGTTGGTCTGGTTGGTTTCGGCGTGTTCGGCTGTAAGTCATCATCCATTACCAGAGCCGGAGTTGATGGGCGACCACCACTGACGCTGCTTGCTGAGGTAGTTGGTTTCGGCGTAGTAACACCCGAGCCAGTAGCGGCTGGCGTGACCCGCTCGGGTGTAGTTGCAACGGGAACCGTTTTCGTAGGCACTGACGCATCGGGTGTGCGCACAATCACCACCCGTTGCGAACCCTCGGTTTCCACCGAACGGCTGGTGGTGGGTTGAGCGGGACGGTTCGTAGAAACTGCGGGCTCGGAGCGTGGGGCCGCAGCAGGTTCCGACGTACCATCGTTCGGGGTAACTCCGCCACCCACTAATTTGGGCTGGTAGACTTTGCGTTCGGAGGGAGTACGGGGAACATTGTCAAAGCCAGTGACCGGACGGCTCGGGCCGGTTGACGCTACGTCGGTCGTACGGGGAGCCGGGGTGGGCGTCTGATCGTAGACGGGTGGCGTTGGCGCGTTGATAACTTCGACGGGTTTGTTGGCTGGCCGCCGTTCCCGCAGCCACATTACCCGGCCCGTTGCCAGTTTCTGTACCCGATCCAGCCGGTTGTACCGCATCAGTTTCTTGAGTCGGATGCCGTACCGCTGTGAGATGCTGCGGGCCGTTTCACCGTCGCGCACGTTATGAAAAGGCACCAGCGCTTTCTTCCGTTTCTTTGCCAGATAATATACATCATTGACAATCACCGGATCGCGGTCGCTCATGTCGTTATACCGAAGAAAGCTCGACAGGCTGATTTTGGCTTTGCGGGATAACGAAGCCGCGTTGTCGCCCGCCTGCGCCTGAATACCCGGCAGTCCGTTGATTTCGTACAACACCGGGTCGTTTTTACTGCTAAGGCCCGTTGTCACCCGACGTAGTACTGGAAAGCCTACATCCGTCTGCACAAAGTCAGGCGTTTTTTTGCCGCTGACATTGACAATTTTCTGGCGTACATCGTTGATCTGATCGCTGACCACAGGAATAGCCATTACGTAGGCTTTATCGGTCGGAACGGCATCGCCCAGTACCCAGCGGTTGTATTTGCGCAACTCAAACTCGTCAACGCCCAGTTCTTCGGAAATAGCCCGCATGGTTTTGCCTCCTCCGTTCGGATACTCGATCAAGGCAAAACGGTTGCTGCTCTGGTGCGTTTGCAGGGCGTTTTCAATAGCCAGCTTGTGCGCAAAAAAGCGAAGAATATAGCGGTCAGTACGTCCGTCGAGGGCGACTTCACGGGCGTAGGACCAGTCGGGAGGAATCAGTTTGGCAATGCCGCCCGCGCCTAAATAATACGAGTACAGCGAAGCGATCCAGTTGTTGAACTGCGTGTTGCTTTTTTTGAGGTACTTGGCCGCGCCATGCGTTGAGGCCGAGATACTTTTGCGCTCGTCAATTGCGTCGTCGACCCGCAGTCCGTAATCCGTGGCGGTTTCCCGCTTAAACTGCCAGAAGCCAACGGCCGTCGACGACGAGACGGCATCGGGGGTAAGGGAGCTTTCCTGTACGGCCAGGTACTTAAAATCGGTCGGTACGTCCTCATCGATCAGAATGGCTTCGATCACGGGAAAATACAGCGCGACGCGGTCCAGCTTAGCGGTCCAGTACTGCCGGTTAGCCAGCAGGGCGTTGACATCCTGCTGCACAATACGTCGGGCGTCGGGATCTAAACGTACCGAAATATCGGCGAAGGATAGCTGCTCCGGCACCGTCGGTACCGACGTTTGTGCAGAAGCGAGGAAGCCGATTAAAAGCGGGAAAAGGGTTAGGGGGTACGTAAGCTTTTTCATAAAATAAACATCGTAAGTCGTAATCGTAAGCCAAAACTTACCGTTTTCGCATCACCATAATTCCGTCGCGGACGGGCAGCAGCACATTTTCTACCCGTTCGTCAGCCTGCACTTTCTGGTTAAAAGCCAGTACCGCACGGGTATCTTCGTCGGCAGGTTTTACCGGCTCGACAACCTTGCCACTCCAGAGCACATTGTCGGCCAGTATGAACCCTCCGGGACGTAGTTTGTCGATAATCAAATCGAAATAAAGGGCGTTATTGCGCTTATCCGCGTCGATAAAGATCAGATCGAACGTTTCATGCAGCGTGGGTATAACGTCAGCCGCCAGCCCAATGCACAGGTCAATTTTCTGGTTGAAAGGCGATTGCTGCCAGTAGGAGCGGGCAAAGTCTTCTAATTCTTCGTTATGATCAATCGTAATCAGCCGACCGTCGTCGGTTAATCCTTCGGCGAGGCACAGGGCAGAATAGCCAGTGTAGGTGCCGATTTCAAGAATCCGTCGGGGGCGAATCATCCACGAAAGCATGGATAGCAACCGGCCTTGAATATGCCCCGATAACATACGGGGGGCCATCACATGAGCGCGGGTATTTCGGTTAAGCTGATGAAGCAACTCACTCTCGGGAGAGGTATGCGCTTCGGCGTATGCAGCGATGTCGGCAGGTAAAAAATCCATTCGGCTGACGTAGCCGCGCAACCTCTCGGGAATAGGGCGGCTCAAGGGCTGGTTTTAGTAAAAGTAGTAGTTTTTAGCAAACCAACGCGTAAAATGCTCCGCTAGTGTCTAAAAAATACGTAAAGGGGCGATTAAGTAGGTTATTTCGCAGTAAGCGGTAAACGAGGGGTTTTCCGCGACAGATAACCAGGGAACCTACAATAGCTGCGAACGGAGCTAAATCCTGTTCTTCGAGTCGATAAGTATTGTTACAGGCCCGTCATTCAGTAAGGCTACTTTCATGTCGGCCCCGAATTCACCGGTTTGAATGGGTTTGCCCAGGTCAGCCGCCAGGCGGCTAATTATGGCTTCGTAGAGCGGAACGGCTACGTCCGGGCGAGCGGCCTCAATAAAGCTGGGACGATTGCCTTTTTTCGTGCTGGCGTGAAGTGTGAACTGGCTGATCAGCAGAATATCACCACCTACAGCTGCCAGATCGAGGTTCATTTTACCGTCGTCATCATTAAAAACGCGCAGGCCGACGATCTTCTTGCTAAGCCAGTCCACATCCTCCTGCGTGTCGGTATGCGTAACGCCGAGCAGGACTAAGAAACCGATGTCAATCTGACCTTTAACCTGATCATCAATAGTAACGGAAGCTTGGGAGACACGCTGAATAACGGCAATCATACGTAAACGATGAGCGGACGAGATGGAACAATTCGCCAAAAATAGGCATGAATCATAGGTGTCGAAACGAGAACGTAATCTTGTGCGTAAGACGCTGGATGTCGAGAGGCATCGGGCGGAGCAACTCCAAACGTATCAAACCTCAGTCAGCACTAACTGGGCAATCAGGACATATAAGCTAACCAGCTTATTGACCGTTTGATGAAGCAGATGTTGAACGCGTTATGGTTCGTGTCGATACAGATTGAAATTGCCTAAAATCTGTTCAATATGAATAACCTCGTCACTATCATCAAAAGAGAAGCCATTGCCGTAAATGTACCACTGTTGCCGTTGTTCAGTCGTCAACTGCTGAATACTAGGAAAACGATCTACGGGCATGAGGATAATACGGCCATCCTCTAACTCAACCTGTAGCTGATTAGAGGTTGGAAAGCTAACCGATCGCACCTTTGGAATGATGTGCCAGTATCCTTCAACATGTTTAGTTTGGGCCGGAGTCATGTTAGTTGATTTTTAGAATATCAATCTTTTGACCAGTCAGAAACTGGTTCCACTGCTGAATCAATTTGTCTTTGTATGATTCGGTTATTAGTAACACGTCACGTTGTTCACTCAGCGATAACTCGCCGGGCTTCGCAATTTCGACGATAGGTTCCAGCCAGATTTTACAAAGCTTTTCAGTGCCTTTGCGACCAACATGTACATGTTTCCGGTTTTCGAAGATATCGGTTCCGAGTATAGTGAATATCCAAACCGCCTGATAGATTAAAAGTTTAGGCATGATCTAAGGAAACGGCTCACACCTCGGCGAGCAGCAGTTGAGCAATCAGGAAGTACACGCCGATGCCAATCAAGTCGTTAGCTGTCGTGATAAACGGGCCTGAAGCTACCGCGGGATTGATGCCGATCCGGTTAAGCAGGAGGGGAGTAACGGTACCCATAAAGGAAGCCAGCAGCACGACCGCCAAAAGCGACGAAGCGACCACGAAAAATAAACGGGGTTCTCCAATAATAAAGGTATAAACGCCCGCAATCAGGCCCACTACCAGGCCGTTGATAATGGCCACCAGCAGCGTACGAAGCAGGCGTTTGGCCAATGTGGTGTTCAGGCCGGAGGTATCGGATAAGCTTTGCAGAATTAACGACGAGGTTTGAATGCCAACATTGCCCCCGGTCGATCCGATGATCGGGATGAAAGCGGCCAGGGCGGCAATTTTGCCGAGCTCGCTTTGAAATCCGTTGATTACTGTAGCCGCCAACAGGCTGCCCACGGCCCCCGCCACGAGCCAGGGTAATTGTACTTTTGAGCGCTGCCAGACGCTGTCGTCTTCTTCGACCTCTCCCGATAAACCCGAAATAACCTGAATGTCCTCTTCGGCCTGCTCGGTAATTACGTCGACCACGTCATCAATCGTAATCCGGCCGAGCAGCCGTTGCTGTACGTTAACGACCGGAATGGCATCCAGGTCATATTTCTGCATGACTTCGGCTACCTCCGTAACGGGTCGATACGTTTCTACGAAGACGACATCTTCGTCGTAGATGTCGGCGATCTTGGCGTTTTTCCGTGCCAGCACAATCTTTTTCAACGACACCAGACCCAGGAGTTTTCCGACGTCATCGACCACGTAAACCGCATACACATTCTGAACGTCTTCGGCCTGCTGGCGAATTTCCTCAATACAGGCGTTAACCGTCAGGTTGACGTTGATCTTGATTAACTCTTTCTGCATCAGGCTACCCGCCACTCCATCTTCGTAGTGAAGCAAGTCCAGAATAAAGCGTGCCTGTTCGCGGTCTTCGAGCAAACCAATTACTTCCTCCCGTACCTGGATGGGCTGCTCGTTGAGCACGTCAACGGCATCATCGGAGTCCATCTGGTTAATAAACGGCGCCAGCTCGACAGACGTAAAAGTCTTCAGTAGGTTCGTACGGTCTGTTGAGTCCAGATTGGCCAGAATCTCGGCACCGACCGGTTTGTCCAGCAAATTCAGCAGATAATGCGCCGGTTCAGACTCCAGCTCGTAGAGGATACCCGAAATATCAGCCGGGTATAACTCCTCCATTTCGGCTTTGAGCCTGGTGTCGTCGCCCGCGTCAATAGCCGTCTGGAGGTGCTCGAGATAGTCTTTAGTCAGTTCAAATGTCACGATTCAAAAGAGCGAAAGAGTGAAAGAACGAAAGAGCGAGATCGGAAAGGCAAATCAGTTCTCGCTCTTTCGCTCTTTCGTTCTTTCACTCATTAACACCGTCAGTTCAACAAACTCGTCTACGCTCAACTGTTCGGCGCGTTTGTCCATGAAGCGGCTGTCCTGCGCAGCTTCGGGGAGACCCAGTGGCTTTAATGCGTTCCGGAGGGTTTTCCGGCGCTGACCAAACCCGTGTTTCACGACCTGCGTAAACCTCCGTTCGTCGCAGCCCAATTCAGTTTTCTCATTCCGACGGAGCGACAGAACACCCGAGTGCACCTTGGGGGGCGGGTTAAATACGTCGGGGTCGACGGTGAATTCATACTTGATGTTGTACCAGGCCTGGAGCAGTACGCTCAGTATGCCATAGTCTTTATTGCCCGGTCCCGAAGCTACCCGCTGCGCCACTTCGCGCTGAAACATGCCGACTACTTCCGGAACGCGGTCGCGCATCTCCAACGCCCTGAAAAGAATCTGGCTGGAAATATTGTAAGGGAAGTTGCCGATGATGGCGAAGGGCTCGGTGCTAACCTGTTTCGCTGGCAGCAACTCCGGCTTTATGTTCAGAAAATCAGAAGCCAGAATACGTCCTTCTAAGGCCGGGAAGTGCTGCTTTAAATAGTCGACCGACTCACGGTCAATCTCGATCACATACGTCTCAAAGCGACTGTCTTTAAGCAGGAACTGAGTCAGAACACCCGTTCCCGGCCCGATTTCTAACAGCTTCTGGTAGCCACCATGACCGGTCAATAACTCGGCAATACGCTGCGCGATGCTGAGGTCTTTGAGAAAATGCTGACCAAGTTCTTTTTTCGGTTTAACGTACATGATACCGGTTGGTTGGAATCGCTTTCACAAGCCAGCACAAAGGTACGGGGCAACGGGCGAATTACCGGCGGTCAGCTTTTTAAAAAGAACGTATAGGCTATTTTACGAAACGTGACTTATTGCTCTTACAGCAGCAGATACTCGTCAGAAATCGATGTCAGTAAGCTCAAAGTTTTGTTTGAGCCGGATAATGCCGCCCTCTTCGGCACCGGGGTGGTAGATGATCGTTTCGGGCTGTATTCCTTTCTGAACGTTACCTACGTCGCGCTTGCGGTTGCCGTTGGCGTCAATAATCAGCCGGACGCGGTACTGCCCCGGTTTAAGACGGGCGAAGCTGTACGTACGGGTGCCATACGCCGATCGGACTACCTTATACTTCTCATCCAGTAGCTCGACAATGAATTTTTCATCAGGCCGATTGACTCGGCCGGCTATCAGGCCGTAGCTTTCCTCATCCGCGATGGTGTAGCGGGTTATGAAGCGGGCGAGCGTATCGCCCTGAACGCTGATGAATGCTCCTTTCCCGAGCCGCAAATACAGGGTATCGCGGGAGTTGGTTTGCTTATTGATTTCCAGCCGCGAAAAACTATTGCTCCATTTTAAATTCTCGGGCGTAAACTGGAGCGGTTTGGTTGTATCGCGGCCGATGTCGATCAACGTCGTGTCGTAGCGAAAAACGGGTTTGTTGAACGTAAGCGTAAACGCCAGATTGTTGTCGATCGATTCGCCAGCCGGAGGGGTGATCTGTACTGTCAGGGGCGTCCGGTTTTTAGCCCTCGTTTTTAACGGTGAAAAATAGATTCGCTCTTTAAGATCAGTTACGTTACCGACGGAGTCTTCGGCCACAATGGTTAAATTCAACGTATCGTCGGCTGCGCGATTGGCGGGGCGATATAGTCGAATCAGTTTAGGCGATTCAAGGAATGATATTAAGGTATCGCCGGGCTTGGCGAACCGTAGCTGGTAGCTGGCAATACCACTGCTTAACTCTAAGCCTACCGTCTCGTCGGTGCGCTCACGCCGACTGATGCGCGGTTTGCCGTACCCCCGGAAAGCGACCAGGTTCACGTCCGTTACGTTCTTGTTCAGGTTCAGTACACTGTCGCGGAAGCCGACGCGTTCGCCCGGTGTGTTGTTTACCAGGTTTAAATCTTTGTCGTCGAACCCATACACTTTGTAGTTGCCGGCTTTCACGTTTTCGATCCGGTAATTACCGTTGCTATCGGTTCGGGCGAAATAAGCGGGTCGTTTCCGGTTAATCGGCAGGGTATCATTCGGACCGAACAGCCCCACCACGAAGTTGAGAATAGGCAGTCGACTTTCGTCATCGACTACGTTGCCAGTTATATATAGCGAGTCGATCACCGGGCCCGTGCTGAAAACAATCTTCGAGTCGGTCGTTACGTTACGTTCGGTGATATCCTTTATGCCGTCAGAAAAGTTAATGGTGTAGGTTGTGTTCGGTTGCAGCGGTTTATCGAAGTTCAGCCGGAGTCCTTTCGGTAAGGTTTTTACGACAAACGTATTGCTGTCCTGGGGCGTAATGGTGACTTTCTGCTGGATATTTTCGATGTTGACGTACTCGTCGTATTCCAGCTCGATTGACTTGCCTGCGAAGTTTAACTCGCGAATTTTAGGGATGCTGCTGACCAGTTTGGGGGCAATGGTATCTTTTTTTCCGCCGGGGGGCTGGGCCACCTGAGCGCAGTTATGAAACAGAACAGGCAGTAAAAGCAAAAAACAGATGGCGAAATGACGAAACTTCATGTTGTGGGAATCAGACTACAAAGGTAAACGCCCGTTCATGGTTCTTCCGTACCGACTGACATAAAATGGACGTTTGTTTCGTTACGTTAGAGAGAAATTTAAGAAATTTTAAACGCCATCCGCCCGTTGGCGGGTTTGTACAGGGGTGGTTTGGTACTTTTGCCGCTCAATCAACTCCAGTAATCACCAAAAAATATCCATGACCCGCACCCGCCTGTGCCTGTTAGTGCTCATGATTATGTCGGTTGGCTGGCTGGCCAGCTGTTCGAGTCCAACCGACAAACTCGATGATCAGATCAGCGACGCCCTGACAAACGATAATGCTATTGATGCCGAAGAGGCCGACGCGATCCGGGCGTTTATCACCAGCGAAAAAGCCGATCTGGCTGATAACAAGAAAACTGCCAGGTTAGTCACCTCTGCTGGCGATGTAGACGATGCCGCGCTGCTGAAGTACATTCAGCGGAACATGACGTATCGGAAGATGGCCAAAGAAGGCGATGCGCCAGCCGTTTCGCTGTCCGGCGCGGTTACGGCTGCCAAACCTCTCAAACTTAAATTGTACCTCGAAGCCAGCGCGAGCATGTTTCCCTATGATGCGCCCGGCGGCAATGGTTCGTTTAAACGTGCCCTGAACGATGTACTGACTGAATTTGACGCCGTGAATCCGGGGCAAGGTAAGGTATACGTAGTAAACACGGAGGTGAATGAGCTGGGGCTCTCACTCTCGCAGTTTTTCAAGGAAAAAAACATTTTTACCGTCGCCAAAACAAAAGGGAAGACAACCAGCACCGACTTCGAGACGATTTTCAAGACGATCTTGTCCGAAACGTCGGGCGATGATGTAAGCGTTCTGGTGTCTGACCTGATCTACTCCGATGCAAATCTGGCGGGTATGAGTGCGCAGAAAACACTCGATGCCGCCCGCTCCCTGCTGACGACGGTGTTCTCGCCGTATGCCGCTACACATTCCATGCTGGTGCTGAAGCTGAACGCCGACTTCGACGGTACGTATTACAGCTGGAACAACGCCAGGCAGCGCTACAAAGGCGAACGGCCATACTACCTCTGCCTGATTGGACGTAACGAAGCCATGCAGCGCCTATATACTGATCCAACGTACCAGCCCATCCGCCGTTTCGATGAGTTGCCGGGTTTTGAGAATTCCTGGTTCTTTGGTCGGGATACCAAAAGGGAAGCACCGTTTCATACCATTCTGGTAACAGACCCCGCCCGGAAAGGACGTTTCAAACGGGCCAAAGAAGAAGTACGCGAACGTACCAAAGCGGTTCACGCGCTCGAAGACGTACAGCCCGACGTCAGCGACAAAAGCCTAGCTATTCCCGTCGCCGTTGACTTGTCGAACCTGCGTTTACCGGCATCGTTACTAACCGACGCGAGTCAGTACGAAGTTGAGGGTAAAGACAACTTTAAGGTGTCGGCGGTGCAAGCTTATTCGGGCGCGAACGGCACCACGCACAAGCTACTGTTGGTAACGGCGCGCCCGGCCCGTGGCGAACGTACCGCAACCATCCGTCTGCGTCGGCAGTTCCCACCGAAGTGGATTGCTCAAACCAACACGACCAACGATATTGCCCCCGATGCGAGCTCAACTTTTGGCCTGCAAAACCTGCTCCAGGGCGTCGAGCGAGCTTATAACCCCAACAACGAAACCCAATATTTCACGATAACGATCAATTTACAATGAGCGAAAGAACGAATGACCGGGCCGCCGGAGCGGTGAAAGAGCGAATGCTTGCGTTGGGTGTATCTATCAACAATTGTCAATTCAATGTCTTTCACCGTTTATTCACTCTTTCACTCATTCGCTCTTTCACTCTTTAACTATGGAAGAATCTCTCTATAATTTTTACAACCTGTTCGTGAACAGCAGCCTGCTGGAAGATTTGTATCAGGAAGAACTGCTGTCGCCCATGACCTGGACCGCCATTGGCATTGCCTTCGTCGTGGCCTTTGCGTTTTACATCTGGCCGTTCAACCGGGTAAGTTTTAGCGGATTCGGGAGCTGGCTGCTCATGCTGGGCGTAAGTGCGCTGACTCTGTTTATTATTACGCTGGTCACTTGTTACCAGAAAGCCGGGCAGGATATTGCCCGCGACGAAGCCGATCCCGAACAGGGCACCTTATTTGACCAGGGCGTTAGTGTATTTCTGAGCTATGCCTTCGAGATGGCCCTGCTGACGGCTCTTATCTTTTTCATTATCTCGATGGTGATGAAGAACTTCAGTAAGAACGCGAAACACCGGCCCATGCTCTGGCCGTCGAAATAATGTAGAGACGCAAAGGATTGCGTCTCATTGGCGATGGCAAAACCGTCCGGTATCTGAGACGCGCAGGAACGTGTCTCTACGTGTAAACCCAAATTAGACTATGGCAAAATTATTTGTATTCGCCATTGGTGGCACAGGCTCGCGGGTGCTTAAAGCCCTGACGTTTCTGCTGGCATCGGGCGTTAAGATGAACAATACCGATGAGGTGATTCCGATTGTGCTGGACCCTCACGCAACCAACGATGACCTGCTGCGGACGAAAGACCTGCTGCGCGAGTACGGGAACGTTCGCGCCAACCTGCAGAACAAACCAGCATCCGGGTTTTTTAGCACCGAAATCAAGACCCTGAACCGGGCTATCGGTGGTAATGCGACCATCGCCGATACGTATGTGTTCGAGTTGCAGGGCGTTCAGCAGGAGAAGTTTCGCGACTATATCAACTACGAAGGTTTAGACGCTCCCAACAAAGCGCTCGCCAGTCTTCTGTTTTCGGAAGAGAACCTGGAAACGAAGATGGATATCGGGTTCGTCGGTAACCCAAACATCGGAAGTACGGTATTGAATCAGTTCCGGTATTCCGACGTGTTTCAGGCCTTTGCCGAGAACTTCGGGGCTAACGACCGAATCTTTATTGTCAGCTCCATATTCGGCGGTACGGGAGCGGCTGGTTTTCCGATCCTGCTCAAAAACATTCGGGGGGCTCAGGCCATCGGGCAGATTCCGAACCCGGCATTTCTGACCAACGCGAAGATTGGCGCGGTAACGGTTATGCCGTATTTCAGCCTAACCACCAGCGACAATAAACTGATTGACCCGGCTTCGTTTGTCGCCAAGACGAAAGCGGCCCTGAATTACTACCAGAAAGGCGTAAACCCCTCCGTAAACGCGCTGTATTACATCGGCGACGATCAGACGAAAGCCTATGCCTACGACCCTGGTGCGGGTGGGCAGAAAAACGAAGCCCACTTCGTGGAAATGGCGTCGGCCCTGGCCATCGTTGACTTCATGAACATGGGCGATGGTGATCTGAACGTAGTGAACGGCCGTCCGACCAATCCGGTCTACAAGGAGTTTGGGGTTGAGCAGGATGGAACGTCGCTGCAACTGGGCAATCTGGCCGGGGCGACCAAACAACTCATCAACGTACCGTTGGCAAAAATGGCCTTGTTCAGTACGTATCTGAGCCAGCGACTTCGGTCGGCGGCTGGTACGGTGCAGTGGTCCAAGGCGAACCCGCAGATTTCGACTTCGTTCCTGAATTCCAGCTTCTTTAACAGCGTCAAGAACTTCAATACCGGTTTTCGGCAGTGGTTGTCGGAAATGGGGGCGAATAAACGAGCGTTCGAGCCGTTTCTGCTCGACGTAGCAAACCTCGGGCAGACGGTACGTGGCTTTGAACCTAAGAAGAAAGGGCTGTTCGGGGGCGAGTCGGACGTGAAGCTCGATATCGTCGACGACTTCGACCAGACGCTCAACAAGACGGCCGAAGGAAAGGCGTACGTCGGCGAATCGGATAAATTCATTCAGTTATTTTCGGAAGGTACCGAGCGATTCGTCCGCGAGCGGCTGCCGAAAGTGCTTGATTATTAAGGGATAGGGGCGTGGGTGAAGTCAGCGGAATACGTAGCGTCTGTATGTTCAGTTAATTCCTTTTTTTCGCCTACTCCATCAAAAACTACAATAAATGCCAACAACACTTAGCTTACATAACCCTACGCCGGGGCTGCACTGGTACGTAAGTAAGCCCATGGGCACCGACCAGATTGCCGCCATCCGCGACCCTCAGGGTGGTCAGACCGCAAAGCAGCCGACATCTATTCCGAGTCCGTTCGCCCGCATGGACCTGGTTCGGTCGGCTTTCCTGAATCTGGCACTCCGCCCCGATCTCAACGGCACCATGAACGATCAGCGCATCGTGTCCGACGCGCTGGACGTGGGCGAGCTGTTCTTTAATTATGACAAGCTAAAGACCTACATTACCATCACGCCCTTCGACGTTCGCACCGACCTCGAACGGATGCGGCAGTCGACAAACCTGGGGCACCGGCGGCTGGGCGATGCGCTTAAACTGTTTCTGGATCAGGATGCGGCTGAATATAACTTCGGTGATCTGAACCGGCTGTTCATCCTGAGCTACCGGGGGCGGGTGGTGGGTGGTACGTCGCCAAAAACGCTGTTCTTCAGTTCAGGCAATGACCTGAGCTGGGTGGATGTGTCGATGGGAAACGACCGGCTGTTCGACCAGTCCGTTTGTGCGCTGCACCAGCGGGATATTGAATATCAGAAATTCTGGTATGCTCTAAAGCTGTTCATGCCTAATTTCCGGGATCGGTTCCGCGAGGTTGACGATTACCTGAACCGCAGCCGTACGCTGTTGCAGCAGCAAAATCCAAACCTGTTCTACGAACATATCGAGTCACCGAATGGGCAGCCGCTGCTGACGCGTGAGAAATTCGATCAGGATTTCGATGAGTTGACCACCGGTCCTGGCGACGTAGTGGAGGTGCTGGGCTTCCCGCTTCGGAAGAAAAAGTCAGATGTTCGCTCAATTGCGCAGGTTAGTGACTTTATCATCAAGTCGGATAAATTCAACCGGATTCATGGTTCGGCTTTACCCCGGCCGATGGTGTTGCAGAATCGGTTCTATCGGCAGTTTACCTACGTACCGCAGGCGCAGTGGAATCCGAATACCCCCGTGCCGTATTACGTGAAAGAGTCGTGGCGGGATAACCAGCGGGCCCTGCCCGGTCAGCCGGGTAACTATCCCTGGCTCACGGTCAGCGATTTCCTGGAGCCGTACCTGATTCGCCTGCCGTTCCCGATGGATCGCGGTCGGTTCTTTGATGGAAATCTGCAAACACCGGCTACAGACAAAGGCTTTTTGCTGCCGCTGAAGAAAGATTTCTTTGACTTTTTCGACGTAGATGACCTGCTGACGGGCCGCGTTCGGCTGCGTATGACACCGCAGGGGAATGGTATCAACGTAACGCTCGATATTCCAGTAACGGCTCCCAGCCAGCCCGGTAACCAGTTCGTGACCTTCGAGCGGTTGTATGCACAGCCGGTAGGCGTTTACAACTCAGCCGCACCGAACGAGTTGAGTAACGAGGGCGTCATCCTCGAAAACTCATTCACGGTCAACATTTATCCGTTCGTGCGGTCGGGCAGCGTAACCGTACCGGCCGATTATCGGGTACAGTTGATCGAATCGGGTTTTGACAGCCAGAACCAGTACGAGTTAACGTACGTACAGCAACAGAATAACGCCGTCATTCAGCCCGAATCGAAACATCAGCGGACCGTCCGGCAGCAGAATACGGACGGATCGAGTGTTTACTACGTTCTGCGCGAAGAGTTTGATTACCTCCAGACCAACATCCGGGGCGATGGCCGGGAACTGAACGGTATCCTGATTCCGCGCTGGCAGGAGTACAATGGGGGGAGTAAGCAGTTTGCGTTTTCGGTGGACTTCGGTACGACCAACACGCACATCGAGTACAGTGTCGACGGTGGTACACCCCGGCCGTTCGACGTAGCCGAGACAACTCCACAGGTAGCTACGCTGGTGGCTCCAGCGCAGTACAATCCAGCTTTGTTTGAGCTGTTCCTGCTCTATGACCTGGAGTTTGTGCCGCCGACCATCGGTCCGGGTCGTCCGGATAGTTTTCCGACGCGCACGGCCATTGCCGAACCCATGAACCTGAGCTTTAACCAGCAAACCCAGGCGCTGGCTGACTTTAATATTCCGTTCTACGTCGAGCGTCAACCGGCTGGTTCGAACCGCATTACCACGAACCTGAAATGGGCGAAAAACAACGACCAGACCGAACGGCGCGTGGAGGCTTTCCTGGAAGAGCTCTTGATGCTAATCAAGAACAAAGTCCTGACGGAAGGCGGTAATCTGAACCAGACGACGGTTTACTGGTTTTTCCCGGCCAGTATGACGCCCGGTCGCGTGAGTCAGTTGCGCAGCGACTGGCAGGAGTTGTACGATCGTTACATCGGCGGGTCCGCCGGACGTTTGCGTGAGGTGTCGGAGTCGGTGGCACCATTCTACTACTACAAGCAGAACCCAACCCTGAGTGCCTCGGCCAAGCCGGTTATCAACGTGGATATTGGTGGTGGTACGTCCGACGTGGTCGTCTACGAGCGTAACGAACCGCGTCTGTTGACTTCATTCCGATTCGCGGGTAACGCTATTTACGGGGATGCGTTTAGTGAATATGGTGCGGCCAGCCACAACGGATTCGTGCGTAAATATGCCGATCGTATTCAGACGCTGCTGGATAGTCAAAGCCTGGGCAACCTGAGCGACAACAACCGGCGTATGCTGGAGACAAACCGCTCGGAAGACATCATGGCGTTCTGGTTCTCGATTGAGAAAAGTAATGACGTGAAGGCGAAAAGCATGCTGTCGTTCAACGGGATGCTGGCGAAAGACGAAGATTTGAAAGTGGTATTCGTTCTGTTCTACACCGCGCTGATCTACCACATTGCGCAGTTGATGAAACACCGGGGCATTTCGTTACCGGGTGCCATTACGTTCAGTGGGACTGGGTCTAAAGTGCTGACGATCATCAGCTCCGACGATCAGATGCTCGGCAAACTGGCGCGGGTGATTTTCGAGAAAGTTTACGAACAGGAGTACGGCACCAGCGGTCTGACGTTGTTTTACGAGAAGAAAGGACCGAAGGAAGTGACCTGCAAAGGGGCGCTCATGCAGCCGTCGAACAGCCGTCCTGTTGACACCGAAGCTATCAATTACGTCTATCCGGCTACGTTTAACGACGAGTATCCGACGTTGACCTATGCGGATCTGCGCAAGCCCGAGGTGATCGACTCGCTGCTGAAAGAAACCAATGCCTTTATTGATTTCTTCTTCGCGATCAACAACCAATTCAGCTTTGCCCGTAACCTGAACGTATCGTCGCGGTCGCTGGTGATTGCCCAGCAGGAGTTACGGACGCATCTGGATACGTCACTCATGGACGGCGTACAGCGGAAAGAAGGCGAGGTTGCGGCCGAATACAGCGGCATGACCGATGCGCTTGGCGCACCAATTGAAGAAACCTTATTCTTCTACCCGCTGATTGGCGCAATCAATAAATTGGCAAACGCATTGGCTTAATGATGACTACGATGCGGTATAAAACGTTTATCGCACTGGCCGGGTGGCTGACCGCTGTAACACCAGGGGCAGCCCAAACGCCAAACCTCAACCAGCAGGCCGTAGACACCCTGACCAAGGACGTAGCTACGGTCGTCTTCGCGAACATCAGGCAGCCAAAAGCCCAGGAGATTTACCAGCAGTTGCTGGACTGTGGTGATGGCTGCGATGCGCAGACGATTATCCGCACGGTTGGGGGTTGGGATGCCGTTGGGGTTAAGATGGAAGAGTTGAGCACGTTGAAAAACACAGCTCGATTTGTCGGTATGACACCCGGCGAAGCGAACACAGCGATCCGAAATCAGCTGGCTTCGTTCTACGCCCGCTACAAGGACGACCGCAACTACGGTCAACCCCTGAATCCGGCGGTACGTACGCAGATCCTGGCGAAGATCGACCGGATGTTGCCACCGGCTGAGCCACAGGAAACTCCCGCAGCGGTAGCCCAGCAGGGTGCTGCTACCCAGGCGGATGTAGATACGGCATCCGGTGATGAAAGTGGCGTTGATGCTGCCGCGGTACGGATGAGTCAGCTGGAGCGGCAGGCAAAAGAAGAACAGCAAAACCGGGTTTGGATGATGATTGTGAGTGCAATTGCAGGGCTGGTCGTAGGAGCCGCCGTGGTCTATCTGCTGATGGTACGTGGGTTGAAGAACGAAGTGAACCGACTGCGTGACGAGAACGGCCGTCTTAGCCGTTCGGTAGATGCTGCCCAACGTAATAAGCCAGCCAATGGCCCGCGGCAACCTCAGAATGCGCCAAGGGAGCCGCAACCCGATTACAAGCAAAAAGCGGATGCCTACGACATTCTGCTGGCCGAGCTAGGGGCCGATCCGCTGGCCGAAATCCGGCAGTTGAAACAGCAGGCTATGCGTCCAGCATCGACACCGATAATGCGTCCGGCACAGCTAAGCATTGATGAGTCTGCCAACGTAATACAGCCTCGGGAGCCTATACCGCCGGTTCAGCAGCCTATACCACCTGTACCGGCGCAGCCTGGGGCTCCAGTTGGGAGTAGCGTGTTCTACTGTCCACCGCCTGATCCGAACGGGGTGTTCGATGCGGCTCAGCAATCGCCGTCCTTATCACCCGAGTCAGCGTATCGGTTCAGCATTAACCCCGATCGGCCAGACGTAGCGTCGTTTCGGTTCGAGGCAGAACCCGGCCGGCTAGCGCGTTTTATTACGTATCGGAACTACATGATCGAACCCGCCTGCGAGAGTGAGAACAGTTATTCGTCGGCGCATACCCGCATTGTGATGCGCCGGGATGGGGAAGCGATGCTCGAAAACGGGAGCTGGCGCGTCAAAACGAAAGCACAGATTCGGTACGAGTAGGTGAAGTTTTCTATCATTCCAACCGTAGAGAGGAACCTTCTTGCGTAGCAATTATAGCCAGTTGCGGAAGATCCTCTTTACGGTCGAAATGACAAACTCAGTAGGTAAGAATCAACAAAAAACTTGAGTTCTGGATGAAACGGCTGAAGCCATAAGGAGGCAAGGCGTCAGCACTTAGCGGTCGATAATTTTTAGTGATGAATTAGCCTTCTCTTATCCCTAATTCCATTGGGACTTTAACTCTGGGTTGCGTTACTCGGGATTAAAGTCCCATAATTTGTGTTTAAGCGGTATAAACTCCTGGTCGGCAAGTTGATCAAAGGAACGTACTGTCCAACTACTCTATTGAACCAACAACGAATGACTATTCGCTTTTTTGTGTCACTTCTGCTGATTAGCTCGCTGCTGTACCTGTCGGGCTGCTCGGGCTGTTCGCGTTCGGGGAGTCACCAGCCGCGTCGGCAGAAACGGGCCAAAACAGAACAACCGGCTGACAAAGTCGCCCAGACACCGCCCGTAAACGCTAAACCTACCTTAAAACAGATCGGCTCCGGCCCAACGGAAGTGGCGATGGAGAAAGAAAACGGTGTATACAAAGTGCCGGTTACGGTCAATGGCCTGCCCATGAAGTTTATTCTCGATACAGGAGCCAGCCTGATTTCGATGTCGGCAACCGAAGCTGAGTTTATGTACAAACAAGGCGCAATTAGCGACGCGGACATTGTCGGGAAGGCGCGTTTTCAGGATGCCAACGGCGACATTTCGCCAGGATCGGTCGTTCGGTTGAAATCGGTGCAGATTGGCGATCGGGTGCTCCAGAACGTTCACGCCAATATTGTGAGCAGCGCTAAAGCACCCTTACTGCTGGGGCAGTCGGCGTTGTCGCAGTTTGGTACAATTTCGGTCGACTATCGACGTAATGTTGTGACCTTCGACTGATTTTTGCGTTTACGATAGCACAAGCGGAACACTGATCCGGCCGAAGCTTGTTCCATACGTTAGCCAGACCAGAATTTACCTCTACTACCCATCAATGACAGAAACTGAACTGATCGACCGACTGCGCGAAGCCATTGTGCTCGACGGGCCCGATGCCTGGCGGAGTAACGGGTACCTTCAGGATGCTCAACAGGCCGGGCTGACCCTTGAAGCCGCGTTAAAACGAGCGAGCGAGGTTAGTCAGGAGGTGCAGAATAATAGCATTCTGTTTCAGAATATTCATGCCCGCATTGCCCGACTCGCTCAACCGTCCCGCAGCCACCTGATTAGCCAGGACCTGGCTCAGATTGTCAATGCCGCTTCCTCGCTCAACCTGTCGCCCGATTTTGTTCGGAACCGTTGGGTGCCTTCGGTCCTGGCCCGGATCACCAAAGCCAATGCACCACAGCAAACGGCGGAGCCCGTAACGAGTGAGCCGGATCGCTTCGAGGAGTTGATCGAAAGCGAGCCGGAGCCGCCAAAGCCGACAACCGTTCAGCAGATTGACGAACCGGCACCTACAGCTGAGCCTCCTCAACCACCAGCGCCAATCCGTGCAGAGCCGGAAGCGCGCGTTAATCCAGAGCCTGTTCGGGTGACAACTCCAGCGCCTGAGCCGGTCCGTTTGCCCGAGCCGCCGACTCCCATCGTTCGAAAGTATACCGCAAGCCCGGCCCGTATTCGTCGCGGTCAGGCGGTTACGCTGGAATGGGAAGTCGAAAATCTGCTGGCCGTAACGATCGATGATCTGGGCGAAGGGTTGTCGCCGAAGAACCGGGGTTGGGTAAAGCCGACGAAGACAACGGATTATACCCTGTTCGATGCCAATAATAATCCGCTCAGTACCGTTCGGGTCGAGGTGATTCCGCGCGATCGAAGCGGGGTGTATGGAGTGTTGTTCGCGCTGGCGTTGCTGGCCCTGATCTATTGGTTCATAAAAAGCAGCAACTCCCAACAAAATGATCGGGAGCCCGAACGACGGAGCCGAAAGAGTAATCGGACGGAGCAGACCACATCGGGAGTTAGCCAACGGCAGCCCGAACGGGAGGTTGAAACACCGACTACCGATACGCCCCTGCCCCCTGCGGATGAGCCGGCGTCGACGGTAGCGGAGAAGGTCGCCGATCCGGCTGACGAAGCGCCTAAAAAATCATCCGCCAGGGAATCAACCATTCCGGAAGAACCCACTACGCAGCCTGCTACACCGGCCGATGCCCGTAATGGGAAATATGAAGAATCGTTCGGTAATAAACCTTACGACAAAGTTGAATTAGGCACGGACGACCAGGGCTGGCGACGGGCCCGCAGTAATGGCCGCTGGGGTTTTATAAACGAAGCTGACGAATGGGTCATTGAACCGCAGTTTGAAGCCGTTACGCCTTTTAAGGGCAACACGGCTGGCGCTTTTCTCAACGGTCAGCTGATTTCCATTAACCGGAACGGCGAACAGATTCGCCAATAGGGAGCTACGCCATTGTCGGTTCCTCCTGCGCTGGTATCGCCAGTTCGTTCGTTGGGTCGATACGTAGCCAGAGTAACGAACTGCACAGCAGTAAGCCCGCAATCAGGAATAAAGGCAGGTTGAAATCATTCGTCGCCTTGACGATGTAGCCGAATAATACTCCCAAAAATACCGCGCCCAACTGACCGGCCATGTTCATGGCACCCGATACGGTTCCCGACTGACTGCGTCCTACATCATTACAGACCGCAAACGACACGGGTAACGTAAGGTCTTTGAAGCCCATACCCATCGCCAATAAAACAGCCGCTGTCTGGTTATCGGTTGTGATGGCCGACAGAAAAATCACCGCCGACGACAAGCCCATCCCCACAATACCCACCGCCCGACGACCCACGCGTAGGCCGTACCGTTTCGAAAGCCAGTCGCTGATGTAGCCGCCCGTGAGGCAACCGATGGTGCCCAGTACAAACGGTAGCGTAGCGAAAAGCTGCATCTGGCTCTGGTCAAAATGTCGACCTTCTTTGAGGTATGTCGGCAGCCAGCCCGTGAAAAAATAAGCTCCGTACATGTAGAAATGGAACATAAGCATGATCGCCCACATGTTCGGAGTTTTCAGAATGGTCCACCACGGAATGTGATGACTATGTGCCTTGAACCGCCGGTTCGCTTCGATGTGGTGTAGTTCATCGGGCGACACGTCTGGTTTTTCACTGGGAAAATTGCGGAACCAGACGTACCAGCACACCGCCCAGAGAATACCCAGGAAGCCCATCGCGAAAAAGGAAATTCGCCAGCCAAACGTAGCGGCAATGGGAATGACCATCCAGGGGGCTAAGGCACCACCGACGCGACCGGCCGCCCAGATAAATGCCTGCGCCCGCCCCGTTTCCTGACGCGGAAACCAGCGCGATACCACAATCGATGCGTTCGGGTAAGCCCCCGCTTCGCCCGCGCCGAATAAAAAGCGAACAATCAGCAGATAGAGCCAGCTGGTGGCCGTTCCGGTTAAGGCGGTAAAGGTCGACCACCAGATAACGACCCGTGTCAGTACCCGTCGCGGACCCAATCGGTCGCCCATGGCACCGGTAGGCAGCTCAAACAAGGCATACGATAAGGCAAAAGCGCTCAGAATCCATCCCCAGGCATCGTTTTCAATGTGCAGGTCTTGCTTCATGTCGGCCGCTACCAGTGAAATGCAGGTCCGGTCGATATACGTAATGGTCGATAATGCAAACAGAAACGACAGAACACGGGAGCGGTAGTTCATAAAACCAACGATTCAGGAGGGTAGGGTCAGTAGAGCAAAGCGCCTGCATGTCGCTGACTACCCGAACAAATTAAGGGCCTAAGGTGACGGATAGTTTCTGGAACGATGTCCAGTACGCGGAAGTCATCATGCCAATGCCATTTCCCGAAAGCATTCGGAACGGGTAGGGGCTGCTGCGTACTTCCTGTTCATTGACGTAGAAGTAAAGGGCCGCCCCCCGACGGCGAATGCTGAGCCGGTTGCGGTTTCTGTCGACCGGAACGCCGGGAGAAAAGAAGTCGCCGGGCATGTAATCGCTGAACGTAGCACCGTTCGCGACCCGGATGATGGAGATTTCGCCTTTTCCGTTCAACGTAAAGGCACAGAAGTTCAGCGAATCTTTCACCCCAAACAACAATCCCCCCGTCGGGATGCGCCCTGAATCCGCCAACACGTCAACTTTAATGGTGAAGGTATCCGCCCGGTTTAAGTTGATGTCGGGGGGTAAGGCTACGTACGAAAAGGCTACCTGTTTCGTGTTCGCGTTACGCTTGCGAATGTTATAGCGACCCAGACCGATCTGGTATTGATAATCGCCTTTATTACCTGCTTTCCAACCGTTGCGATTGGTGGCAAAGTCACCCGTAAAGGCTGGCCGGAAGCCTGCCACAGCAGACGGTGCAGGAGCCGCCGTTCGCGTGGGTGGAGTAACGGGTTCAACGGTTGATTCGGTCATGCCCGGTTGCCGCGTAACGGGCTCGTTGGTTGGCGTAGCTGCCGTGTTTGTTATTGGCGGGGGCGCTGCTGGCCGGGAACGTATCGGCTGGGTTGGCTTTAAGGTCACCTTTTGCCAATCGCTTGACGCCGAATAGATCACCGCCCTGGCCCGTCGCGTGGCTTGCGCCTGCGTACCGATGGGCAGCACCAAGAAGAGGAGGAGAAGACTTGTTAGTATAGCGCGCATGGCTCAGTAATTGTCAAAATGAATAGCGAAGAACAGCGGTGGGCTGACCCGCCTGCATACCTGGTCGGAGCGTAAGGCCTTCGTTACGTGGCGCTTGATTCTGTTGCTGATTGTTGCGGAGACCTTTGACAAAAGTTAAGATAACGTCCGCAGCGGTCAGAACGATAGCGCCCCGGGTTGCCAGCCAATAATGATGATGATGGTCGTTGGCCGTTTGGTAGAGTGGTTCTCCGGCCGCGGCATTTTTCTGCTCCTGGTAGATCGCGTAGGTATCCTGCGCTTTCTGACGTTCCATAAAGCCATAGACAACCAGCCCATAGGCCGCTACGGTCACTAACGGCCGAAAGCCAATTCGGGGTTTGGGTGTTTGCACGAAAATATTGCCGATGCCGGGCGCAATAGCTGATACCAGAGCCCAGGCTGGCCCGGCGTACCGGCCGCGTGAGACACGTTCCGGAGCGGCATCCGCCGGAGGGAGTAGCGACGGCTGAAGGGGTTTCGGTTCGTTCCGGGGTGTTTGCGGAACGACTGGCGGCTCGGTTACGGGCGCTTTTTGCGGCTCAGTAGTAACCACAGATTCGGTCGGGTTCGGTCTTGTCGGCGCGGCTGGCCTCGGATCGGGGAGCGGTTCGGTTGGTTTGGCGGCAATGGATGGTTCGTTAGGCTTGGGGGCCATAACAACGGGAGGTGGCCCCGACTTAACCAGTACCGTTGCCCGTATTTCCTCGTTCAGCGAATAGCCATTGGCCAGGGCGTCCCACACGATACGTCGTTCGGAACCGGCCGTGATGCGCTTGCCGATGTCACCCCTGACAAATTCAGGCAGAATGCGCAATGCACCCCGCAGTCGACTACGTATCTCGAAATAGATGGAGTCGCCGGGGCGGGCGTTCAGTAGATCATAGCGAATTTCTAGTCGAGATGAATCCGCCACCCGCAGCCGAACGTTGGCAACGCGTTCCTGGGCCCGACCCGGCAACGCCAGCAAAACCCCGACACAAAACAGGATAAGTAAACGCATGATGGATTAGTTACGGACGGTGATTTGGCGGGTTTGGGTAAATTTGTCGTCACACGAGTTAACCAGCACAAGCGTAACGGTGTACGTACCCGGCTTATCGTAGATATACGTAACGCGTGTACCGACGCGGTTAACCCCTTTGCCATCGCCGGGGTCCCAGCCCGCAACGCCAATGTCGCCCTGCGGATTGTCCAGGAAAAACGTAACGTCCAGAAATCCGGCGGTATAGCCGATACCAGCCGACGGCTTCGCGCATACCGGAAAGTTTTTCTTGGTCAGATCATACGGCTCGCAGGCCACGAAGGCAAACAGCAGGAGCAGGTAGGATACACGTCGGAGCATAGCAATGAATGGAGACATAGCAAAGTAACGAATCCGTTTTCAACCACAGCCGATTCGATTAATAAATATGCCTTTCGGCCGAATCGTACGCAGTTTTAAGCGAGTAATTGCCGAAAATCAGCATTTTTTGTAAATTTATCTGTTTCCGTTTGTCAGATTGCAACACGGAGACTGACAAAACTAGTAACTGCACCATGCACTGGTCGGCAAAAACAAAAGATGAACTAGTGGCCGAAATCCAACGGCTGCATCAGGAACGGGATGGCGTACTGACCGCCGAAGCACAACCCGGCTTCGACGTTGAACATACGGTCAATCAATTGAATCTGGTTGGATTTACCATCGAACGCGACGGAACGTTACGGTATGCCAATCCGTATACGTACCGCGTAACGGCCTGGCAACCGGACGATATAGTCGGCAAAAACTTTTTCGATATCCTGATTCCCCCCGTCGATCGGGCCCGGCTCGAACTGGACTTTGAGGAAGCGCTGGCGAAAGGCGGTTTTCTCGAACAAAAAGAAATCAGCCTGTTGGCCCGTAGCGGGGCTACCCGTAACGTCCAGCTCAATTCACTCATTCTGAACGAGTCCGGCGGAACGGTATCGTCGTTTACGGTGATCGGGGAGGACGTAACCAACAAACGGCGGGTGGCTTCGGCCTTATCGAACACGAACGCGCAGTTGCAGGATCTGGTCGACAATACGTCGGATCTGATTCAACTCCTGACGCTGGACGGAAAATTTATTTTCGTAAACCGGGCCTGGCGGGAAGTGCTGGGCTACGGGTCCGAAGAGATTGCCGCCCTGAACCTGCGCGATGTGCTGCACCCCGATTACGCCACCAGCACCCTGTCGCTGCTCAAACGCATTCAGGAAGGCGACAAGCTCCCGTATTTTGAAACCGTGTTCCGGAGTAAGTCCGGTAAAACTCTGTTTCTGTCGGGCAGCGTAAACTGCCGGTTCGACAACGGCCGACCGACCGCATTTCGGTGCATTCTGCACGATACGACCGGTAAAATCAGGGCCGAAAAATCCCAGAAACTGTATTACAGCATTGCCAACTGGACCATCAACACGCCGAACCTCGACGAACTGTATCAGAAAATTCACGAGGAGTTAGGCAACATTATCGACGCCCGTAACTTCTTTATTGCCCTCTACGACTCCAGCAAGACGTATCTGTCGTTTCCGTACTACGTTGATGAATACTTCGGCGGCAATATGCGCTTCACCAAACGTAAGCTTGGCAATGGACTGACCGAATACACCATCCGCGCCAATAAGCCGCTGTTTTTATACGAAAAAGATATTCGTCAACTGGCCGATCAGCACCAGATTGATCTGTATGGCCAGCTTCAGCCGCAGGTTATGCTGACGGCTCCGCTGCGGATTGGCGACGAAATTACGGGGATTATCGGCGTGAAGTCGTACGACGACGCCCGGATCTACGGCCCGCGTGACCTGGAACTGCTCGAATTCATCTCGGGTCAGGTCGCCCTGGCCATTGCCCGCAAACAGTCCGAAGCCGCGCTTGATAAGCAGAATGCCCGGCTGAACGCTATTTTCGACAGCAGTACGTACCTGATCTGGTCGGTCAACAAAGCGCTGAAACTGACCTCGTTTAACAAGAACTACGCCCGACTGATTGAGTATCAACTGGACGAAACGCCGACCTTGCACTCCAGCGCCCCCAATCTGGGCTGGCGAATGATTGGCGACGAAAACCGGAAGATGCTGGAAGAAAAGTACCGCCAGGCATTTCGGGGGTTCGCACAGAATTTTGAGCTTCATTTCGACAACCAGAAAGGAGAGACGTACCTGGAGTTTCACCTGAATCCGATTCTGCTGGCAGGCGGGGTAATTGACGAAGTGTCCGGTATTGCCCGCGACATTACCAACCGGAAGCGGGCCGAAATCGCTACGCGCCAGAGCGAAGAGAAATTCCGGGGTATCTTCGAGAACCTCCAGGACATCTACGCGCGGGTGGATCGGAAAGGACGTATCACCATGATCAGTCCGTCGGTCTTTAAACGCATGGGTTATACACCCGACGAAGTGCTGGGCGAAGACGTAACGAATTTCTTTATTGACAAGAGCATTATCCACCGGGCCATGATCAAGCTCGGGCGCAACCGCAGTCTTCGCAATTTTGAGGCTAGTATGCGTCGCAAAGATGGGTCGGAACGGCAGTTCATGTTTAACATGCTGCTGCTCAACGACGATCCGGCGTCTGACTCGGTCGTGGCGGTGCTGGCGCGCGACATCACAGAACTCAAGCGCCAATCAGCCGAACTGGTCAAAGCCAAAGACGAAGCGGAACGGTCGCTAAAGGTGAAAGAGCGGTTTCTGGCGAATATGAGCCACGAAATCCGCACGCCCATGAATGGCGTTATTGGCATGATCGACCTGCTGAACGATACACAGCTGGACGAGGAGCAGCGCAGTTACGTAAAAACAATCAAACGTTCTTCCGAAACGCTGCTCAACATCCTGAACGACATTCTCGATCTGTCAAAAATTGAAGCCGGTAAGATGGTGCTGCACGAAGCGCCGGTGGCCTTCGCCGAAATCTTCGAGAAGCTCATTGCTTTATTTGGTCAGCAGGCCCACTCAAAAAATAACGAGCTAACGTATCACCTGACGCCCGATTTACCGACGTTCGTAATTGCGGACCAGACGCGGCTGTTACAGGTCTTATCAAACCTGACTTCCAACGCGATTAAATTCACCGAGAACGGCGCGATACGTGTCTACGCTTCGCTGATCAGCAAACGGGGGAAATTCAACCGCATTCGGATTGAGGTCCGGGATTCGGGCATCGGCATCTCGTCGGAAAACATCAACCTTTTGTTCAACTCGTTTAGCCAGGTCGATACGTCGTCGCGTAAATCGTTCGGCGGCACCGGACTCGGGCTGGCCATCTCGAAGGAGCTGGCCCATCTGATGAAAGGCGAGGTCGGTGTGGAATCGGAGGTAGGAAAAGGCAGTACGTTCTGGTTTACGATCGAGTTAAAGGAAACCAGCATCAGCCCCACGCAGCAGACAACCGAAGCCGCCGAAATCACGCTGGCTAACTTCTTCAGCGACTACCACCCGAACGTATTACTGGTCGACGACAATGCTGTAAACCGCAAGGTCGCCAGTGAGATCCTGCGCAAAGCGGGCTGCATTGTCACCACGGCCGACAGTGGCCCAGCCGCCATTGACGCGGTTGCCCAAAGGAGCCTGGACGTACCGCAGGAGCCTTCGTTCGACGTAATCTTCATGGACATTCAAATGCCCGATATGGACGGCGTGGAGACAACCCGGCAGTTACGCGATCAGTTTGGTCAGCGATTGCCAACGGTTGTTGCCATGACGGCGTATTCGATGCGGGAAGACCGGGAGCGCTTCATCAGCCAGGGACTCGACGATTACATCGCCAAGCCGATCCGGGCGCAGAGCCTGATTGCCAAGGTCAAAGAGATTGCCGACGCGAGCCGGGCCAAACACCGTACCGATGTTCCAAAACCCGTGCAGAAACAGCCGGTAGGGCCGGAGCTCACTCTACCCATTATTGACGCTGAGATTGTGGACCAATTGCGTGATATTGGTGGCCAGGAATTGGTCGACAGTATTATGGAGGAGTTTGTTACGGAAGCGACCGAGCTCGTGCATGGTGCCGTTGATGCCTATAAATTAGGCGATATTCCGACCGTTAAGAGCCATTTGCATACCTTGAAAGGGAGCGCCGGAACGATTGGAGTGGCGCGGGTGGCAGACATTGCCCGGACGGCCGAGGGTAAGCTGAAAGTGAACGACACGAGCGGTTTGTCTGATGCGCTGGAAGCCTTACAACACGCATTCGCTGACTTTGTAGAAGAGCTAAGTCACCAGAACTAATTGTTCTCACCCAGTCGGCTTGTTCGTTAAGCCGACTGGGTGAGCTTATTCAATCCCGTACGGGAAAGCGTTGCAGTTGATGGTGCAGATCGGAAATAGCGCCCTGAAGTTCACGTTTGTCGGGCGCTACGGGCAGGTAAAACGGTACGGGCTCCCGTTGCCAGTCAGGCTGCGCATCGGAGCTTAGCTTAATCCGGAACCGATAGTCGCCGTACCCCCTCGATACGTTACTAAATCCCAGTGCGGGCTCAATAAAGGTTAGCTTGGGAGACAGTTCATCTTCGTTGGCTACCGATTGCATCCAGTTGGCCAGGAGTTCAAGCTCCCAGGTTGACAGAATTGAGGCCGTACGCACGCACTCCCGGTTATGGTATTGCGTTTTTAGGCTCACAATAAGCCAGTTGCGGTCTAAGAAGCGGGGTGCATCACTGTATTCGTAATCCAGAATAGTCAGCTCGAAGACACCCTCCGGTCCGGTGAGTCTCATAATCTTAATGGATAAAGTAGAAAAAGAGGAAAGCTTAGCGTACTTCCGCAGCTAAAAACGGGCGGGAAAACCATTCAGTTGCTAACGCGAAGAGAATGGAACAGAGAGCAGACAATCGAAGCCGGTTGAGTTGGCTTGGAAGAATAAAAGTAAAAGAAAAATGGATTGCTTGTGCCGTATTAATACAAATTAATCTCTGCAAAATAGCAATATGCCGAATAGGTAGTCACAGGCTCTGTTTTAAACAGATTGCGTTCGGAGGCTTAGAATTTTTTAATCTGGCCAATTGAATACTTTGATAGACAAAGCCTTATAGTAATTAGCCGAAGCCCTGTCCTGAATCAATCAGCTGTTGTGTCGCCGACAGGAGAGTAGTGAGGTACGAAAAACAAAGGGACTGATAGATGGCTACGTAGTCAGGAGTCGTTTTTGCGTTTGAGTATTTAACTGCTAATTTCACCACGCTAAATGTAACCCGATATCACAAGCCTTATGTCAGCTTCCAAACGCGTCCTGATTGCCGAAGATAGCTCTGTTATCCAGAATCTGGCCCGTAAAATTCTTGAGTTTCAGAACTACGATATCACCGCTGTAAAAAACGGTGAGCAGGTATTGCAAATTCTGGAAAAAGAAGATTTCAGTATCTTATTGTTAGACATCAACATGCCGATTATGGACGGCATGGAGTGCGTTCGACGCGTGCGCGCACTGTCGGACCAGACGAAGGCGAATGTCCCTATTGTAGCCATTACCGGCAACGCCAAAAACTACACCGAAGAAGAGTTCAAAACGGCTGGCTTCAACGATGTGCTGGTGAAACCGTTGAACTTCGATCGGCTGGTTGAGGTCGTTAATCAGTTGACGGATAAATAAAAGCGAAAGAGCGAGAGAGTGAATCGGAACGCCGAACCGGAGCGACAGGCGCTAACCACTCTTTCGTTCCGGTTCGGCGTTCCGATTCACTCTTTCGCTCTCTATGGTTGTTACGCTGCTGGGTACGGGAACGTCGTCGGGGGTGCCGCTGATTGGCTGTACGTGTGAGGTGTGTCGCTCCGTTGACTTTCGGGATAAACGGTTACGGTCGTCCATTCATATCGCCGTCGAGGGCCGCAGCTTCATTGTCGATACGGGCCCCGACTTTCGCCAGCAGGTGCTGCGGCTCAACCTGAACGAACTGGATGCGGTCCTGTTCACCCACGAGCATAAGGACCATACCGCCGGTCTCGATGAGGTTCGGGCGTATAACTTTCGGTCGGGACGCGATATTCCTCTGTACGGCCGTCCAACAGTACTGGCGCAACTGCAACGCGAATTTGCGTACGTCTTTGCAGAGCATAAATATCCGGGCGTTCCCCGCGTCCGAATCAACGAGATCACCAACGAGCCGTTTGAGGTGCTTGGCATTCGCATCATTCCCATCGAAGTAATGCACCATAAGCTGCCCGTTTTTGGGTTTCGCATTGGGGATTTTACCTACCTGACCGACCTCAATTCTATTGCCGAAGAAGAACTGCCCAAAGTAATGGGCACCCGAATTCTGGTGCTTGATGCGCTCCAGCGACAGCCCCACATTTCGCATTTTACCCTGGATCAAGCCGTTGCCTTAGCCGAACGCATCGGTGCGGAGCGTACGTATTTTACGCACATCAGCCATAAACTTGGCCTGCACCGTGAAGTCGAAAAAGAGCTGCCGACAGCGATCCGGCTCGGCTACGATGGCTTGCAGATCAAGCTCTGAGAATAGTTGGGCACCGGCGTGGTCGGGGTAAACCAAATGGGTATACGTACCGTTATCCGTTCAGAAGCTGTTTGCATCAATTCAAGTTGATTAATGTAAACAGCTTCTTACAACCGCAATCAACAAATGCCAGCGCTGATTAAGACCGCCCGTACGATTTCCAGTGACGTATTGCAGCACTATCGTCAGCAGGGCGATGGCCCGGCCGATGCGGTAATTGCGGCTGTGACCGAAGCAGGCGGACCGCAGGCGTTGAGTACATTTATGCGCTGGCTGGCAGATACCAGTACAGTTGATTTGAGTCAGCAGCCAGCGGTTGTTCAGGCGTTCTTCAACGACTATGGCCAATTACCACCCTGGGCTAATCAGGACCAGATGGCGCGGGGCATGGCCTTTTTTCAGAAACATGCCGGACTCGTTGGGCTGGTACTTGGCACCTTTTCCCTGCCGTATTGTTACCTCGGGGCTCACGGGGCGCAGGTATTATGGATGACCGAACGGATCAAAAGCGATACGACCCGGCGTTTGCAGGAAACGGGTGAGTGGGTGTTTGCCGTGAATAACCCGAAAGAGTGGGCAGTCGGCCGCTGCCGTGAGGTAAACGCCATACATCGCACTCTGAAAATCCGGCTCATTCACGCAGCGGTACGTTGGTTTTCGCTGCATAGTGGGCGCTGGAACATGGAATGGGGGTATCCGGTCAATCAGGAAGACATGGCAGGCACGAGTGGGGCGTTTTCGTACATTGTTATCCGTGGCTTACGAAAAGCAGGCGTAAAGGCCAGCGAAGCCGACGAGGAAGCGTACCTGCACCATATCAACGTAGTTGGGTATCTGAACGGGGTGACCGAAGAACTGCTTCCTCAAAACCTGCGGGAAGCATTTCTGCTGGATCGTATGATTGCCAAGCGGCAGTTTGCGCCCTCCGAAGCAGGCATTGGGTTGACAAAATCGCTACTAAACTCGATCGGCGAACAACTCGGCAGCGATACGTTCCGGAACCTGGCAGCGGCTCAAATGCGTTTCTTCCTCGGCGACAGGTACGCTGACCTGTTGGATATCCCCTCCGTTGCGCTCGAAAAGCAGTTGGTGGGAGCCGTGAATAAGTTGCCTATTTTTTCAAAGTTAATTCCTGCCAGACTAACTTCGTCCGCTGCGTGACGATCAACGGATCACACGCCACAGTTGGGACGTAGCGTGTGTAGGCAGTAGCAAATTTATCCGTGACGACAGACCGCAGAGATCCAGAAATTCTTCAGTTAGAGCCCATTGCCGCCCTGGCTACCGCACCCGGAATTGGGGCTATAGCCGTTATTCGCATATCCGGAGAGGGCGCTATTGAACTGACAAATCGTATTTTTCGCGGTAAAAAGTTAACGGGCCAGCCGAGCCACACCGCCCACTTCGGCACCATACGTACTACCGATGGTGGCATCATCGACGAAGTGCTCGTGACGGTATTCCGGACCCCAACGTCGTTCACCAAAGAAGATGTCGTTGAGATTTCGTGCCACGGCTCGGAGTTTATCATCCAGCAGATTCTACGGCGACTCACGCAGGAAGGCGTTCGGCTGGCGCGGCCGGGTGAGTTCACGCAGCGTGCCTTTCTGAACGGGCAGTTTGATCTGGTGCAGGCCGAAGCCGTTGCTGACCTGATTGCCTCTGATTCGGAAGCCAGTCACCGGGCCGCGTTGACCCAGTTACGGGGTGGTTTCTCGAAACAGTTGAACGTATTACGTCAGCAGCTGATCGATTTCGTGGCCCTGGTAGAACTGGAACTGGATTTTGGCGAAGAAGACGTCGAATTCGCGCACCGTGATCAGTTGCGCCAGCTGATGCTCGACATTCGTCGGGTGCTCCATCCACTAATCGAATCGTTTTCGGCGGGTAATGCCATCAAAAATGGCGTTCCTACCGTTATTGTTGGAAAACCCAATGCCGGTAAATCGACCCTGCTGAACGCCTTGCTGAACGAAGAGAAAGCGATTGTGTCGGACATTCCCGGTACAACCCGCGACGTAATCGAAGACGAGTTATTCATTGACGGCATCCGATTCCGGCTGATCGACACGGCGGGGTTACGTCAGGCTACGGACCAGATTGAAGCCATCGGTATTGAGCGTACGCAGCAAAAAATGCGGGATGCGGCCCTGGTCCTTTACCTGTTCGACGGTAAGAACTCGACACCCGACGAACTGATCACCGCGATTCAGGAAGTTCGGGAGAGCGGAAAACCGTATCTGTTGGTTGGTAACAAACTCGACGCCATTACGAGCGAACAGAAGCAGGCGTTGGAGATAGCTGCTGATGAGCCCGTTATCTGGATTTCGGCGAAAGACGCCCGCATTGATGAACTGAAAGCTGCGTTATCCGCTCGGGTACGGACAGACGCGGCTGTGCAGACGGGTAGCGCTGTAGTAACGAATGCCCGTCACCATGAACACTTAACGGGCACCGACAATGCCTTAGCGCGGGCTATAACTGGACTCGACGCTGGCATAACGCCCGATTGGCTGGCGATGGACCTGCGGGTCGCCCTGGAACACCTCGGCCAACTAACGGGTGCGATCTCCACCGACGACTTACTAGACTCCATTTTCAGTAAGTTCTGTATCGGAAAGTAAGTGTGATTAACAGGAATGCTGTGGCGGCCGGGGATTATTGCCAGCGTCTGATTTTGTGGCCGTATGCCGCGTAAAACAACAGGTAGAGATAGCAGGGCAGGAGTATCCAATACGCCTGCTGGAGTGAGAATCGGTCGGCAAAGTAGCCGTATACCAGGGGCATGATCGCGTTGCCACACAGGCCCATGATCATTAGCGAGCTGCCCGATTTAGTGAACCGTCCCAAACCGGCCAGCGCCAGCGGCCATATGCCCGCCCAGACCAGCGAATTAGGCAAACCCAAACTTACCAGAAACCAGAACGAAACGCTCATACTATGGCCAAACAGGGTCAGGTTGCCGGGTGCAGAGAGAATACCTACGCTGAATAATACGCCCAGCAACGTACAGATACGTAACGCGTTGACCTGCCGGATGAAGCGGGGAATGGTAACGATGCCGACGATGTAGCCGCAGATCGTGGCAAACAGAATGTAAGACGGAAACCCTTTCGCGTCGATCAGCGAAACGCCCATCGAAGTAGCGTACCCAATTACCGTGTCGATAGCAATTACCTGCGAGCCGACATGAAAGAAAATCGCCAGCGCGCCCAGCACCAGATGAGGAAATTGCAACACGCTGGTTTTGTCGGAGTTAGCTGCGGAGATTCCCTCGCTTTCGTGCTCAGTGTCAATTTCGGGCAAGGCGGAAAACCGAATAAATAACCCCAGTCCAAAGAGCACCACACTTACGCAGGCATACGGCACGATGACGCGCCGGATCAGTTCGTCCAGTGCTACGTTCCGGTCGGCAGGCGTCATCAGGGGCAATTGCTTAAACAATTCGGCGTCGGACGCCCGCAGAATTACTGCGGCAAACAGCAGGGGCGCGATAATGCCAGCCGTTTTGTTGCAAATACCCATGATACTGATCCGCTGGGCCGCCCGTTCGATAGGCCCTAAAATCGTTACGTAGGGATTCGACGCTGTCTGAAGAACGGCCAGACCGGTACCAAGCGTAAACAGGCCCGTTAAAAACAAGGCGTACGTCCGTGTGAAGGCCGCTGGAACAAAGAGCAGCGCCCCGAACGACATGATGAAGAAACCAATCATCATACCCCGTTTGAATCCCACTTTTTTGAGCAGCCCCGAAGCCGGCATCGACATCACCAGATAGGAAATGTAGAACGCAAAGGCGACCAGATAAGACTGGAAATGCGTCAACTCGCAGGCTATCTTGAAATACGGAATCAGGATGGAATTGATCCAGGTGACAAAACCAAAGACAAAAAACATGATGCCAATAATTACAATAGAACCCGTTACGTTCTGCTTGGTGAGGGACTGGTTGTCTACTACGTCCGGTGTTTCCATGTTTTTTATCGTCGGTTAGTCTGGGTCAATCTGGTTGGGCGTTTCGGTTACCGACTGCCCGTGAGGACGGGCGCTTCTGAATGGGATTGATACACGAGTTTGCCCTGCTTATAGGTTTCGAGAATTTGGATTCCGTCCGTTGTCCGTTGGAACGTAACGAGGTCGGCGGGGGCACTTACCGATAAACCCTGTTGTTGAGGTAAACCCAGACTGCGGCTGGGACCAACGGAGGCCATATCCCAGACCCGGCCCAACGTGCCCAGCTTTCGGTTGAGGAGATGTTGGATTCCCCGGACTAACGGCTGAGCAGAACCCGCCAATACGTTAGGTGAACCCGCCAGGTGCAGTTTTCCTTCCGCCGTTAGCACAACGCGGCCGCCGATATGCGTGCTGTAGGGGCCAGGTGGGCAACCTGCCAGCCCAACACTGTCACTCACCAGAATGGCCTGCTGGCCTTTTACTTTCATGACCACTTTCAGCACCGCATCGGGCAGATGAAACCCATCGGCGATGAGGCAGGCGGTGAGATCATCCTGCGCCAGCTGCTCCCAGATGTAGTTTGGGTGGCGGGGCAGCATCTGATGCGAAGCATTTCCCAGATGAGTCGACATTCGGGCACCAGCCTCCACTGCCTGGCGAATCTGTTCGGGTGTGGCAGCGGTATGACCAATCGAAACAATCACTCCAGCCGCTGCGCACCGCTTGATAAAGTCGGCGGAGCCAGGCCACTCGGGGGAGAGCGTAATGAGTTTGATCCGGTCTCCGGACGCGGCCTGAAACCGCTCGAATAAGGACCAGTCGGGGGCTTTGACATACGCTTTTGGGTGAGCGCCAATAGGACCCTCCTGCGGAGAAATAAATGGACCCTCCAGGTGAATGCCGCCCAGGCAGGCCTTCACCAGCGGAAAACACTGAGAAGCGTCCCGGATGATTTCCAGCGTTTTCAGGATGCGGCTATCTGCGTTGGTAATCACTGTCGGGCAAAACGACGTAACGCCATACCCCCAGAGGGTATGGGTCAGCGTAAGCATGTCCTCGACCGTCAGCGTATCACTGTTGATATCAATACCCTGAAACCCGTTGATCTGTAAATCCGTGAGGCCTGGGCCAATATACGGCAGCTTATCAGACACTTCAGGGCCAGAGGCAAGTTGGCTGATGTGGCCATCCTGTACCGTGACCGTCAAGGGCTCACCGGTCTGGTAATGCAAGCCATTGATAACCTGATCTGTCTGATTCCTGTCTGGTTTCGTCATGCCGTTACGTACCCGTAAGCGTCCTGGTCTACATAGAGCCTACAATCTGGGTGCCGACGTAGAATCGACGCCGGACAAGCTGTCGTGATCGGCCCCTTCAGCATAGTCTGTATGGCCTGGGCCTTTGTTTTGCCCGGCACGACGCAGAACAAATGCTGGCCGGAAAGTAACGTTGGAATGGTCAGGGTCAGAGCCTCTTCGGGAACGGCGTCAAATTGGGGGAAACAGCCATCGTTTACCTGCTGCTGCCGGCAAACCTCGTCGAGCTGCACCCGCTTAATAACTTCCGGATCATCGAAATCAGCTACGGGCGGATCGTTGAAGGCCAGATGGCCGTTTTCCCCGACGCCCAAACAGACGATATCAATTGGCCCCTCGCTGAGAAGTTGTCTGTAGCGCTCACAGGCCGCCGTGGCTCCCGCCGAATCATCAATCAAAAGGACAGTACGGGGATTTACTTTAGCGAATAACTTAGTTGTTAAGAAATGAGCGAACCGCTGGGGTGCATCGGCAGGCAAACCTACGTATTCATCCATGTGAAAAACGTCGATCCGCGCCCAGTCAATTCCATCGGCAGACGCCAGATAATCGAGCATCTCATTCTGGGAAGGGGCGGCCGCAAACACAATGCGAATACTTTCCTTTGCCCGTAATAACTCTTTAATTTCAGCGGCAATATCCTGCCCGGCGGCCGTTCCCATTTCCTGTCGGGTCGTATACACCCGTACCTCTAGGGCATCAACCTGCTCAATCTGTGCACTCATCGGCTTTGTTTTCAACTGAAAAATGAAATGTGGTTACCAGCGCAGGGATGGTAATGCGGTCTTGTTGGTCTCATCAAACCTTCGGTTCCCAGCCCTTCTGATACTCCCGTTTCCAGAGCTTCATTGCATTGGCGTTACGTTGGATATGCCCATTCGTTGGGTCGATGGCCAGAGTGTCGTTGGAACGTAATGCGATGTTGCCTAACTGACAAAGTAAGGTGCTCTGGTGCCCACCGACTATCTCTGAAGCGAGTGCAGTGCCCTTCTTGATTCCGTCAAAAAAGTTCTGAATGTGGATAGCATCCAGCGCCTGCGACGGGTCCATTTTGTTACGTGGGTCGATAGCTAAGTCATTCTTAACGTCTTTCACCAGCTTGTTATCCAGATCATAAATTTTGTAGGAGTTGCCACTCTCGATCAGGAGCGAACCGGTTTCGCCGTAGAACATGACGCCTACGCTGGTGCCTTCAACGGTTCGGCCGTTGCAGCTTCGGCCCTCCCAGGTCATGCTGGTTTTGTTGGGAAATTCCCAGGTGACCACCTGCGTATCGGGCGTTTCCCAGTCGTCCTGGTACCGGTACCGGCCCCCGGAGGAGGTCACGCGTGTTGGATAGTCAACGCCCAGACCCCAGCGCATCAGATCAACCATGTGGGTACCGTTGTTTAGGCATTCGCCCGTGCCCCAGTGCCAGAACCAGTGCCAGTTGTAGTGAATCAGGTTGTCTTTGAAAGGGCGTCGGGGGGCCGGGCCCTGCCACAATTCGTAATCTAACCAGGCCGGAACCGCTGCGTCCTTACCCGTGCCGATGGAGGCTCGATTGTTGGTGTACCAGCCTTTGGCGAAATATGGCCGACCAATGGCTCCGCTTTTAACTTCAGCAATTGCCTTAGCTACGTTAGGCCACGAGCGTCGCTGGTTCCCCATCTGAATGACGTTTTTATGCCGTTTGACGGCTTCCACCAGCAATTCCCCTTCGTGGGGGTTGTGGCTACAAGGCTTTTCGAGGTAAACGTGTTTGCCGGCTGCTGACGCCAGGATCGCTGCGGGCGCGTGCCAGTGGTCTGGCGCGGCAATGATCAGGGCGTCCATATCCTTATTTTCCAGCGCTTTCCGGAAATCGGTTTGCTCTTTCGGCTTTGCTTTTTGGATACGTTCAACGGTTGACAGGCATTTATCAGCCGCCCGTTTATCGACGTCGGATACGGAAATAACGTCGCAGTTTGGCTGAAGGGCAAAATTGCTCGCCAGGGCTAGGCCACGGCTATTGACGCCCATCATACCGACTCGTACCTTTTCGTTGGCCCCCAGTATTCTGGCGTAACTTTTGGCACTAAAACCGGGCAAAATACCACCCACCGATAAGGCTACGGTGCCAGAAATGGCTTTACGGATAAAATCTCGTCGTGAGTCGTCATAATGAGCGCTTTTGGGGTTTTCCATACTGGCAATGATCGTAAGGTTAAGCGTAAATGAGTAGTGTTGGTTGGCCACAAGTTTTATCACTTTACGGCGGCTTTCTTTTTTGCCTTTTCCAGCACGCTGTCCAGGCTTATGGCTATGCCTCCCCGGCGTTTACTTTCGTCAGCGGCTTCCATAAACGCAAAAATTTCGATGGTCTCTTCCGGGCTTACTGGCGGCTTACCAGTTTCAAAATACGTAATGATTTCTTTGAGCAGTGGCTCGTAGCCGCCGTACGGACCAAGTTGAACGTTGCCTGTCTGGGTGTAAACTGTTCCACCGTAATCGTGTTTGCCGGTCCGTGTGCCCCGAAACGTACCAATCCGACCGTCGGCCCAGGTGCCTACCACCATGTCGGTTCCTTCGGTGTTGATACGTACCACTTGCCGACAACCCGTGCCCATGGCTGTATACAACGTTTCTACCCCGTGAACGCCGTACCAGAACAAGTCGGGATGCGTTTTTTCGAGTACGGCCGGGCTGAACGTATCGGCTCCCAATACCTGACGTTTATCAATCCCTTCCATGCCTTTTATGTACCGTAACGAAGACGCCGAAAAGATGGGAATCTTGTACGTTCGGGACAGTTCAAATATGACGATCACATCGCCGAGGGAGGCCGCAATCGGTTTATCAATAAAAACGCGTTTCCCCGCTTTAAGAACCTGAGCTGCCTGCTCCCGATGCAGTCGTCCGTCGTTCGTTTCCAGCAGAATGACATCTACTTTTCTGAGCAGCTCGTCGATGGAATCGACAATGGCCACGTCTAGTTTTTTCACCTCATTGATGTAATCTGGAATTCGTTTCGTACTGCTTTCAATATCCTTACTACCGTAGGGATAAGCGGCAACAACCTTGTAGCCAGCATACTCAGGATTAGCCTCCGCAACATTCAACGCTTTGGTAAATGCTACGCTGTGCGAAGTATCCAGACCAATAATGCCAATCCGTTTTCCATCTTTAGGCGGATTTTTTGCCAATAGGGCTGAACCCCTCATGCTGAACACGAGACTACCTATTGTTGCTTTTTTGAGAAAATTCCGTCGGTTTTGCGTAAGCAGAGGCATAGAATTGAAAAGGAGCAATGGAGGGGTAAACGAATTTCAGCGTAACGATTAATGAGTCATACCTAAGCGAAGTCTGAACGACAACGTAACGGCTCTTTTATAAAATGAAACCTGCCAACAACTTGACCGCGTTTGTTGGGGACATGCTTCATGAAGTAAGGCTCATTGGTTGTTTTTCTACCCAGGATCAGGGATGAGGTACTGAGCTTTTGGCGGCAGATTAGTTGATAGTCAATCGAGATATAAAACAAGTGTACACCGAAGCGAAAATCAGACTTGCGCTGAGAATCAGCTGAGTTTTGCCTTGAAAGCGTGTTTATGGCTAAACAGTATTTGCAGGTAATCATTTAAGCCATCGGTCCCAGTGGCGTGTAATAGACTTTTGCTATATATTTGGTCTGTATAGTAAGAGAGGCTGTTAATGAGCGTAGACCAGCACCGCCGAATCATCCATATTGACATGGACGCGTTTTACGCTTCCGTAGAGCAGCGTGATAACCCAACATTGCGGGGAAAGCCGATAGCCGTGGGCGGGTCGCGCCAGCGCGGTGTAGTGGCTGCGGCAAGCTATGAAGCCCGGCAGTTTGGCGTCCGCTCGGCCATGGCATCAGTGGTCGCCAGTCGTAAGTGTCCCGAACTGATTTTTGTGAAACCCCGATTTGAGGTTTACAAAGCCGTTTCTGCTCAGATTCGGGCTGTTTTCGCTGAGTATACCGAGTTAATCGAGCCGTTATCGCTCGACGAAGCGTATTTGGACGTAACGGCCAGTACGGGCCCTACTCAATCGGCAACCCAGATTGCGCAGGCCATCAAAGAACGGATCAAGGCTGAAACCGACCTGACTGCATCGGCCGGGGTGTCTTACAACAAATTTCTGGCAAAGCTGGCTTCGGATTACCGAAAGCCCGATGGTTTGTTTGTCATTAAGCCGAATCAGGGGCTGGCTTTTGTTGAACAGCTAGCCGTTGGGCAGTTTCATGGGATCGGACGCGTAACGGCTGAAAAAATGAATCAGCTGGGAATTATGACTGGACTGGATCTCCGGCAACAAACGGAACAGTTGCTGACCCGGCACTTTGGCAAAGTAGGGCATCACTACTACTCCATTGCCCGGGCGGTTGACGAACGGCCTGTAACGGCCAATCGGGTTCGTAAGTCGGTCGGTTCGGAAAATACATTCGAGCAGGATTTAACCGACGAAACCGAACTGAAAGAGGGCCTGGAACCGCTCATAAACGACGTATGGACGTACTGTGAACGGACGGGCATAAGCGGACGTACCGTAACGCTGAAAGTAAAATATGCCGATTTTCAGCAGATCACCCGCAGTCATACCACCCTTGGCCTAATTCCCCATATAAGTCACCTGGTACGTATCGTTATGGACCTGCTTGCTTCGGTTGTTCCGCTGGTAAAGCCGGTGCGGTTGCTGGGCGTATCCATGTCGAATCTTCAAGCCGCTGACCCAACCCAGCAGGGACAGCTCCAACTGAACTTATAGTGGGTCTATTGTTAGAACCGGCTTTGCAAGCGTATACTGAGTAGCGTAAATTACCGGCCTGATTGCTTCATAATTAATCACATAAACAAGTTAGGCCAACCAGAAGCACGAGTTAATTGCTTATTTTTAGCCGGGCGATCGGGCTCATTGGTAACTAAATTTCCTCCGTTTATTCGTAACAGTAACTATGAAACGTATCTGTATTGCCTTGGTACTTCTGGTCGGTTTAATCGGCACCTCGACAGCTTCATTCGCGCAGACTAAATCTGTGGAGGACGAAAAATTCGTTTTTCTCAACAACGGCGCAACGGTGGGTATGATCGTTAAATCAGTGCTGAAAGCCGATAAACAGCGGCTTAAACTAACGGACGAGCAACTGCCCAAAGCCAAACAAATCATCACCGACGCCACGGTCAAGTATAACGAGGGTGTGAAGAAGATGAAAGCGTCATCGGGTCTTAATAACAAGAAATTACGGGTTTTTGCGATTGAGGTTGAGACCGAAAAAGTACGCCAGTACAAGGCTATTCTAACGAAGCAGCAGTACGATATACTGGTCGCTAATCACAAGAAAATGTATCCCGAAAGTAAAGTATAGCGGCCCTGCGGATCCCGCAGTTGGGCACCGGGCAAACGGGAACTGATCTTGCACCAATGGCCCAGGTTTTATACCTTCAAGATTTTAAATCTAACCTACGTAACCGTAATGCTTTCTACAACCCGTATTAAGCTTTCCGTCATGATGTTTCTCCAGTTTTTTGTCTGGGGAGCCTGGTACGGACAGATGAGTAAGTACTTATTAACCGAGTTAAAGGCAACCGGCGATCAGGTTGGCAACGCCTATGCTGCCTTTTCGCTGGCGATGATCATTGCGCCCTTTTTTGTGGGAATGATCGCCGACCGATACTTTGCCGCTCAGAAGGTGCTGGGTGTACTTAACCTCCTCGGCGCGGTTGTATTGTTTTTCATCACGCAAAATACGGATCCTAATCAGTTCTTCTATCTGATTCTGGCCTACTGCATTACTTTTGCACCAACGCTCGCGCTGACCAACTCAATTGCCTTCACTCACTTAGATAATGAGGGGTCATATAAATGGTTAAAGATAGTAGGTGGACTTTTGTGTCTTATAGCTGTACCAATCTTTGTTTATTTCCGATTCATTACATCCATTTTTATTGATAGTCTGGTTCCAACAATAGTTCCAGTTGTATTATTAATAATAGGAGGTCTCTTTATCGTTTTTTCACCTACTATAAAAAATAGAGATGCCTTTCCATTTGTCCGGGTAGCTGGTACTTTAGCATGGATTATTGTTACAAATATTGTTGGTTTTCTGGAGCTTGGCGATAAGGTGGCTATATTTCAATTGTCAATGTATTCGGCCGTAGTGCTGGGCATTTTTGCTTTCTTCCTGCCTAACACTCCGCCTAAAGCAACGGTATCTACTTCGTTCTCGCAAATTCTCGGTCTTGATGCATTCAAGCTGTTTAAGGACCGCTCGTTTGCCATCTTCTTTTTGTCGTCAGTGCTGATCTGTATTCCGCTGTCGTTCTATTACGCCATGGCGAATCCGTCCCTAACTGATGGAGGTATGCAGAACGTAGAGAGTAAGATGTCTCTGGGACAAGCTTCAGAAGTGATTTTTATGCTGCTGCTTCCCCTGGCGTATATCCGGCTAGGCGTTAAGAAAATGTTGATCGTTGGCCTGATCGCCTGGATTGTGCGGTTCATCTGCTTTGGCTACGGCGATGCGTCGTCGGAATGGATGCTATACATTGCGATTGTGTTGCATGGTGTCTGTTATGACTTCTTTTTCGTAACAGGCCAGATTTATACCGACAATAAAGCAGGTGAGAAAATTAAATCATCCGCGCAGGGGCTAATTACGCTGGCTACGTATGGCATCGGCATGGGTATCGGTTCGAAGCTGTCGGGTATTGTACTCGATATGTATACGCGCCCGGATGGTACGAAAGACTGGCTGTCGGTGTGGCTCGTTCCGGCCGGTATTGCCGCTGTTGTACTCGTCGTATTTGTTCTGTTGTTTACTGACAAGAAAAAAGTGGTGCCCGCCGAAGATGAACTCGTGACGGGACCGTTGTAAATCGAAGCACGAAAAAGAAGGCAAGAGAACAGGCTGCAATTGGCGGTACTTCTCTTGCTTTTTTATTTTGGGAAACTATGGAAAAGAAGCGACGGATTACGTTCTACACTGACTTAAACGGCCCACACGAAGATCAGGTGCGGGAACAGGTTGCCATGACCCCCGAAGAACGCTGGCAGGTTTTTGTTAAGCTCCGAAGAACCTACTACAGCTTAGTCGGCAATCCGCCTAAACTGACAAAGAGTATTACTATTACTAAGCCGTCATGGATGTAGAAAATTCTGAGTTTTTGGAGTTCGTTAAAGCCGCTGACCAACATGAACTACAATACATTCTTATTGGTGGCTTAGCTATGATTTTAAATGGTGCAGTGCGATTTACGCAGGATGTTGACTTATGGCTTGAACCAACTAATGATAATAAAGATCGTTTCGTTAATTCTTTATTGACATTCGGCTATGATGAAGATCAGGTTAGAGGAATGCGGGAAGCTGATTTCACTCAACCGCAAATGATTCGTATCCACGATATTCCAATGGATGTTCTAACTAGTATCCATCACCGGTTAGACTACTTTGCCTGTAAGAAACGAGCAAAAGCGTTCACAACTAAAGGTGGCCAAACGGTTTATTTTCTACACATAAATGATCTTCGCGAGACAAAAGTATTAGCGCGACGTACTAAAGATTTGAACGACATTGTCATGATCGATGAAATCATCGAAGAAGTAAAACGACAAGGTAAATCGTTAGACTAGTGCTTCGTTCGTCAACACATTTTTCAATGCAACTTATCTCATACAATATCAACGGCATTCGGGCGGCCATGCGTAATGGGCTCATCGACTGGCTGTCGCAGCATAATTTTGATGTTCTCTGCTTTCAGGAAGTGAAGGCTACGACTGACGTAGTTGATCTGAAACCATTTGAAGAACTGGGGTATCAATACCACTGGCATGCCGCCGAAAAGAAAGGGTACTCCGGTGTCGCTACCTTCTCGAAAATTCCACCTACCAACGTAGTGCTGGGCTGTGGATTACCCGTGTATGATTGCGAAGGGCGTATTTTACGTACCGACTTTGGCGATCTGACCGTACTCAATTGCTATTTCCCGTCTGGCACAACGGGCGAAGTACGGCAGGGCGTAAAAATGGAGTTTCTGCGGGACTTTTACGTGTATGTACAGACGCTTCGTCAAACGCGGCCAAAACTGATCGTAGTTGGAGATTACAACATCGCCCATACGCCTATCGACATTCACGATCCGGTACGTAACAAAAATACTACCGGCTTTCTGCCCGAAGAACGTGCCTGGATGGACCAGTGGTTCAGTACCGGCATGACGGACGGGTTTCGCTACAGGCACCCGGAGAGCGTGGCATACAGTTGGTGGAGCTACCGGGCGGGTGCCCGCAGTGGCAACAAAGGCTGGCGTATCGACTACGCATCGGTGACCGACAATCTTCGTGATCAGATCGACGACTGCCGGATGCTACCTGACGCGGTACATGCCGACCATTGCCCGGTTTGGTTGTCAATGAGCGAAAGGGCGAGTGAGTGAACGAGCGAATGTTTTTGGTAGAAGATCACTCGTTCGCTCCTTTGTCATTTGTCTCATTATCAATGTATTATCTAATTTACAAGCCGTATCTGATGCTTTCGCAGTTTAGCCGGGAAGGGGACAAACCCACGCTGGCTGATCTGGAATTCAACTTTCCGAAAGATGTATACCCGGTTGGGCGACTTGATGCGGATAGCGAGGGCCTGTTGTTGCTCACCAGCGACAAACAACTGAACCACCAGCTGCTGAACCCGAAGTTTCGCCACAACCGGACGTATTACGTACAGGTAGATGGTCAGGTAACGGACGAGGCCTGCCGTCAACTTTCCCAAGGGGTTACTATTTCTGTGGACGGCAAGCCTTATCATACGTTACCAGCCGCAGCTCAAGCCATTGGTGAGCCTGCCTTACCTGAACGTAATCCGCCGATTCGCTATCGGGCTACCATACCGACTTCGTGGCTGTCCATTTCGTTGCACGAGGGTAAAAACCGGCAGGTGCGCAAGATGACGGCCACCGTAGGATTTCCCACGTTACGTCTGGTCCGTTGGGCCATTGAGACCCTAACTGCCGAGGGCATGACGCCCGGTCAGGTACGTGAACTCAGCCGGGCAGACGTAATGCAGGGGCTTAAGCTCAAATAGGCATTATCAGTCAGTCATTGTCATTAAATAGTCATCGCTTATTCAAACTGGCGGGAAACGAGTCGATAACGGACTAATCTGCTATGGAATAACGTACTGATAATGAATGACTAATAATGTCTGCTTAACGACCAAAAGTAAGCTTATAAGATGCCTTCATCAGCAAAGCTTAAGTAGGCTTTGTCGGTGAATATGAGGTGATCGAGGACCGGAATGTCCAGCAAACGCCCGGCATCTTTGAGTTTGCGGGTCAGGTCTTTATCGGCTTGGGAGGGCGTCAGGTTTCCGGACGGATGATTGTGCAACAGAATCATTGAAGAAGCAAGGTGCTCGATAGCTTGCTTGAATATAATTTTCGGATCGGCAACGGTTCCTGAAACACCGCCCGCGCTAATCTGTACCGGCCTGAGCACTTCGTTAGCGCGGTTCATGAGCAGGATCCAAAACTCTTCGTGCGGCTTGTCGAGCAGGTGAGGAATCATTTCGTTGTACGCATCGCGCGAGCAGGTGATTTTAGCGCGTTGCGGCCGGTCCTGCTCTTTCCGCCGACGGCCTAATTCAAGCGCAGCTACGATACTAATGGCTTTTGCTTCGCCGATACCCCGAAATTTAGAAAGGTCTTTTATGCTTAATCGAGCTAACTCGTTCAGGTTGTTGCCAACACTTTTCAGAATGATTTTAGCAACATCGACCGCGGTGAGGTCAATCGTTCCCGAGTTGATAAGTATGGCAATCAGCTCGGCCTCCGACAGGGCGGCTTTGCCCTTCAGCATGAGTTTTTCGCGGGGCCGATCTTCTTCCGCCCAGCTTTGAATGGTTCCAGAGTTTTCGTAGATCATTACGGTGCGTAAAATGTAACTATTGGTTTACCTAATAAAGATAATCCGCCAATATTCACCATTTTACGGTATAAAAAAACCTCACCCTATAAAAAGGTAAGGTTTCCGAATACGTAATGCGAGAAGCAATTAAGCTGCAGCTGTCTTCAGGCTATTTACCAGCCGAGCCAGTTTCGACTTATTGTTGGCCGCTTTATTTTTATGAATGATGTTGCGCTTAGCCAGTTTGTCCAGTGCTGACGAAACAGACTTAAACAGTTCAACAGCCATTGCGTGGTCAGTCGTGGTACGTAGTTTTTTTACCATGTTCCGGGTCGTTACGTGCTGGTAACGGTTCAACAGCCGCTTCTTTGCACTCGACCGGATTGCTTTTTTTGCTGATTTATGGTTTGCCATCGGTATAAAAATGAAATCGTTATCGCGATATGAGGGCGCAAAAATAAGAAATTTGGTTAAAATTATCAACGTTCCTCCCAAATTTCTTACGAACGCACGTCACTTAAGGACGAATATCGGCATTGACAATCAACGTATTTTCCCAGACGTTCTTATTTTGGTTAACGAACTGTTTATAAGCGGCACTTTGCTCAAAAATTTTGATGTCGGCTTCCGTCTGAAACGTCAAATAATGCACAACATCGTAGTTCGAGGGCGCCTGATTTGGCAAAATGGTCTTACCCGATGTATAATTGACGATCTGTGGAATTTCATGTTTTAGAGCCGCAAAACTGTTCATGTGCTGCTCTACTGCTGCATTTTCAACACCTTTTTTGAATTTTATGCATACAATCTGCTGTTTCTGGGCTTTTCTTGCAGGTGAATAAGCACCGTAGATTGTTAATGCAAACGAACAAAGAAGGAAAATAATAAGGGTATATCCCCGTGACTTGGCGTTCATGATTAATTGTATTTTAATATATAAACCAAATTTTGTTTCGGTGAACACAACACTTTATCTGAAAAGTTAAATTTGTTGGCGATAAAGTGCTATATTTTGTCAAATGTACAACTGTTTTATTTGGTTAATAGTTTTCGCCGAAATTTTCGCCACTACTGGTAGTGCTGTCGAAGCTCGTTCGGCGCTTGGTAATGAACTTCTGCCGCATTACCAAGTGCACCAACCTAACGTTTTAGGCCTACAACCTCGGTGGGGTTTTTATGCGCATCAGCAGATCAATCGGCTGGCTGTTTTTACGCTGCCAGTGGACATGATTCCGTTTTTCAAAAAGCACATTACGTTTCTAACCGACAACGCCGTCAATCCCGACAAACGCCGGTATGCAGTCGCTGGTGAAGCACCCCGCCATTTTATCGATCTGGATGCCTACGCCGACACGTCGGCGATTACGATACCACGTTATTATAAAGATGCGGCTGACCGGTACGGCGATGATAGCCTGGCACTGCATGGCATCGTGCCCTGGCATATTCAGTTGGCAAAGTATCAGTTGACGGAAGCGTTTAAGCAACGTAACGTTCGGCGAATTTTGCGGGTAGCGGCTGATCTGGGCCATTATATTGCCGATGCGAACGTGCCGCTTCATACCACCCGCAACTACAACGGACAGCTAACTAACCAGCAGGGGATTCATGGGTTCTGGGAGTCACGCCTGCCGGAGTTGTTTAGCACCAATTATGATTTTCTGACGGGCCAGGCCGAGTATATCTATTCGCCCCAGAAATCAGCCTGGCGAGCGGTTTTTAACGCCCATGCCGCGCTGGACTCAGTATTGCGCTTCGAGCGGCAACTCACCGAAGAGGTGGGCGAAAGGCGTAAGTATGGGTTTGAGGAACGTAACGGAATTACCACCAAGGTGTATGCCGCGGACTTTTCTCGACAATACCACGAGCGATTACGTGGGCAGGTCGAACGACAGATGCGGGCGTCGGTAAAAATGGTTGGCGATTTCTGGTACACCTGCTGGGTCGATGCGGGCCAGCCCGATTTGCGAGCGCTGGCGAAATACCAGCTCACCGACGACGAACAGAAAGAAGAAGTCGAGGAAAAGAAAAGCTGGTTGAAACGACTGTTTTCAGCACGTAGCGAAGAATGAGAAGTGGTATTTAGCCGAACTCCACCCCGAGAATCCACTGTCATTTCAGCCGCACTTTTTCATTTGGGTTACTGCCTGATTATTTTAACTGTGTAGTACTGGCTCGAGGTACCTACCCGCACGTAATACAAACCGGGTTCGGTACCTACTTTAACCCGAATACGTTCCAGCGAGTCAGCCTGCTGAAAGGACACATCATCGTATTGCCTCCCCTGCCTGTCAAAACTGCGAACCCAGATCGACTGACCGCTTACGCCCTGACGGCGATTTAATGCCGTAGCTGGGCCACTATCGCCACTAAAGGCTGGCTCACCGTATACTGCCACGGTCGTAATGGTCTCACTTATAGAGTTGTGGATATAAATAAACATTGACTAGGCCGAAATATACGCAGTAACTGAACTGGCTAGTGCGAAGCCAATCGCTTTTGTAGCTAGTCGACTATGTGGAACAGATCTTTGGATTGATTCGGCATATAAAAGCCCTCAACTTAAGTCGAGGGCTCGTCAAATGTGACAATAAGCAATACTTACTATACCGTCAGGGTTTTCATGTATTCAGCATCGTTTTTCATACTGGTCATCACGGCCTGTGGGTATTCTTCCTGCTCAACAATGAAGTACTTGATACCGCTGTCCATCGCAGCGCGTAGCGTTTTCTTGAAATCAACGTCGCCCTTGCCCAAGTCATTCTGCACGGGCTTGCCGTTTACTTTTTTGTAATCTTTAATATGACATAGTTCATAGCGTTTGCCGTATTGTTTCAGGTGGGCTACGGTATCGACGCCTGCTACGTCAATCCAGCACAGATCCAGCTCAAACATTACGTTTTTGGGGTCCGTGTTCGCCAGTAAGTACTCCTGCGGCAGTTTGCCATCCAGCGGCTTAAACGAGTAGTCGTGGTTGTGATACCCGAACTTCAGCCCACCTTTACGAACCTGTTCGCCAACGGTGTTCAGCTTGTCGGCTACTTTTTTCCAGTCGTCAAACGATTTCTGCGGGCCAATGTATGGGCATAGTAAATAGCTCAGGCCAACTTCTTTCGCCATATCGATGCTCTTGTCCAGGTCCTTGTTCATGTCGAAGTGCGTACTGATCATTTTAACGCCCAGACCGTCCAGGAACGATTTCATTTCCTTAGGCTCCAGCCCCCACAGAAATCCTTTAGGGCCGCTATAACTCTCGAACTGCTTGTAGCCCATCTGAGCCAGCTGAGTCATAATGCCTTTGGGATCGTTGGGAAGTACGTCGCGAACGCTGTATAACTGAACACCGAATGGATTAATAGGCTTAGCGGCTGCACCGGCCAGTAAATCGGTTTGACTGAGGGCAAAGGCACCAGCCGTTAAGAGGCCAGACTGTTTTAAAAAGTTGCGTCGTTGCATGGTTGCTATAGGTTTGCAGCAATAAAACGCAAAGGCCGCTTATTTCTACGCAACTACCCTACTTTTTTTGTCGAGAGGGCCGAAACAAAGAGAATCCGAAAAAGACCTCTTACGGCAAAGATGGTCGTTGTATCTTTGCCTTCTTTATCAGGAACGAATGACATTCTCTAAGTTATATCTACAGGCTGGGCGCGACGAAGCCGTCCGGCGGTTTCACCCCTGGGTTTTTTCGCGAGCGATCGGTCGGTACGAAGGTAATCTGGACGACGGCGACGTAGTTGAAGTGTTCGACCGCAAAGAAGAGTACCTGGCCACGGGGCATTATCACAACGGCAGCATCGCGGTCCGTATCTTCTCGTTTGCGGCTACGGCAGGCGGCCCCGTTACGCCCGATCTGCCGTACTGGACGCAAAAGCTAACACACATTCGGAGTATCCGACAGGCGATTGTTACGGGCCAGACGAACTGCTACCGACTGGTTCATGGCGAAGGGGATGGCTGTACAGGCCTGATCATCGATATGTATAATGGCGTAGCGGTTTTGCAGGCTCACTCGATTGGTATGCACCGCGAGCGGCAACTCATCACCGAAGCGCTTAAGGCGGTTTTCGGCAATGAGCTGAAAGCGGTTTACGACAAAAGCGCCGATACTCTGCCTGACGAATACGGCGCTACTGTAACCAACAGCTACTTATACGGACGTACCCCTGTGCCGCATCCCGTGCAGGAGAATGGCAATACGTTTCTGGTCGATTGGATCACGGGGCAGAAAACTGGCTTTTTCCTGGATCAGCGCGACAACCGGGCTCTGCTGGCGCAATACGCGCATGGCAAACGAATCCTGAATGCGTTCTGTTATTCGGGTGGTTTCTCGGTCTATGCACTCAAGGCGGGCGCCAGTCAGGTTCACTCGGTAGACGTATCGCAGAAGGCAATCGATCTGACGAATCGGAACGTCGACGCGAATTTTGGTGAGCAGGAGAAGCAGCACCAGGCCTACGCCGAAGACGTAATGCACTATCTGAAAGGCCACGATCATCAATACGACGTAGTTGTGCTCGACCCCCCCGCTTATGCCAAAAGCTTGTCCGCACGGCACCGGGCGGTGCAGGGATACAAACGCCTGAATGCCGAAGGGCTGCGTCGGGTGGCCAAAGGAGGTATTCTCTTTACGTTCTCCTGCTCTCAGGTGGTTGATCGTGAGTTGTTTTACAATACCATCGTCGCGGCTGCCATCGAAGCTGGTCGGCAGGTGCGCGTTTTGCATCACCTCAGCCAGCCCGCCGACCACCCGGTCAGCCTTTTCCATCCGGAAGGAGGATACCTGAAGGGATTGGTGTTATGGGTGGAGTAAAGGGATGAGTGGACGCAAGGGGAAGAGAGGGGTTATTCGTAAGCACTCGTTCTTTCATCCCCTTCCTGCCACTCTTCCGTTAATAGAAAACAGGAGCAACTGATACAATCTTGGTTGGTTTGCGCTAATTTTGGCCGGTTGTTCTGCCCATTTCCTCCGATGACAATGCGCCACCGGAGGAATCAGCAACGCCCAAACCTATCTCTTGTATAACTCGATACATACATAGCTGCATATGGCTGAATTAATTAGAATGCCCAAGATGAGCGACACCATGACCGAAGGAGTCATTGCGGAGTGGCACAAAAAGGTGGGCGACAAGGTGAAAAGTGGCGACGTACTAGCTGAAGTCGAAACCGATAAAGCGACCATGGACCTGGAGGCCTACGAAGAAGGTACGCTGTTATACATTGGTGTAGAAAAAGGTGCGTCGGTACCTGTAGATGGTGTTCTGGCAGTTATCGGCGCGGACGGGGAAGATTACAATGCGTTGCTCAACGGCACCAGCGGTGGGAGTCAGGAAGCCGCTCCGGCGGCTGAAGCACCTCAACCGACTGCTCCATCCGGTGAGGCACCCGCTCCCAGTGGTGGTGCCGCTGGTGAAGTAGCCACTAACCTGCCGGATAAACAGGCGGTATCGGCAGCTCCGGCAGAGAACGTAAATGCCTCCATCATTCGGATGCCGAAGATGAGTGATACCATGACCGAGGGTACAATTGTCGCCTGGCATAAAAAAGAAGGCGATACCGTTAAGTCGGGTGATATTCTGGCCGAGGTCGAAACCGACAAAGCCACTATGGACCTGGAGGCCTACGAAGAAGGCACCCTGCTTTATATTGGTGTGAAAGAAGGATCGTCGGTAGCCGTCGATGACATTATTGCGGTGGTTGGCGAAAAAGGTGCCAACTTCAAAGTGCTGCTCGACGGTGGGGCTGGTGCACCGGCTCAACCGGCTGCCTCGGGCGATAGCGGTAATGCAACGGCTCAGCAGAATCCGCAGGCCAATGTTCCTGCCAATGCCGCTACCGATCTCTCGTATGGCGGAGAAAAAGACGAAGAAGCGAGTTCAAATGGCCGCGTGAAAGCGTCACCATTAGCGAAACGTATTGCCGAAGAGAAAGGAATTAACCTGGCGCAGGTACAGGGCTCTGGGCCAGAGGGACGTATCGTGAAGAGTGATGTTGAGTCGTTTGTGCCGTCGGCTAAGCCAGCTGCTCAGCCCGTGTCGCAACCGGCTGCCGAGCAAAAGCAGGCTCCGGTCCAGGCGCCAGCGCCCCAGGCAACTTCCGTTGGGGGAGAATATGAGGACATCCCGGTTAGCCAGATGCGCAAAACCATTGCCCGTCGACTAAGCGAAAGCATGTTTACGGCTCCGCACTTCTACCTGACCATGGAAATCAACATGGATAAGGCGATGGAGCTGCGCGGCACCGTAAATGGTGTTAGCCCGGTGAAGGTGTCGTTTAATGATTTCGTGATCAAAGCGGCTGCGTTAGCGCTCAAACAACACCCGAATGTCAATTCATCGTGGCTGGGTGACAAGATCCGCAAATACAAGTACGTCAACATTGGCGTTGCCGTCGCGGTCGACGAAGGCTTGCTCGTACCGGTTGTTCGGAATGCGGATCAGAAAACGCTGTCGACGATCTCGGGAGAGGTGAAGGAAATGGCCGGTAAGGCGAAAGAAAAGAAGCTGCAGCCAAAAGACTGGGAAGGCAGTACGTTCTCAATCTCGAACCTAGGTATGTTCGGCATTGATGAGTTCACGGCCATCATCAACCCACCAGATGCCTGCATTATGGCGATTGGCGCTATCAAACAAAGCGTTAAGTTTGAAGGAGATGCGGCCGGCGTTTCGGTAGCTAAGCCAACGAACGTAATGAAAGTTACGCTCTCCTGCGACCACCGCGTTGTCGATGGAGCTACGGGAGCCGCCTTCCTGCAAACGTTCAAAGAGTTGCTGGAAAATCCGATGCGGATGCTGGTATAAAAAAGGAGAAACGGAAGAAGGGAGAATAGGAAAAGGGAATAACAAACCCCATTCTCTTATCCTCCCTTCTTCCGTTTGTTCTCTAAAACTATAGCGCAGCTGGCTCCATGGCGGCCTGAAGCTTCTGCTCCAGCACGTTGCGGGGAACCGCACCGATTACTTTATCCACTAACTGACCATTTTTGAAGACCATCAGGGTCGGAATGCTGCGGATGCCAAACTTAGCGGGCACCTGAGCGTTTTGGTCAACGTCCATTTTGGCAACGATGGCTTTTCCGTCGTAATCGCTGGCCAGTTGCTCAACAACTGGTCCAATCATTTTACAAGGACCACACCATTCGGCCCAAAAATCTACTAAAACCGGCTTATCTGAATTTATAAGATCTTCGAAATTCGCGTCGGTCGCTTCTACGGCAAGTGATCCTGCTGCCATGAGTGAAATCTGTTTATTGAGTTGAACTTGTTTCTCCCTGATAAACCGAATACACGCCGATTAGTTCCGAAATTACGCGACCTTACACGTTACGCCGTCCATAGCCTCCAGCGCCCGCAGGAGCGTGTTAGCCGGGAAAATCTTTAACGTCCTGGATTGTAAGCTCACTTCGATACGTTCGTTCGGGTCTACTACGTTCAGTGAAAGCGTACACGTACCGGGGTGGGCGCTAACGAGCTCGTTAATCTTCGCGACCAACTGGGCGTTCAACGCATCCAGGGTTAATGAAACGCGCAGCTCCTTGCAGAACTTCTCACGCATTTCCGACAGCAGCCGAATGGTGACGGGTTTGAATTCGAGCTGGTCGGAGTTCCATCGATTCTGCGTTTTGCCGGTGATGTGCAGAAATCGTCCCACCTCAATGTACTGCCCCAACCGGACGTAATCATCACCGAAGAGCGCCAGCTCAATCGACGTACTGTAATCCTCTATCTTGAAGATACAGAACGGATTTCCGTTCTTGGCCACCTTCGTTTGCATAGCCGATACGATGCCGGCAACCTTGATTTCGGGGGCCTTGATCTCGTAGATTTTATCAAGTGTGCAGTTGCAGAAACCATCCAGCTCCAGCTTGAACTCATCCAGCGGGTGACCGGTGATGTAAAAGCCGACTACGTCTTTTTCGTGCTTGAGCTTCTCAATCTGGTTCCATTCGGGCACCGTTGGCGGTTTCGGGCGGGCGAGCATCGGTTCACCGCCCATCATCGCGCCGAACAATGACTGTTGAGCAGCCGCTTTTTCAGCGTGGTAATTGTTGCCGTAACGAATTACCTTGTCCAGGAACGGGGACGTATCACCGTCGGCCATCTCGAAATACTGCGCCCGGTGGTACTCGTCAATGCTGTCGAAGGCTCCCGCATACGCCAGCGATTCCCAGGTCTTTTTATTGACTGTCCGCAGGTTAATCCGGATCGCAAACTCAAAAATATCTTTATAGAAGCCCCCCGCTTTCCGCTCTTCGATGATGGCTTCCACGGCCGCGTCACCGGCACCTTTGATACCACCAAGCCCGAAGCGAATTTCACCTTTCTGATTAACGCCAAACACGCGCTCTGATTCATTCACGTCGGGGCCAAGTACCGGAATACCCAGGTTTTTACACTCTTCGAGGAAGAACGTAATCTTTTCGATGTTACCTAAGCAGCTCGTCAGAACGGCTGCCATGTACTCCGACGGGTAGTACGTTTTCAGGTAGGCCGTCTGGTACGCAACGAAGGCATAACAGGTGGAGTGCGATTTGTTGAAGGCGTAACTGGCGAAGGCTTCCCAGTCAGTCCAGACTTTTTCGCAGATTTTCAGGTTGAGTCCGTTGGCAGCACAGCCGTCCATAAACTTGCCCTTCATCTTATCGAGTACGTCTTTCTGCTTCTTACCCATCGCCTTCCGCAAGACGTCGGCGTCACCTTTGGTGAAGTTGCCGAGCTTCTGCGACAGCAGCATCAACTGCTCCTGATACACGGTAATGCCGTAGGTATCGGACAGGTATTCCTCCATCTCGGGAAGGTCATACTTAACTTCTTCGCGGCCGTGTTTACGGGCAATGTAGTTCGGAATATAGGCAATCGGGCCGGGGCGGTACAAGGCGTTCATGGCAATGAGGTCCTCGAAGCGGTCGGGCTTCAGGTCCTTCATGTGCTTTTTCATACCATCGGATTCGAACTGGAAAATTGCGTTCGTTTCGCCCCGCTGGAACAGCTCGTACGCTTTCGGATCGTCGAGCGGAATGTCGTCAATATCCGTTTCGACGCCGTTCACGAAGAATCCGCCGTAATTTTGCTTAATGAGCCGCAGGCATTCTTTAATGATGGTCAGGTTGCGTAGCCCCAGAAAGTCCATCTTGATAACGCCCGCATCTTCGATCACTTTCCCCTCATACTGGGTGATAATGAGGTTTGTATCTTTCGAGGTTGAGACCGGTACGATGTTCGACAGGTCGTCGGGGGCGATGATGATACCGGCCGCGTGAACGCCTGTGTTACGTACCGTTCCCTCTAACCGACGCGCCTGTTGAAGTACATTCTGTACCTTCTCGGTGTCGATGAGTTTCATTGTTCGGCCCACGCTCTGATCGCCCGCTTCGAGGGCCCGCATCCGCTTCACGTTTTCCACCTCATCGGGCTGAATGACGTTGGCCAATCCGCCGGGCCCTTCAATCGGATCTTCGAAAATCCGACGCAGGGTCATGTTGTACGTCGGCTTATCGGGAACAAGCTTGGCCAGGGCGTTGGCGTCGTTGAGCGGTAAATCCATCACCCGCGATACGTCCTTAATGGCCGATTTGGCGGCCATCGTACCATAGGTCACGATAGCCGCAACCTGCTGCTTACCGTACTTCTGCACGACGTAATCGATTACCTTCTGCCGCCCTTCGTCGTCGAAGTCGGTATCGATATCGGGCATCGACTTCCGGTCGGGGTTGAGGAACCGTTCGAACAGCAGGTCGTATTTTATAGGGTCGATATTCGTAATCCCGATACAATAGGCCACCGCCGAGCCAGCGGCCGAACCCCGGCCCGGCCCCACCATCACGCCCAGGTCGCGCCCGGCCTGAATAAAGTCGGCCACGATGAGAAAGTACCCGGCGAATCCCATCGTTTTGATGGTAAATAGCTCGAAGTCAAGCCGTTCCTGTACGTGACTTTCGATTTCGCCGTAACGTTTTCGGGCTCCTTCGTAGGTCAGGTGTTTCAGAAATTCCCACTGGTTCGCTACGTCATCAGCGTGCAGCTGAAACTCCTGCGGAATCGGGAAATTGGGTAAGAGAATATCACGTTTGAGCTTCAGCGTTTCAACCTTATCAACGATCTCGTTGGTGTTGTCGATGGCCTGCGGCATGTCGTGAAACAGCGTCGTCATCTCCTGCGTGTTCTTAAAATAGAACTGATCGGAGAAGAAGGCAAAGCGCGTGTTTTTGGGCATGGCTTCCTCGTCGTTGAATTCCTTCATCGACGGCGTACTCTGCTTCTCGCCCGTGTTCACGCACAACAAAATATCGTGGGCTACCCAGTCGTCGCGATCAACGTAGTGCGAGTCATTCGACGCAATGATCTTGACGTTATATTTCCTGGCAAACTTGACCAGCACCTCGTTGGCTTTGATCTGGTCGGGAATCTCGTGACGCTGTAGTTCAACGTAGTAATCCTCGCCAAACCGGTCGAGCCACCATTTGAATTCTGCCTCACCGGCTTCTTCGCCTTTTTTAAGGATGGTTTTCGGAACGATGGCCCCAATGCAGCAGGTCGTGGCGATAAGACCTTCTTTGTACTTATCAATAAGCTCTTTTGTAACACGCGGGTATTTGCCATACAGCCCTTCCATGTAGCCCAGCGAACAGAGCTTCGTCAGGTTTTTATAGCCCGTTGGGTTCTTGGCCAAGAGCAACTGATGGTAGCGAATATCCTTTTGCTCTTTGGTGAACTGCTTTTTGTGGTGATCGTCAACGACGTAAAACTCGCAGCCTACGATGGGTTTGATGCCCTGCTTGCTGGCCTCAGCTACAAACTCAAATACGCCGAACATATTACCGTGGTCGGTAATCGCAACGGCGGGCATATTGTCACCTTTAGCCTTCTTAATCAGCTTTTTGATGTCGGCCTGCCCGTCGAGCAGCGAGTATTGGGTGTGCGTGTGGAGGTGAGAGAATTGCATACGTTACGCGGTTTACTGGCTTAAAAATAACCCATCATAATGGGTAAAGTGTAAACGTGTAACAGGAATTTTTAACAGGAATTTATAATGACCTGATGGTAAATCAATTCGGAGGGCGTTCTACAGCAGCTCCTTCACGGCTCCTAAGACTCGTTGTTTCACTTGAGGCCAGGTCAGTTCATTCAATGTTATAGGGTCGGCCTGCTGTTCGGCGTCGTCGAAGTACGTTAGCGAACGGACCACATACCCTGGGTCACTGTTAGTGTATTTGGCTGTAAAAAAGCCAAGTAGCTGAGCTAATGAGAAGTGGTTGAGTAATTCCGCTAAATCCCAAAAATCTTTTTTTGCACCTCGACCACTTACCGCTCCTAGCTTCATGGCACTAACATCTTCTACTGACCAAAAACGTACGCTGGATTGCTCCACAAAGGGGCTGATTAAAGGATAACGATGTGCCAATAAATCCACTTTAACACTCTCTATGAGCAGGCTGAGCGAGTTTTTGGCTTCATCAATCTTTATAGTCTTTGGAAAAGCAGATAAAAGTTCATCAAACACATCCTGGGTTGAAAACGACTGATCAGTAAACAGATCAAGGTCGATTGACAGTCGGTGGCCAAACTGAAGGGCTAAGTTTGTTCCGCCAGCCAATGCGAATGAGTCTAAGAAAGGTTGGTTGAGCAACCTTTTCAATAATTCCAGGGTAGCGGGTTCGACTGTTGCCGGGTATAACATTTGAACTGATTTGGAGCGAGATCGAAGATAGCGCAGCAGAATGACAGTGTTTTCTTTTTTAAATATGCGGCCTGCGTAACTTCGGCTTTGACCCGTTCGTGACCGTAATACTTCAGTATTTCAAGAATATCCGTCCATAAGCCATAATTCATCACCTTTTCGATTACAAACCGGGCATTCGCTTCGTAATCGAGTGACTGCATATCTACGTCCCAAAAGGCGGTGGGCGAGAGGCTGGGTTGGTTAATCATCGAGAAGTAGTCAACTGTTCTGATTTACTAACGTGCTTAGTTCCTTGATCAGCACGTCTGCTCGCTCTGTATAGTTTCCTTGACGCCGTAATGCATTTGGATGACAGATTTGATACGTATGGTAAGGCAATATACCGGGTACAATAAGTCGTTGGATTTGCTTGTCAAGAATTGGCTCGCGGGTGATCTCGTCTGGCTCATCGTAACTGCTGAACGGCTTGTTACTGACCCAGCGGTAGTTATCAAGATGCCAGTTATAAAGGCCATCTTTTGTCATAATTAAAACTATGTCTGGCTTTACAATCCGTATTTCTTCAATCAGTAACTGAATGAATAACTGAAAAAGTTTCCATGCTTCTTTACCCTTTGGCGTTGTTTTGCCGACATCAATCTTCGACAGGTTTGTCCACAGTGTGGCTTTCATAAAATCGTCTTGACCAACGCCTATTGCCTGACTAAAAGCTTCCCGAAACCACCAAAAGGGTGAGTTGTAATGTACACCAGCATTCGTAGTCTGTCCATAGTAAGACATTAGCTCACTGGCTTCGTCTCGCGGGTCATACTGATCTTTACCGGCAGTATACCAGCCAATCTTTACCGGCAGTATACCAGCCAAACGTTTCACGACCAACGAAAAGAATCTTTTTCGGAGCTTTCAGATACGCTTCATCAACTTTCATGAAGAATAGTTTGGAAACCTGATTGGCTTGCCAGTTACATTGGTTAATACACTGTACTACCTGCTCATTAATTTCAGGTAGTATGCGTTTGTACAAAGACAATAAATCTTGGTTTGTGGCTTCGGCTGAGGTGGTGTGGCTGGGTTCCATTTGATGGGTTTGTGTGAATTGATGATAAACCTGACGCTATTAAAATATAACACAGCGATTCGATAAATCTACTGTCAGAATGAATTTGATAACTTGATAAAAGCTCTATGACTTGTTTATAAACGGCATTTTTATGACTTTTCCTGTACGTTTATACTTGGCAAACCCGGCACGGCGTTTGATAGACGAAACAGAACTTAACCCATCTTCAAATCAATATGGCTACGCGTAATGCCGTTCAGTCTCTCCGTAATCTGCTTGTTGCTCTGCTTGTCGTTGGTTCGTTGACTACGGCCTGTAAAAAATCGGGTGGTTCTGATCCCGACGTTGACCCCCGCGATCAATACGTTGGCTCGTATGAAGGCGGTTATCAGGCTACGATCCGGATCGCGGATGGTGATGGACTTGATCCCGAAAGTGGTACGGCGGTCATAACCGTTTCAAAAAGTACGGTGGCCAAACAGCTTTATCTGGACATCCTCTTTAACAACACGACCAAAGAGCGCTTAACAGCTGAACTGACCGACGGCACCAGCTTCACCATTATCGATAAAACGCAGGATCAGATCAGTATAAATAACACGAAAATTGACGCTACATATACGGCTACCGGGGCTTTCGACAAAACGCAGGTTGCCATATCGACAGCCGCACAGGGGCTGCGGGGGGGCGTAAAATACGCGAAATACGGATCGATCACCGGTACGAAGAAATAAGTATCTTAGCGACGGTTCCTAACTCCCGGTTTTCATGAAACTATTTAGTCTAACCGGCCTCCTGATGGCCGGTTATTTTTTGCCCGCTACTGCCCAGTCGACCGTCAGTCCGGCAGCACGTAACAAGTCAGTCCCCGTTCAGGATGTACTAAAAGAGGCCTCGGCCGAATCCGTCGGTATGAGTACGGCCCGTTTGCAGCGAATGGACGCTGTGATCAATGACTACATTGCGAAGGGACGTCAGGCGGGCGTTGGGGTGCTGGTAGCTAGAAATGGCAGTATCGTGTATCACAAAACGTATGGTCTGGATGACATTCAGGCGAAAACGCCACTCAAGCGGGATGCGATTTTCCGCATTGCTTCGCAGACGAAAGCCATTGTGAGCATTGGGCTGATGACTTTGTTTGAAGAAGGGAAATTTCTGCTCGATGACCCGATCTCGAACTATATTCCAGCGTTTAAGAACCCAGGGGTGCTGGACAAATACAACCCGAAAGACACGACCTATACGACGGTTCCGGCGAAGCGGGAGATAACCATTCGCCAATTGTTCACCCATACGTCGGGGATCAGTTATCCATCAATTGGCACAAAAGAGGCCGTCGCTATCTACGCAAAGCATAAAATTCCAAGCGGCATTGGTACCCCAAACCAAAATCTTGAAGAAGCCATGAATCGCCTGGCGGCTTTGCCGTTGGTGCACCAGCCCGGCGAAAAGTGGACGTATGGGCTGAGTGTCGACGTACTGGGTCGACTGATTGAGGTCTTATCCGGGCAGCCGCTCGACCAGTTTCTGCGCACCCGATTGTTTGAGCCGCTGGGCATGAACGATACGTATTTTTATCTGCCGCAAAGCAAGCAAAGTCGCCTGACGCGCGTCTACACCGAAGACTCCACCAAGGCGCTTCGACGTTTGCCCTCCCAGGGTGGTATTTCGGAAGATTACCCAAAACAGCCCGGAACGTATTTCTCCGGCGGTGCGGGTCTGTCGTCGACCCTGTACGACTACGCGATCTTCTTACAGATGATGCTGAACGGCGGGCAATACGGTGGCAAACGGATTCTTAGCCCGACGACCGTACGATTAATCACGACAAACCAGATTGGTGAGCTGAACCAGGGACAGAACAAATTCGGACTCGGCTTTGCCATTACGTCGGAACGTAGTGCGGCCCGTCTGCCGGTTTCGGAAGGTTCGTATAACTGGGGCGGTTTTTTCGGTACTACGTACTGGGTGGACCCGAAAGAAGGGGTAGTGGCGCTGTTGTATACCCAGAAAGCGCCGAACAGTTACGGCGATCTGAACGACAAGTTCAACGTGCTGGTCTATCAGGCGATTACTGAGTCGATGGCGGCAAAGCGGTAGAATTCGTCGGAATTTATCTTTGCAGGAACGTAATCCGGTGTATTCAAATCAGTTCACTACGTTGCCTGACGGCCCTAACAATCGTAAGTTACTATGAAATCTTTCCTAACACTTTGCCTTCTTTTACTTGTTCAGCTTGTACGCGCCCAGAGTGGCGACGAAAAAGCGGTGCTGGATGTTGAAAAACAACGCTTTGACGCCCAGGTAAATAAAGATCAGGCGGTAATGAACAAAGTCCTGGCCGATGATCTGCTGTACACCCACTCTAATGGGAATACGGATGGCAAGCAAGCGTTTATTCAGGCCATCGTCGACGGAAAATCAAACTATACCGGTCTTCAGCCGCAGGAGCAGAAAGTGCGGCTGTATGGCAACACGGCCGTTGTGAACGGAGTTGTGCAGGTGAAAATGAATAACAACAACCAGCCTACCGAATTCAAACTTCGCTATACGGATGTGTACGTGAAAAAAAGCGGTCAGTGGCAGTTGGTCGCCTGGCAGTCGCTGCGACTGACCCAGTAGGGGCTGGTAAAACTAACAATGGGCCATGTAGAATGGGAGACTATCGTGATGATGGTATCCATTTTGCATGGCCTATTTTTATGCGTGAATCAACTAGCTGGTAATCAGTCTCCGCTGGCTACTTCATTCGATTCGCTTAAGTTGACGTAACATTGACTGCACACATGAAGAGAATACTTCACGTATTCACAGTAGGTTACCATGCCTATATAATCGGATTTCTAAATCTGGTCCAGCGGTATATTGATAGTTCAGCATTCCGGAACGAGGAGCAGGATAAGCAGTTCCGGCATAAATCGACCGATCAGGAGCCCGGACCCCCGCGTCTGATTGTTCGTGGCGATGACATGGGTTCGTCTCGCTCGGCTAATGAAGCCATTGTGCGCTGTTTTGAGGAGGGAATTGAAACGTCAATCGAAGTGATGGTACCTCCGCCCTGGTTTCCGGAAGCCGTGGCTATGCTGGCCAGAATCCCGACGGCGGATGTGGGTATTCACTTAACCTTAACCAGCGAGTGGGAAAATGTGAAGTGGCGACCCCTAAGCGATTGCCCCAGCCTGCAGGATGCGAACGGGTATTTCTATCCGATGGTCCAGCCGAACATACATTACCCGAAGCAATCGCTCGTAGAAAACAACTGGAAACTCGCCGACATTGAAAAAGAGTTTAGGGTGCAGATTGAAGTGGCGCAGGAGCACATTCCGCGCATCAGTCACGTTTCGGGGCACATGTATTGCACAAGCATGAACAAGGACGTCAGAGCGCTGGTCCGCCGATTGTGCCAGGAATATAACCTGGGGCATTCAGACGACAGTCTTCGGGCGAAAGGCGTTCGATTTGTCGGCTTTGCGGGCGCTCACACGACGCTGGATGAGAAAGTAGACAGTTTTGAAAAAATGCTGGGAAAGCTGAAACCGGGAAAAACCTATATGTTTATCGAGCATCCAGGCCTGGACACACCCGAAGCGCGGGCCATTCACCACAAGGGGTACGAAAACGTAGCCGCCGACCGGCAGGGCATTACTGACCTCTGGACGCACCCGCGCATTCAGGCGTTGATAACTCAAAAAGGTATTCAACTCATTAGCTACAGTCAGCTAGACCTGCAATAGATACATCTGATAGAAAATACAACCAGCGGCCAGGTCTATGTTACAAACTTTAGACTTTCAGATACTCCCGCAGTTCGGTGGCGTCCTGGGCGTTCATCCGACCGGCGAGAACCAGGCGCAGCTGCCGCCGACGTAAGGCACTTTCGTAGCGGTCTTTTTCCTCATCCGTTTCCGCAATCACCGCCGGTACCTCGATTGGTCGGCCGCTCTGATCGACAGCCACGAAGGTATAAAATGCACTATTCGTGCTCACCCGGACGCCCGCCGGAATGTCTTCCGCCCATACTTCAATAAACACTTCCATCGAGGAGCTGAACGCCCGGGTTACCTGAGCCTTCATGGTCACGATATTGCCCAGCCGGATGGGTTCGGCAAACGATACGTTGTCGACAGAGGCCGTCACGACAATGCGGTTCGAGTGTTTTTGAGCGGCTATGGCCGCGGCAATGTCCATGAAGTGTAGTAAACGGCCGCCCATCAAGTTGTTCAGCGTATTCGTATCGTTGGGAAGCACCATTTCGGTCATTACCGTTATGGACTCTCGGGCGTGTTTGGGTTGGGGCATTGACAATTTAATATTGAGCCGTTAACTGAAACGTACCGGTTGCCCAGTTGGGCCATACCCGGATTCAGCTGCAAACCAACGACGGTTTTTTCAAACTGACAAACCAAACGCTACGTTGATACTGTTTATAGTTGTAGAATAAGTATATAAAATAGGGTAAAACGTATGGAGCGTATCGTCGATTACTTCGAACATATTCCATCGCTGCACCGAAGTCTCATTCTGGTCGGCGGCATCACTATTTTCTGGCTGATCGAAAGCGCAGTGCCCCTGTTCCGGTTCGAATACCGGAAGTTTCACCACGCGGGCATCAATATCTTCTTTACCCTAACGACCATTATCGTCAATTTCGCCCTGGCGTTTATTCTCCTGCAGACCAGCGATTGGACCGTTCGGAATCACGTTGGTTTGCTGCAATGGTTAAACTGGCCGCTTTGGCTGGAGGCTGTGACTGGCCTACTGGCGCTCGATTTGATCGGTGCCTGGCTAGCGCACTGGACGGAGCATCAGGTAAAGTTTTTATGGCGGTTTCATTTGATTCACCATACCGATACGTATGTCGATACGACAACTGCCAATCGGCATCATCCCGGCGAAAGCGTAATTCGGTTTGCCTTCACCACGTTGGCTGTACTCATAGTTGGTGCGCCTATGTGGCTGGTTTTCATGTACCAGGCTTTGTCGGTCGGACTCTCTCAGTTCAACCACGCGAACATCGAGTTACCCCGCTGGGCTGATCGTCTGCTGGGACTGGTGATTGTTACGCCTAATATGCACCATGTGCATCATCATCACATATTGCCGGTTACGAACACCAATTACGGCAACATTTTTCCGTACTGGGACCGGCTCTTTGGGACGTATCACGAGATGGCCGGTAAAGACCTGCACTATGGAATTGATACGCATCCGGAGCCGCACGAACATTCGCACGTTGGCAATCTGCTGAAGATTCCATTCCAGAAATACCGTCCACCAGTCGGGGACACCAAGAAACCGGATCGGGTAACGACCGTGTAAAGGCGGACCGTTTCGTCAACCGATAGCGCTTTATAATGAACATCGGTTGCTCTGGTGGTGCTGGAAATGGGTTAAGTATCCGGCAGGAAAATTTGGGCAAACCAATAAATTGTTTAACAAAAATGAAAATGTATTAAACAAAAGCGCGAAGATCGTGTTTGCCAAATCGAGTAGACAGATGCAGACCTACTCGGTTTCACTTAATTCAACATAAACATACAACGTATGAAAAAAGCATCAGTTGGTCAAAAATGGGCCGGACTAGCCACTTTAGTCATTGCTGGCACATTTGCGCTCTCCGCGTGTAATAACGACGACAACAACAATACCCCACAGCTTCAAACAATAAATGAACTCGTTACGGCAGGGGACCGATTCACACTGCTGGAAGCGGCAGTGGCCCGGGCCGGACTCGGCACTACATTGAGTCAGCCTGGTCCCTTTACCGTTTTTGCTCCATCCGACGATGCATTCCGGGCGGCTGGTTTCGCTGACGTAGCGGCTATTAATGCGGCACCTGATACCACTCTTCGGCGCATTTTGCAATACCATGTGATTAGTGGAACGGCTATTCCTGCGTCTGCCATTACGGCTGGCCAAACGGCTCAACCAACGTCACTCAGCACGAACGGTACGTTGTATATTACCAGAGCTGGTTCAACATCAGCGTCGGGTGGATCGGCTATATCGGTGAATGGTGCCCGCATTCTATCTGCTGATGGACAGGCGAGTAATGGAGTTATTCATGCTATTGACCGGGTGCTGATGCCGGCCAGAGGTAATGTTCTTCAAATAGCCCAAGCCGATACATCGTTAAGTTTATTAGTGGCGGCTGCCGTACGAGGTGGGGCTACAGTTACGTCGGCTCTGGGTGGAACAACTCCCTTGACCGTGTTTGCGCCAACGAACGCAGCTTTTCGCGCGATTGGCTTCACCAGATCCGTTATTGATACAGTGAATGTAGCGCGTCTGACCAGCGTGTTAACCAACCATGTAGTAGCCAATGCTCGGGCGTATTCGCCGACGGTTGCGAGCGGACCGATCACTACCTTTGGAGGAGGATCGGTGACGGCAACAGTGGGCAGTAACAACGCTATTACCCTGCTGAGCCGCGGAAACGGTACGAACGCAGCGAACGTAACAACCGCCGATATCAACGCCACCAACGGGGTCATTCACAAGATTGACCGGGTGCTGTTGCCATAGTTAAACCTTCATCAACATACATTACCCCTGAACAACAAAGCCATTCCGCTGAGCGGGATGGCTTTGTTATAGTATAAAAGCCAGCTTACATACACATAAGCGGCTGAGCACGGCGGTTAACGTAAAGCAGCTTAAACAAAACAGGAAGTAATTCGTTTGCCAGATAGTGACCGGAGTAAATCGCGTACACTAAATATCCCAACTAACTAGCTTATTAACAATTATGTACACCAAACGACACGAAAGCGCCTGGCGTAGAGTGCCTTTGTTAGTGATCCTGGCCGTTGCCGTAACGATGACGGTATCTGCCTGCTGGGACGAAGATAATCCAGACGTGCCTCCTCCACAAAACATTGGTTTATCGGTAATTTCGAACAAGCAGTTAAACTTTTTTGAAGCTGCCGTTAATCGGGCGGGGTTGGCTGCAACACTCAATGGAGCCGGGCCATTCACCATTTTTGCGCCGACAGACGATGCGTTCCGGGCTGCCGGTTTCCCCGACACAGCGGCTATCAATCGAACGCCGGCTGCTACGCTTCAGCAAATTCTATCGTACCACATTATTAATGGGACGGCCATAAATTCGTCGGCTATTGCCGTTGGTCAAACGGCACAGCAGTCGTCGCTAACGAGCAACGGTACGCTGTATATAAGTAAAGCCGCTTCTACATCCGGTACGTCTGGGTCGGCGACAACGGGGATCTCGGTGAACAATGCACGCGTTGTTGTGGCTGACCAGCAGGCTACCAATGGGGTTATTCACCTGATTAATCGGGTGCTGATGCCACCGGCTGGTAACATCTTACAGGTTGTAGCCGCCGATACATCGCTGAGCTTACTGGCAGCTGCCGCTCAATTGGGTGGTGCTACAGTTACGGCAGCCCTGAGTGGCTCAACCGCTTTAACAGTGTTTGCGCCAACCAATGCCGCTTTCCGGGCGGCTGGTTTTGGGTCTGCTGCGGCTCTTCAGGCGGCTCCTCCGGCTACATTAACCGGCATTCTGACGTACCACGTAGCACCGGGTGTTCGGGCCTATTCGCCAACGCTGACTAATGGAGCGGCTATCACGACCTTCCAGGGAGGTTCGGTAACGGCTAATGTGGGTGCTAACAATGCTGTAACCCTAACCGGCCGAGGGAATAATGGCGCTGCGTCGAACGTAGTAGCCGCTGATATTAGCGCTACGAACGGGGTTATCCATAAGATCGATCGAGTGCTATTGCCTTAGATTGATCTCACCTGTACAATCTATGAAAACGAACCGCTTTCAACAAGGCGGTTCGTTTTATTTACAGCCGTTGCAAGCCGAAAGGCTTAGTTTCAGGCGCTTGACAGAGTCCCCGAAACAGGTTCAAGCTCTGTTTAGTTTTACGGGTTAGCCGCCGTATATCTGAATCAAAACCTACCTTTAACCGTTCTGTTTTTGTAGTATTCGTCTGTTTACCGACCTTTGGCAAACTCTGCCGATCGGCCGGAAAGAGACATCTTAGTGATCATTATCGAATGGCCAAACCACAGAAAAAACTCTTTTTGTTAGACGCGCTAGCCCTGATTTACCGCGCTCACTTTGCCTTCAGCAAATCGCCCCGCATTTCATCACGTGGCGTAAATACCTCGGCCATTTTCGGCTTCATGAACGCCATGATCGAGGTACTCACCAAAGAAAAGCCTACCCACCTCGGTGTTGCCTTCGATTCATCGAAAAAGACGTTCCGGCACGAGCAGTTTCCGATGTACAAGGCCACCCGCCAGAAGCAGCCGGAAGATATCAGCGTAGCTACGCCTTACATCAAGCAGATTATTGAGGCTATGCACATCCCGATCCTGATCATGGACGGCTACGAAGCTGACGACATCATCGGAACAGTTGCCAAAAAAGCGGCCCTGGCCGATTTTGAAGTGTACATGATGACGCCCGATAAAGACTACGGGCAGCTGGTCGAAGAGCACGTACACATCTATAAACCGGCGTTTATGGGCAAACCCGCCGAGAAGCTGGGCATTGCCGAAGTGCTGGATCGGTGGCAGATCGAACGTATTGAGCAGGTAACCGACATGCTCGGACTGGTAGGCGATTCGGTCGATAACATTCCCGGCATACCGGGTATTGGCGAAAAAACCGCGCAGAAGCTCATCGCCGATTTCGGCTCCGTCGAGAACCTGATTGCCAACGCCGACCAGTTAAAAGGTAAGCTGAAAGAGAACGTAGTGAACTACGGGCAACAAGGGTTACTGTCGAAACAACTGGCGACCATTCATCTGGACGTACCGGTTGATTTTGACGAAAACCGGCTGCGACATACCGAATACGACAAACCCCGTCTGGCTGCGCTGCTGGACGAGCTGGAGTTTCGGCAGATGAAAACCCGGCTGCTGGGGGGCAATTACGATGAGAAGCCGCTGCCAACGGCGTTTAAAAATAACGCTCCGGCACAGATGGATCTGTTCGATTCACCGGGCGACGATCAGCCAGCCTTCCTGCCATTCCCAAATATGAGCGCCGTCAATCCGTCGGGGGCTGATGATCTGCCGTTCGATTTTAGTGCTGACGATACGTCCGCAGCACCTGCCGCCCCACCTGAGCCACCCGCTAAAACCAGGGCGAAACAGACTAAAGTTACCGCGCCAGCCGCGTCGGCTACCGATGCGACGCCGAAAGCGGTAACCGATACAGCTGCGGTGGAAGATGCGCCCGGTGCCGAGGTTACTCAATCATCGGCAGATCAACCGGCGTATCTGGACGTGTATCCAGACTACGAGATTGACGAGCACCAGCCCGAACGACGCAAAACGATTCATTCCGTTAAGCACGATTATCGGCTGGTCGATACGCCGGAACTCCGGGCGAGTCTGGTGCATTATCTGAGTCTGCAAACCAGCATTTGTTTCGATTCCGAGACGACAGCCATTGACCCCGTTGAGGCTGATCTGGTAGGCCTTTCGTTTTCGTACCGGAAAGGAGAAGCGTTCTACGTACCGGTTCCCGCCGATCGGGCTGAAGCACAGGCGATTGTCGACCAGTTCAAACCCGTTTTTGAGAATCCGGCCATTGAAAAGATTGGCCAGAATCTGAAGTATGACCTGCTGATGCTGAAAAAGTACGGCATAGAAGTGCAGGGTAAGCTGTTTGACACCATGATTGCCCACTACCTGATTGAGCCGGAAATGCGCCATAACATGGACATGATGGCCATGACGTACCTCAATTACCAGCCGGTTGAGATTGAAGCCTTGATTGGGAAAAAGGGGAAAGGACAGCTAACGATGCGCGATGTTGATGTCCAGAAAGTGGTTGAGTACGCCGGTGAGGATGCCGACATTACCTTACAGCTGAAGGAAGCGTTTTCGCCCCGGCTCGAAAAAGACAACCTTCATAAACTGTTCGATCAGGTTGAAATGCCGCTGGTGCAGGTGCTGACTGACCTCGAATTAGAAGGAATCACGATTGATGTCAACGCCCTGTCGGATCTCTCGGCAACGCTGGAAACCGATATGCGGCAGGTGCAGCAGGAGGTATTTGAGATCGCTGGGGAGTCGTTCAATATTGGGTCGCCTAAGAAGCTCGGCGAGATTCTGTTTGACAAACTCAAACTTGACAAGAACGCTAAAAAGACACGTACCGGCCAGTACGCTACGGGTGAAGAGATCTTGTCGAAGCTGGAAGAAGAGCACGAAATTGCCCGCAAGATCCTTGATTACCGCGAGTTGATTAAGCTGAAGAATACGTACGTCGATGCCTTGCCGCTGCTGATCAGTAAGCGTACCGGCCGGATCCATACGTCGTTCAACCAGGCGGTAGCGTCGACCGGGCGATTGTCGTCGGCGAATCCGAACTTGCAGAACATCCCGATCCGGACACCCCGTGGTCAGGAAATTCGGAAAGCGTTTGTGCCGCGCGGGCCGGAGTTTCTGATTATGTCGGCCGACTATTCGCAGATCGAGCTTCGGATTATGGCCGCTTTCAGTGGTGATCAAACCATGCTCGATGCCTTTAACAACGGCGTCGACATTCATACGCAGACGGCAAGCAAGGTTTTTCACGTACCAATCAGCGAGGTGACGGGGGATATGCGCAGGAAAGCCAAAACAATCAACTTCGGTATTATTTACGGTATTTCTTCGTTCGGGCTGGCGCAGCGCCTGAAGATTCCGCGCAAAGAAGCATCTCAGATTATTGAAGAATATTTCGTGGAGTTCCCGGCAGTTAAAGCGTTCATGGACCAGAGTATTGAGAAAGCGCGCGGATTTGGGTACGCCGAAACGATTCTGGGTCGGCGTCGGTACCTGCGCGACATTAACTCGCGGAACATGACCGACCGGATGTTTGCCGAACGAAACGCCATCAATGCGCCGATTCAGGGCAGTGCGGCCGATATGCTCAAAATCGCCATGATTCAGATTCATGACTTTATGCAGCGGGAGCATTTAAAGTCGAAAATGATTCTGACCGTGCATGACGAATTGGTATTCGACGCCCATCGGGATGAAATCGATCATCTTCGCGAGCATGTGAACCACATCATGAAGAACGCGATTCCAATGGCCGTGCAAATGGATACCGGCATCGGTATTGGCGAAAACTGGCTGCTGGCGCACTGAGACTGATCCTGGTGATCACGGAAACTTTTTGCTTAGCTTTGCTGGCCCCGTAACTCTTCTATGATAGAACTTAGTTGGATAAAGCAATGCATTGATGAACAGAAGTATTTATATTCTGCTCACGGTGACAGGGAGCGATTAGCGGATAACTTAACGCTTGATGAAGTGGAAGAGGCTATTCGGAATGGAATCATCCTTGAACAATATGAAGATACTGGTCGTGGTCCGTGTTGTCTAGTAGCTGGCTTTACTACCACAGGTAAACCAATTCATATTGTAGTCGGCCGTAAGCTAGATAGAGTGATTGTCATTACAGTTTACATTCCGACACCGCCTAAGTTTACAACGCCGTTTAAACGAAATAGACTATGACTGATAAATGTAGTTTTTGCGGGAATGAAGAATTTAAACAGCTGTCAACTCAATACATCTATCAAAGGAATGGATCGTTGATGGTAGTTGATAATGTACCCGCACTCGTTTGTTCGTACTGTGGAGAGAAATATTACGACATCCAGACGTTAAAGCAAATTGAGAACCGCTTTAATGCAATTTACCAAGATGGTCAGCCCCCTGTCAAGCAAGTATCGGTTCCATTTGAAAGTTGGGATATTTTGAAACAGGCAGGTTGATCGTTCGTTAAAAACCAATACCCTTGAGCCAAAAAGGCGTAGAGTAAGATCGTAAAGCTGGCGATCCAGAAGCCGTTTTCTTTGCATTTCGTCATAAATGTGAGGGAAACGGCTTCTGGCAGTTTTTGCGCTAGTGATCAAACGGAATGCCTATAATTGCACGGATGGACTAACTTTTTAGAACATTCGTAGACCCGGAAACGAAATCAGATTTTTTGCATTTATCCCAGAGCCGGACCCCTATAGGGCGGCCCTGGGTCAGTGCGGTTGTACTGACTGTTTAAAGTTAGTACATTCCGTATGAAAAAGAATCTGTTGCCGCTGACTATGGGTGGCTTCGGCATTGGCATGACCGAGTTCGTGATGATGGGCATTCTACCCGATCTGGCTCAGACGCTGCATATCAGTATTCCGGAAGCGGGTCATTTGATCTCGTCGTATGCTATAGGGGTTGTACTGGGGGCTCCCTTGCTGGTGGGTGTTGCGGGTAACTACCCGCCTAAGAAGATTTTGCTGGGCCTGATGGCCTTATTTACCTTCTGTAATGCACTTTCGGCCTTTGCCCCGAATTATCCGATCATGATGATAACCCGACTGTTGTCAGGCTTACCGCACGGCGCTTTCTTTGGCGTAGGCGCGGTGGTGGCCAGTCGGCTGGCGGGACGCGGTAAAGAAGCGCAGGCTATTTCAATGATGTTCGCGGGACTAACCATAGCTAACATCATTGGCGTGCCGCTGGGAACTTACATTGGGCATACCTTAAGCTGGCGGATCACCTTCGTTCTCATTGCCGTTGTTGGGCTAAGTACGATGTTCTGCATTCATAAACTGCTGCCTGAAATGCCGGTGGTGGGTGAATCGAATCTTCGTAGAGATCTGAAGCTGTTCACCTTCGCTGAACCCTGGCTCATTCTGGGCATCACCGCCATAGGGACCGGCGGCTTGTTTGCCTGGTTCAGCTACATCGCTCCGCTTCTGACAGAAGTGGCGCATTTTCAGCCCAGCCAGATCACCTGGATTCTGGTGCTGGCGGGTATGGGCATGGCCGTTGGCAACCTAATCTCGGGGCGGGTGGCCGACAAGGTATCGCCCATTAAAGCGACTATGTTGTTTCTGGCCCTCATGGTGGTTAGTCTGTTAATCGTTTACGTAGTCTCGCCGTTTAAAATACCGTTGCTTGCGATGACATTTGTGACGGGCGCTATCGCGTTTTCGCTGGGTGCGCCTATCCAGATCCTGATGATTCGCGCGGCCAACGGCTCCGAAATGCTGGCTTCGTCAGTTACGCAGGCTGGCTTTAACATCGGTAACGCGTTGGGCGCGTATTTTGGTGGATTGCCCATTGCGGCCGGACTCGGCTACGCGTCACCCCAGTGGGTGGGTGCGATTATGGCCTTTGCGGGGTTCCTGCTGGCTACGGCAATCTACCTCCGGCAACGAAATGTGCGCCGTGAATCGGTGCGTTTCGAAATGGCGGCTTAAAGCAACAAACGACCGATTAGATACTAATTGACAACTAGTTCAACAGGATTCTGTACCTTGGTATAGAATCCTGTTGTATTTAACCCCTTATCCTAATGACATTATTAAGTATTTTCGCGTTGCTGGCAATCATTATTGTCTACCTGTCTGTTGTTGTCGTTCAGCAGGGAACGGTTGCCGTTATCACCATTTTCGGGAAATACACCCGCGTGATGGGACCGGGACTAAATTTCAAAATTCCCTTCATTGAAGTCGTTTACCGGCGAATCTCTATTCAGAACCGGTCCGTTGAGCTAGCTTTTCAAGCGATTACGGCCGATCAGGCCAATGTCAACTTCAAAGCCATGCTGGTGTATTCGGTACTGAATCAGGGTGAGGAAACCATTAAGAACGTAGCGTTTAAATTCATCGACGAAGCCTCGTTCATGCAGGCGCTCATTCGAACGATTGAAGGTTCGATCCGGAGTTTTGTGGCCACCAAGCGGCAATCCGAAATCCTGGCGTTACGTTCCGAGATTATCGAACACGTAAAGTCCCAGCTCGATACATTGCTGGAAAGCTGGGGGTATCACCTGACCGACCTGCAACTAAACGACATTGCGTTCGACGAAGTGATTATGCGCTCGATGGCCCAGGTAGTTGCGTCGTCAAACCTGCGGGCTGCCGCCGAAAATGAAGGTCAGGCCCTGCTGATTACGAAAACTAAATCGGCCGAAGCCGAGGGGAATGCCATCAAGATATCGGCCGAAGCGGAGAAAACGGCGTCGCAATTACGTGGTCAGGGCGTGGCTTTGTTCCGCGAAGAAGTGGCAAAAGGTATGGCGGAATCGGCCAAAGTCATGACCGAAGCCAACCTGGACGCTTCGTTAATTTTGTTTTCCATCTGGACGGAGGCCATCAAGCACTTCGCGGAGAATGGGCAGGGAAACGTCATTTTCCTGGATGGCTCGTCGGAAGGTATGGAGAAGACAATGCGGCAAATGCTGGCGGTGGAAAAGATGAATACGGGTGGCACCAACGGCAACGGCCGTATTATACCCGCCACTTCCTAATCACTGGTCTGGATACGGATAAACGAAACAAATTTGGGGGGCGGGCGGGACGATTCGGCGTTTTGTTTGTTGATGCTTCTAAACACCTGTTCACTCGCATATGACAAACTTGCTTTTCCCCACAGATTTCTCTACCAATACCAACGCTGCACTTGATTGGGTGCGACTCTTTGCGCGTAAAACTGGCGCTACCATTACGTTGCTGCACGTTTATCAGCCGATGGTTCCCGATTCGACATTGCCCACGCTGGGCGATCCGGGTATGGGCATTACGGCTTCGCGCGAAGTGGAAGACATTAGCCGCCGTCGACTCAATGAATTAGCCGCTACGTTACAGGCCGAAGGCCTGTCGGTACAGACCGAGTGGCGGGCAGGCGGTACGGAAAACGAAATTCTCGATGCTGCTAAGGAATACGCGGCTGACTTAATCATCATGGGACGCAGCGATCTGAGTACGTTCTTCGATCGGCTAGCCGGTAGTGCGGTCAGTGATGTGGCCAGTGACGCGCTTTGTCCGGTACTGATTGTGCCGACAAGTCCCGAGGGCGGAGCCATTCGCCCGGCTCAGGTACGGACCATTGCCTACGCTATGCAGCCACGCACCACCCGAAGCGACGTATCGGCCCAGACGGATTCGTTAGTGAATGCGTTCGACGCTGAACTGTCCGTATTGACCGACGATCAGATTGACAACGCACATGCCGATCTGATCGTTATGGAGTTGTATCCGCAACCCGGCTTCCTCGATAAACTTCTGCACCCGAATCGAACGGCGGCTCTGGTCGAAAAGTCGTCGGTGCCGGTGCTGATTTATCATAAACCGGCTTAACTATACAAATAAGGCCAGCTACGTAGCTGGCCTTATTTGTATAGCTGATGTTCCTCAATAAAATTAAACTGCCAGATACGGCGGTAACGGCGTTTCCAGACTGTACTGAGCCGGAACAGGAGTCTGCCGGGTGGTTTGAAGAGGAATTACGCCCGCCCACGTCGGTAGTTCAAGGTCTTCGGGCTCATCGTTCGGGCCGCCCGTACGTACTTTAGCCGATGCTTCGGCCAGCGAAAAAGCCAGCACAGTGGTTTTGCGCATCTCGCTGGCGGTGGTTGGGCGAAGATCGGCCCAGCGGCCAGGAATCAAATGATCGGTAATAAGCTCTAAAGCGTCCATTCGCTCGGTTTCATCCGTTACCTTCTCCGCGTTCGCGAAAATGACAACTGACCGGTAATTCACGGAGTGACTGAACGCGGACTTTGCCAGCACCAGCCCGTCCGCCAGCATCACGCTGATGCAAACGGGGCTGCCCTGCTCAATCTGGCGAATGAAATGGCTGCCTACTGAACCGTGGATATACAGCTTATCGCCTTTTCGCGCGAAGGCGGTCGGAATCGCCATGGGTTGACCGTCGATGGCGTAACTGACAGTGCAGAACATAGCCTCGTCTAAAACGGAGTAAATACTGGCTGTGTCGTAGTGGGTGCGCTTGGCTAAGCGGCTTGGTGTGGTACGTGTCGTTGACATACGCGTGGTGGGCGTGGCCCATTTGGATGGTGAGTAAATTAGATGATAACAAATGTCGTATCTTACCGGCTGGTTTAAATCGTCCACTTTTCAGATATAAACTAGTCCGGTTGTGCTGCCATTCAAGTCATTACTACAAATCAAGAAGTCATCAGCTACACCGGTTTTTGTCCAGATCAGTGAGCAAATTGGGCAGTTGATCCGGACAGGCACCCTAACCGCCGGTCAACGGTTACCCGGTACGCGTCAGTTAGCCGAACTACTCAATCTGCACCGGCAGACGATCGTTGCCGCCTATGACGAGGCAATGGCGCAGGGGTGGCTGGAGAGCCGTACGGGCAGCGGAACGTACGTAGCTTTGCATAGTCAGGAAGCTCGTCCGCAGGAATTTCGGACGCAGGACCGCGCCCAACATCCGGTTGCTCTGGAACAGTCAGGGTCTTTACGTCGCCCAAACGACACACCGGGCTACGCGTTCGAATCCCGCCCATTTCTGGCCCGACCAGTGCTGACCAACCAGAGTGGCTTACGGCTGGACGATGGTTTTCCCGATTTGCGGCTGGCACCGATGGACGAGTTGAGTCGTGCCTATCGGTCCTATTTCCGGTGGGGAAATCCCCAGGAACACTTTGGCTACAGCGATACCAAAGGACATCTGTTGCTGCGGGAGCAGCTGTCACTGCATCTCAACGAAACCCGCGGCCTGCGAACGACGCCCGACAACGTACTCATTACGCGGGGCAGTATAATGGGGATGCACCTCAGCTGTCAGGTCTTGCTGCGACCGGGCGACGTAGTAGTTACCGGCGAAACAACCTGGGCCGGGGCCACCATGAATTTTCTTAACGCCGGCGCTACGATACGTACCCTGCCCGTCGATCAGTACGGTATGGACGTAGCCGCGTTAGCTGAACTGTGCAGTCGGGAATTCGTACGCATGGTATTTGTGACCCCGCATCATCACTATCCGACTACGGTTACGTTACGTGCCGATCGGCGCGTGCAGCTACTGCACCTGGCCGAGCAGTATGGATTTATCATCCTGGAAGATGATTACGACTATGATTTTCATTATTTAAGCCGACCTATCTTACCCCTGGCCAGTGCTGACGATCACGGTATGGTTGTATACGTCGGATCGTTGACGAAGTCCGTGGCTCCGGCTTTCCGGATTGGTTACGTGGTAGCGCCAACCGCACTCATTGGTGAACTGGCCCGTCACCGGCGCATCATCGACCGGCAGGGTGATCCCATGCTGGAATTTGCCATTGGTCAACTCTTTAAAACCGGTGAGTTGAAACGGCATTTTCGCAAGGCGCTGCGGACGTATCACAATCGGCGCGATCAGTTCTGCGCGTTGCTCAGTCAGGAGCTGCCCGATGCGGTCCGGTTTGAAAAGCCTGATGGGGGAATGGCCGTCTGGGCGGTGTTCGATTCAACAATTGACTTGGAGCGGCTTGCCGAAGACGCCGGACGAGCCGGACTTTTCTTGTCGAGCGGGGTTTCACACAATCCGCCCGGTCGGCGGCAACTCAATGGCACCCGGCTCGGTTTTGCATCGAGTAACGAAGCCGAATTGGAACAAGCGGTAGCTGTGCTCGGGAAACTAATCCGGCGTTAATAGGTAAGCTCCTCGTCGTCGAGTAGTTGCTTGATATTCAATTGACAATCGTCTACAACGGCAATAGTTTGACCCCAATCAACGATGTGCCAGGTCGGGTCGTTGCGGTCGATAACATACACCCGTTGCATACTGGTGATAATCCAGAGTACTTTCTCAACGCCAAAATCGAGCAGTTTCAGAGCCTTCTGCATGACGTAACCATCAGCTCCATTTTCAAATTCGGCCGTGTCCGCTTTAATATCTACCTCAATGACAATTTTGAGAGGAATATCGAAGTATTTGCCTGTGAGCTTACCTAACTTTTCTTTTTCGAAGATGACGACATCATTACCCAGATTATCGTTCAAAGCAAGATGCAGCCCGATTTCGTTCGTTGCCAGCAGGTATTTTTTGCGGTTGAGGGCGCTGAATAAATGGCCATTCAGCAGCGATACAAGCACCGCCTGTAAATCGGAACACGATATAACTTCTTCAATAGTTTTCTTTCCGGCTAATACGTCCCGATAGCCTCGGTAATACACGGGCTTACCCTGCCACATCTCATAAATGAGCGTGGAGGGAATGTTGCGGGTCGACAAACGGCCGGTTCGTCGGCGTTTCGTTTCAGCAATGGCCGTCATAAAAGTGTCAGTTGTGATTAACGAGTTTACCACAAAAAAACGGCATTGACAAACGGTTCAGCGGCTTTCGCGCCAGGCTCGGTAGGCATCTGGCAAGCAGATGGCACACGGGCGAAATCCATGCTCAATCGCTTCGGCTTCGTTCCGGAAAAAGACTCTGTTTTTAGGGTTCATGCGTTTCCCCGCCCGGCAATCCAGTCGTCCGTAGATTTTGCCGGGCCGGTTTCCGCCTAACGTAATGGTTTCGGAAGAGATTAGCGAAGTTAAAGCACGAAGCCGGGCGAACGATGTCAGGCCTAAATCGGTATGGCGAATCATGCTGCGTCGTGAAAAATAAGCCCAAGATTCACGCGTGTGCCACTACTGACTTCGCTTACCCCATGCCGCATCTGCATCCGGTAATATCCCCGTGCTCCCTTAGCAGGTCTGTATTTTGTGGTAAACACCAGGAGTTGTCCCTGCTCGGGTTGTAACACCGTTGCTTTTGACTGCATCCGGGGGCGTTGCTCAAGCAAAATGAATTCACCACCCGTGTAGTCCAGCTTGGGTTGACTCAGAAACAAAACGGCCTGAAACGGAAAATAGAGCGTTCCGTATAAATCCTGGTGCAGCGCATTCCAATCGCCCTGTCTGTAGCGCAGAATCAGCGGAGTCGGGCGTGTTTGACCCGCTGCGCGACAGGTCGCCAGCCAGGTGTCCAGATCAGCGGGATACCGTTGCTCAATGCCGAGTCGCTCGTTCCAATCATTAGCGACCGGAGCCAGGTAGCGAAACAAATCATGCCGTAACGTATCAACGACGGGCGGCAGGGGATAGCTGAAATACCTGTACTCACCACTGCCGTAGCCGTGCTTTTGCATGACAATCGTTTTTCGATACAGGCCCGGCGTATCAAACAGAGCCGCTAGTTTCTGACATTCCTGAACGGACAGGAGCGGTGGCAGGAGCACGAAGCCGGTTTCAGACAAGGCTGACTGATAGCTGGGCCAGTCTGCGGGATGAGGAAAATCCATGGCTGTTACGTTTTGAGTGGGCCGTATCAAGGGATAGGAAAATGCAATTAACGTAAATTGTGGATCGTTCATTGATGAGTTAACTGACAAACTAAGAGCTACGCGTCAGCCTTTTAGCCATAATTTACGTTATAATCAGCCATTAACCCGTGCCGCTTCCCAACCCAGCATCGCCTGTTTGCGCCCGGTTCCCCAGCGGTACCCACCGACTAATCCGGTTTTCTTGATAACCCGATGGCAGGGGATTAGGTAACCGATTGGGTTACTGCCAATGGCGGTGCCTACCGCCCGCGAGGCCGATGGTTGTCCGATGGCAGTCGCAATCTGATCGTAGCTGACCAAGTGCCCTTCCGGAACTTTCAGTAAAGCTTCCCATACCTTGAGTTGAAACGGTGAGCCTTTGATCAGCACACGTAGCGGTTGTGACGTATCATTGGACGCTGATAAGTCGGTCGGGAAAATCTGTTCGGCCAGGTAGCCAACGGCTTGTGGATCATGGTGTAATACGGCTTCTGGCCATGCGGTGGCTAAAATTGTTTCCGGGCTGAAATGCGCTTCCAGGAACTGTAATAAACAGACTTTGCCGTTAACAGTGCCTAGTACGTATTCACCAAACTGACTATTAAAAACACCGTACATTACGTCCAGTCCAAGTCCTAACTGCTTGAACTGCCCCGGCGTAACACCCTCAATAGTAACGAATAAGTCGTGAAGGCGGCCTGTCCCCGATAAGCCTAGTTCATAAGCCGTTTCTGCCAGGGGAAAGCCTTGCCGAAGCTGCTGCTTGGCGTGTTCGAGCGTCAGGTACTGCAGAAATTTTTTCGGGCTTACCCCGGCCCATTCGGTAAATAAACGTTGAAAATGGAATTCGCTCAGGCTGACCTGCTCGGCCAGCTCAGTCAGGGAGGGTTGCCGACGGAAGTTTTCGATCAGGTGTTCGATGATGCGGGCGATCTGCTGATACGTATAGGGGTTGGCAGTGTTCATAGTCGTTGCGATCCTGTAGTTGTTTGCGAGTACAAAATTGGTACTCGTTGCCTGATTTAGAAACCCGATTCTTGCGGAGTTTTCTGGGGCCGGAGCCACCTAGGTACTGCTGTAAATTGATAGCTGTATACGTATTGAAGATGATCCATTAATTCAACCGATCTGTTTATCTTTGGTGAAATCTACTACGTATAAGGTCGTGTTTTGGCGAAGTTAACCACCTGATTTTGCCCGCGCGTACGTACATATTTATTTCCTCGCCAGCGTCGTATTCCGGATTTCAGTCCGGATGGGTTGATTACAGCATGAAACAAGGAATACTCACTGCATTTTTAGTCCTAACCACGCTGATCCTACAGGCGCAACAACGGTTCGGTAACGAATGGATCAAGGCCGGTCAACAATACCTGAAATTCTCGGTGAACCAGGCGGGAATTTACCGGATTAGTTATCAAGACCTCAAAGCCGCTGACGCTGCGTTTTTCCGGACGAATCCTACGCATTGGCAACTGTTTTTCCGGGGTAAAGAGATCGCCATCCGGGTTGTGGGCCAGCAGGACGGAGTATTTGATGAATCAGATTATCTGGAGTTTTATGGAGAAGGTAATGACGGTAGTCAGGATTCGCTGCTTTACCGGCCTCAGCAACGGCTACACCCGTACCAAACCTTGTTTTCGGACCTTACCGCCTATTTTCTAACCAGCGACCCGACCGCAACAGGGAAGCGAATCCCGGAATTGAACCTGTCGGCTCAGGGACGTACTGCCGAAGCATTTCACGTTGAAGAGACCGTTCAGGCGTTCACCGACGAATACACTTTCAACAGTTTAAAAGGCATTGAGCCCCCCTTACAGCAAAGCTATTTTGAGCCCGGTGAAGGCTGGTCGGGAAAGCTGATCCGGGCTGATTCGATCGGAACTGTTTCCTTTAAATTAACGGGTCGGGTAGCCGCAAACTGGCCTATCAGGGTAGAGGGCATGGTTAACGGCCGGGATTTTCTGTTTCATCGAGTTCTGGTTGAGTCGGGGGCTGGCCCGCAGACGCCCCTGGCCGTACTGGATGCCCCCGGATTCTCCAGCCAGACGTTTCAGGCAGCCATTAATCCGGCTACCCTTCAGAACGAACGGCTTTCGCTGCGTTTCAGGGCCGGTCAGGAGGGGGGCACTACCCAATTTTCGGTTACCTACGTGAAACTGTCGTATCCGCAGGCGCCGGATATGGCCGGGCAATCGACAAAGGTATTTCACCTGCCGGCTGGCCCCCGCCAAACCGCCCTGCTGGCCATTCAGAACATTCCTGCGGGGGCGATTGCTTACGACATTACGGATAAAACGAGTTGCCGTTACCTAACCCTACAGGCATCTGATGGGAAAAGGCAGGTTGTTGTAGACGAAACGAGCCAGGGGCGCAACGTTCTTCTGACCAACAAGTTTCTTAAACCCCTATCGATTGAGCCCGCCCGCTTTCGATTTGCTTATCCCAAAGACGCTGATTTTTTAATTATTACTCATGCGTCGCTTACCCAGTCGGCAACCGCCTATGCCAACTACCGGGCATCGGTACAGGGAGGACGCTTTACTCCGCTGTTAATTGACGCGGACTCACTCTACGATCAGTTTAACTACGGGGAACGGAGTCCCCTCGCGCTTCGCCGGTTTGCCGATTTCATGCTGGCCAATACGGCAGTGAAGCACTTATTTTTGATCGGAAAAGCGTGCAGTTACCCGTATTACGTAAAAACGGCCCCCGATGATCTGGTGCCAACTATTGGTTACCCCGGTTCCGATGTTCTGCTGACGGCCGGCCTGAATGGATATGCGCCCAATACACCCGCTATTCCGACGGGCCGACTCAATGTACTGACCAACGATCAGGTGATGGCTTACCTGAAGAAAGTCAAGCAGTTTGAAACCTCAGTACCAAATGGGCTTTGGCGCAAAAACATTATTCACATCAGCGGGGGCAAGTCGGAGTTTGAAGCGCAGGGCTTACGGAACGCCCTGCGCAACCTGGCCGATTTGTTCCAAAAGGGTCTGCTGGGTGGGCACGTTACGTCTTACAGCAAAACGAACCCCTACGACGCAATTGAATCGGCCAATATTGCGCCAGTCGTGAACGAAGGCGTGAGCCTGATCACCTTTTTTGGTCATGCTGGCCCTTCGATTACGGACGTCAACTTTGGCTATGCGTCGCCCCCGCAGAATGGCTTCGCGAACCCGTTTTATCCGCTCATGATTTTCAACGGTTGCGGAGTGGGTGAGATATTTTCCCGCTTTAATACGCTGTCGACCGACTGGCTGCTTGCACCGGACAAAGGAGCGGCCGCCGTACTGGCGCACTCGTATTTCAGCTACGAAGAGCCCACAACGCGGTATCTGACCAAGTTATACGGCGACTTGTTTGGTAATCCGGCTACGCTGGGCATGTCGCTGGGGAAAATTCAGCAGCAGCTAAATGCTGCGCTTGAGAAAGAAGGCATTGACCTGCATGATCTGGCCGTGTTAACCCAAATGATTTTGCAGGGCGATCCCGCCCTGGTTGTCTATCCGTTACCTAATCCAGATTATGCTGTAGAACAGAAAGGCATCTACCTGGCGTCGACCGTAGCGGGCGGAACGCTTCGCACGAGTGATTCGATCCGGGTTGTGGTGCCGATGGCTAATCTGGGTCGTTTTTCGGCCGATCAGCCGGTGAACGTAGCGATTCAGACAACCAGTAAAACCTCGGTCAGCCATACGGTACGCTTTAACGCCTTTCGGTACCGCGATACGTTGGTGTATACAATTCCGAGGGATGAGAATTTGCAGAAAATCGACGTATTGATCGACCCGGATAATCAGTTAACCGAGTTAAGCCGGACTAACAACACGGCTACGCTGACCGTCGATTGGGCGCAGGCGGGCGCGGGCAGCAGTTATCCGCTCAACAGGTTGCCCGATCGGATCAGCCCCGCGCTTAATGTGTTCATCAATGGGGTAATTAAGGAAGACAGCGCCGTTGTCAATGGAAAGCCCCGCGTAGAGGTGTTTCTGCTGGATGAAAACGCCCTGGTGCCGACTGATCTTACTGCTGTGGATATGTATTTGTCGGCCTGTGATACGTGCAGTGCCCAAAAAATTTCACCGCAGTCGTTCACCCTTGTCTCGGTATCGGCGAATCAGCTTAAAGTGACCACTAATCTGGACCTCAAACCTGGTGCTACGTATCAGCTGATTGTTTTCGGGAAAGATGCCGCCGGTAACCGGACCCAGCCACCTTATGTGCTAACCATTACGACTGTCGGCACTGACCAGCCCATTCGCTTTACCGTATATCCGAATCCGGCCACTACCTACGCCAAGTTCGAACTGGATTTACCCGTTCAGGAGCTGCCCGCCGAAGCCCGGCTGACGGTTTATAACCTGCTAGGCGTACCAATTTCTGATCAGGCGTTTCCCATTGCGGCCGGCCGAAATTCATTGCTCTGGCAGGCGAATACCGCTGGTCTGTATACGTATTCGCTGCGACTGGTCTGGAAAGACGGACGTACCGAAATCCGCACGGGGAAAGTGGTCTGGCAGTAGGAGTGGAGCACTACGTATTGGCTAATCAGACCGAAGCATTACGGCAGGCGGTTACTCGCAATAAGTTCTTGTTTAAGCCGCGTTCCGGACGTAACAATACCTTTGCCGACGCAATCGGGTGAGGACTGGCAGAACGCCACCGCTAAATTCTCGCGATACACCAGGCCGATATGTTGGGCGTATACGCGGAGGTACCTGGATTGATCCACCAGCGTGGAGTCGTTTGTACCCACCACCGAAACGGTTTTGTCGAACGCCAGCTTACCAACTGTATACGAACGGCCTGGCTGCTGGTACTGAAGCAACGTATCGGGATTCGCGTTGTAGGCGTTCAGATTCCAGGACGTAGTCGAGCCAATTGGGAAGGCCAGATCAACAACCGGTACGTTGTTGCGCTGACTAACGACCTCCGAAAGTGTTTTGTAGAGCGTACTGAGGCCATTAATTTTCCAGTTTGACTGCGCTGACGGGCGAATGGATTCTTCGACGACGTAAATCAACTGATCGTTCTGGCTATACGTATTTTGAATCCGTTCCTGAACTTGGTACACGCGCCGGGTTACCGAATCTGCCGATACGTAATGCTCCTGCGTTACCTGATAAATCCAGTAATCGCCCACGTTGAGCGGATAGTAAGCCGAATCGTCGGGGGCGGGGGCGTTTGACGGCTGGTCGCAGCTGCCACAAAGGCCTAAACAGACCAGCGCGGTAACCAGATACAGAACAGATTTCGGGAGGAACGGTGAGCGCAACAACACGGAGCGATACAGGATAAAACAAACAACATTGGTTCTGGCGAAGATACTAAATATAGCAGATTGTCCAGGCTTTCCTTTATTTTGCAGATAAGGGCAACAACAAGGTTTGCCGCATCAGACTAGTATGGGTGGAATCGCCGGTATGATTCGCTTTGATGGGCAAACGATTGCTCCCGACGATATCACCAACCTGAATCGGTTACTAAAGCACAGGGGAGAAGTGGTTAGCCAACCCGTTGAACAGGGCATTTTCCTGTCATTTGGCGGCCAACTTGACGTCGATACAGTTGTATCGAGGTATGCCATAGCGGATGCCGATCTCTTCGACGCTACGGCTGCCGGGCAGCCGTTTGCGAATCAATACCGGCAGCGGGGAACAGTCGTCTTCAATGAACGTAATGCCGACTTTGCCCTAGTCGGGTGGGATGCCCAACGGCAGATGCTGATCTGTGCCCGTGATCTTGTTGGGGTTAAGCCGCTTTATTACGTACACCAGCCGGGTCGTTTTTTTGCCTTCGCGTCGGAAATAAAAGCGTTGCTGGCGCTGCGGGAAGTGACCGTAAAACCGGATCTGCATAAGGCCTACGAATACCTGGTGTGGGTAACCAGCTACGTACCGTACAGCGCCGAAACCTTTTACGAAGGCATCTACAGCGTTTTGCCGGGTCATTACCTGGAAATAGATGCGCAGCGGGTGACCGCCAAAACCTGGTGGAACCCCAATCTGAAACGATTTGCGGGCCTGAATGGAGCAGCCGCCTATGCCGATCAGTTCCGGGATTATTTCGAGCGGGCCGTTGATGGTCGCATGCAGCGCAAAACGTCAATCGGATCTCACCTGAGTGGTGGACTCGATTCGTCGTCGGTCAGTTGCGTGGCTCAGCAGCTACTCACCCAGCAGAACCGTGCTTCACTCCATACGTTCAATATCGATACCGGACTGGCTTCTACTGATGAATCCGAATACGTCCAGGCGGTCGTTGATCGCCATCATCCCGAGCACCACGTAGTGCATCCGGTTCCCGATGTCCTCGACTCTATTCTAAAGATTAACCGGCTGTTCGACCGGCCGGAGCACTTCATTATTCCCTCTAGTTTTCACCTGAGCGTTTCGCTGAAAGCCCGGCAGATCGGCTGCGATTGTCTCCTGACCGGGCACGACGGCGACAGCGTAATTGCCACCTGTTACGAGTATCTTGATACGCTGATCGATCAGAGTGACTGGGCGAATTTAGCGGTGGCGGGCCGACAGTTTGTATCCTATCCGGATCGTAACCTGACACCCATAAGCAGTAACTGGCTGAGTTTAAGCGAACAGGAGAAATTCGAAAACTACATCGTTTACCTGCTAGGCGCTGAGATCGTCAAGCGATTTAAAACGCAGCCGCTGGGCGTTTTTCTCAACACAAGCCTCGAGCAGAAACGAGTGTTCGGCATTCCCAGCGCCACTCTTGTTACCTATTGTGTTAAACGCATTCAGAATAAGCTGGCTCACCGGAATCTGATCAACAATGCGTTGAGTGCCGACTTTAAACAACGCGTACCGCCCAGTACTCAGCTGTCAACAAAAGCTTTTACGACTGCCTTTCTGTCGGAACACGGGATTCCCGTCGACCAGATCCTAAATACGACCAATGTGATCTGCAACGAGCAGCTGAATCACATTGGCGCTTACTACGGTCATCAATATTCATTTCCGTTTTTTGATAGGCAGGTTGTCGAGCTTGGCCTGGCGACTCCCTTAGAAGTCGGTTTCGATCGGGGACGCGGTCGCGGGTTAATTCGCAATGGATTGCAAGCCGTTTTACCGCCGGGCATTACGACCCGTCTGACGAAGACTAATTTTGTTGAATACGCAACGCTGTCGGCGCAACAATTATACGACGCCACGCACGAGCAGTTTGCGTCGCCTGGCCACCCAATCTGGGGCATTATTGACCGGGCTGTGTTCACTAAAATTGTAGGACTGGTGTTTAACCCCAGGATGCCGGTCCAGAAAAAGACACGCTACAACTGGCTGTTGAGTCGGATTATCTACCTGGCGATCTGGCTGAGCGATCTGTCAAATAACGCTGACTAGCTGCGTTACTAGCGGTTTGAGACAAGGCGATAAATGGAGCGAACGGCTCGGAGAAAGATCGTGACGAATCCCCATTCTTTAGAAATATAAATCATTCGCTGGCCGATTTTGAACGTACTGGCCCGAAAAACCCGGCTTGTTAACGAGGTGAAATAAATGTTTACCAGCTTGCTCACCTGCGTCTGCGCTTTCACAAAATAGGTGAACTGCTTCAACACAAGATCGCTTCCGCTAACCGATTGAGTAGCCTCCCAGTTGGTTTCGTACGAGCGAGCCAGCGAACGAATAGCGTCTGTAGCCACCTGCGCCTGAACTGACTCAGGTAACGATAACCCCCAGATTTGTTGACACCAGTGTAAACCAGCCAGAAATACGCGTTCCAGACCATATTGGCGTAGCTTCTTCAGTAACCACGGCCAGTCGATGGATTGGTTGACCAGCAAAAAATACAGATCATTCACGTAGTAGATATGCTGCCAGAGGTTGGTCACCCCGTGGTGCGTGACCAGCAAGATCACCTGCCACTCCTGCTGACGCGTGGGTTCAGCCCGGAAATCAGGCAGACGAAACGAGGCATAGTCCCGGTTAAAGAACATGATCGCCCAGTGTAAGTCTATATCGAAGTGGTTGGTGAAGAAGGGTTTAAATAAGCTTACTTCGAATAAATCGTCAAGCAGGCCCTGCCCGCTATGCTCCCAATAAAGGGTTTGCCTTTCGTTTAACTGATACTGGTTTGCCTGGAGCAGTCGAATGGCGTTAATGGCGTCTTCAGTCGCGACCAGAATGTCGATGTCCCCCGAAATCCGCAGGCTGCTGTCGGGATAATACGTTTGGGCCAGATGCACACCTTTATAAGCGATATGATCAATGCCGTGCTCGGTCAGCAACCTGGCGACCTGATGGTACTCATGAAGTTTGAGCAGGTTGTCAGTAGCTAGCCGTTGGCAGGTGGTACGTAACGAAGTAAGAAACGGCTCCGGCGTCTGGGGAATCTGCTGGAGCGTACGATACAGAAACGGTGCCAGCCGATGCCGATCCGCCAGAGCCTGTACCCGGTCTAAGTCCAGATGCGGTTGCGTGATGAGCTGGCCCAGTTCTGTGCGCTTCTCGTCAGAAAGGTCTAGTGTGCAGGCGTTGAGCAGTAAAGTTAATTCAGCAGAGTGCCCAAAATTCATTATGCGGTAGTTGTCAGGTATTCAACAAAGTCGTAAAGCCTGGCGAAGTTAGCAGGGCGGCTCATCCGAATAACCGGTACTGATCGCGCTATGGAGCTGCTTTTTTCAAAAAAGTCCTTTAGCGAGGCACCGCGTAGTAAGGAGTCGGGGAGGGGAAAGTAACCCAGCAGTTCAACCGGAACCTGGCTCTGAAGAAGCAGTTCGGTCGATCCGCCTGAATCCGTGGGGGCAGTTAACACATAAATTTGTTCTAACGGCACTTCGTCTTGTTCGAACGTAATGGAATCGTTCCACGAAAACTTATTCACTCCTTCGCGAACCGGTGCCAACTCTTCTTTAGCTAGCTGTAATCCGTCGACGCTGGTTTCCCATATTTTGATTTGCGGAAACGCCGGGATCAACACGGGCGTGCCGCTTTCATTAACCCGGATGCAAACCATGTCGTCGCTGATTACGCCGAAACCCTGCTGGGCGAAAGCAGCAACGGTTGTTGATTTACCCGCCCCCGGCTCACCCAAAAAGACGATGCCTTTGTCATTGATCTGCACCGCGCTCCCGTGCAGCAGAAAGTACCCCCGCTGAAACAGGATCAGGCCAAGGGCCTCGCTATACGTAAACAGCGCCACCAGGTCCGCATCGGTCTGCGTTGTGTCGACTAATAGCTTAGTACCGTCAGTAGCCAGGTAAGAAAGGAGGGGTGGCCAGGTTAACCAGATCTGCCCCGACTGGTCCTGGGCGCATCGTGCATTCAAACCCGCCCGGTACGCTTTCGAGGGCTCCAGCGCTGAGTTAGCTGGTAACTGGCTTCGCTTAATTCGTAAGTCGGCCGGAGCCGGGCTAATTTCGGGTAGAGGAGGCAATGGAATTTCGGAGCCAATCACTAACCCGTATGCTTTGTAATAATACAGACTCAATTCCATTCCATAATGGGCTGAAACACCTGATTGGCTTGTTCGCCGAGAATCGTTCGGCCTCTGTAGACGACCCAGGCGTGCGCCGAAAACTGATCCGTTTCACTTTTCTGAACGCCGATACAGATCTGAACCTCAGGGTTCTTTAATAACCACTTTGCGCTTAACGCCTGTACCAGACACGTAAACCCCAGCGGGATGCGGGCGCTGACAACTCGGATCGCCCAGGTCATTCTGTCAATTTTATCATTAGGGAGTGCATTTGCTGAACCATCCTGACCCGGCTTGGCCGCAACGAATTTATTGAATGGGTAGACAAGTAATAGACCCTTATACACTAACAGTACAAAAAAAGCGCTAACGAGCAAGCCTACATCATACCCACGTAGCGACCGGAATTTTGCGAAATCAGACTGTTTTTTCAATGAGCTTTTCATGAAAAAGATTGTCTAAAAACTGCATGAGTTCTTCTTCACAAACGGATTCCTCTACATCGAATTCGTCAAGCAACCGGGCTTTTAGTTCGTTGACAGACATCACTTTATTGGCCTGTAACTGTGACCAGATAAACCCGCCGATTTCATTGAGTTCGTAATAATTACCAACTTCATAATTTAAGACAATCGTTTCGTTGCCAAGTACAGACGATGACTGGCTGGAAACGATCTGGATACGGGTATCGGGCGTAATGGACATACTCTAAAAATGGACAGGAATATAAAGATAAAAAAAAGCTTGATTCGTAAACGAATCAAGCTTTTTGTGTGCCGCAATTCAGCTGCGTTTATCCGGTGAATCCAGATCCGCCGAAACCGTCCGTATTAGAACCTGTTTTAAGCGTAAGTTTCTTTACATTCCCCAGCACTTTAAGCTTCGGGGTTCTATACGCCTTTTTGGCGGAAGGATTTATGCTATTTTTTGAGTTCTTATTCATTGGAAGTCAAATGCTAATGGGTTGAAATCAATCTGGTAAAAGACAATGCTTACTCAACTACAACACGATGTTTACGGGTTTGGCCACGCTCTTCAACGGTCACAATGTAAACACCAGTAGGTAGTTTACCCACAGATTTCAATAAAAGACTACCTGATTCAGTTCCGGCTTTCTGGAATGGCAGTGAACGACCGTCTACGTTGTAGAAGCGAACCGTTGCCGTTTCAGGCTCGTCCATGCTGATTCTGAACACCTGATCGTTAACAACCGGGTTTGGGAAGATACCGTAAGCGCCATCGCGGAGTACTACAGATACCGTTGGGTAGGCTGTTGATTTGCCGCTCAGATCAATCTGCGTTAACCGGTAATAGCTGGTACCCTGAAAAGGCGAGTTGTCGAAAAGCCGATAGTTTTTACGAGCCGTGCTGTTCGCGGCAACATCGCTTACTTCGCCAACTTTTTCGAAAGCCTTCAGGTCTTTGCTGCGCTCAACTACGAACCCTTTATTGCTGGTTTCCAGCGACGTTGACCACTCCAGCGCTACTGTACGATTGTCCTGCGCTTTAGCCGTGAACGAAATCAGGTTAACGGGCAGGGCCGTACCGGTTACAATAATGTTACCGGCTGCGTTGTCATTCTGAGGATCGTTAGTGCCTACTGCTGGCGACGTTCTGGCGTTGATGCTGATCGGGGCTGCAGCGCCATTCGTGGTTTTTAAAGCCAGAACATTGAGTACAATGTTATAGTTAGCATTAGCTGGTACGGGACCCTGGTTACTGACAATCGTTACAATTGTTCCGTTTTGGGGATCGTATGCACCAATTGTTACCGACAGGTTCGGGGCAGCTGGGGTGATGCTAAAGCTCGTTACACCAATGTTGGAGGGGAGGTTGATTGTGTACGTCGCATTGTTAGCCTGAGGAATTGGGACAGAGCTGTTATTGCCAAAATTAGCCTGAACCGTTCCTGTAGTGCTTGAAGGTAAAGTATTTGGAACGGAAGCGATTCCGCCCACAGTTGGATCTTGAGCGTAGCAGGCATATTTGCCAACTAGACTGATTAGAAAAACTAGTAAAATTTTTCTGGTCATGATTATGGGAGTTTTAAGTTGAAGGTGCTAAAAACGGCACCGTGCAAAACTACACAGTGCCGTTTATTATGCAATTTAATTTAGCGATGCATTAATAATTCTTGTGTAATTATTATTTAATGCATTGCTGTCATACGCAGAGTTGGTGTTATCATTCGTAATGTTTACGATAATATTGGCCGGAGTACCAGAGTTCGCGAAAGTCCGAGTTATCGTAAATCCTATAACTGCCGTTCCGTTAGCCGGGATGACCTGACCATTATTAAGCGTTAACGTGAATTGCTGTCCGTTTTGAGAAGCCGTCCATCTGGTATTCTCTACCGGTACCGTTCCTCCGCCGGAGACTGCAATCGACGTTAGCCCACCGTTGTACGAAATCTCGTAACCGAACGGAGCCGTTAGCGTAAACACCACCGTGCCTGCTGTCGGAAGACCTCTCAACTCCTGTAGTTCTACCGTAAAGTTCCGGGTAGCATTTGGACCGGATGGGCTGAAGTTCGCTTGCGGCAGGTTTATGCTTGGCGTCAGGTCAGGTCCAGCCGTTGGTTTTACCAGCACGTGCAGGGTAGCCGAAGCACACGATTGAGGAGTGCCGCCACAAGCTGTGTATGTGAAGTCGACTGGACCTGTGACGCCAGGGTTAGGCACGAAGCTATACGTGCCGTTGCTGTTCAATGTTAACGTACCGCCCGCAGGACTGTAGGTACCCGGGTTGGTAACTGTCAGGCCAGGGCTATCGTTGGTCAACACATTGCCCGTAGTGGTCGAACCCGGAGCCGTACTGACGTAGTCATCTGCAGCGGTAGCCACCGCTGGGCTACCAGCAGGCCGTACCGTAACAGTCACCGTTGCAAACCCACACTGATTCGCTGGTGTTTCGCATACCCGATAAACAAACGAGTCGGTACCGGTGAAACCTGGATTCGGAGTGTAGACGATGGTCTGACCATTAACAGCTGCATTGCCATTGGTTGCGCCGGTAGAAATCTCCGGAGCGCCCAGTGTACCCCCGGTATTACCTGGACCATCGTTCGCTTTCACATTGATCGTTACCGGCGTGGTACCTACCGTGGATGCGACGTCTGGATTAACTACGGGAGCGTTGGTCGTCACCGTTGGGTTCAGCGCCGTGATCGTCAGCGTCTGGGTTGGGCAACTTCCTCCTGGGCAGTTGACCGGTACGTTATAGACATACACACCTGGGTTTGGCGTAATGAACGTATACGTACCGTTAGGTTGAAGCGTAAAGGTAGCTCCTCCTGGACCGCTGGCCTGGGTTGTTGGGCCATACGTAGTTCCTGCTGGTGCTATGTCGTTCGTGCTGACGTTACCCGACACCTGTTGATTGATGTTGGTTACGTTGAAGTCTGGATAAATTGTGTTGGTGTTTGCAGGGGTCGTTGGTTTAACCAGTACGTGCAGGCTAGCCGAAGCACAAGGCTGTCCACCACTACCACAAGCGGTATAGGTGAAGTTGACTGGACCCGTGAAACCTGCTGTCGGCGTGAAGATATAAGTACCATCGCCGTTTAGTTGTAGTGAACCACCGGTTACATTTTGCACACCTGTGTTCGTGACGGTCAAACCAGGACTATCGTTGGTCAACACGTTACCAGTTGCGTTTACGCCCGGAGCGGTGCTGACATAGTCATCCGCTGCTGTTGCCACCGCTGGGCTTCCGTTAGGCAATACCGTCACGGTTACCACCGCAGAGCCACACAAGTTGTTACCGGGTGTCTCACAGACAGTGTAGGTGAACGAGTCAGTACCGGTGAAACCTGCGTTTGGCGTATAGACTACGTTCTGCCCATTGATGGAGGTTGTACCGTTCGCTGGGTTGCCTGAAACCGTTGGCGTTCCTAATGTACCACCGGTGTTGCCCGGACCGTCGTTCGCCTTCACGTTGACTGCAACTGGGTTTGTGCCAGTAGTAGTAGCAATGTCCGGGTTAACCACTGGGTTGTTGGTAGTCACGGCTGGATTAATTGCCGTAATGGTCAGCGTCTGAGCCGCGCAGCCGCCCCCTCCTGGGCAGTTAACCGGTACGTTATAGACGTACACACCTGGGGTCGCCGTGGTGAAGGTATAGGTACCATTAGGCTGCAAACTTAAGTTGCCTCCGTTCGGACCACTAGCCAGCGTTGGTGAACCGTAGGTGGTGCCTGCTGGTACCACATCGTTCGTGCTGACGTTACCAGTGGCCGTCTGATTGATGTTGGTCACATTGAAGTCCGGATTGGTCCGGTTGGTGTTCGGCGTGGTCGTTGGGCTCACCAGTACGTGCAGGGTTGCTGTAGCACAGGGCTGTCCTCCATTTGTACAAGCCGTGTAAGTAAAGTCCACCGGACCGGTCACACCAGCCGCTGGAGCGAAGCTGAACGTACCATTCGGATTCAGCGTCAGCGTACCAGCTGGAGAGGTAGCAGGACCGAAGCCAGTCACGGTCAGGCCTGGGCTGTCATTGGTCAATACGTTGCCGGTAGCCGTTACGCCCGGAGCGGTGTTAACATAATCATCAGCAGCGGTTGCTACGGCTGGTAACCCAGCTTGTAATACTGTAACGGTTACTGCCGCCGTACCACATCTTCCGCCAGGTGTTTCACAAACCTGATAGGTGAACTGGTCAGTACCAACGAAATTAGCATTCGGTGTGTAAACAATATTCTGACCATTGACTACCGCATTACCGTTGGATGGACCACCTGTTACGGTCGGTGTGCCTAGCGTACCACCCGTGTTGCCTGGGCCATCGTTAGCCTTCACATTGACTGTTACCGGGTTAGGCCCTACGGTAGAAGCGATGTCGGGGTTCACCACGGGGTTGTTGGTCGTTACCGTTGGGTTGAGAGCGGTAATGGTCAGCGTCTGAGTCGGACAGTTGCTTTGGTTAGGAGCGCAAACCGTTACATTATATACGTACACACCTGGTGTAGCCGTGTTGAAGGTGTAACTACCGCCATTACCATTAGGGGTCAGCGATGGCGACGAGCCGTTAGGGCTGCTTACCAGAGTAAACGGTCCGTAGGTAGTATTCGCAGCGACTACATCATTGGTGCTGACGTTACCCGTTACCGGCTGATTGATGTTGGTTACGTTAAAATCAGGTTTCGGGTTCTGCGCGCAGAAGAAGCCATCACCCGATGCCGTGCTCGTATTCACGAAGGCACCGAACACATCAATGCCACCATTCAACGCGTTGACGCCAACTAATGGCGAAACGCTGATCTGGACTTCATCAAATGGCTGCGTTGTAATAAAGCCAACATTGATGCGATCACTTGGCGGCCCAAACAGGTTGATTGATAGGTCAAGTAAGCTGGTAGCTGTTCTTTCCTCTACGAAAGTACCATCCCGATATGTCCGGATGAATAATCGGTCAGACACATTAAGAAGTACGAGATTGGGTGCTCTTCTGATTGTAAATCCAGCAAATGATCCTCTCGGATAATCGTTTATTGGGTTACGTACCGCAATTGCCGCTACCGTACCGGCAGAAGCGGTATTGGTAATTTGAGCGAAGTCAGTCAGGTCGCCTGAAATTACGTTCTCTACGTTCTGAATGCTTGCTGCTACACCAGCTAAACCTACAATACCGGTTCGCTGATTGTCAATTACAACAGAAGACGTGGAGCTATTCAGCAGATACGATTGGTTACAGGTGATCGTAGTCCCACATAGGTTTCTGACGACTGCGCCATAAATTTCAAGCGTTCCGACCGATACAGTTAATAACCTGGAGACGGTTAGTTTTATCTCGTCGAAAGGCTTGGTTGCGACAAGACCTATTGTTCTACGCCCCGATGGGGTCAGTAAATTCGTACTGCCTGCGATCAGGGTGCCAGCGTCTATAACAAAATCTCCAGTGGGAGCTCCACCGATATAGGTTTCAACCCGGATCCGGGTATTGGCATCAACGGTTATCAAATTGGGGTTGCTGATATCAAAGCCAGCAAATGTACCGGCTGGAAGGGGACCTCCTGCCTGTAGCTTTACCGCAAATGATCCACTTCCCGCAACGCTACCCGTCAAAGCAAGCGATGCTGAGTTGTTCGGGTTAGCGTCAATCGCATTGGTCTCATTCGATATACTGCCTACGTTTAATATCCCACTAAAACCCGTGTTAGCTGGGTCAATAATGACGGGATAGGCAGGAGAGGTCAATGGAGTTGTTACATTACAGGCCAATGCTTGACCTGCACAGAACTGCTGAACTACGGCTCCATAAATGTTCGTAGTCCCTATAACATTAACGCCACTAACGATTAATCGAATTTCGTCGAAAGGCTGGGTTGGGACAAAACCGACGGTTCGCCGACCCGTGCCCGATAAAAGCGAAACGTTCGCTGAAATCAAACTGGTACCTGTTGCACTTTGGCCCGTGGGTGCGCCGTTATTATAGGTTGCAACGGTTATTCCACTCAAAACGCCAACATCTACCAGGGATACGCTCGCGATGTCAAAACCAGCAAATGTACCGCCTGGAAAATCAGTGCCTGTTACGTCTCGTACTGAAAACGTAGCGCTTCCTGCCCCAATAATAAGATTGAGGGTGGCGACGTCATTCGCATCTGCTGAGATTGCTGCCTCAGCATCAGTTATAGTAGCTACGTTCACACCACTAAAACTAGTGCTAACCGCTACTGGGTATGAGGGTTTATTAAGCCTGACAGGCGTATTACGAGTTGCTGTGTTATTACAATCTAAAGCTGGCGCTGCACAGACTCGTTCGGCAACCGCGTAATAGACACTTATGCTACCAGCCCCTACTGATGTAAATGTAAAGCGTATTCTGTCATAAGGTTGTGTTGTTACAAAGCCAACTCTTGACCGACCAGATGCAATTCCCACCGCAATCAAGGAAGTAGTAGGAAAAGATTCCTTCTGAGTATCACCTAAATAGGTAGTAATTGTACTGGTACCTAATAATGAAATAGCATCATTATCAATAACAAAACCGGCATAGCCGCCAGCAGGATAGACGTTTCCTCCTGTAGCAGCAAGGTCTTTTACTTCAACGTAAGCAGAACCTACCCCAAGAAAGCCGAAAGTAGATGGGTTGGTAAGGTCTGAATCAATTAACCTGCCTTTATTGTCAAATTCATCACTTCCCAGACTTCGGCTGGAAGTAACTGACAAACTTGAAAAAGTTGAGCTGATAAGCGGAGTAATCGTGTTGCAGGGTGCATTTCCCGATTGGGCGTTGGCCTGGATGAATAGGCCGAACAAAAGAATAAGAGCAAACCAGGCCACTAGGCTGGATGGTGCTCGTCTGTCGGAGACGATAAACGTTCGTTTCATAGAAGAAAAGAATAATGAGTAATAAGTAATTAGGAATGTAATGGAAACGATCCAGGTCGCCGGATATAATAAACAGGGCGATGGGATAGGGGCTTTCCAACAAAAGCCAGCGGCAGCGGATAATGACGTAGAGAGAGTACTACATAAGCAAAAAGTTTAACGTTGAGGTGAATAGAATTAACTACTGCTTACTAAAATATAATTAAGTTAATATAAACTATATAAACATAACTTATTATTTTCAGAAAGCATTTTTATGGCTTAAAAGTATTATAAAAATGTTGCCTGCAAAATTATTTTTTATATATGATCTAAAAAAATTAAAAGTTATTACATTTATTTTATTAAATGTAGACTATCTATTAGCTTGGTTTACAGTATATTTGGTTAGTGAATATAAATAGGAATTATCGCGTATGTGATTATAAAATAACTGATTTCTATAAATCTATAATATTAATTATACGGTAGTTTAATAAATAAGGTTAACTAGTCAATGGCATGTAGTTGGATATAGGAACAATCGCTAAACTGGCATAGGTCACTAATTACAGTTGAGAATAGAACCTGTTTGCTGGTATAGTCACGGTATTAGGTCAGATGATCTAAACAAAGAAGGGGTGCCAGTTTTCCACCAGCACCCCTTCAACTCGCTATATCCGTTTAAACCAACCCTATGCGTGCTGCTGAGGCATGGCTCCCTGCAAGTTTTCCATGCTGATGCCCAGCCCCTGCGCAATGGCCATACCCAGCGACAGGTCGGCGCGGAACCAATGGCACAACTGTAAGTTGATGATCTGGTCGCGTTTAGGGCCATCAATCCCACTCATAGCACCGACGATATTGTTGACCGTATTGATCTTCTGTTCAGGATTCATCAGACGCCAGAGGTTGCCGGGCTGCGTGTAATGATCGTTCTCGCCGGGGGCGTTACGGTCATACCAGCCAGCCACTGAGTCCTCCAGTTGCCAGGCGGGTTGCTTGTAGCTTTCGTCCGCCATAATTGTGTCGAAGCTGTTCGGGAAATAGTTGGGTTTGCGGCCACCGTTCCCGTCTATACGCATCTGTCCGTCGCGCTGGTAATTGTTAACGGCATACGGGCAGCGGTTCACCGGAATCTGCTCGTAGTTACCGCCTAAACGATACCGTTGAGCATCGGGGTAAGACAGCAAACGGCCCTGTAGCATCCGGTCGGGCGAGTAGCTGATACCGTCGACTACGTGCGCGGGCGCAAACGCCGACTGTTCCACATCTTGGAAATAATTGTCGGGATTCTCGTTTAATTCAAGTACACCCACATCAATCAGCGGGAAATCAGCATGAGACCATACTTTGGTCAGGTCAAATGGGTTCCACTTGTACGTCTTGGCCTGCTCGTCGGTCATGACCTGAATTTTCAGGTTCCACCGGGGGAAATTACCGCTGTCGATGGAAGTTACCAGATCACGCTGCGCGTAGTCAGGATCTACGCCTTTCAACCGAACGGCTTCATCGCTGCTTAGATTTTTTATGCCCTGCTCTGTTTTGAAATGGAATTTCACCCATACGCGCTCATTATCGGCATTGATCAGGGAGAAGGTATGCGAGCCGTATCCGTTCATGTGCCGGTACCCATCGGGTGTACCCCGGTCCGACATCAGAATTAAAACCTGGTGTAGGCTCTCCGGATTGAGACTCCAGTAATCCCAAACCATTGTCGCCGATTTGCAGTTGGTGTAAGGATCGCGTTTCTGGGTATGAATGAAATCACCAAACTTCTTAGGGTCTTTCAGGAAAAAAATAGGCGTATTATTACCGACCAGATCCCAGTTACCATCTTCGGTATAGAATTTTACGGCAAAACCGCGTGGGTCGCGCTCGGTATCGGCCGATCCTTTTTCTCCCCCAACCGTCGAGAAACGCAGAAAAACGCGTGTCTGCCTGCCGACCTCGTTGAATAATTTGGCGCGGGTGTACCTGGTGATGTCATTCGTTACTGTAAACGTACCGAATGCGCCGGAGCCTTTGGCGTGAACAACGCGCTCCGGAATCCGTTCGCGGTTGAAGTGGGCCATCTTCTCATGCAAAATATAATCCTGCAGCAAAAGTGGTCCCCGCTGACCGACGGACATCGAATTCTCATTTTCGAAGTAGGGGCTGCCCGATGCGGTAGTGAGTTTTTGGGGTTGGTTTTCCATAAAATAACCAGTTTAGTGAGGTGAGATACTGACAAATCTGTCTTGGCTTTGTCTGTTTACGAAGGCAAGATTAGAAACTAGTTGTCCATCATTCAAATTGATTTAATTTATAACATCATCAATTTTGGCAATGAGTCAACAACGACTCAAGGAATGGAGATCGAAAACTATTCAGCGCCGAATGCGTTTAGTAAAGATTACTCAACAAGAGAAAAACGATATGGATAAGGCACAGAAGTTCGAATTGATGAATAAAGTCGTTCGGGAGTTGGAAGACTTGCAGAATAGTCAAACGGCTTTAATGACCAAGATCGGGCAGATTGAAGTAGACAATATGAACGGTCTCAATGATAAACGGCTGGAAGACGATTTGGGGGATATGCACTCGAAAATCGCTCAGAACGTAGACGCGATTACGGAAATATTCGCTTATTTCGAGCAACAGCGTGATGAGTTTGGAAACGCCAATCGTTCGGCCATTGAAGCGGCAGAAGCTGCCGCAGCAGTCGACGCTGCGAAGTAATTCCAGAATAGGTATAGTAGGCAAGAAGCCGGACAGATGTCCGGCTTCTTGTGTTTGTAGTTAAACCAGTTCCTGGCAAACGAAGCCTGCATTGTGCATCACCTGAACAATATCAGCGGCCGAAATCGTTTGGGTTTCTACGCGTAGAATTTTGTCGCTGTCATCAAGGTCAGTGTTCCAGCGGATGGCCGTCCCAAACCGACTCAATGCATGGGCGACCGCCTGAACGCATTCCGGGTGCACCATATTCGTTTTAAACACCAACACGCTCATAGCTATTCGGGTGATGAGTCATTCGGGAGGTGGCGGAACAGTTTGTGGTCGGCGTAAAACGTACCGCCGGGAAGAATCGACGCCAGTAAGGCCAGTAAGGTCTTGCCAATCGACCAGCCATATTCGGTTTTGGCCTGAATTACGATCACTACGTAGAGTACAAACAGCAGACCGTGGATGGGTCCGACAATCTGCACCACTTCGGGGTGGTCGGCAAGCCGCTTCAGTGGGACTCCGATAAACAAGAGAATCAGATACGAAATACCTTCGGCAAGGCCAATGGCACGTAACCGGACTTTAGTTGAGTTAAAAATAGTAGCAGTCATAGCTTGTAGGCGTTAATCGGTACGTACGGTCGGCATTCGGCGGTCTTCTTGAAAAGGAATTACACCAAACTGTGCTGAACTAAAACGGTCGAACGAAGGGCCGGGCCGCCAGCGGAGAGAACGGCCAGGGTATGGCTATCAAAATCAGGAGCAGTCCAATGGTAAAGTAAACGGCCGTGGTTTTAAATTTCCGTTGCGGGTCTGTCTGCCGTTTTGCCTTGCTCGATCCAACCGTCATCAAAATTACGGACGTAAACATGAAACTGATGTGAATCAGGCCAAAAAAAGGAAACTCCGGCGACTCGCTGAAGCTGGGTTTATAGCTCCAGTAGTGTTTGATAATTGGGCTGATCGTGTACAGATAAAAGCCAACGAGCAGTTGGGTGTGCAGAATCGAAGTGGTTACGATTCGGAGCGTCTGATCGGCCGGACGGTATGCGCGGGCGGTGATCCAACCTGAATAGGCGCTGAACAACGTAACAACCAGACCGCCCAGAACAAACCAGCGTAACGCACTATGAAGGGCTACTAAAACAGGGTACAGCATTACCAAGCAACAAACTTAATTCAGCCGCAAAGTTCAGTATAAGGCGCAGGTTGAGTTAGGCTAAACTCGTCAGAAATTGGTTAGAATCAATCATTTTGCGAAAACCGGCCGGGCTCGTTTGTGCGTATTTTCGAAACAGCTTCCCGAAGTTAGACTGATCGTCGTAACCTACCTCAGCCGCGATCTGCGCAACGGTCAGATCTGATTGAAACAGCAACACCTTAGCTTCAAGGATAATACGTTCGTCTATCCAAACGGATGGGGAGCGGCCGGTACGGGATTTAACGACTTTGTTCAGGTGGTTCGGACTAACGCTTAACAACTCTGCGTAGTCCGTAACCAATCGTTTCTGCCGAATGTGGGTATTGAGCTGATCCAGAAATCGTTGGACGAGCCGGTCACCGGCATCGACGTTGGCTCTATTGACACCAACGTAAGCCCGGTTGATTTCCGTCAACAGTGCCAGCAGGTAAGCTCCGATGAGGTCAGTTTTGATCGCGCCGACTCCTGTATACTCCGCGTTTAACCGGTTCAAAAGGTTCGTAACGTAACCGGATTGTTCCGCTGATAACGTAATAAACGGATTGCCCGTAAGCTTCAGGAAGTCATAATCGATTTCCTGAGCCGTGCTGAGCAGCGCTTCCGGGCTAAAAAAGCACATAAAGCCTTCGGCATCTTCCTGAATAGCCGTGATCGAAAAAATCTGCAAAGCCGGAATAATCACCAGGTCCTGCGCCGAAAGCGTATATGTATGGTGCCCCACTATCAGTTGAACCTGGCCGGCTGTCAGAAAAAATAAAGCGTGGTTCCCCGTTCGGCCGGGTGGCACCGGAAGTTTAATGACCGGTCGGGCAAATTCTAAGGTAGTGATGATGAACCGATTGAAATTTGGCCGGAACCGCTTGTCCCATAGCTCGTCCTTGACTAAAAAACGCTCCCGGGCCATACCGGGACTAATAGCTGGAAAGGGATCATCGGAAGTCATGGCTGATACAAAAGTTTACTCGCCCGAAACGGACTATCCGCAGCCTGCAGAAGTTTCGCCCGGAGTCGCGGGTTGTAATTCGGGCGGTCGGCTAAAAATTGCCGGATCAACTGAGTCGTAGCGGGCGATTGGTAGGTCGACAAGGTAGAACGAAGCCACGATTCGGGAAAGAAGATATCGCCCGTCCGCTGAATCTCTTCCAGCAAGTCCAGGCTTTTGGGCAGATACTTGGCCGACGTAGGCGCTCGTAAGGGATGATGCAGGTAACCCAGCGCGGCTGTCACCCAGGCTTCGCGTTCCCGATTCTGTTCGGACGCCAGCGAAGCGAAGAACGCATCGCGCTGCGTTACGTCGCTCGACAGGGCTGGCATCATAAACTGTAGTCGTTTCTGGCGGTCGGGGTTTTTTATGCGGCCTAGCTGCCTGGTTAAAATGCCGTCGGCCGGATAGTCGCGTACGGCTAAGGCCAGGGCCAGCGATGTGTAGTCATCTTCGGTTAACGTAACGCCAGTAGGTGCCTGCTGATGGGTCCAGATGGTGTACAAACGTTCCTGCGCTTCGGCGCTGATGGACAGGTTTTGATAAAGTCGAAACAAAAGCTTCTTTTTGCCGGAAGCTGACTCCTGTTCCATCGCCTGCCAGACCGTTTTTTCCAGCGACGCGGCCAACGACCTGCGGTTTTCCGGAAGGGTGAACGTCCAGACCAGATCCGACAGTTGACTCGTAAGCAGGCGGATGTTCAGCTCTTCGGATTCGTTGCCCAGTAACTGCTGGTAAATATTGGCCAACTGCCTCGGCTTGATAATCTGGTCATTCAGCATATTTTCGTACAGGTTAATGTACGTAGCGGCTCGCGTGACCGGGTTTCTAATTGTGCCTGCCTGAGGGCCTATCATGGCCGGGTCAACGGGAAATAAACCATAGCCCTGCCCCGAGGAGTTAAAGACAATATACTGCGGTTCAGGTTTGCCGACAGCCTCCGGTAGCGTGACCTGTGGCTGGTCCATGGATACGGTCAATTCGTCGATGTGATCAGCGTACACCAGCGCAACCTCAAATTTCTGCTGCCACAATCGGGTCGAGCCATCTTCGCCGGTTTGCGAAATCGTAAGCTGACTGATTTTGCCGTTCTGTTTGGCCAGTTGATACGAGAATTTGGGGCGACCCGTTTGATTGACCCACACCTGATTCCAGGCCGCCAGATCCGTTGGCGTGCGGGCATCCAGAATCGCGATGAGGTCGGCCCAGGTCGCGTTACCGAACGAATAGGTTTTGAGGTACTCCTGTAGTCCATCGCGCATGGCCGTCTTACCCATCAGCCGCTCCAGCTGACGCATCATAATAGGCGCTTTGTGGTAGATGATGCCACCATACAACGTACCGGCCTCCTGTAAATTGGCCAGCGGTTGCCCAATGGGGTTAGCTCCTTCGGTGCGGTCGACGGCATAAGCAGCAGGAAAATGATCGACCACAAACTGCAGATCGTAGTTGGCATCGGCCATTGCGGTTTCCGTAATCTTATCGGCCATAAAATTGGCAAATACCTCTTTCAGCCACACGTCGTCGAACCAGCGCATGGTCACCAGATCGCCGAACCACATGTGCGCCGTTTCGTGAGCAATCAACGTAGCACGGGAAAGCTTCTGGTCGCGGGTAGCCCCGGCATCCAGAAACAGGCTCGACAACCGGTAATCAATGGCTCCGACATGTTCCATCCCCCCGTACTGAAAATCCGGAATGGCTGCAAAATCAAGTTTCTGAAACGGGTACGGAATCTGGGTATAGTCTTCCAGGAAACGTAACGCGTCGGCGTGGAGCGTAAAGATCGGGTCCAGGCTCAGCCTGATCTTGGTCGAATCGGTTTCGCGGTGCAACAGCGTCATTGGACGACCGTTTATTTTTCGGGAGACAGGGGTGAACTTACCCGCTACAAATGAGAACAGGTACGTAGGGATGACAGCAGAAGGTTCAAAGCCATAGCTGATTCGGCCCTTGGCTCCATCCACAACGCTGGAACGGTATGGGGCGTTGGTCATGGCCTGCCACTCTTCGGGTAGCGTTAACGAAAGCTGAAAGGTAGCCTTCAGATCCGGCTGATCGAAGCACGGAAAAACCGTCCGGGCGCGGTCGGGAACCAGCAGTGTGTAGAGATAATCATCGGCGCGGTTGAGGGATAAGTTGCCTGCCGTGAACCGGATGATAATTGTGTTTTTGCCGGGTTTCAAATAAGCAGTAGAAATCAGCAGATGTTCGCTCTCAAAAACAATGGGGATGTCTCCTCCATTGACCCAAACATTCTGCAAATGAGCGCGTTCTTCTTTAAAATCCAGTTGAAGAGGAGCCAAATGCTTTGTCCAGTAAAACGTAATTGTTTCAGTTGCTGGAATGGGGTGCGTTTTCTGCGCCGGAATGTCTAAATTTAATGCATAGGACAGCTGACTGATCGTTTGCTTCCGAACCTTCGCAAGGGTGTGTGACACCCCCGGTTCAACCGATGGCTGTTTGACGGGTACCGATTGACCATAAGCCATAGCCGCGAGTAAAAGAGTGATGCTTATAATAATGCCGTAACACGTATTTCGTTGAATAATCCTGACCATGTTCGGCGTGGTTGGGCGGTAGGTTTGCAACATAGGCTTAAAAGTAACGCACTTTATGAAACGCTACGTCTCTACGCTCCTGGTTTTTATGGTCCTTTCCGGAAGCACCCTCTCTGGTCTGGCCAATTCGATATTGATTCCCATGGACGATCAGCAGGCCAACCACCTCAAGGCCTACGGTATTGCCTACAAAGTGCTCAAAGACGACCAGGAACTCGACTGGTTACTGAACTACCGGGGGGGCAGCTTCCTACTCAAGCACAGCCCCGCCGTCGAAGCGGAGTGCCGTATCCGGGGCGTGTCGGCCGAGGTGATCTCCGACGCCCGGGCTGCGTCGATCCGGCAGCAACTGAGCGATCCGGATGTGAATATGAACGTAGTGACGCTCCACAAAGCGGCTAAAATTGTGGTGTATTCACCCATTAAAGTGGGACCTGCTGAATTTGAAAATAACGATGCGGTGCTGCTGGTGCTGACCTACGCCGAGATTCCCTATGAAGTGGTATATGACGAAGAAGTGTTGAAAGGAGATCTGGCCAAATACGACTGGCTGCACCTGCACCACGAAGATTTTACTGGTCAGTACGGCCGAAACCTGCACCGGCAAACGCTGGCCGATATAAAGGCGCAGGAAGACATCGCTCGCAAATTCGGGTATTCGAAAGTGTCGCAGATGAAGCTGGCGGTTGCCAAAGCCATTAAAGGGTTTTGTGCCGGTGGCGGGTATCTGTTCGCCATGTGTTCAGCCGCCGAAACGTTCGACATTGCGCTGGCAGCCGAGGGCGTCGACATCGTCGGCAGTACGTACGACGGCGACGGCGTTGACCCGAACGCCCAATCCAAACTCGACTTCAGCAGGTGCGTCGCTTTCGAGAACTTTACGCTCGACGGAGACAACGGCTACCGGGGCTTTTCAACCTTCTCGGACATCAACTCATCGGGTGGGCGAGGGTATGACCAGCCCGCCGGTTTCTTCGAGCTGTTCAACTTCTCGGCCAAGTGGGACGTAATACCGTCTATGCTGACCCAGAATCACGAGAACATTATCAAAGAATTTTTCGGGCAGACCACTGCGTTCCGGAAAGATGCGGTCAAAGCGAGTTCGCTGGTGATGGGCGAGGGGAAAAGCTCACATCGTTACCTCTATGGCGAACTGGGTAAAGGACAGTGGACCTTCTACGGTGGTCACGACCCGGAGGGAACGCGTGGGGGAAATTTCCGTACGCCAACCGATCTGAACCTGCATCCGCACTCGGCCGGTTACCGCCTGATCCTGAATAACGTCTTATTTCCATCCGCTCGTAAAAAGAAACGGAAGACGTAATAGGTGAGTGAAAGAGGTAGTAGACGAAAAAAGCCCCGATCGGGGCTTTTTTCGTCTACTACCTCTTTTTTAAACCAGGATTACTTCGGCAGCAACACCCGGTCGATGACGTGCACTACGCCATTCGTAGAAATCTGGTCGGCCTGCACAACATTGGCAACATTGGTGCCATTGCCTTTGCCCAGAATGGTCACCTTACCGTTGGAAACGTTGGTACGAACACTGGTACCCTGTGCTGTTACAACATCTGCTCCATTCTGGAAGGTTTGCGAGAAAGCACGGTATTTAAGGATATGGTATGAAAGCAGATTGGCGAGCGTATCCGCACTAACCGCACGAACAGCCGCTTCATCGGCATAGCCAGCCGCTTTAAAGGCCGCATTATTTGGTGCGAATACGGTTATTCCGGTTTCCGTTGTCTGAGTTAACAAGTTCTGTACGGTCGCACCGGCCTTATCAACTGCAGCGTAGAATATAGACAGGTCAGCGTTGGCTTTAGCTACATCGCTTGAGCTTCGCGAAGGCGGAGTAAGTACCTTATTAATAATATGAATTGTACTTCCCGTCGTTGGAATGTCACCTTCGATCACCTTTGATTCGTTGAAGCTTACATCGCTATTGCTTACTTTAGTAACATATACCCGGCTGTCACTTAATGTAGTCTGGTAATATGTAGTCACTGTCGGAATAGACGACAGGTCAATTCGGGAGCCGATCACATGGTATTGCAGGATTCGGCGAAGATCAGCCGCTGGTGCTGCGCTTACAGCCGCAACGCTGGCAAAACCCGCAGCTTTGAACGCATCATCCGAGGGGGCCAGTATGGTTATGTTGGCTTTGTTGAGGTCAGCCGTTAGGCCCGCCTGTGCAATGGCAGCTGCCAGAAAGGTCAGATTTCCTTTCGCCTTAATGTAGTCTACACTCGCTACCACGGTGCCTGGCGTAGTAGTTGTGCCCGAGCCCGGTGTCGTGGTTGTGCCTGAGCCTGGTGTTGTGGTTGTACCCGATCCTGGGGTTGTCGTTGTTGAGCCAGGGCCCGTTGTACCCGTGCCCGATGGCTGAGGGTCTTCGGTGCCGGTACAACCGATCAGCAGCGTCGCTGAACCTACTAATGCCGTGGCGACTGTTTGCCGTAGCGTTCTAAAAAAACCTTGATTGTCCATACGTTGAGTGCGTGTTAAATGAACTGAATGAGTCTACAAAATACCGTTCCGATAAACGGCAGTAAGAGGTAGTACAATCACAGAACGCCCCTCTATGAAGAAATGTTATATGAACAAACGCGCTTCGAGCCAGCGGGAAAATCCAATTCGTAGGTATTATTTTATGAATAAACCTATTTTGAAGCGCGATGACCTACAAAATCCCGTAAAAAACCGCCTGCTTTTCGTCAGCTTTTTACGGGATTCACAGATTTTAAAAACTAGAACGTCAAGACGATTTTACCCGTAGTCCGGCGACTTTCCAGCCGCTGGTGGGCGTCGCCAATTTTGTCGGCGGGCAGCACTTCGCTGACTTCAATGGCCAGCTTTCCGTCCGAAATCAGTTGATTGATTTTAGTCAGATCGCTACCGCTGGTGTGTACTAGAATACGCTCCGCCTGGATGTCCGGCCGAACCTCCAGTACTTTATCCATGGCTCCGTAGGCAATCGAAATTAAGCGCCCGTTCGGTTTAAGCACCTTCGCCGAGGTGAAGATGGTGTCTGCACCGGCTGTGTCGAAAACCAGATCGACCTCCGATACCGCTTCTTCAACGTTGGTCTGGGTGTAGTCGATGAATTCATCTGCGCCCAAGGATCGGACGAACGCTTCGTTTTTAGTTGAGGCCGTGCCGATTACGTAAGCACCCAGCGCTTTGGCTAACTGAACACCCAGATGCCCCACGCCACCCGAAGCGGCCTGAACCAGCACGTTTTCGCCTGCCTGCAAATGCCCATGTTCGGTCAAAGCCTGCCAGGCGGTGAGCACCGCCAGCGGAGCGGCTGCCGCCTGCTCAAACGAAAGTTCGGCGGGTTTGTGGGCCAGATGGGCGGCCGGAGCGGCAACGTACTCGGCGTAGGCATGGCCCGGCTCCGGGAAGTTGACCATACCATAGACGGCATCGCCTGGTTTGAATTCCGTTACGTCGGAGCCTGTTTCTACGACTTCACCGGCGATGTCCCAACCTAGAATAATAGGATGAGTATAGTTTTTGGAATAAGGCGTCGTGCCGGTCCGGGTTTTAAAATCGGCCGGATTGACCCCAAACGCTTTTACCTGCACCAATACGTCCGATGCCTGGATCGCAGGCTTAGCTATGTCCTGGATGGCAAAATTCTCGACACCACCCCAATCACTTAAAACAACGGCTTTCATACGTTTATTTTTTACTTGTCTGCTGTAACAACGAAAGACGTCGAAAAATGCATCACTAGTGCGGTTTTAACTCAAATAAACCCGTTTCGGGATCAAATTCGTACCTCCGGGGAATACCCGTTGCCAGCTCAACCCGTTCAATATCGGCGGGGGATATCAACTCCAGCCGCATCATCAGCGATCGCAGGCTATTGCCATGGGCAACGAGTAAGACATTGTCCTGCTGTTGTAAATGAGGCAGAATCGTTGTGTCAAAATAAGGGATGACCCGCTGGTACGTATCCGCCAGACTTTCGCCGTTAGGGGGCTGGTCGGCATAACCCCGACGCCAGCGAAAGACCTGTTCAACTCCAAAACGCGCTTCGGCTTCCGTTTTATTCATGCCCTGCAAATCGCCGTACATGCGTTCGTTGAGTGCTGCGCTACGTTCAATCGGCAAGTCGGTCTGGCCGGTTTCGTGTAGGATGATGTCCATGGTTTCGATGGCTCGCTGCAAGACGGACGTAAAGCCAATGGCGAATCGGTCGGGTTTCAGCAGAACCCCTGCTTCGCGGGCTTCGTGCCGACCTAGTTTCGTCAGGGGCGTATCAACCGTTCCGGTGAAGCGGTTCTCCAGGTTCCACTGCGACTGTCCGTGCCGGACAAGAATTAAAAGCGACATAGGTGATGGGGTAATTCCGCTATTAACTACGCTGAACCGGCCAGACTGTTTGGTTCATTAACGGTATTTTAACCAAAAGGTAAGGACGTCGGGGCCGCTAACAATTGATAGTACACCGGCCCGGATGTGATAAATGAGGACGGGGGACGTTACGTGACAGGAGCCTGATTTTGAGTAAGCAAAGTGCTCGACATCTTAAAAAAGCGCGCTGCGGAGAACCGGTCAGGAACAAACAATCAATTCGCTTGTCTCGTTAATGGTTGTTTAGTGAATGACCGCTGAATAAACCTTTCGATTAGGCAACTGTCAAAGAACCAGTTCACGCTAATAGTCCACTAGTAAAACAAAGACAACTATGAAAAAGGCCATAAACAGTGTAGTACTAATCTTGATTGTAACCACTACACTTATGCAATCAGCTCAGGCTCAGTTTGGTAGACGCTGGAGCCCACAGGCAAAAGGAGCCGTGATTGGCGGTGCTGCCGGCGGGGCCGCCGGAGCCATTATCAACAAACGCAACCGCGTAGTAGGTGGTGTTATTGGCGGGGTAGCCGGGACTGCAGCCGGGTATGCCATTGGGAAAGGGGTCGATAACCGGAAGAAGGCTGCGGCTCGGGTAGCCGCAGCTGAACGGGAGGCCGCTGAAGCCCGGCGCGAAGCCGCTCTGGCCCGTCAGGAAGCCGCTTCGCATAAATCAGCACCAGCCATAGCCGCTCCCCGGCCGGCAGTAGCGAAAGCGGCCGCTGCGCCTACTCCTGCACCTGCCGCGGTTGCTGCGCCTAGTCCAATGGCAACGGCGTATAGCCCCCAGGTGGCGGCTGCCTATACTACGAACGCCCTCTTCTTGCCGAACGATACGTACGGCGATCCCTCAACGCCATACCCTACGTCCGAATACCGGCGTAAGAGCTGGTAAGGCTTAACAAACGTGTTTACCCGGTTAGCCAGCCGGTTTCCGGGTAAACACGCAGTGTGTAAATCATTCACTAGTTTCAAACCGTTCAATCTTATGAAACCGATCGTATCACTGCTGCTCATGGCAGCACTGTTTTCGTCATGCTCAAAACCGGCCGATCCGGCCGTTATCGACGACCTTAACAAGCAGTTTATTGGTGCCTGGAATAACAAGGAATCGGATAAGGTTATCTCATTCCTGGCCGAAGACGTCAACTTTTTGCAGGGCGACGTACACTTCAACGGAAAATCGGAGGTATCGCAGAAATGGGTGCGCGAAACCCTGCCAACCATTAGCGATCTGAAAACCAACGTAGTGAGTTCGACCGTCGACGCCCAAACGGCGTATCAGGCCGGTACATTTTCGGTAGACGTGTTGCCCGATGGCCCCAACCGCCCCCGCGGTTTCGGCGAAGGTAATTTTATCTTCGTCTGGAAAAAACAGGCTGATGATAGCTGGAAACTCGGCTACGCTCAACTGGAAGACCTGCCGGTGCAGGTAAAGAACTAATTAAGTCATTACGAATAACTGAGCCGCTTCAGCTGTTGATCAACGGCCGGGGCGGCTCAGTTACGTATAGGCCGAATCAACGGAGTCTGAACAGGTAACTTCGCGAGGGGCCCGTCTTTATGAATATGTATCCCTGTTCCTAACCCGTTTATATTTAGCCCCTTCTGTTCGCTCATGAAAACCCGGCTCGCTGGTTCTGTAGTTTGCCTGTTCGCGTCTCTTGCCGCCCTGGCTCAACCCAATCCCGATCGGCCTGATTTATGCCAGGGGGCTTATTTCACCGAAGCGCAGGGGGCCGATTCGTTACGTTCGTTTGCGCGTACTTACCACGACCGGGCAACCTGGGAGAAGCGGGCCGCTCTGATTCGGCAGGGACTACGCGACGGAATGACCTTGCCCGACAAACCCGTTTTTGCTCCCCTTCGGCCGATACGGCACAGTCTGCGTACCATGAACGGCTACACCGTCGAGAACGTAGCGTTCGAAAGCATACCCGGCTTTTTTGTGACGGGAAACCTGTATCGTCCCATCAGTAAAACAGGTAAACTGGCGGGGGTGCTTTGTCCACACGGGCACGCGCCCAAACAAGATGCCCGGTTTATGGAGCAAACCCAGCAGCGGTGTGCTACCTTAGCCCGAATGGGAGCCGCCGTGTTCGTGTTCGACATGATCGGCTACGGTGATTCGCAGCAGTGCTCGCATAAACTGCCGCAGGCGCTGAAACTGCAAACACTGAACAGTATCCGGGCACTCGATTTCCTGACCAGCCTGCCCGAGGTTGACCCAGCGCGCGTCGGGGTGTCCGGCGAATCGGGTGGCGGCACGCAGACATTCCTGTTAACGGCGCTGGATTCGCGGGTAAAAGTCTCGGTACCGGTAGTCATGGTGTCGGCGCACTTTTTTGGCGGCTGTACCTGCGAAAGCGGAATGCCCATTCACAAACGACTAACGCATCAGACCAGTAACGTAGAACTGGCCGCGCTGGCGGCTCCCCGGCCGTTGCTGCTGGTGTCTGATGGAAAAGACTGGACTAAAAATACGCCCGATGTTGAGTACCCGTACGTTCGTACTATTTACGGTTATTACGAAGCTACCGACCGTGTCGAAAACGTTCATCTGCCAACCGAAGGGCATGATTATGGCCCCAGCAAACGGGCCGCAGCATATCGGTTTCTGGCGAAGCACCTCAATCTCGATTTAGGCAAGGCCTTAAAAGACGGGCAGATTGATGAAGGTTCGAACACGGTACTAGAGCCCTCCGCGCTTCAGGTTTTCAACGCTGAACACCCCCGGCCCGCTCAAGCCGTAGTGGGCGACGAAGCCGTAATGGCTCTCCTGAATAAATAAGACTTCATTCTATTCGTCAGCTACTGGTACTGCCTGGCTTTATCAGTGATTGACCACATCCGGTTTTGGTTCTACCGCAAACAAGCCCGTCGCTGCTAGTTATGTGTTGAAACCGGCCTGCTGTTAAGTTGGGCTGGGTGAGGGCTTCCTGTATCTATACTTTTACGCTGTCGATGAATAATCATTGACCAGAAGTAGGTCAGCAGTTAGCTATGAGAAGCCATGTCGTATCGCCTGCGTCTTGTGTTTCGGGGTTTAGTCATTCCGTTCAGCGTATTGTTTATGCGTTGTAGTACGTCATCGTTATCAACCGGGGCCGTGGTCGATCCTTCGCTGTTACGGGTAAATGTGGTCATTAGCCGTTCCATGAGCTACGGAGGCACCTTAACCGAATCGGTTGAGGGCTTCATCCGCGATAAAAACAATAAACTGGTTGCCAATCGGGATATCCAACTGAAAATAAATGGCAAGCCGCTGTGGCTCAACAACGGTTCATCGAATTACTACGGGGCCTACCCGTACTATCAACTCGTCGATTCGGAGGTGGCTGTCGAAGCCGATGCTGCGTATACGGTTACTGTTGCGCTTACGGACGGTAAAGAATATAAAGTTGGAACCATTGAAACGCAGGCCGAGCTCACAGCGGGGCTTTTTTCTCCGCCAGTAAAGCACTCAAAACAGCAATCACTCAGTTTACAGTGGCAAGGGCTGGAGCCCCACAATTGGTTTGTGACTCAGTGGAAAAATTGGCAGGGGGAAAGCTCCGTAACCGAGTTGAAAGTCTCTAAGAGCAGCATGCTGGTCGACCCCTGGGGCCATGTGCAGTATGAGCGGGGCAGCGCCGACGATGCCGATTATCTCAGTACCCATGTCGGGTCGGGGCAAGGGACATTCACCATTCCGGAATCGTATTTCAAAGGGCCTTTACAGCGGTTCAATGCGTTGGATTTACTCGTTGACTCGGAAAAGAACGTAACGGCCGACGACCCGTTTCTGGCGGGTAGCGCAATTACCAGTAGCCGCCGGTGTATGTATCGAATTGCTATTACCAACTAATTGCCTTCGCTCAGGTGGGCCCGTCCTGTCATGGAGCCGTTACGTATGAAACTCATCGCCCTTATCAACTGGTTACTGCTGGCTAGTTACGGAATTCTGCTTGCGTACAGTACGCTGGCGATGAATCCGTCGAACACCGATGCTGCGGGTCGGGGCCTGGCGACGGCTTACCTTCTCTTCGGATTTATCGTACTGGCTGTGCTGGTCGGTGTAAACTGTCTTTCATTTCACGTTACACGACTTGGCGTGTTTGTCCTGCTGTTGTTGCCCCTCCTGGCCGGACTTGTTGAACTGATCGGCCAGGGATTTTCGGCCCGCCAAACCAGACTGGAAGAAGATGGTCGGTTTTACGGTACGTATTATTTCCGGGATGCCCAGCGACGCCAGATCGCCCAGGCAATCGCAAGCCGGGACCTGGCTCGCGTACAAACGTTGTTAGCACAGCCTGTGCCAGTAATAAACGGGAGCGGAACCGATCACGTTACGTTACTCGACTTTGCGGCCCTGCGCGGGGGCGATAGCGCCGACGGGGTAATCCCTTATTTATCCCTTCTGCTGGCCAAAGGAGCGACCATTCAAACCAACGATACGTTACGTTCGCCCACGCACGCACTGGTCAGTCGCGACTGCCCGGCCTGGTTGCTGGCGTGGTTTCTCAAGCACGGCGCTGACCCGAACGCCAGCCGAATGCAGGATAAGCCCACGCCGATTCTGTTTGCCGTCATGGATTACAATAAAGACCGGCTGGAAAAAATTAAACTCTTGTTGGCACACGGTGCCGATCCGAATGCCGTGTATCCACCAACGGCAACGGGCTGGCTGGCGGGGCATCCGGCTTTGCTGGCTGCTGCCCGCCTGGAGCTGTGGGATGTTTGTCAGCTTCTGCTGGAGTGCGGTGCCGACCCTGCCGTTACGGGCCCCCAACGCCTGGTGTTTCGTGAACTCATCGACCGCTACGCCGAGATCTTTGCCGCAGGGGACGATGCGCCCTTAACGTTTAAAGCACTGATTAAATACCTGAACGCACCGGGTAGTACAAACTCCTGAAGCAGCGCATGAACTGATGCAGTGGCGCGAACGTAGCATCGCATATCATTTGAAAAATAGCTGGCCACACGAGTAAAGATGATTGTGGATTAAATCTGAAGTATTCTATTGGTAAACAATGGATTGATGGTGCTGTGTCTTTTGACCCACTACGCAGACAAGAAAGCTTTACACACCACGAACAAAAAAGGCTGACGTTAGTACCCCATAGGAGCCTAGTGTCAGCCTTTTTATTTATACTCATGGCAATTAATGCGAAACAATGCCTGATTTATCTTACCAGGTTGACTTTGTCGTCAGCGTTCTAACCAGCAGCAAGCCGCTGGCTAGCAGAGGAAGACCCGGCAGCCAGACCAGCGCCGTGGCTGTGGTCTGGTAATGGCAGTTCTTTAGATAGAACGAGAACCCCACCAACCCTACGCCTAGCCACGCAAGCCCGAAGAGTTGTTTATTGCTCAACTGCTTAGGGCGGTTGATCTCGGGCGATAGGAGAATCCAGCAGGTGATCAATACACCTAAACAATCAATAGCTGCGCCGAATCTGAATAGCCAAATCATGGTAGTGAACAGGTGTTGAGTGACAATACTCTATGCAGCTAATTACGCTTGGTGGTCAGGTGTATTCGTATCGTCCGGCTGTGGCTGGTGGGCTGAGGTCAGCTGATCCGAAATCAGGTTGTAGAGAACGATCAGCAGGGGTAAGCTTGCCACTACTAAAGCGGTTATTCGGGCCGCCCGGTACGGGAGAAGGTTCAAGCCAACAAGTGCCGCCAGCAGCAGAAACCCGATAAAAACGAATCCGGATTCCATCCCCCGGCCGGCTGCATCGTTGCCGGGACGACTGATATTTACGAGGGTAAACAGGAGCAGAGCGCCGTATACACCCACCAGAATCCAGTTGGCTATCGTTATAATTTTCATCAGGGTTGTCGGTTATTACGTCCGCTCATCGTTACTCGGCGGCACGTTACAAACGTAGCCTATGTGCCGGGCCTGACCTATCACGAATCAACAGCTGGCGGGTTTGGGGCAATAACAGGCAGCCAGGCTCGTGAAATGACCAGGAACCGGTTATCCATAGATTCCGCGAGTTATTACGCCAACTCCGCCAGTTACGGATTGGGGCTGGTATTCGAAAGAGAGGATCGGCAACTTTGATTGAACGACCGGCAAATCTCATGACATCCTCTATCTCTATCATTCCCCTGCTCATCGCCTTTGGCGGCTTTGTTATTGGCGTAGTCTGTACGCTGGTTGGCTGGTATCTATGGTATGAAGGACGCGACCTCAGGAGCAGCGGCCTCACTGTAACGGCAACCGTGCTTACGAAATTCCGAAGGGAAGACCCCGGCTTACTGGGGGAACTGGAAAACCACTACGTTCGCTGTATGTTCCTGGATGCCGCCGGGTCACCCCATGAGGTCGATGTCAGTATGCAGTCAAGGCGCTGGGTTCAACTGAGCGAAGGCACCACAACCCGGCTTACGTATGTGCCCGAAGAACTGGACGAAACGCAGCCGGGTTCCCGGCGCAGCTGGTTGCTTCGTGGTGCGCTTGGTCTTGTCATGCTGGGAGGTGGGCTGCTGGCCATCACCGTATGTGTCGTCAGTGGTTTGCAGGAATGGCTAACCATCAATCAATCTATTTATTGAGAATATGAATCGTATTGCTGCCTATTCGTTAGGCCCGGAGCTGGTCTGGCTGCTGATGCTGGCCATAACGGCCTTGCTAGTGTTCCGAAATCAGCCCGCTACTGAGGCTGGTAATCTGCAGCTCGAACACATCGGCTGGTTTCTGCCCATAGTGGGCGTTCTGCTTTCCTTTGTTTCTTTAGCCTGGGCACCCGGCAGCCCCTGGTGGGTGTTGGCACGTATCATTCTGGCCGGGGGCATTGGAATTATGCTGGTGCCTGCCTGTCTCTGCGGGGGCATTGACTATGGCGATAGTCGTAATTCGGGCGTGGGCAGCGGTTATATCATGTTTGTTGGCTTAGGTCTGATGACCCTATTTGTCGGTAGCTGCATCGCCGTCCTGTTTTTGGCGACTAAATGGCCGTTTATGCCGGTTTTGAAGTGGATGCTGATTGTGGTGGGCGTGCTCGCGGGTTTCCTGTCCCTCATCTTCTGGTTAGCCTCATTTGGCAACAAATAACCCGATTTATAGGGAAAACCTAAGGCTGACCGTACGGAATCAGGCGGAAGCGATACCGTAGCGATAGGCCAAGCTTGGCCATTTCCGGTAGTATGTAATCCTGGTATTGAACGGGCTTCTGCCAATTTGACCAGTCTGTTGATTGAGCCGGACGGCGCGGCAGATTCAATGGAAACAGCATCGGTTGGTTGTGCAGAAACGCCCGTATTCCCCATTGATTTACCTCGATCGGCGTTGTCTCCCAGGGTAGGATTGTTGCGTCGGCCTCGTGGCGAATTTGCTCGGGATGCGGAGAATTTACGTCTGTACCTCCGCTAAAATCCAGGGTAAGTAGCGAGTCAATGGACCTGCCGCCCAGCAGCGCGTTCGTAGCCCGTAATTCGACTTCCAATACGGGTCGGTAATCACCGTAGTCTAAGCGTTGGGGCTGCTGGTCGGCGTAATTCATGTAAACAATGATCCAGCCAACGAGGGCAATGGCATCCGCAAGCTGAACGATACGCAGGTAGTGCGGGCTGAGAAACCGATACGTAACGAAGCCAACGAGGAAAAAGCCGATAATCATGGCTGCAAACCCGCCAAAGGTACTGAGATACGCTACGGCCAGGCGATCGTCGGGGCCACCCGTTTCCTGGTTGGCGGCTTTCAGGAGCCAGGCCGCTGCGAAGTAAAACAGAGGAGCCGCGCACAGGCCGGCCAGAAGCGACGAAATTACCCGTTCCATTCCGGTTTTGGTTGAAAAAGAGGGCGTTGGGAATAATCTAGATTGTACACGCTAAAGGTACCGCCCACCCGATTCGTAGGCGAGTGCTACTTAACAGCTAGTAGCATTCCGAACACAACGAGTAGTCTCTGCGGTATAGCTGTCAATTAACACAGTTAAAAAAGCGAAAAAAGGCTATTCCAGAGAATTGACAGCCGTTTTAGTGCACTCGCGTGCCGAAAGAATGATTGAATTTACCAGTTATGAGCGAGGGGAAACACGTTATGCAGCTAAACCTACTGGCTATTGGTTACGGCTGGATGCCTGTTCGACTAGCCGCCAACTTTGCAGCGTTATTCACAATCTTCTTTACCAAAACAACAACAAGTACTAATGAATACCTTATTCAAAAAGAGTATTACAATCGTTGGGTTCGTTGCATCGTTCGGCCTGCTCTCTTGTCAGGAAAATAACCTGGTTACACCCGATAAACCAGTGTCCTCGTCAACCGAATCCGCGAAAGACATTATATCGCCGGGCCTGCCAAAGAAATATCAATTGGTTAAGCATGGGCAGGCAACGCTGACTTATCTCGCCGATGGTAAACTCCAGAAAGTGACGTATGGCCCCGGTACGTACGCAAACATCTACAACCGGACGGAGTATAATTATGGCTTTCTGTCGATTAAAGCCACGGCATACGATGGCAACAAAGTTGGGCAGGAGGATACGTATCAGATTGACGTAAATACCGGTCGCTGCTATGAATCGAAGCACGTAACGTACAGCTATTATAGTTCTGGCACGGTGGTCAACGAGAAAAACTGGGTGTACAAGTATACTGACAAAGGCCAGTTGAAGACGCGCGCCAACAAAAGCAACGGGGCCGAACGTACTGATTATAGCTTCAACGCGGAAGGCGATTTAGCCAAAGTTACTTCGTATGGCGCAAATGGAGCCGCTTCTAACGAAGTAACGTTCGCGTATAATCAGCCCGTCAGCGATCCAATTCTGGACGATCGGACTGCCTTGAACCCTAGCTGGGCGAACCTCCCCGACACATATTTGAAAATTTTCGGCAAGTCGAGTAAGCACCTGGTGAAGCGCATTACGCAGAAAAAGCTTCCCGGTAACCAAATCCAGTTTGATCGTTTCCACAACTACACACTCAATGCAGACGGGTATGTAACCGAAGAAAAAGAATTTAACGTAGCTAATGCTGCTTTGGTTGATACCAAGCCGTACGACTACAAGATTAGTGTTATTAGCGTACAGCCTTAAGGACAATACGTATAACCTAGAATATCCTGCAATGAGAAAACGAGTCTGGCACAATTGCCAGACTCGTTTTTATACCGGCATCACAGGCAGGAGGATGATTACTTTAGTGCCGGTTGGCTCATCGGCCGCATCCATCTTATCGAGTACCGTTACGCGGGTTTCTTTGCCGCTGCGCTGGCTGATGAGCTGGAGCCGTTCTTCGGTTACTTTGAGCCCTACGCTTCGGTGCGACGACACCATTTTGCTCTTTAACTCACCCGCTCGTTTTCGGCCTACCCCATCATCATCGACAATGCATTCCAGTCCGTCGTTCATCGGTTTTATACACACCTGAATGTGGCCCCGTGTTTTCTTATGCGCCATCCCGTGAAGAATCGAGTTTTCGATATAGGGCTGAATAATCATCGGCGGAATTGACGTGTGCTCTTTATCCAAGGTAGGGGCGGCATCCACTGAGAAATCGAATTTGTTGCCAAACCGGAGTTGTTCAAGTTCCAGATACAACTGTAACTGCTCCAGTTCACTGGCCAGGGTTACCCATTCCTGGCGGGAGTTGTCGAGAATAAGCCGCATGAGCCGCGAGAACTTCACCAGATACTTGTCGGCGTTGTCGCTGTCGTTCTGTAGCACAAACAACCGGATGGCATTCAGGGAGTTGTAGAGAAAGTGCGGATTCATCTGCGACCGTAGCGCTTTCATCTCCGACGCGGCAATCCGTTCGCGCAGTTCGCTTTTTTCCTGTTGTTCGCGCACGAGCCGCCGTACCCGCCAACGGGCCGTTGCCACCGTAACGGCAACAAGCGAACAAAGAACGGCAATCCGGAACCACCAGGTTTGCCAGAAGGGGGGCGTAATAACAATGGGTAAGCGGTAGCCCTGTCGGTTCCAGACCCCGTCGTTGTTGGACCCAATAATGTGCAGTACGTACCGATCGGGCGGTACGTTGGTGTAACTGGCAAATGACCGGTCACCGGCCTCGTTCCACCGATCTTCGAAGCCTTCGAGCCGATAGGCATAGCGATTTCCCGCCGGATTGTCGAAGCTGAGCGTGGCCATATCGAACGTAAACCCGTTCTGGGTGTAATCCAGAACGATGGTTTCCGGATTTCCTGCTGGCCCTTGCAGAAACTCCTGATCGTTTACCCGGAATGAGGTGACAAACACGGGTGGCACAAAGCGATTCGGGCGAATCTTATCGGGCTGTACGTAGACCAGCCCGCGCATAGCCCCGAAATAAATCCGTCCGGCTGCATCCTGAACCATCGAATTCGATTCAAACTCGGACGAAGGCAGCCCATCGGCTTCGTCGAACTTCGTCAGCCGCAGTCGGCGGGTGTCTACGCAGGCCAGGCCCCGACTGGTGCTAACCCATAATGTGTCGCCCTTCGTTAACAAAGCGGCTGTATCGTTACTCGGCAGGCCGTCGCGGGTGGTAAAGGTCACGAACCGGCCGGTTCGTTCGTCCAACCGGGCGAGGCCATTGTCGGTAGCCATCCACATATAGCCAAAACTATCTTCGGCAAAGCCCGTGACGCCCTCATCGGGCAGGCTGTTCGGGTCGTCTTCCTTATAAACGTATTGGGTCAGCAGGCGCAGATCGGGACTGATCTTATAGACGGGACCTAAGCCACCTACCCACAAATTGTTATGGCGATCGACGTATAGGGTATTGTAATTTTTGCCGGGAAGTTTTCGAATGCGTTCGTCGTTATACTGGTGCCGGAACTGGCGGGTTTTGGGGTCGTAAATAGTTATTTTTTCATTCGTACCCATAAATATGCGACCGTCGGGGTGTTGGATGATCGTGAACACCTGTTCGCCAGCGGTTTCCTGATACGTGGTGCCCGCCGGACGAGCAGGCCGCACGGCATTGGTCAGGCCACTTACGTACCGAATGCGCTCGAACGTATTGGTGGGCGGATGGAAGCGGGTAAGCCCTTTTGGGCTGCCCGCCCATACGTACCCCTGGGCGTCGGCCAGAATGCTGTATAAAAAATTGGTGCTTAGGCTGTTAAGATTTGCCGGGTCATGGCGGTACAACCGATAGGCCTGGGTTGTCGGGTCAATCCACACCACTCCATCGCGCGTGGACACCCAAAGGCAGTTTCTGGAATCGATGGATAGCTTGGCGGCATCCAGACCCAGTGATGAAGCCGGACGGTACGAGACCTCATCGAATACGGAATGAAACTTCTCGACCGTTGGATTAAACCAGCTCACGCCCGCATCGTCGGTAATGGCCCAGATTACTCCGCTCCGGTCTTCAAATAAGCCCTTTATAGAGTTGGAGCCGAGGCTGCGCGGATTAAGTTCGTCGTTCTGGTACGTAGTGAACCGGTTTTTTGGGGCGTTATACTGATGCAAACCACCGCTGCCCAGACCCACCCACAAATCGCCTTTTCTTGTGAACAGCAGATAGGCCGCGCCCTGATTGGTTGCGGCTAGCGGTAGCTTGGCAAACTGATTCGTTGACGGGTGGAAAATACCGACATGGCCACTCGTCGTACCCACCAGCAGGGCGCCGGTACGTGGATTTTTAGCCAGTGAGGTGATGTAATCTTCCGGCAGCGACAAGGCTGCTGCCGGGTTGTGCCGGTAGCAGCACAGGCGTTTGGTTTGCCAGTTAAAGCTATAAAGCCCGGCCTGAGTACCAATCCAGAGCAACGGCCCATCCATCAGCAGCGCCCGAACGGAGTTGGCCCCCTCCCGCGAACTTGAATCAGCGGGTATGGCAATAGCCTGCGCGCTACCCGTAGCTGGATCGACGCGAACGACTCCGCCTTTGGTGCCGCACCAGAGCATACCGTTTGCACTTTCGGTGATGACGCGGATAAACTGCTGATCCGGGCTTAACTTCGGAAACGAATAGCGCTGAAACTGCTGGGCAAGTGGGTCGAAGCGATTTAAGCCGTGTTGGGCACCCACCCATAAGGTGCCATTCCGGCTCGTGAATAACGAGCGGACAATGCGGTGCGACAACGAACGGGAATTTCCCGCCTGCCGGGCGAAGGTACGACAACGCATTCCGTCGAAGCGGGTCAGGCCACTGACCGTACTGATCCAGATGAAGCCCAGGCTGTCCTGCGTGATTGAGGTCGCAAAATTAGTCGCCAGCCCCTGACGTAGCGTGAGGTGCTGAAACCAGGGAGCGGACGAAGGCGATGAACTGCTGACGTTTGGGCGCAGCGTAACCGGTTGTGCCCTGAGCCCCGGCGGCTGCCCCGAAACGAGCCCTAAAAGAAACAGAATAAAGCTGAATCGATTTTTCAAGCAAATACCAGGCTAGGAGTTAAGCAGCTAGAGACGGACGTAATTCCGAATACAGGATGTCAGGACTAATCTGTTTTGCGGAAGTTATCAGCCAAAAATCACGTACTGTTTATTTGGGCTTTCAAGTTAAGCTCTGTTTTGCGTAGTTGCTACCAACGTGGCGGCTTAACCCGCCGTCAACTTTGCGGATTGCCTCACCTTTTAGTAATCGGTAGGCTTTTGGAAGGCTGCAAAACGATTGTCGACCTATATGAATGAGAAAAGCAGTTGAACACCCCATGGCTATCCCCAGTAAGCCACCGAGTTGTCGGGCGTTGGCAGAAGAGCTGGAAGCGGAACGGGCCATTACCTTTTTCGCGACCTCGCTTATTACCCAAACGACCATCGACGAGGTACTCTGGGATGTAGCCAGAAACTGCATCAGCCGACTCAATTTTGTCGACTGTGTGGTGTACTGGCTTGACCAGGAGCGTGGGATGCTGGTGCAGAAAGCGGCTCACGGACCTAAAAGCCCCCAGTCATACACTATTTTGCAGCCGATCGAGATTTCGCTGGGAAAAGGAATTGTGGGATCGGTAGCCCTATCAGGTCAACCCGAGGTGATTGGCGATACGTCCCTCGATCGTCGGTATATACCGGATGATGCCGTTCGTTTGTCCGAAATTACCGTACCGATTGTGTGGGAAGGGCAGGTACTGGGCATTATTGATGCCGAACATCCAGCCCGGAATTTCTTTCAGCCCCGGCACCTGAAGATCCTGACGACCGTAGCGGCTTTGTGCGCGCAGAAGATCAGGCAGGTAGACGTGCAGCAGGCGTATCAGAACGCCGAGCGGCAGTTGATGGAAACCAACAGGCGGGTGGCCGAAACAAAACTGCTGGCGCTCAGGATGCAGATGAACCCGCACTTTATTTTCAATAGCCTGACGTCGATTAACAGCTTTATTCTGCAGCAGGATATGGAACGAGCGTCCGATCTGCTCACCAAGTTCTCGCGGCTGATGCGGCAGGTAATCGATAACTCGAAAACCGAGTGGGTATCGTTGCGCAGAGAGCTTAAAGCGCTGGAAATATACCTGGAACTGGAACAACTGCGTTGTGACAAAAAATTTGACGTTGTGTTTGAGGTCCGGCCGGACCTTGATCTGGATACCATTCATGTGCCCCCGCTCATTACGCATCCCTACGTTGAAAATGCGATCTGGCACGGACTGTTGCCGATGAAGGGCGGAGCGCCGAAGTTGCAGATTACGTGTCGGCAGCAGGCCGGAAACCTGATTATCGAAATCAACGACAATGGCATCGGGCGGGTAGCCGCGGCTCAGCTACGTCCCAATCCGCTGTCGGGTCACAAAGCCGAAGGCGTTAAGCTGATGGAGGAGCGGTTGCAGCTTGTAAACGAAATGTACGGCGCTAACGCCCGCATCGATATAGTTGATCAATACCTGGCCGACGGAGTAGCGGCCGGAACCAGCGTATCTTTTACCTTAAAATTACCGTTCTCATGACTGCTGTTCTGGTAGACGATGAAAAACACTGCCGCGACGTATTGGCGTTGTTGCTGGCTAAGTACTGTCCTCAGATTACGTTACTGGCATCCTGTAGCGACGGCCCGGAGGGCGTAGCGGCTGTTAATCTTCATCACCCCGATTTAGTGTTTCTGGACATTGAAATGCCGGGGATGAGTGGGTTCGATATGCTCAAGGCCTGCCAGTTTACAGGCTTTCGGGTCATTTTTACGACGGCCTACAATGAATACGCGATTCAGGCGATTCGGCATAATGCGCTCGACTACATCCTGAAACCCATCGATAAGGACGAACTGCGGCAGGCGATTTCAAAAGCCGAAGAAGCTCTGCCAACCCGGTCGACTTCTCAGGTCGACGAGTTCGTGGCTTACCTGAACCGGCAGAAGACCGGCGACCGCATTGCGTTGCCCACCATGGAAGGTCTGCAAATTCTGCAAAGTGAAGAGATCTACTACTGCGAATCCGACGGCGGTTATACGCATTTCTTTCTGACGAACGGGAAAGCCGTTTTAATTTCGAAAACGTTGAAAGAAGTCGAAGATGTGCTCGAAAGCAAAGGGTTTTGCCGCGTACATCATGGCTACCTGATCAACGTGCGGTACGTGCAGAGATACATCCGGGGTGACGGGGGGGAGGTAATCATGGCCAACAACAAAAACATTCCGGTATCACGGAATAAGAAGCAGGAATTTCTGAATCTGCTCGAACGTATTTGACGGCGATTGCCCAATTATCAAGCTGAACAGGCCAGTTGTTGCCCCAGACCTGCCTGCTATCGGTTTCGCCTACCTGATCTGGTTTATCACGGATAGTTTTGAGTTGTTATCCTACATTAACCCACAAACACTCCGTATGAGAACTCACCGTGTATCGACGTTTAAAAATCCGGCCGAAGCCGTCACCTTTCTGGAGCACTGGAATCAGAAAATAGAAGCACTGAACGGGTTTTCGTACGAGCGGATTACGGTGCTGACTTCATTCGGCATGACACGGGTATGGGGCGCTAACCTGCACCTGACAGAGGCTAAAACGATCGTCTTTTTTCCCGGTGCCCGTACCTGCGGTTTGTTCTGGGATATGGATAATGCGCTGCTTCCCCTTCGGGAACGCTATCGGTATTACATCGTAGAGGTGAACGGGCAGCCGAGCCTGAGCGACGGGGAGTGCCCCGACATAAAAACGGATGCCTACGGGCGTTGGGCCGCCGAAGTGCTGGATGGACTCGGTCTGCAAAACACCACTATTGCCGGAGCCTCGCTGGGCGGGCTGATCTGCCTTAAGTTGTGCCTGGCTGCACCCGACCGGATTGAGAAAGCGATACTGCTGAACCCGGCCGGTATCCAGCCCTTCTCGTCGTCGTTCCCAAATTTATATTACAATCTGTTACCCATGCTCTGGCCCACTCAGGAAACACTCAACTCGTTTCTGAACGCGGCTATTTTCTGTTTACCCACGCATACCGTTCCGCCTGTATATCGGCATCTGATCCGTCAATACCTGCTCTACGCCTTGAAAAATCACAAGTTTCGGGGAGACTATCCGGCACCGTTGAGCAAGGAAGAGCTGCAGCGTCTGAGCACAGACGTTCATCTGGTACTGGGCGAAAAAGACCTGTTATTTCCCCCGCAGGAAACGGTTCGGCTGGCTCAGCGGCATATCCCCTCATTACGGAGCCACCAGGTGCTGGCAAATACGGCACATGGCATCGAAACCTCTAAGGAAGCCATTGGTAAAGTTGTCGCGCATCTGGAAAATACAAGGGCGAACGTACCGCAACCTACGGTAATCAACTCAACCTTGAACAGTTACTGGCTGCTGGCTTGAGTGCCAGAACATAGGCAGACTGACTAGCTATGTGGCAATCCGTTTAGAAGCGTAGCGATACGTAGAGCCGCAGACTTTTTGGCCTGAGATCAATGCTAAAGAAGCCAGGCCAAAAAAGTCTGCGAAGCTGTCTGCTATCAGTTAATACACGTCGCAGATGCCTACTCATTAAAAAAGTAAGATACCGTCTCCAAGCCTAAACTTGCAGAGGTGGATGATCGACGGATCAGTCTATCCTGAGCATCATACTCCATGACGTAATTAGTGGGCGTGGAGGTAGTGATGTTGTCTTTAAAAGTAAGGCTGATCAAATTATTGTTACTCAGATTTTCATGAATATAATCCAGGCTAAAGCGCCAGAAAACACCTTTCAGGATGTTGGGTTTGTCATCATAGCGGTACTCCGTCTGAACGTTTGAAAGAGTGCCGTCGGCGTATTTGTGTCTCAATAACTGTAAGTTATTACTTTGGTAGTCAAAGAGTTGGCCAACGTGATATCGGTTCGGGTCTTTAATCTCCACGAGTCGATTCGCTGAGTCGTAAATCAGGATGTTGCGTTCCAGCAAACGAGCCTGCCCACCGACCTCTACCCGGTACAGAAGGTGCGCGCTGGGACGCTCCTTCGCATCATACACCAGTTGCTCCATAAAATAGAATACCGACTTATCTGGATTGATTACTTTGTTGAAAGTACGGTAAGGTCTGTCATTGGCGTATTCATAAATAGACGCATTGTCTACACCTTTGGAAGGTGAGTTAAGCACCGTATGGCCGATGATTCGCTGTTTGGCATCGTAGAGTAAATTAGTAGTGATGCCATTAGGGTTACCGGGATTACCATACTGATAGGTATTCGTTATCCGATCTAACTTCCCCCTAGGTGTAACTGAGGAGTTGATAACGCTGGCGAAGTCAGGCACAGCGACCGTTATTAACGAATCGCTGGTTGAGTTTTGATCTGTCACAGCAGGATCTGGCTGTTCCGGCTTACAAGCTTGCAACAGTCCAACGGCGAGAAGGGCTAAACTCAGTCGGTGAAATAGACGCATGTCAAATGGCGGTAAAGTGAAACTTCCGGTGCAAATATAATAAGCCATTATACATATGACGGCTGTTTCACTAAAGCATTAGTAGGCTTTAATGGCGTAAATTTATGCTTACCAGCCTAGCGGCTTTGGAAAGAGCAAACGCGTAGAAAGGGTAAGTAAATTCAAACGAGACACTACCTATTGAGTAACGAGAGCAGGAAAAACACGAATCCGCTAATAAAGAGAATACTCGTGAATACAGTTGCCAGAATCAGCAACACTCCTTTAACGCCTGCCTTGGGTGCAATCAATAAGGTATCGGTCTGAGTAAACTGCGCCGTAGCTGGATTGGCGAGCTGAAAAGAGCCCGGTTGTTCGATGGTAAACTCCGCCACCGGTACGATACGATGACCGGACATGTCGGTACGTTTGCTTGTCAGAAAGGCGTAATTATCGACGGCGATTGGTTGATTACTCAGGAGTTCGTTGATCTGAAATGAGTTATTTCTGGGAATTACACCGAAGATTGACGCTCGCTTTACCGCTACTTCATACACCCCTGGCTTTGGCAGATCGAAACGAAACGTTGCTGCCAGGGCACTCTGCTCGATGCGGACGCCAGATGTATACACGGCAATGAGTGACGTAACACTACGGATCAGCAGGACCAACGCTAACATGCACCAGGCCGCAGCGGCAATCGTAAACCAGATTGAGTGCATGAATTGATGGTGTGTATTTTATCGGAAAGAAACGTAACGCCTTGATTTAACCATGCGAGGAAGCTGCAACTGCCCTGATCAAAGCAAGAAAGTAACACAGCCTCGACTAACCAGGCTGTGTTTTAAAAGGATGTAACGCTTAATTTATCTGGATTAAGCCGTAACCTGAGTAGGCGAACAGACTCTTCCATACCAGGGCGTTGGTTGCCATATTTGTTATTTTCTGCTCCGTAGCCAGCCCGTCGTTGTTCAAGGTATACGTATATAGGTACTCAACTACGTCGTTATTGCCACAAGCTTTATAAGTAACCCGCCGGATAAGATGTTTCGTGAATGCCCCGAAAATTGGTAAATGCTCATCCAAAGGCGCTAACAGCACAGAGTTCAAGCGATAACGGTCTACCTGTATGGGTTCGCCTGGCACACTGTAGCCGAAGGTAATCTCAACGCCTTTCAGATTACCCGAGTCGAACGTTTTAAACATTACCAATTCGCCATTTCCGTCGTACTCATACTCGTGACGTTCGTTTACAGCGTTGGCGTTATACCGTTTACTGAGCCGACCCTGCGCATTGTACTCATATTTATACGTCTTGTTATCTAGGGCACTAACGTGCTTCGATGAAGTACAGCGCCCGTCGGCGTTTAGCGTGTGCGTAATCTGGCTGGTTTTCTGGCCATTCTTGTAATGGATAGACACAAGCGTTCCCGGACTGTAAGAGTACTCAGTGTACTCGTTAGGGTTATCGATTATTTTCCACAACCGATCGTCGGCATTGTAAAGCAGTTTGCTGCCATCGTGTTTAATCAACTTGCGATTTATCCGGGTGGGTGCACCATCGGCACTGGTTAAGGTTGCGGCTGGGTCCGGAGCCTGTGCCGATGAACCTACAGGAGACACCAGTTTTTCAGTCTGGCAAGCGCTTAGCAGGCACGTAATCAAAAGTCCATTTACGGCTAAGGCCGTCATCGTATGTTGTTGCATGGTTAATAAAGAGAATGGTAATACGTCACAAAAGTAGGCGGAGGGCTGGCAAGCAACCAGCCAAAACCAATAGCTGGCCTGCACTTGGCAGTAACTGGTAGAGTTTGACAAGTAGTAGACTACACAGAGTATGTGGTTAAGTGCGCAGGAACTCGATGGGCAAGCAAAACAGGCGCGTTTGGTTGAGTATACGATAAGAATATGTTGAGTTTACCAACACCATACCCGCGATTTTATAGTTTTAGCTAGTAAGACTTGTTTTCCAGGAGAAGCTGGAAGCAAACCAACCCAATCTGTCTAACCATCAAACGATATGGAAAACACGCCAACCCAGTTTCAACCCGGCGATCAGGTTACCCTGCTGGAAGGTAGCGCGCCAATGACCGTAAAAGCCGTTAAAGACGGTGGCCGTACCGTAACCTGCGAGAACAGCAATGAAGACAATCCGACGGAACAGGATTATGAAGCGACCAAACTGACAAAGCTCACAAGCGGTCAGGAGAAAGGAGCAAAGGCTTAAGTTCTTACGCAAGCTACGTTACGTTCGGTAGCCTGAGCAAGGGAAGAACAGCGCGTCTTCGACTTGTTCAGGCTATTCGGTTTAGTACGTTCATGTCTCTCTGTTTCGTTGAATCGGAAGATGTACAGACGCTTTCTAGGTTTTGGTCCGTTGTCAGCAACCGGCTGGATAGTTACTGGAATGAGCCGTTTTAAACGGTACGATTCGGCAAAAAAACAGGTTGGTGTAGTACGTCCTGATTAAACTTTTGACGGGGTTGAGTAGTCAATAGGGATAAGTAACGAAACGAAATGGGCCGGAACGATGGCCTGTTCTACCCAGTCATACTCAACCGATATAACGCATGAAACGCATACTCAGTAGTTTCTTTTTTGTAGCCGGCGTATCAACTTCGCTGCTGGCTCAGATACGGATCGACCCGAATCTCCTGCAGGCGCTGATGGAAGGAGCCGGCTCAATTACATTGTCCGACGCTCAGGTGGCTCAGTATTCCAGACAGGCTATACAGGAGATGGATGCTAAAAACCCCATCGCCGGACCGAATGACCCCTACACGCAGCGGCTGAACCGAATTGTCAGCCGTCACCGGACCATCGGGGGTTTGCCCATCAACTACAAGGTGTACATGGTTCCCGATGTGAACGCGTTTGCTACCGCCGACGGCAGCGTACGAGTCTTTAAAGGGCTTATGGACATCATGACGGACAACGAACTGCTGGCCATTATGGGTCATGAAATTGGCCACGTCATTAATCACGACTCACGTGATGCCATGAAAGGTGCACTTCGTCGGTCAGCTTTGCGGAATGTCGGCGCTGCTCAGTCGGGCGTGGTTGGCAAGGTATCGCGGTCGCAACTGGCTGGGGCTGCAGACTACCTGGTAGGCGCGTCGTTTAGCCGCCAGCAGGAGACGGAGGCCGATGATTACAGCTATGATTTTCTGAAACGAAACGGCTATAGCGTCATGGCCTTAGCTACTTCATTCGAAAAACTGGCCAAGCTAAGTGGCGGGAACAGCGGAGGACGTATCACTACGTTTCTCTCGAGCCACCCCGACAGCAGGACCCGGGCCGACCGGGTACGTACCCGCGCTCGTCGCGATGGATTGGCCCGCTAACAAATAAAGCAGGCCCGTCGGTATACCGACGGGCCTGTACGCAGCAAAATTGACAGGATCTTAATTGATTTTCAGAACGGCCATAAAGGCTTCCTGCGGAATCTCTACGTTACCGACCTGACGCATCCGCTTTTTACCTTTCTTCTGCTTCTCCAGCAGTTTACGCTTCCGGGAAATATCCCCCCCGTAACACTTGGCCAATACGTCTTTACGCAGGGCACTCAGGGTTTCACGGGCAATAATTTTCTGGCCGATAGCGGCCTGAATAGCTATCTCAAATTGCTGCCGGGGAATCAACTCCCGAAGTTTCTCGCACAATTTTTTACCCCATTCATACGACTTCGACCGGTGAACAATGGCCGACAGCGCGTCGACTTTATCGCCGTTGAGCATTACGTCCAGCTTCACCATGTCGGACTCACGGTTGTCCATAAACTCGTAGTCGAGCGACGCATAACCTCGCGAAATGGTTTTGAGCTTGTCGAAAAAGTCGAACACGACCTCCGCCAGCGGCATTTCGAACTGTAGTTCGACCCGGTCGGCGGTGAGGTAGACCTGGTTTTTGAGGTTGGAACGCTTATCCATGCACAGACCCATTATGCCGCCAACGTACTCGGCTTTCGTGATGATCTGCGCCCGGATAAAGGGTTCTTCGATGTAATCGATCAGGTTCGGTTCGGGCATCTCAGCGGGTGCCGACACCTGCAGTTCCTCACCTTTAGTGGTTACGACCTCGAACCGCACCGACGGTACAGTTGTAATAACGGTCATATCAAACTCGCGTTCCAGCCGTTCCTGCACGATCTCCATGTGGAGCATGCCGAGGAAGCCGCATCGGAACCCAAAGCCCAGCGCTGCCGATGTTTCGGGTTCCCAGACCAGAGCCGCATCGTTTAGCTGTAGCTTTTCCATGGCGTCACGCAGGTCTTCGAACTCGCTGGTCTCGACGGGGTAAATCCCGGCAAATACCATTGGTTTGACTTCCGAAAAACCCTGAATGGCAGTAGTAGCCGGATTGTCAAGCGTAGTGATGGTATCACCCACTTTTACTTCTTTGGCCACTTTAATCCCGGAAATCAGGTAGCCTACGTCGCCACATTCGATAACGTCTTTTGGCACCTGCGACAAACCAAGCGTACCCACTTCATCGGCAATATACTCCTTGCCGGTGTTCATAAATTTCACCCGGTCGCCTTTCCGAATACGCCCGTTGACATTCCGGAAGATAACTTCGATACCCCGGTACGAATTGAAATGAGAGTCGAAAATCAACGCCTGCAGCGAGCCGTTGGGATCACCTTTAGGAGCCGGAATCCGTTCGACGATAGCCGCCAAAATTTCGGGCACACCGATGCCTTCCTTACCGCTGGCCGGAATGATGTCATCTCGTTCGCAGCCGAGCAGGTCCACCATTTCGTCTTTTACCTCTTCGGGCATGGCACCCGGCAAGTCAATTTTATTTAGTACCGGAATGATAACCAAATCATTATTCAGGGCCAGATACAGATTTGAGATCGTCTGGGCCTCGGTACCCTGCGAAGCATCGACCAGCAGCAACGCTCCTTCGCAGGCGGCAATCGAGCGCGATACTTCGTAGGAAAAGTCGACGTGGCCGGGCGTATCGATCAGATTCAGCGTATAGGTCTCACCCTGGTACGTGTAGTTCATCTGGATGGCGTGGCTCTTGATGGTGATGCCCCGCTCGCGCTCCAGATCCATATCGTCCAGCAATTGGGCCTGCATGTCGCGGGCTCCAACCGTCTTGGTAAATTCTAACAGTCGGTCAGCCAGCGTACTCTTGCCGTGATCAATGTGGGCGATGATGCAAAAATTACGGATATGTTTCACGTAGGTGAATTGCGATTTACGATGTAGAACGTATGAATTTTACGTAGTGCATTCATACAAGCTATAAACCGCAAAAATAAGCAAAAAAGTCCGCTTTTGGGCAGAACAGGCTGAGTAGAAAAAACAAACGCCGGACTCATCAGGGAGCCGGCGTGTTCAATTACACTTCATCAACAAACTAAAATCGTAAATGTCCGTGACTTGGACAAGTGCTGTAGGAGGGGGACTCGAACCGCCCACGGTGCAGTTAGCTACAGTACAAATCCTGGTGGTCAACCCCAGTCGCCCTTGCGGGCGGCATTATGCTGCGTTTATCCCTTATCACCACCCCCGAGACAGGAGGGCACGTCTGCCAATTTCGACATCCTACAGTGTGAGAAAAGTTGTCAAGAAGATCGGCGTGTGACCCCGCTCGATCAACTTGACAATGCAAATATAGTATAGCCAGTTAGTTGATTGCAAATTTTACATGAAAATTTCTGAAAATTTAGCGTTTGTTTAAAAAATAGATACTTTTGTTAGCATTCATCAAAAACTATTAAAAAATGGTCGAGAAAAATTTAGAGATTGATAATACCGATCTGAAAATACTCAGTCTGCTTATGCAGGACGCAAATATGGCCTATACCGAAATTGGCAAACGAATCTTCGTGTCGGGAGGGACGGTTCACGTTCGGATGAATAAATTGAAGCAGATGGGTATCGTACGCGGATCGCAGCTGGTGATCGACCACGCCAAACTAGGCTGGGATATTAGCGCATTTCTAGGCATCTACCTCGACAAAAGTTCGTTATACGCCGAAGTGTCGAAGCAGTTGGAGAGCATACCGGAGGTGGTCAATATTCATTATACAACGGGTATCTATAGCATCTTTGCCAAGATCGTCTGCCGCGATACGCAGCACCTGCGCGAGGTACTACATGATAAAATTCAGAAAGTCAGCGGTATCCAACGTACTGAAACGTTTATATCGCTCGAGGAAAGCGTCAATCGGCCTATCCCCTTCGCCGAACTGAAAGAGTAACCGTTTGATCTTGTTAGTTACGCGGTAGTTTTACCCGGTATAGCCAGTAAGGCTCTTTTACCTGACTGACGCCCCCGTTGAATTTAGGAAGTCGCTCGTACTGGGCCGCCGTTACGTAGAGATACCCATCCGCCGTAATGGCGTAGCTGTCGGGCCAAAGCAGCCGCTCATCGGTTACCACCGTTTCAAGTTTACCCGCCGGTGTCATGCGCCGGATCGTTTTCGCTGGCGAATCTCCCATATACACATTCCCAGCCTGATCGGCAATCATACCATGCGAAATGCCGGCTTCACCTATATCTTCTACGTAAGCACCTAGCTGTTGATCCGTAAGCGATGCATCGCTCAGCCGGTTCGTTTCAAGGCGATACAAGCGCTTTTTGGTGATTGGCCGGTAATACAAATACCTGAAGTCGGGCGTAAGGGCAATGCCGTTGACATGACTGGAAAACGGTTTGCCGCTATTGTCGCGGACTTCCTTCCCGTCGATGGTTAAGATCACACTTGGGTCGGCCGTGGTAGATGGGTGTTTGGTGAGCACACTGCGACTTTTTCCCGTTTTCAAATCCAGCACAACCAGACAAGCCCGACCCGGATCGGATAAGTAAGCCACCTGCCGACGCGGATCGACCTGTACGTCGTTCAGACCAGCCTGATTTAGGGGCAGATCGTTGAAGCGGTACGTGTTCGTAATTCGATTGGTGGCCAAATCGATACGTAACAGCTTAACCCCGGCCGGGATCGACTTGCCGAAGTTTGGGTTAGCGGGGTCGAGTACCCAGAGGGCGTCGTCCTGATCGATAAACAAGGCTTGCACACTAACAAAATGCTGTTGAGGGGCCGTCGTGTCCCATTGATTCCAGGCCGCATCCGGGAAGGGTTTGCGCTGGCCGTTTTTCGTTACTTCGACTAACCCATACTGATACGTATCGGTCCAGCGGGGAAACGAAACGAACAATCGGTTAGCTTTCGATATGGCGACGCCAACGGGCTGATAGGCGCCAAAAGATATGGCTTCTTCCAGGCGAGATGGGACCGTTTGCGCTGTACTATACAGTGATGCCAGTAAAATAAACAAGAAAGCGGCCTTCATACACGTTTTGCAATATGGTGTATTCGCTGAACCGACCATTTATTAGGTTTGTTCAACCGCTTTTTTACCGTGTAACGGACGAAATTTACCCCAAACGTGTTATACTACACAACCAAATCACAATTCATGCAACCTGTAATTCACGCTACCACTGTTGTCGGCATCCGGCATAACGGGCAAGTATCGCTCGGTGCCGACGGGCAGGCTACGATGGGTAATACTGTCGCCAAGAGCAATGTTCGGAAAGTCCGCGTTTTGATGGGCGGAAAAATACTGGCCGGCTTTGCGGGATCAACTGCCGATGCCTTTACGTTGATCGAACGGTTCGAAGAAAAGCTGAATGCCTACGGCGGCAATCTGAAACGGGCGGCTATTGAACTGGCAAAAGACTGGCGTACAGACCGGTACCTGCGTAAGCTTGAGGCCATGATGATCGTTGCCTCGAAGGATGACCTGCTGCTGGTGTCGGGTACTGGCGACGTGATCGAGCCCGATCATGACGTAGCGGCCATCGGGTCGGGCGGGATGTATGCCCAGTCGGCGGCCGTCGCCCTGAAAAAGCACGCGGCTGCGCTCTCCGCCGAAGAGATGGTACGGGAGAGCTTACACATTGCCGCCGACGTCTGCATCTATACCAATCATAATATCATGGTCGAGACGTTGTAGAAACAAACCGGCGGGTAGGGCGTAGGCCGGTTCGTCAGGTTTGCGCTGTCTTTTTTATCTTTGCGACGTACACGATTAACCGGCGTTATGAAATTAATTAACCGATTTGCACCCAAACTCATGAGCCGACGCATTGCGTTGGGCTTCGTTGTGGCGATGGTGCTGATTGCGTCGGGGTTTACCATTTCCTTTTATAGCTACACCCAATATCGGGAAGCGACCAAACAGGTCCGGCACACGTACGAAGTCACCAGCGCCATTGAAACGATTCTATCGCTGGTGAAGGACGTGGAGACCGGGGCCAGAGGCTATGCATTAACCAACGATCCCGGTTATCTGGAGCCGTATGATCTGGGTGTCAATCAGTTACCGCAGGAAATGGCGCGGCTGCGTAGTCTGATGGGGTCGAATGAATCTCCGCAGAAACGGGTCAGGAAGCTTGAGCAGCTCATTCTGGCGAAGCTGGAGATTACCAAGGTACGTATCAACCAGCCGCCGGTCGATAAGATCGCCAGTTTAAAGTTAAGTGCCGAAGAGAAACGACGTATGGATGCGTTACGTCGGCAGGTGGCTATTATGGTCGACATGGAGCAGATTCTGGTGGAGCTGCGAAATGATCAGGCCGAACGGTCCTTTCGCCACACCATCATCCTTATTTTTTCGCTGTCGCTGTTAACATTCATTACGTTAGCGATTTCGTACCGGCTGCTGGAGCAGGAGTTGTTGCACCGGCAGGAAACGGAAGATCAGCTTCGGGCGTTTGAGGTCAAACTGAAAGAGCAGATCCGGCAGTTGCAGGCTTCCAATGATGAACTGGAGCGCTTTGCCTTCGTGGCCAGCCACGATTTGCAGGAGCCGCTGCGTAAGATTCAGTCGTTTGCCGATTTAATTACGGAGCGGTACAGTAATTTGTTCGATGGTGACAGCCGGATGTTCATGAACAAGATTTCCCATTCGGCCGAACGAATGTCGAAGCTGATCAAAGACCTGCTGAATTTTTCCCGTATATCGAATCACCGTGAGGACTTTGAGCCCGTTAAACTGAATGATATTGTCCGCCGAATTCTGGACGATCAGGAACTCCGAATCAAAGGATTGAATGTGCAGGTAATAATCGGATGGTTACCTATGATTCCGGCAGTATCTAGTCAGATGGATCATCTGTTCAATAATTTAATCTCGAATGCACTTAAATTTGTAAGGACCGATGCGCAGCCCGTTTTACGGATTGAAGCGCGGGCCGTTGATGGCAGTGACTATCCGGAACTGGTGGCGGGCCGCCGTTATTTCGAAATAATTATTGAAGACAACGGAATCGGTTTTGATGAAAAATACCTAGACCATATCTTTAAAGTTTTTCAACGATTGCACGGCAAAACCGCTTTTGAAGGTACCGGTATCGGACTGGCTATCTGCAAGCGGGTTGTTGTGTATCATCAGGGGTATATCACCGCCCGTAGCCAGCCCAATCAGGGCACAACCTTCGTGGTAGTCTTACCTGAAAGCCAATTATTGCAGAACTATGACCGACCAAACTCAACCGAAGCCTATTCATATACTGTTGGTTGATGACGATGAGGACGACCGTTACCTCACTCGTGAGGCTTTTCATCAGCACTATCCCTCCAGCCGCATCTCATTTGCCGAAGACGGTGAGGATTTGCTTGACTTTTTGAAGTATGAAGGCCGTTACGTTGGTGCCGAACATTCGTTGCCCGAACTGATTCTGCTGGATCTGAACATGCCCCGTAAAGACGGTCGCGAGGCCCTGCGTGAAATCAAGAGCAGTGAGCAACTGCGCCATATTCCGATTGTTGTCCTGACGACTTCCGACGCGAAAGATGATATCGAAACCTCGTATTTCAACGGGGCCAACAGCTTCATTACCAAACCGCCTACCTTTCAGCGGCTAAGCGAGGTGACTAAGGCAATTGGCCAGTATTGGTTTAACGTAGTAACAATCTGCGAACACGAGTCGGGTGAGTGAGCTGGATAATAAGTCAATAAGTGAAGTGAGTGTACCAAGCGATTAGGTTTATACCGATCTATTCTACTCGCTCCACTTACTTACCCTCATTTCCCCGATAGCTTCACCAGGTTCACGAAAATCCTCTCCAGTTCGGCGGTAACCGCACGGTTCTGGCCGGGCGTGAACTTGTTGACGAGCACACAAAAGGTCATCGGCTCGCCGTCGCTGGCGGTGAAATAGCCGGCATACGCCCGGACTCCCTCAATCGAGCCACTCTTTGCCCGGATGTTACCCGCTGCGGCCGTCCCTCTGGCCAAGGTACGGACCGTACCGCTCTGCCCCACAACTGGGATCGTTGCGTAGAAATGCGGAAACGTTTTTTCGCGGCCCATCGCACTCAGAATGCCCGTCATATTGTCGGCGGTGAGCGCACCAACGGCCGATAAACCGCTGCCGTCCCGAATGCGAAATCCCTCCAGATTTACTCCTTTAGTCTTCCAGAATGTTACCAGCGCATCAATACTCGCTTCGGTGGAGCGAACCGGTTTGGCAAGCGCCAGCGACGTAGTACGCAGCATGGCCTCGGCGTATAGATTAATGCTCTGAAAATTTGTCTGCTGAATCAACTCGGTCAAGGCCGGGGATTTATGCTGATTGAGCACCGTTCGTTTTCCCGACGTAACAACCGTTGTCGACTGACCGCCCCCCAGGGAGACCGGTGGTCCACTAATCGTTATGTTCTCCTGGATGAGCTGTTCCTGCAAGGCATAAGCGGCAAAATAGGCCGGGTCGGGCAGGGCCCCTTTTACGCTGAATTCATTCGCGGGTTCGCCCATCGGCACTTTCCCGGTCAGCCACTGCTGATTCATGAACGGCGTACCGTAAATGTTTACCTGATCGCCCGTATTGGCCGCATCGGTGGTGACCGTATTGCGAAACGTTACGTATGGAATTAATGGATCGGTACGTAATACTGTCGCCTGGGCACCCACTGATTTGCCGGGCCGGAAAAATACGCGATACAAGTTTTCGTTCATATTAAGTGCGCTTAGGCTGGCACCGTAATAATTACCCAAATCGCCGAACGGCCAGGTGTCGGGTGTAGTCAGGTCATCGTAAATACTGGCATCGCCCACTACCGCCCCCTGAATCCGGCGAATACCAGCGGCTCGCACTGCGTCCGACCAGCTTTTGAGCTGCGCCGATACGTCATTGTAGCCGGGGTATCGCCAACTGCCCAGCGATGGGTCGCCCGTGCCGCGGATGTACAGGTTACCCGTAAGCACGCTGTCGGTGATGGTGCCGTTGTATTCGAGTGTCGTGGTATATGTATAGCTTGGCCCCAGTACCACCAGGGCCGTAGCGGTAGTAATCAGTTTAAGCGTAGAGGCTGAAGGCAGACTCTGGCGGGCGTTGTAGCCAATCAGCTCTTCGCCATCCCGCACGCGACGAACCGAAAGCGCAACGGTTCCGAAGCGGACGGCGGGCCCGGCCTGAAACGCTTCTACCTGTCTTAAAAGCCGTTGCGTTGCCAGTGAATCGACAGCCGGCTGGTCCTGCGGAAAGGCTTGAATGGCCGTAAAAAAAACAAATAGAAAAACGAGCGGGTTGACCCGTAGGAAAGAGGTAAAATAGGGCATAAAGCGCGTTTGGGAACAGTTAGGCGATTCGGGTGGTATTTTGTACTTTTGCAAACTTACGTAATTCGTACCACCCAACTTGCGCTAAACCACCCTTTAACGATTTTGATCAAAAGCCACTGGCTATTTAAGCTATACGCATGAAATTAGCATTTCTGGGGGCAGCCCGGCAGGTTACAGGTAGTATGTACCTGCTGGAACTGGAGGATGATTACCGCATCCTGATTGACTGTGGGTCGGACATGGAACGATCCGGTTCCAACGGTCAAGCGGTCCCAACAACTCCTCATCCAGGATTCTTTCCGTTTGAGGCTTCAAGCATAAACTTAGTCCTACTCACGCACGCTCACGTCGACCATTCGGGAAATTTACCCAACTTGTTTCGGGAAGGGTACGAAGGCCAGATCTTATGCACCGAACCGACATTCGCTCTGACGAACGTATTGCTCAAAGATGCGGCTTCCCTGAATCAGAAGCGTATTAATGAGTTGAACGCCAGTAAGAAACAGCGCGTAAAAGATCGGCAGGCACAGATGCAGAAAGACTTGTTTCTCGATAAACAGGTCCGCGAAGCTATGGAGAACGTAGTGCCCATTGCCTTTAACCGAAAGTTTAAAGTAGCCGATGGCGTCGATGTTACGTTCATTCCCGCTGGCCACTTGCTGGGGGCCGCTCATATTGTGATCAACGTAGTTGAAAACGGCGAGCGGAAAAGTATTTGCTTCTCCGGCGACATTGGGCGTCGCAATTACCCGCTCCTGGTCGATCCGGCTCCTGTTCCGCAGGTTGATTATCTGATCTGCGAAAGCACCTACGGCAACCGGCTCCACGAAAATATGATGTCGCCCGAAGATGCGCTGGCCGACGTTATTCAGCGGACGTGTATCGACATTCCCGGCCGACTCATTATTCCTTCGTTCAGTGTGGGGCGGACCCAGGCCTTACTGTATACGCTGAACCGCCTGTATACCGAACGCGACTTTCCGCCTATTCGGGTTTTTTCGGATAGCCCCATGGCGTTCGAAAGCTCGAAGATCTATTCGCAGCACGTGAAGATGCTGAACGGGGAGGCCAAGGAGTTCTATAAAGAAAACGAAGCCCTGTTCGATTTTCAGAATTTTCAGTTTCTGGAGTCTTCAAAAGCTAGTAAAGCGGTTTCAAACTACGGCGAACCCTGCATCATCATCTCTTCGTCGGGTATGGTACAGGGCGGTCGGGTCGAGTATCACGTTGCCGAAAACATCAGCAATCCGTATTCAACCATCCTGATTATCGGGTACTGCGCCGAAGGAACGCTCGGCTGGCGGCTGCTCAATGGGCAGCAGACGCTGAGTATCAAAGGAAAAGACCACCAGGTGCTGGCAAAAATCGAGAAAATTGACGTGTTCAGCGGTCACGGCGACCGAAACGACCTGATGAATTTTGTGGGCATGCAGTCGCCCGAAACACTCCGGAATATTTTCCTGGTTCACGGAGAATATGAGAGCATGGAGTCGTTTAAGGCGACGTTGGCCGAAGCGGGTTACCCGCAGGTAATTATTCCGAAAAAAGGCGAAAGCTTTGAACTATAAAGAGCAAAGGGAAGAGAGGGAGGAAGGAGGAAAGGGGTTTGTCTCTCCTCCCGTTTGTCCCTTTCCCCCTTCCTCCCTTCTTTTATGAGAACATACCTAGACTTTGAAAAGCCCATTGCCGACCTGGAATCGCGGCTGGAGGAAACCAAAACATTGGCGCAAACCAGCAACGTAGATGTTAGTGAAGCGGTTGGTGTTCTTGAACAAAGTATCGACAAGCTTCGGCGGGAGATTTATCAGAACCTTACGCGTTGGCAGCGGGTTCAGTTGTCCCGCCACCCCGACCGGCCATACACTCTTGATTACATCTCGCTGATGTGCGATCAGTTCATTGAACTGCACGGCGACCGGACCGTTCGCGACGACCCGGCTATGGTTGGGGGGTTCTGCGAGTTAGATGGACAAACAGTAATGATCATTGGTCAGCAGAAGGGACGTAACACCAAGCAGCGTCAGCACCGTAATTTCGGAATGCCAAACCCCGAAGGCTACCGGAAAGCCCTGCGGCTGATGAAACTGGCCGAGAAATTCAACAAACCAATCATTACGTTGATCGACACTCCCGGAGCCTTTCCGGGTCTGGAAGCCGAAGAGCGTGGGCAGGGCGAAGCCATCGCCCGCAACCTGAAAGAGATGTTCATGCTGACGGTGCCCGTTATCTGCATTGTCATTGGCGAAGGGGCATCGGGGGGCGCGTTGGGCATTGCCATCGGCGACCGCGTGCTCATGCTGGAAAATACGTGGTATTCGGTGATTTCGCCTGAGAACTGCTCAACCATCCTGTGGCGAAGCTGGAATTATAAGGAGCAGGCGGCCGAAGCCATGAAGCTGACGGCCAAGGACATGACTTCGTTCAAGCTCGTAGACGGTATTGTTGACGAACCGCTGGGTGGTGCGCACAATGACCACACTGAAATGGCCAATCACCTCAAAAGGGTCATTCTCGATACGTTAGCCGAACTCAGTGCTATTGATCCACAGGAACGTATCAACCAGCGTATCGATAAATTCTGCTCAATGGGCGTGGTGGTTGAGTAAGTTGTTTGTTCCAAACGGAATGCCTTTGCTCTACAACCAGTAAAATTAGAATGGTATAATCAACCCACATGGCAACGCTTAAAAACCTCATTTTTGATCTTGGTGACGTCATCATACCCATTGACCTGACGGCGCCTATCCGCAACTTCGCCATGCTGGCGAAACTGCCCGAAGAGGAGGTGCGGGCGATCTGGAAACAGCACGACTTTATCAATCGGTACGAAACCGGTCTGATCGACGATGAATCGTTCCGGGGCCACGTTCGGGAGTTGTTAAGGAATCGGGCCACAGAAGCTGGTACCGAAACGGTCGCGTCGGATGCGTGGGCCGATGAGATCATCGATACGGCCTGGAATACCGTGCTGCTTGATCTGCCGCTTGAACGAATTGAGCGCATCAAAGCGTTGAAACCCAATTACCGGCTGTTTCTGCTCAGTAATACCAGTCCCATCCACATTCGGCAGGTGAACCACGTCCTGACGGGTATGGGCCAGCCAACGCTGGAAGAACTCTTCGAGCGGGTATTTTATTCGTATGAAGTACGGATGGCGAAGCCTTCGCCGGAGATCTACCAGCATGTGTTGTCCGAAGCGGGTCTGATAGCCGAGGAAACGGCTTTCTTCGACGACAATGCTGCGAACATCCGGGCGGCTGCGGAGTTGGGTATTCAGGCGGTGCATGTGCAACCGCCCGAAACGATTTTAGATTATTTAGAGGATAAGTAAGTAACGCGGGTGGGAAGCCCGTGCCGCTGTTTACTGTGGGTTTCTACCCGCGTTACCTGTATGACGCCACGTACCAAAACGTACCTCCTTCATGGAGGTCTTTTTTTAATTACGCTTGTCACCACAACCTTGGCCGGGGCGGAGTGGATGTACGGCCGAGTGTTCCTGCCGGAGAGCTTTATGGAAAGCTTGGGGGTCAAGGGTATGAAACCGTTGGGCTGGGCCGAATTCGTGGACGGATTCCAGTTTTCAGTACCGTTCCTAGCGATTCTTACCGTACACGAATTTGGGCATTATTTCACGGCAAAAGCAAACCGCGTTCGGGTAACCCTACCGTATTATATTCCGCTGTGGCTGGGTATTGGGCAAAGCATCGGAACGCTGGGGGCTTTTATCCGCATTCAAGACTACATCAACAGTCGCCGAAAATACTTCGACATTGGCATTGCTGGCCCGCTGGCGGGATTTGTGCTGGCGCTTGCCGTGTTGTGGTACGCGTTTACTCACCTGCCCCCGCCGGAGTTTATCTTCACCATTCACCCTGAATACCAGAAGTGGGGGCTTGATTATGGTAAATACGCCTATGCGAATCTGCCGCCGGACGCAGCGGTCGGTTTGGGTGACAATCTATTATTCAGCTTTTTCAAACAGTACGTAGCAGACCCGGCTCGTGTGCCTCATCCCAACGAAATGATGCATTATCCATACGTACTGGCTGGCTACCTGGCCCTGTTCTTTACGTCGCTTAACCTGATCCCCATTGGTCAGCTCGATGGCGGACATATCCTGTACGCCCTCGTTGGGCCGAAACGGTACCGCTGGATAGCACCCGCTCTGTTTATTACGTTCGCGTTTTATGCCGGGCTTGGGTTTTTCAAACCGGTCGATTTCGCGATTCCTTCAAACGAAGCCTTTTTTACGGAACTGGGCTATCTCGGCCTGTACATCTTGTTTCTGTCGTTGTGCTTTTCGCGGATCAGCGAGAACCGCACAACCGTATGGTTCATTACAATGAGCGTTGTTGCCCTGCAACTGCTGTGCTCGTGGATACGTCCGGATTGGGAGGGTTACCCTAATTTTCTGGTATTTGTTTTTGTAGTGGGGCGGTTTTTAGGCGTATATCACCCTGAAACTGAACAGGAAGAGCCACTTAATGCAACACGCCAGGTGTTGGGCTGGCTGGCGTTACTCATCTTCGTGCTGTGCTTTAGTCCCCGGCCTTTTCTGATTTAAAAGTTACCAAACTTACTATGAGGTTGCGAAAGCCGGTCCGCGTTGATACGTAGCAGACCGGCTTTCGCCGTTTACAAACCCATCTTAATGAAATTCAGTTCTGTAGCGAAACCAAGCTCCTATTTTTAGTACCTTACGGGCACACAATCCCCGTTTATGGTATGCGACTTTTTTCCCGGCAGCTCCCCGATGCTGATTTAATGGCCGGTATTCGGGCGGGCGGAACCCAGCGTCGGCTTTACGAAAACAAGTTGTACGAGAAATATGATTACCTCATCGCCGATGGTACACGTAAGCACCGGTTAAGTGAAGATGAATGCGCCAGTGCCTATTCTGACGCGGTTTTAACGATCTTCGAGCACATCACAACGGGCCGTTTTGAAGGGCGTTCGGAACTTAAAACCTATCTCTATCAAATATTTACGAACAAATGTGTTGACGCAATTCGAAAAAAAACGACTAATCGAAGTAGCGTACACGATGCCTTCTCGCTGGATGATTCGCTGATGCAATTGCCCGACGAGGCCAAGTCGGCGGTGCAGCGTTTAATTGCGCAGAGTGACGTAGAAAATCTCTACCGGCATCTGCGTGAACTGGGCGAGAAATGCCGTGCCATGATTCTGTCATGGGGGGAGGGGTACTCGGATGACGAGATTGCTGCGGCTATGGGGTATAATACCGCTGCCGTGGCCAAGACCAGCCGCTTACGTTGCCTGGATAAACTTCGTGAACGATATCGCGCAACCCTATGATTGATCTGGAAACCATTGAAAATTACGTAAACGGGCAACTCTCTGCCGGTGAGCGAGCTCAGTTCGAAACGGCGCTACGTACCGACCCCGCCGTGGCCGACGCGCTCGCGTTTTACGTACTCGCCAAACAAACTGCCAGGAATGAAGCCCGCGCCGAACGCCAGGCCGAACTCGATGCCCTGCGCCAACGCACGAGTAAACCGCTGATGAGTGCGCCTATACGCTGGGCCGCGGCCGCCAGTATTGTGCTCATTCTCAGTTTGGGCTGGTCGGTTTATCGGCTTCGCAACGAGGCGGTGGGGGCTGCGCAACTGGCAGACACGTACATCAGCGCTACATTCAGTCAGCTGAGCACGACCATGGGTGGCGAGACCGACAGCTTGGAAACAGGCGTTGGTTTATTTAACGAAAACAAGCTGGCCGAAGCAGAAGCTGTGTTCGAAAGCGTAATGACTAACCAGCCTGCCAACGACCGGGCGCTGAAATACGCGGGTATTGCTGCGTTTCGTCAGGGCGAGTACGACCAGGCCATCGACCGCTTCCATCGACTGAGCGAACGTACTGATTTATTTTCAAACCCCGGCTCGTTCTACGAAGCGCTTGCCCGTATAAAACGAGGTCAACCGACGGATACGAGTCAGGCAAAAAAGCTGCTGGAGGAGGTAGTCAATAAGAACCTGGAAGGAAAAGCTGAGGCCGAAAAACTGCTCGATAAATTAGATTGATAACCCGAACGCCTTATGAATACTACTAAAGTTATAAAGAAATCGGCCGTTTCAGCGGTGAATGCGTTAATGAATCAGCAGGATAAACTGGTGCTGAAATTTGAACCCGGCACATCGGTTCAGCACATTACGGAGTGGATAGATTATTTCCTGAAGCAAACGCCCAGCCGAAACGGACAGGCACCCATAAGGGCCGACTCGATGCACGTCAGCGCCGACGGAACGGTGATTGTCAGCGGTAAAAATATTGGGGCAGTACAAAGCCAGGGCGGTAAAGCAAGCGGGAAGGCCGCTCAAAAAAAGGGGACTGTAGCGAGCCCAGGCGAGGTAATGTACGGTGTCGATTCGTTCCAGGCTCCCCGCCCGCCCCGACCTAAGATTCCCGATCCGAACGAGCTGAATCAGATTATGGCGAAGATGGTTGGCCAGCCGGTATTGCTGAAAACAATGAAAACGGGCGGTCGATAAGGTGTAGAGACGTTTTTGCGGAGATCGAATTACTTTTGTTGCTGAACGTATTGGTTTACAAGAAAGCAGCAAATGATTTTCCGCTTCACCTTAGCCCTCGTGCTGTGTTTTGCTACCACCTTACTTTGGGGCCAGTGCGCGGATGCGGTGGCTGTTGCCAAACGGATTATAACCATTAAAGAAGGGCCAACCGAGCAGTGGCTGCCGGCTTGTTCTCAGTTAAAAGCCCAACTCGACCGCTGCCGGGCGGTTCAGGATTCGAATTACGCCGAGGTTTTGTTTCTCCTGGGCTACGCGCAGAGTTACGCCGGTAACAACGCGCAGGCCATCAAACTGACCAGGGCCAGTATCGGCATAAACAGCCGGAAGTCGCCGGACACAGCGCCGATCCGACGCATACAGGCTTTTTATTATCTAGGAAATTATCTGCGGGCTGACAATCAATCCCTAGAAGCCTTTGAGGCATATCAGCAGTGTATTACGCTCGGGAAACAGTCGCTTGCTCAAATCGCCAATGTTACCCGGGCGCTCATTGGCCAGGCTCAGGTCCTGTACCTTCGCGGGGATTACGAGCAGGCACTTATTAAAGCGCAGGAGAGTTATCAAACCGCTCTCATTCAACGGGATAAGCTTCTGCTCGCCGAGTGTTCCATCGAAATCGCCCGTAACCAGATCAACCTGGGCGATTTAGCGCAGGCCGAAAAAATGGCGCGTGCGGGCATTGAGCTAGCCAGAAATGACCCGTATGGCAGCGACATTGAGAACGTAAGCCGGGGAATCTTAGCCATTATTTTCCGATCGCAGAATAGAACGGAAGAAGCCCTTCGCGAATTGGAGCGTTCGGCTAATGCGTATAAAGCCATCGGTTATCTGGATCAGGCGGCTCATGCGTACAATAGCATCGGCGACCTTTATTTCAGGCGGAACGAGCTTGATAAAGCGCAGGCTTATTTTGAGCTGGCTTATACTAACTACCCTGAAAAGCATAATAAAGCGATCAGCCTTGATAATATTGGCAGCATCTACCGAAGCCGGAAGGCCTACGAGCAGGCACTGCATTATTTCCAGGACGCGTTTCAGCTGCTTCCAATTTCATTCAGGAATAAGAACGTTACCAAAAATCCGTCGGCTGAATCCATCCGGTTAATTACCCACGAGGAAATTCTGCTGTCGATTATGCAGGATAAAGCCGATACGTGGCTGGCTTACGCCAAGGCGACGAACAACCAGCAGTACCTGCGTAATGCCCTGGAAACGTATCAAATTGCTGACGATATGGTCGACATCATGCGCTGGCAGCAGGTAGGTCAGCAGTCAAAGCTGTTCTGGCGGCAGAAGACGCGGGCTATGTATGAACGCGCGATTGAAACGTGTTATCGGTTGAAAGATACCGAACAGGCTTTTCGGTTTCTGGAAAAAAGCCGGGCGGTGATGCTAACGGATAAGCTAAACGAACTCGGCGCACGGCAAAAACTTTCGCCATCGCAGATGGCCGAAGAACAGCGTTTATTACGGTCGGTTGGGTTGTATCAAATTAAACTGGCTCAGGCAGCTTCCGACAGCGTAGCCTACGCCAAAGCCCGTACGGCCCTGCTAATTGAACAGGATAAGCTGGATGCGTTCCGGAAACATCTGGAAGTGACCAACAGCGCCTATTTTCGCTATAAATACGACAATACTACACCCTCGCTGGCCGATTTACGTCGTAAGCTGGGGGCGTTGGATACCTACTTTCTGAGCTACTTCGTGGGCGATAAAGCGCTCTACGTATTAGGCGTTACAGACACAAGCAGTACGTTGATCCGGCAACCTGTCGACACGTATAACCAGAACGTAAAAGCGTTTATGGACCTGCTGAGTAACGCCGACGCCATGAACCGTAAAGCGAACCTGAACCAGTTTCTGAGCTTAGGACATGGCTTATACCAACAACTCATGGCGTCGCTTCGGGTGCCCGCAGGCCGGGTTGCAGTATCTCCGGATGGGGTATTTATTCCGTTTGAAACGTTGAGCCGGTCAACTAGCCTACCTGCGTATCTGGTTACTGATTATGCGTTTAGCTATACATACTCGGCTGGCCTGTTGTTAAAAAGTAATGCGGATAATACGGGGAAATCTGCATTCGATGTGACTGATTTTCTGGGTGTAGCGCCGGTACGGTTTGCGACAGCTCTGGGCCAGGTTGCCCTGCCGGGCTCCGACGTAGCGTTGCAGTCGATTGCCAGCCGCTTTAGGTCGCCAACCCTGCTGACCTATCAAAAGGCTACCCGGCGGGCGTTTTTACAAAAAGCTGCGGATGCCCGTGTGATTCATTTATTTACGCACGCTATAGCCGACAGCTCGGAGCGCGAACCACTCCTTTATTTTGCGGATTCAACGCTGCGGCTTTCCGATTTGGGCGACGGCAGTTTACCAAATGCACAACTGATCGTTCTGGCGGCCTGTAAAACGGGGGTAGGGGCCAATCAACAGGGAGAAGGCGTGTTTAGTCTGGCCCGTGGTTTTGCCGGCCTGGGTGCACCAAGTATCCTGACCACCCTGTGGAGCGTTGAAAACGATGCTACCTATAAGCTGACCAATCTGTTTTATCAGTACGTGGATGAGGGCATGCCCAAAGATCTCGCTCTGCAACGGGCAAAGCAGGACTGGCTTAGATCGGCCGGAGGAGCTGAGCAACTCCCCAACTTCTGGGCGGGCCTGATCCTGGTCGGCGATACAGAACCGCTCAGGGCGGGCAGCCGCTGGCCCTGGGTGGCCGGCGGACTGCTGCTGATTACGGGTGGATTCGGGGCCTGGCAATGGCGCCGGAAACGGAGAGCTAAACCGCTAGTTTCATGCCATCGCTCAGCTTGAATACTTCCTTCAGGCATTGCGCGGTAAGTACCGCATCTTCCAGCGCGTTATGAAAGCCATCTTCGCGAGCCAGGCCAAAGTAGCTGGCAATGGCGGTTAGGCTAAGCCGATCCGGCACCCGGCGACCATTGGCTTTCAGCACCCGAAACAGAAAATAACTGAGCGTGTGCAGGTCGACCAGCACCCGTGAATATGGCCACTTCAGCTTCTCATAGCGGTACGCTTCCCTGAGAAAGTTGATGTCGTTGATCACGCTCTGGCCGCAGATAACTACATCGCGCAGGTAAGGCGTACGGTCTAGCTGACCTTTGGGGACGCGCAACCCTAACTGATCACAAATCCACTCTTCCATCTCGGGCAGTACATCGTACATCATGGGTGCATCCTGCAGATCGGTCAGCGAGAGATTGTGTATTTTTTCGGAAGAGGACGAGAACGCATCTTCATTCTCGGGATAGACATTCGTCATGTACTGCCCTTTTTCAACCCAATTCTCGTCGAAGAGAACGGCACCAATCTGAATAATCTCGTTGTAATCTGGCTCTGGGCCAGTCATTTCCAGGTCAAGAACTAAAAAAGGCATACAGCAATTGAGTTAACCAAAACTAATAACGGTTAACGGATTTACAGTGCCTAAACTTTACTGAAAAATTATTCAGCTATTTTCCGTAGTATAAACTTTCAGGGTGGTTCTATGGTTTTACTCATAGCAGCACTGAAAAGCCCCGGACGATCACTCGCCGGGGCTTTGTGTTTATGTGTAATACAGATGGGAGAAGCTAAGTTAATTCACGTTTTTGCCTTCTTCCAGCAGCCTGATCATGTTCTCTACGTTCGTCTTGTTCTGGCCATTAGGTGACTGCGCCAGCGCGGCTTTCATGTAAGGAAGTGCTTCTTTATTTTTACCAATACCCGATAAGCCTCGCCCCAGGCCAACATTTGTCGTGAACTGGTTCGGATTTTTGTCATAATTGACTTTGAACACGTCATACGCTTCCTGAAACCGCTTCTGTGCCAGCAACTGACGCCCATATTGGTGCAGCTCGTTTAAACTACCCATCGGTAAGGCTTCTTTCATGAGGGCGGTTGCTTCCGCTGGCTTGGCCAGAGCAGTCAGAATAGAGGCTTTCGTGCTGAGGGTCTGAAAATTTTTCTGACCGATAAAAGGCGCACTAATCGCCTGATCAGCCCAGGCAAGTGCCTGATCTAAATCGCGCTTTTGCTGTAGACAATAGGATGCGGCCTGCACAAAAGACTGCCAGGCGAAACCAGGCGTGGTGCGCAGCTCATTCCGGAACGAGGCTAACTGATGGTTGTACACATCTGCGGTTACAGTAAAGGGAATCATACGCTTTTCCCATTGCAAGGTAATCGTAGCCGAGCTATCCGTTTGATTGATAAACTGATAAGTGAGCCACTCGACGCTTTTGTCGAGCGATTGGTTTCTTACCGTTACGCGCAGAGCATCTTCCTTAGGGTCGTAGTAATAGCTGCCCCAGGAAGCTGAATTTTTTGAAAAGATGACTGTGGTTTCCTGATCGCCCAACGCCATGAACAAACCATAGGTACCCGCTGCCAGCGGTTTCCCTTCAACCTGTACGTCGTGTGAGAACTGAATGGTGGTGTTCTCATTGGAACCCGCCCGCCAGGGAGCCGACTTACTCGTGCCGAAACCCAAATCTTGAAAGCCGTTGTGGGCAATGGTCGTACCCCAGATCTTGCCTTCGCGCCCTTTCACACCGGGCCGGTCGTAGTGGATCGTGATGTTTGCCAGGCCGATCTGTTCCGAGACCGACGCTTTTTTGTTGCCTCCGCCGGGTATGGTGGTTAATTGCTGGGCAAAACTGTTTTCGAACGCCGTTAACAAAACGGCTAAAAAGAGGATGGTTCTAATGTTCATGCAGTAAATGGTTTGATTACTAATGCATTGCAAAGAAACGCAATTCGTTGGCCACCAGACGTACCGCTCGACTTGCGATTTCTGCCGTTACTCAAAACGGGCCGCGCGTTTATCGTTTTACTTTTTCCAGTAGTTTGCTTATGTCGCTGCTGACTCGCTGAATGAACTGAAGTTGTTCGGTAAGCAGCGGATCGTCGGGCGTTACGTTGTCTGGGCTAGAAGGAACCGGGGGGGCATTGGCGCTTTGCTGTTCAGGTTCTACACCTTGTTGACGCAGACTTTCGGTCAGGGCAAAGAGTGCCCGCTTCGCCGGGCGTAATACCCCGGACGAATGCACGGTAGGGGTACTGTTGACTAACGCTGAGGTTATGGTGGCGATATTGGCCGACAGGATATGATTCAGCACTACAAATTCGTAAATGATACGTTCGTTCCGCTGCTTATGTTTGGGCTCTGACACCATCCGTTCAAAGGCCGCTGCCAAGTTAGCCGAGGTTACGTAGACCTCTTTACGAGCCAGCTTATAATCAACCAGATTGATGGAACGGCCCAATAGTCCATCGTATAATAGCTGCATGTAACGTACGTTAGCCAGTAACAGGGCCTTCATGGGCTTCGCCAGCTGGTCGGACTCCCAATTGGGAAACAAAAGATATCCGGTTGCTAAAGCAATAACGCCACCGAACAGGGTATCCAGAAAGCGTTCTTCGGCAACGCCCAGGTAACTGGCCCCCAGGAAGCTGAATAGAATGAGCACGAAGGGTGTTATGCAGACGACCATAACAATGTAGTTCACCCGCTGGGCGCTGTATGTGCCCAGCATGAACAGCACCATAAAGACAAAATGAATGGTCGAATCGGGTATGAATTTGAGAATTACCAACCCAATAAGTCCACCTACGAGCGTGCCCGAAATACGTTCGATGTTCCGTTGTTTGGTCAGGCTAAAGGCGGGTTTCAGAATGACTGAAATAGTCAGAATCACCCAGTAACTGTGGTGACCGTAGGAGCTGAGCTTGGTCAGAACGAAACCCAGCAACATGGCCACCGCCACACGGACCGAATGTCTGAAAACCGATGAATTGAGGGTCAGATTATCCAGAATGGATTTAACGTCAATTTCCTGGTGAGACACAAACCGCCCGTATTCCAGATCGCTGCGGATGGGGCCAACGTCGGGCGCAGTAAGGTTGCGCTGAATGGTAATTAAGCGCTGACTCAGATTACGCAGACTAACCAACACTTTTTTGAGCACGAGCGTGCTGCCCTCCTCGTCCCCGAGCGCGTCGATGCCCTGTTTTACGTCTTCCAGCAAAGGCGTAAAATCAGTAGCCCGGTGAATGGGTATCGAAACGGGCGATTGAATGTTCAGCCCAATATGATCGAGTTCGGTGGCTAACCCGCGTATGACTTTGGCGATTCGGTCGAGGACGCCCGTGTGGCCAAATCGTTCGCGAATGTCTGAGTAGTCGTAGTACATCGCTATAATCTGCTCGTACAGATCAACCACATCCACGAAGGTCAGCACCAGCAGCCGACCTGTTCGGGTTGACTCGGCCACGAAGCGTCTACTTTTGAATAAAATCTCCCGAACGGCGTCCTGCTTCTCGCTGACATCGACTTGCTGGGCTAACAGCTTCCGATAGTCGTCGTCTAACTGCGTGGCAACCGTATAAAAAGCAGCCTTGATCGTTAAAAATTTAGCTATTTCGTGAATACATTCACCTAGTGCCTGCTGCGCTGACCGGTAGGGCTGCAACCGGGACGAGAGCATACTGATTGCTGTGTACCATACCCCCCCGGCCAGGATCAGTCCGCTTTCGAGTAAAACCCCGGCGGGATCGAGCGGTCGGTCGATCATCAGGATCATCACCAGCAAGGCCGCCGTTCCAACCGAAGTGGCCCGGTTACCGTACACGGCAAGCATTGAGAATATAAACCCGAACAGGAAAATTTCCAGGCCCAAGGTATAGACATTCAGCCGGGCGAAACCGGTCACAATCGTTACCACAAATCCGGCCAGTACCGTAGCCGCCATGCCGTTACGTCGGTGAGCGGTAGGACCGGGGGCATCACTCAGGCTGACACTTAAGGCTCCGAGCGACATCGCCATGCCGGTCTGAAGCTGCCCCATCTGTGCGAACAACAGGGAAGGAAGCAATATGGACAGCGTAATCCGTAGACCATTCGAGAAGTACTGACTGGAAAGAAAGTAGCTGGCTTGCCGGATACGTTTGTTCATAGTGGGACTTTAACGGACCAATTGCAACAGATGTTACGGTTCGCGGACTAACGGCTCTGACTTTCGTTCGCCAATCTGTTGCCGCCACATGGCGTAATATAGTCCCTTCTGCGCAACCAACGTATCGTGATTGCCCATTTCAACAATTTTACCTTTCTCCAGGACAAAAATGGTGGTAGCGTGCAGGATGGTCGACAGTCGGTGGGCAATCAGAATGGTGATTTGCCCCTGTAAGGCCGATACGCGCCGAACCGTATCGGTAATTTCTTCTTCGGTGAGTGAGTCGAGAGCCGATGTAGCTTCGTCGAAGATAAGCATTCGCGGGCGCCTGACCAGAGCGCGGGCTATGGAGAGTCGTTGCTTTTCGCCCCCCGACATCTTGAGCCCTCCTTCACCAATCTCCGTGTCTAATCCTTTCCCCGAACGGGCCATGATCTGCGTACAGGCGGCTTTTCCCAGCGCATCCAGCATGTCGGCTTCGGTCGCGTTGGGTTTAACAAATAACAGATTTTCGCGGATTGTGCCGGCAAACAGGTGCGTTTCTTGGGTGACGAACCCAATTTGCCGACGCATCGGGTTGAAGCGTATATCTTTCGTCGACAACTGGTTATAAAATATCTCGCCGGCGCCCGGTCGGTAGAGGCCAACCAGCAACTTCACCATGGTTGATTTTCCTGATCCCGACGGACCAACAAAGGCGATGGTATCGCCAAGGGTAGCCTCAAACGAAACCCCATCGATGGCATTCTGACCAGCGCCTTTATGCCGGAAGACGACGTTGGCAAACCGCAATCGCTCGATGGGTCCAACCTCAACGGGTGACTCCGGATTGCGCTCGATCGGTTTCTGCATCAGCTGAGCAAAGCTGTTCAGGCCCGCTTCGGCTTCCCGATACGCCAGTATGATATTGCCCAGATCCTGCAATGGATTGAAAATGGCCACCGAAATAAACTGCATTGATATGAGCTCTCCCGTGCTTAGTACGTGTCGGAAGATGAGCCACAGCAGCGTAAACAGTACCGACTGTTTCAGGATGTTGAGCGTCGTACTCTGCCAGAAAGACAGCAGCCGTACCCGCTTCACTTTCAGCATTTCCAGATCGAATATCCGGGCGGTCTGGCCTTTCAGTCGCCGGATTTCCGGGAAAGTCAACCCCAGGCTTTTTACCAGTTCAATGTTTCGGAGCGACTCGGTGATAACGCCCGAGAGCAGGGCAGTCTCGCGGTTAATGGACCGCTGGGTCGTTTTGATTTCTTTGCTCAGCAGGCCAGTAAGGCCACCCAGCAGCAACACGCCGATCAGAAAGACCGGAACCAGCGCCCAGTGTTTCGTGACGGCATACCAGCTCAGAAAGCCGATGCCCACAACCGACGAAAAAAGTACTGACACAAAAGAGTTAATAAATTTTTCTGTGTCAGTACGTACTTTCTGGAGGATGGATAAAGTAGCTCCGCTGCTTTGGTCGCCAAACTCTTCGTACGATAAACGCAGCGTCTGGGCGAGCCCGTCGTTGAAAATATCCGTGCCAAATCGCTGCACAACCAGGCGAGTCAGGTATTCCTGAAAGGCCTTCATTACGTTCGACAGCACAGCTACGCCAACGGCCAGCGCGAGTAGTTGAAGTACACCCGTTAATTTCCCGGCTTCGGTTTTCTGGCCCGGATTGGTCGCGTACTCATCAATAAGTTTACCAAAAATGATGGGGTCGACCAGGGCCAGCACCTGTGCCATACCGGCTAGTGCCAACGATAGGCCAGCCAACCAGCGGTATGGTTTTAGGTACGTCCAGAGAATGCGCACGGGAAAGGAGTTAATTACTCATCCAACTGCTGAATGCGGGTAAGGTGACGACCGCCTTCAAAAGGCGTATCGAGCCAGATTTTGACGAGTTTCAGGGCCGTTTCTTCGCTCATCATCCGTTCGCCGATGGATATTACGTTGGCGTCGTTATGCTGCCGACCGAGCCGGGCCGATTCTTCGTTCCAGCAGAGCGCGCAGCGAACGCCCTTGATGCGGTTCGACATGATGGCCTCACCGTTGCCTGAGCCGCCCAGTACGACCCCCCGCTCAACCTCACCGGCCGCAACCGCTTCGGCAACGGGACGGATAAAACGTGGATAATCGACCGATGCTTCGGAGTCGGTACCTTTGTCTGTAACCTCATGGCCAAGGTCAATCAAGTACTTTTTGATGGCTTCTTTGTACCGGAAACCGGCGTGGTCGGAGCCGATGGCAATTTTCATACGATTAGAAATGGTTGTAAGCGCGGGTCAAAAGTACCGTATTCTTATCAGTTGATGCAATCCTGACCAAAAAACTCACCAGTGAGAAATAAGTTGTTGGCGAATAAAGCGCGGCCTGGATTAAGCGTATCGGTCAACGTTTCTGTGGTCATTCTGCCGAATGGACGTACCGACCGGCTGTAGGTGAACAGGCTTAAACGTTACGTTCGCTGGCAATCGAATGAGGTTGGCCTCCCTCACGAAACCGGCGAAGGGCAACACGATTAGCCTAAGATTTAGGGACCTCGCGGAACCTTAACCATATAAACTTGTTCCGAACGTGGACCGTCGGTAATTTGCGGCCCGTCAATACAACCGGATTATGATCCCAGCTACGAATCAGCGGCCACCGGCTACGGTGCTGTTCATCTTCGGCGGCAGCGGAGACCTCAACCTTCGCAAGCTCACGCCCGCACTGTACAACCTATTTATAGACAACTATTTACCGGAGCGACTGGCGGTTGTTGGTCTGGGCCGGAGCCAGTATACCGACGAATCGTTTCGGGAGCGGCTGCTGGAAGGCGTTCAGTCGTTTTCCCGTCGTAAAAACGGCCCCGAAGATGCCTGGAAGACATTCTCGCCCGTAATCTCCTACATGCAGCTGGACGCGGGTGATGCCGGGGCCTATCAAAAACTGACGGACCTGGTCGAGGAAAAACAGAAGGAGTGGGGCGACTGCCCGAACGTGTTGTTTTATCTGGCCGTAGCCCCCCAACTGGTGCCCGGCATTGCCACTAACCTCGGCAAAATGCCCTTGTGCTCCGACAAAGGCCGGGTTCGCATTGTGGTAGAAAAGCCATTCGGGCACGACCTGAAAACGGCGCAGGAACTCAATGCGTTGCTGGGAGGTCTGTTTGCCGAAGAGCAGATCTACCGCATCGACCATTACCTGGGCAAAGAAACCGTGCAGAATATTCTGGCGCTGCGTTTCGCCAACTCGCTGTTCGAGCCGATCTGGAACCGCCGTTACGTAGAGTATGTGCAGATTACGGCGGCTGAAACGGTTGGGCTCGAAGGTAGGGGCGGCTACTATGAAGGCTCCGGTGCCTTGCGGGACATGATCCAGAATCACCTGTTGCAGGTGCTGTGCATGGTGGCTACCGAAGCGCCCATTTCATTCGATGCCAACGAGGTACGGAACAAGAAAGTAGACGTCCTGAATGCCATTCGCCGGATCAAACCGGAGCAGGTAAAAGACGTAGCCGTACGTGGCCAATACGGCGCCGGTACGATTAACGATAAAGCAATTCCAGGCTATCGGGAAGAAGAAGGTGTAAAGCCGGACTCCGCCACCGAAACCTTCGCGGCCGTGAAACTATATGTTGACAACTGGCGCTGGGAAAACGTACCGTTCTACCTGCGTACGGGTAAATCGCTGCCCGAAAAAACAACGGTGATCAAAATTCAATTTAAACCGGCTCCTGACTACGCTTTTCCGGACGAAGCTACCCAAACCTGGCAGTCGAACCGACTCATGATCGGTATTCAGCCGGCTATGGACATCCGGCTGCGGTTTCAGGCAAAACGCCCTGGCCAGACCCTGGCTATCGATCCGGTCGAAATGGTGTTCAGCTACAAAACCGCTTACGAAGGTCAGGACCCCGAAGCGTACGAAACCCTGCTGTTAGACGTAATGACGGGCGACGCTACGTTATTTATGCGGGCAGATCAGGTAGAGGCCGCCTGGAAAGTGGTGACGCCGATTCTGGACGCCTGGGAGAGTGAAGCTCCCGCCGATTTTCCAAATTACGAACCCGGTACGTGGGGCCCTAAAGCGGCTGATGAACTCGTTGAAAAAGACGGCTTCCAGTGGGCAATTAAATAAACTTTCTGCGGGGCAAGACCATAGTTTAGTGGTCTTGCCCCTGTTTTTAATACGTAAGATATAATCCCGCTATGGCCCAATCTCAGCTAGCTGCTCTGTTTGTAGAGGATGACCGTCTGCCCTGGGAGCCGGTGGCAACCGGTGTGCAACGCAAAATCATGACCTATGACGCCAACCTGATGATGGTAAAAGTGGCTTTCGAAGCGGGCGGCATTGGCGCAGCCCACAGTCACCCCCATACGCAGATGAGTTACGTTGAGCGTGGCGTATTTACCATTACGATTGGCGACGAAAGCCGAACGGTACATGCCGGTGATGCATATTACATTCCACCCGATGTCTGGCATGGTGCCGTTTGCGTGGAAGCCGGTGTGCTGGTCGATATTTTTACGCCGATGCGGGAGGATTTTGTGTAAACGGGTTTTCCCGGCAACCTACGAACGTACTGCATGCAACTCATTATCAAGAAGAATCCGGATGATCTGGCCAAGGGTGCGGCCGATTTCATCGCCAAGCGTATAAAGGAGGTTCTGAAAAAACAGGACCGGTTTACCATCGCCTTATCCGGAGGCAGCACTCCTAAAGCCCTGCACGAACTGCTGGCTAAGTCGCCGTATCGGGAGCAGATTCCCTGGCTGCAACTTCATGTATTCTGGGGTGATGAACGCTACGTGCCGATTGACGATGAGCAGAGCAATGCCGGGATGGCCTATGATACGTTGTTAGGTCACGTATACACGCCCGAGGATCAGATTCACGTCTGGCGTACGGACCTCGAACCCAACGCGGCTGCGGCTGATTACGACCGGATTCTGCACGAGTACTTTGGCGATACCGGCCCTACGTTCGATTTGGTGTTATTGGGCATGGGCGACGATGGCCACACGCTCTCATTGTTCCCCGGAACCGAAGTTGTTCATGAACAAACCGCCTGGGCGAAAGCCTATTTCCTGACTCAGCAAAACATGTTTCGCCTGACGCTGACAGCCCCCGTCGTGAATCGGGCGTCGTGTGTAGCGTTTCTGGTGGCTGGTCCCAAGAAAGCGGCCCCGCTGAAAGAAGTGCTGGAAGGGACGTACCAACCCGACCTGTTTCCTTCGCAGGTGATCAAACCTGATCAGGGCGAGTTGATCTGGATGGTGGATCAGCAGGCGGCTCAGCAATTGAGCAAGTAAGGGCTTATACCAGTTCCTCCGTCGATGGAATCAGCGGCACGATGACGTCGAAGGCGTCGTCGGTTTCGCAGATGTCGATAGCGGGCTGGTTCAGCAGCTTATATTTGAGGTTAATATTTTCCAGTCCTTTCTTGGTCGACGCCAGGCGGTTGAGCCGTTTCCGTTGCAGGTTGTTACGTACCACCAGAGCCCCGTCGTTGTCGGTATAAATCCGGATCGTCAGCGGGTTGTTGGGCGACACTACGTTGTGCTTCACAGCATTTTCGACGAGCAGTTGCAGCGTAAGCGGTGGCAGCAGAAACTCCTGATACGTATCGTGAATATCGACCTGCAGACAAATTCCCTGACCGTAACGGGTTTTTAGCAGGTGGTAATACGAACTGATAAATTTCATCTCCGTCGCCAGGGTCGTCAGCTCACGGTCGCTGGCCTGGAGCAGGTACCGATACACGCTCGACAGCTCATCCACAAACCGCTCGGCTTTTATCGGATCGTCGGCAATCAGTGAGGATAACGAGTTCAGGCTATTAAACAAAAAGTGTGGGCTCAGTTGTGCCTGCAACGCCCGCATGTGCATTTCGGTCACTTCCTGTTTCAGTCGCTGAACGGCGAGTTCCGCTTCCAGCTGAGCCCGCCAGCGCTGCTCCCGTTCGCGGGTGAGGGCCTGCTCGAACATGGCCCGTTTAACGGCGTCCTGACGGTGGCGGTACGATAAGCCCAGCGAAAAGAACATCAGTTCGAGAATGATGCCGATCTGCATATAGGCAATGGGCGCATTCCAGAATACATTCGTCTGGTAGTCTGTCCAGACCAGCGTCAGAATCATCGCGACAAGTCCGCCGAACACCAGCAGCGCCGAGCCGGTGATGAAAAAACGGGTGATCAGGTCTTTTCGCTGAAACAGGTTAACGATGATGTAGCCTGACAAAACCGCCAGCACCGTACGGGCCAGCGAATGAATCAATTCGTGGATGGGCTGCTGCCAGTAATCGGTCAGCAGGCAAAAGCCGATTTCCACAGCAACATAGGCAACCAGACCCACCTGCGTAACCCTGAACAGACGCATCAACCTGGGTTGACTATCCCGAATGTTGACGAAGGCGATGGTGAAATCGTAATAGACAAAATAAGCGAACATAGGCCCCACGATTCGCACAAAATTGGCCAGATTGTCGGGCAGGTCCATGGCGCGTAAAGCAAAATAGCTTAGCCAGACAAGCATGTAAGCCGTGTAAAGACCGTAAATGCGTTCGCGGTACAGTCCCCACTGCACTACGTTGTAAAGCAGCATTGCCGTTACTATACCCAAAAAGAAAAGCAGCCACGCTTCGTACGTCATATTTACTACGATACTGTCGAGCAAAAGATGGGACAAAACTAAGAAAGCTGCACCCACGCCCGATTAATTGTTTAACCAACGGCAATTATCGAGGCTTATTGGACAAGATCAGGGATTTCTGACCAAATAGGCGCGCCGTCGGCGGGAGAAGTTTGTCCAACTCGTTAATTGGGTATGAATATAGCCAATAAGTTTGATATAGAAAGTGGGCGACACGCAGAATTAAGGGCTACAACGCCAACTGCCGGGAACTGGATTTAGAGGAGATTGGTGCCAACTGCCAGCGTGATACGTAGTGCTGTGCTTGTCGAAAAGATTTAACACGTCAATGGGTAGCAGGCCCAATACGGTATGGAAGCCGTTTTTCGTTCCTGTATAACAACTGTAATATTCGGGCTGGATATAACCAAAAGGCATGACAACCGCGTATGGATTCCAGAAAAGGCGTTGGAAACGGATTGCATGCTTCCCGAATTATTGGCCGGATGCGGTAACATAGACCAAGATACCGAGGAGAGAGCCACAAATCATCAGCATCCTGGAATGGAGTCAAGAGTAACCACGTATCAGCAAGCCAAAGCATATTGCCGAAACCTGCCAAGTCATCCAGTTCTACGGGTTAGTGATAAGGATGATCTCTATTAATGCGTGAATTAGCCTATAAAACCTGTACATCGTGAATGTCGGCCCATTCACTCAAAGGCAATTCGTTTGTATTAAAACTTTACAGATTTACTCACTAAGTAATAACGTCCAAGCATCTTGATAGTGTTGTACTTCATTTTAAATAATGTTTACCTCAGGATGTGCCTTATGATTAGGTAAACCAGGTCAACAGGATAATATAGAGAAATGCGAAAAGCCCGCATTTAGCGGGCTTTTTGGTCTGAAAGATAAGCTTTCTGTGCACTCGTAGGGATTCGAACCCCAAACCTCCTGATCCGTAGTCAGGTGCTCTATCCAATTGAGCTACGAATGCGATTTACATTTTTACGAGGGGCTCTATCAAATTGATGTCGACCCCGGTACAAATGCATTTCCCGTTGATTGGGAGTGCAAAAGTAGAGAGAAAAATGGCGTCTGTCAACTTATTTGCCCGAAAAATTTGCGTTACGCTTCATCAGGAAGGCACCGATTCCCTCTGCCGCATCCGCCGAACGGCCTAAACTATCTTGATTTTCAGCTTCCTGCTCCAGCTGATGGTCAAGGTCCGAATAGAGCGATTGATTCAAAACTTTTTTCATCGCCCCGATGGCGAGGGTAGGGGCAGTGGCGTAATAACTCACTACGTCGGCTACGGCCGCGTCTAGCTCAGTGGCTGGTACCGATCGGTTGACCAAACCGATCCGGGCGGCTTCGGGGCCATACACGCGTCGGCCGGTGCTGCTTAACTCAAAGGCCCGCTGTGGACCAACCAGCCGGGGCAGAAAGAACGTAGAGCCCGCATCGGGCATGAGGCCGATGTTGACGAAGATCTGACTGAAGTAGGCTTCGTCGGCGCAGATCACTACGTCGCAGGCCAGCGCCAGTGAACAGCCAGCCCCGGCCGCTACGCCGTTGATACGTCCCACCACGGGCTTTGCCAGGTTGCGGATCGCCCGGATCATGGGATGGTACCCCGTACGTAACGACTCGCCCAGATTGAGTGTACCCCCCGTCGAAGCTGCGTTTGCGAAGCCTTCTTTCAGGTCGGCACCGGAACAAAAGGCTTTGTCGCCCGCGCCGGTGAGCACCACAACCCGAACCGTGTTGTTGGTACCCGCCGTATAAATGGCCTCGGTAACATCACGAATCAGGCCGGGGCTTAGGGCATTGTATACCTGGGGGCGATTCAACGTAATGCGACAAACACCGTCAGTTACGTCATAAAGGAGATTTTCGTACATCTTAGAAAACAGGTTTAGGTCGTGTTCGTTCGTAGTTTAGTACGGGCTATTGGCGGTCTGCAGCAAGTTAACGAAATACATTCCCGATGACGTTTACGGATTACGGCAAAAATCAGATCAGCCAGAATACCGTGGCTAAACTGACCGCCAGTCCCAGCACGACACCGGCTCCGATCTGGGCGGGGGTATGGGCGTTGAGCCTCAGGCGGGCGCTGGCGACAAGGCCCGTCAGCAGCACCAGAACGACCAGAGGAAGGAACAGATCATCGGTGCCGAATTTCAGCATCAGCCCGCCAATGCTGCCCAGTACGCCACTCATGCCCACGCTGTGAGCGCTGATCTGCCAATACAGACTCACCAGACCAACCAGGAGAATGGATGAGGAAATGCCGCCCAGCAGAATGGCTACGCCCGGTGCCTGCGTAGACACCAGCTGCATCCGAAAGCCAAACAGATAGGTCATAAACGTATAGACAAGGGCCGTCAGAAAGTACGGCAGCCGCCGGTCGGCCAGATCGTTCAGGTGCAGACTGCTGACGTATCCGCTCCGGAACAGGTAATAAATCAGCAGCGACGGAACGGCGAACGTACCAATGAAGATTAACACCAGCAGGCTAAGCCGAAGCGAATCTGAGAAGGCATCCAGTCCTAAGACCCCCGGCGCTAAAAACAGCAAAACGCCGAACAGAAGTGTCGGCATGAGCAAGGGATGAAAGACGACAGAAAGAAACTGAGCAAGACGGGTATTCAACTTGAAAACGGTGACCGGATCGCCGGTGCGGTGATGGATGATGAACGGTACAATTACCGGGACAAATTTAAGTGCTGAGCGCTTGTATATCGTTCATCATCCATCATTCTAATTTAGTTACAGCTGTTTTCTGAGCCGGGCAACGGGAATGTTGAGCTGCTCGCGGTACTTGGCCACCGTACGCCGGGCAATGTTGTAGCCACGATCGTTCAGAATTTTCTCGAGCTTATCGTCCGACAGCGGATTGAGTTTGGGCTCGTTGTCGATCAGATCCCTCAGGATATTTTTGACTTCCCGGCTGCTGACATCTTCGCCCGTATCGGTAGAGATCCCTTCCGAAAAGAAGTATTTAAGCGGATAGATGCCGAATTCGGTTTGTACGGCTTTGCTGTTAGCCACCCGCGACACGGTCGATACGTCCATATCGATGAGCGTCGCAATGTCTTTCAGGATCATGGGCCGCAGCTTCGATTCGTCGCCGGTCAGGAAAAAATCATATTGAAAACGCACAATGGCGTTCATGGTTTTGAGTAGGGTCTGCTGGCGTTGCTTGATGGCGTCGATGAACCATTTGGCTGCGTCCAGCTTCTGCTTCACGAACGAGACCGTTTCTCTGAGGGCTTTGTTCTGCTTGCTGCTCTTGTCGTACGTATCGAGCATGTCGGCAAACGACCGGCTGATCCGTAGTTCAGGCGCGTTTTTGGAATTGAGCGTCAACTCCAGTTTACCGTTGTTATTAGTCAGGATAAAATCCGGAATGAGGTACTGCGCGCTGCCCGATTCACCTTCGACCGAACCCGGCTTGGGATTGAGCCGAATGATGATGTCGATGACTTTCTTGAGCGAGTCGTCGCTGATATTCAGTCGTCGCTGGATCTTGTCGTAGTGCTTTTTGGAAAACTCATCGAAGAAATCGTCGATGATGCGGATCGCCAGGACGTTGTACGGATCAGACTGGTCTTTGCGGTGCAGTTGCAGCAGTAAACACTCCTGAAGCGAGCGGGCAGCAATGCCGGGCGGGTCGAAGGACTGGATTTTTTTCAGCACCTCTTCCACCTCCTCGGTGTCGGTAAACACGTTTTGAGAGAAGGCCAAATCGTTGACAATGGCCTGAAGTGACCGGCGGATGTAGCCATCGGCTTCGATACTGCCGATGAGCTGCTCGCCAACCAGCCGCTGCTCTTCGGTTAAGTTCAGGTACCCAAACTGCTGCAACAGGGAATCGGTCAGGCTCGAGCTGGTGGCTAGCGGCATCTCCCGCTCTTCCTCGTTGTAATTGCCATCGCCCTGCATCTTGTAGCCCGCATAATCTTCGTCCTGAATGTAGCTGTCGATGTCAAGCTCCTCGTCGCGGTCTTTAAAGTCGTCGGTTTCGTCGAATGGGTCGTCTTCTTTCTGGTCGTATTCTTCATCCATCCCCTCCTCAAGCGCCGGGTTAATTTCCAGTTCTTCCTCGATACGGGTGTCTAATTCAGCCGTCGGTATCTGCAGCAGTTTTATAAACTGAATCTGCTGCGGAGATAGCTTCTGCTGGAGCGATTGGGAAAGGCTTAACTTCTGCATGGTGGTACTGCGGAATTACAGATTAGGGGCCTGCGTTGAGTGGTGAGCTTAGTAGCAAAACTGCCCCTCACAATTATCAGACCAAATTAGGTAATTAATTGTTTTTTGCCAGCAGAAATTTTCTGGGAACCCCCTGAGTACTACCTTCGCGCCATGATAAATAAGCTGTACGATACTTCGCTGAGCCTGCTCACAGACCTGTATCAGGTCACTATGGCCTATGGATACTGGAAATCAGGAACCGCCGAAAAAGAAGCGGTATTCAACCTGTATTTCCGTAAAAACCCCTTTGCCGGTGGATTTACGGTAGCTTGCGGACTAAGCAACGTAATTGGCTACGTCAACAACTTCGGCCTGTCGAAGAAAGACCTGCGCTATCTGGAGACGCTGACGGGCAACGACGGCCAGCCGATGTTCGAAGCCGGCTTTATCGAGTATCTGGCTACGCTCAAACTTACCTGCGACATCGACGCAATTCCGGAGGGGACGGTGGTCTTTCCGAACGAACCGCTGGTACGGGTGCGCGGTCCCATTCTGCAATGTCAACTGCTTGAAACTCCATTGCTTAACCTGGTTAATTTTGAGTCGCTGATCGCCACCAAAGCGGCCCGGTTGCGGTTGGTCGCCGAGAACGATACGTTGCTGGAATTCGGGCTGCGCCGGGCGCAGGGAGTTGATGGGGGCATGACGGCGAGCCGGGCCGCGTACATTGGTGGCTGCGACGCTACGTCCAATGTGCTGGCCGGAAAGCTGTACGATATTCCGATTCGGGGTACGCACGCGCACAGTTGGGTGATGTCGTTCGAAAATGAGCAAACGGCCTTCAATACGTATGCCGACGTCTTGCCCAACAACGTAACGCTGCTGGTCGATACGTATGATACGTTACAGGGGGTTCGCCACGCCATCGAAACGGGTAAACGACTAAGGGAACAGGGGCACAAGCTTTCGGGTATCCGGCTCGATTCGGGCGATCTGGCGTACCTGAGCATTGAAGCGCGCAAACTGCTGGACGAAGCTGGATTTACTGATACCGCCATTGTGGCCAGTAACGACCTGGACGAAACGATCATCAACAGCCTGAAGCAGCAGGGGGCAAAGATCAACATCTGGGGCGTCGGTACGAAACTCGTTACGGCTTACGACCAGCCTGCGCTGGGGGGCGTGTATAAACTGGCCGCTTTCCGCAATGACAAAACGGCCGGCTGGGACTACAAGATGAAGCTATCGGAGCAGGCCGTGAAAACCTCAACCCCCGGTATTCAGCAGGTACGCCGGTACCGCGACGAGCGCGGGTATCTGGCCGATATGATTTATGACCAGAGCAATACCCCCGGAGAAGGGGCGCTGGGCGCAACCGACACGACCATGATCGATCCGCTGGATTTTACCCGACGCCGACGATTCACGGCGGAACAGGCGTATGAAGATCTGCTCGTTCCGGTATTTCAGGACGGGAAATGCGTGTACGACAGCCCGGATATTCATACCGTGCGGGCTCGGGTGCAGACTCAGCTAAGCCAGTTGCACCCCGGCGTCAAGCGGTTTGTTAATCCGCACACGTATCCGGTTGGCCTGGAAAAAAACCTGCACGAACTGAAAACAGAACTGATTTTAAAACTACGGGAGGGTTGATGCAACCGCTATGTCGCATGAGGATGGTTCAAAGTACGTAACGCTGCCTGTTCGATTCGCGGTCGCTGCCTCTGGTTGCTGTCTGGTATGAACGGGCATAAGTCGTTTAGTCTTGACTTCTTCTCGATTTCTTAACACAGACGGCTCCGAGCGTACAGGAACTTTCTGTTGCTTTACTGCTCTGTCTTCTAACCCCATTCATAATGCAACCGATTGAGTTAGTGGTTTTTGACATGGCGGGTACAACGGTGACCGATCACCACGAAGTAGAGCGGTGTTTCGCGCAGGCAGCCGCTGAAACTGGTCTGAATGTTACCGACGAGCGGATTCTGGCCATGCAGGGTCTGGCCAAACGGTACGTATTTGAAACGCTCTGGAAAGAGCAGTCGGGCGATCTGCATCCCGACATAACAACGCAGGTAGACGTTTCGTATGCGGCTTTTCAGGGGATTCTGGAGGAACACTATCTCCGGAATGGAGCGACACCCACCGAAGGCTGTCTGGACGTTTTTAGGTACCTGCACGACCGGGGTATTGCTATTGCCCTGACAACCGATTTTTATCGGACTGTGACGGACATCATTCTGGAGAAACTTGGTTGGCTAAATGGTCTCAATGGGCAGCGTATCGGCGGACCGGACAGCCTGATTCAGGTGTCTATTGCCAGCGATGAAGTCGAGCGCGGCCGACCGTATCCGCTCATGATCGAGCGGGCAATGGCGCTTCTGGTCGGTAGCAACCCTAAAGCGGTTGTCAACATCGGTGACACACCTTCGGATCTGTTGTCGGGCCGGGCAGCTGGCGTCGGCCTGAATCTGGGCGTAACGAATGGTACACACACACGTGAGCAGTTGGAAGTCCATCCGCATGATTACTTACTCGGCTCTTTAGCCGAACTCCCGGCACTGTTAAATTCGCGGGAGGTTATGGTCGCTTAATTGATTGTCATTCTTTGTCATTAGTCAAAATAGTTAGTATGTGGTCATTAGTTTCTGCTACACGAAAGGCTAATGACTCCACATAAATCATGTACGATCTGATTGTTATCGGCGCGGGAGCGCTGGGGACTTTTCATGCCTATCATGCGGCTAAAGCTGGCCTGCGTGTGTTGCTGCTCGAAAAAGATAATTACCCGGTAGGAGCAACAGTCCGTAATTTCGGGCAGGTGGAGGACCTGGGCTATCATACGCAGGATTTTATCAACGAGCTGATGCTGGCCGAAGCCCGCCGGATTGTGAGTTTTCCCATAACGATCAAAAAGACGTGGGCTGGTTTTTATAGCCAGACAAAGGCCGAAATTTTTGAGTACGATGTCGATGAACACATCCGTATCGTGACCGGTATCGGCGGGAAGGGCATGAGTTCCGGAGCGGGCTACGCCGAAGACAGCGTTCGGCAGTGGCTGGGTGTGAAAGTATAAGCGGATTACTACTTGGATAGTTGTCGGCCTCTTGTGTCCAGTTTATGGTCCGAGAGACTACAAATTGTGATGTAACCAGTGCTTTCTCAAAATATATTCTCTTTATCTACACCAACACTCTTTATGATTGGAAAAACTATTTCTGGTATAGCTACGCTCTTCGAAGTGGGCGGTAACGACGCTTATTTCGGCGAACCGGTAACGCAACTCGAACACGCCTTACAATGTGGTGGCCTGGCTGAACGTGCCGGGGCCGACGAAGAAACTATCATTGCTGCGTTCCTGCACGATATTGGCCATTTGCTGCCTCCCGAACAGGCGAAGGGGTACATGGATGGCTACGGTACCGTTGATCATGAGCGACTGGGAGCGGACTACCTGCGTGAGCGGGGTTTTTCGGAAAAAGTGGCTCAACTGATCGAGCACCACGTTAACGCGAAGCGGTATCTGGTGACGAAAAATCCGGATTACTTCGCGCGGTTGTCGGAAGCTAGTGTGAAAACATTGGAATTCCAGGGTGGACCGATGACATCAGATGAACTCGTCGCCTTTGAGAAGAATCCCTCTTTTCGGCAAATCGTGCAGGTTCGTGGCTGGGATGAGCAGGCTAAAGAAACAGATATGATCCTGCCTGATCCGATTTACTATCTCGAAAAGTGCTACAGCCATCTGGAAAGCCGATTAGCGTAGCGTAGTCGGAAGACACAGCAGCAACAAGACGCTGTTTTTAAAGCTCACGTTAACTACTACCAACAAACGCCAACAATTGCTGACAGGAGCGTTGGCTAGACTCGCTATCGGATATGTACGGCAATAAGTGCAAGTATGGCAGGAAGCGCCTGTACGAAAAAGATACGTCGACTAGCGGTTAGAGCACCGTATATGCCCGCAACAATTACGCAACTGAGAAAGAAAATGGCGACATACACCTTCCAGGCGGGATCAGAGATAAAGAAAGTCCAGATGAGGCCGGCCGAGAGAAAGCCGTTGTAAAGCCCCTGATTGGCTGCCAATCCTTTAGTGGGTTTGAACAGGTCGGCTGGCAGGGCGTGTTTGAAAATTTCTTTTCCTTTGGTTTCCCAGGCGAACATCTCGAACCAGAGGATATATAGGTGTTCAAGGGCGACTACACCGATCAGAATAGTAGCGATCAAGTTCATTGTACAAGCGTTTTCGGGTTGACAGCGGAAGGTAGTCACAAAAAGTGATTTTGTTTAAATAGACGTGACTCGCCATGACAGAGTTTAGCTTGATGGAACCTAAAGTATTAGATCGCCCGTAGAAATGGCACTGAGCGAATGATAAGTCTAGAAAGTGCGCGGGCTAAACCTGGCCAGGTGCAGTCAACGAAGATTGATTTTACAGTATATTGCGGTATATGCGCTTTCTCCGAAACCCAACTGCCTTCATGCTCTTTGGCGCTACGGCCGCTTTCTGTACGTATGCCTGCATATTCGCCTTCCGTAAAGGGATAACCGCTGTTACTTTTGAAGGCATGGCCTTCGCGGGTGTCGGCTATAAGACCTGGCTCGTTACGGCACAAGTGTTAGGCTATGCCGTATCGAAAGGACTAGGAATCAAGTTTGTGTCGGAGATGTCGCCCGGTCGACGAGCGCTGAATATTCTGCTGTTCGTCGGTGCTGCCCTGCTGGCTTTGCTCGGCTTTGCCGTCGTGCCCGCTCCTTATAACATCCTATTCCTGTTTCTGAATGGATTGCCCCTGGGTATGGTCTACGGCATTATGCTGGGCTTTCTGGAAGGGCGCCGACAAACGGATGCATTGGTAGCGGGCTTGACGGCTTCGTTTATTTTTGCTTCGGGCTTTGTCAAAACGGTGGCGCTAACCATCAAAAGCAGTTGGGGCGTGTCGGAATTCTGGTTGCCTTTTGTGACGGGGTCACTGTTTGTATTGCCTATGTTGGCGGCTATTTACGCACTCACCTTACTGCCACCGCCTACTGCCATCGACCGCGAACTACGAACCGAGCGTAAACCCATGAACCAGTCAGAACGACGGGCGTTTGTGAGCAACTTCAGGCCAGGGTTGGTACTACTAATTATATCCTACGTTCTGCTGACCGCCTTCCGCGATTTTCGCGACAATTTCGGTCCCGAAATCCTGCGCAATGCGGGTGTTGAAAACGCGGGCATTTTTGCTCAGACCGAAACCCTGGTTGCGGTAGGTGTCCTGATTATGATGGCTTTGCTCCAGCGCGTGACCGATAATTTCCGGGCGTTCGCGTTTCTCAATGCGATTATGCTGGCGGGCGGTGCCGTGGTGGGCATGAGTACCTGGGCGTATACGGCCGGTATGCTCTCGCCCGGCACCTGGTTTCTGCTGACCGGTTTGGGCCTGTACATGGGGTATGTACCCTGTAATGGCCTGTATTTCGAGCGGCTGGTGGCATCGTTCCGCTACGTGAGCACCGTTGGGTTCATGGTGACGCTGGCCGATTGGTACGGGTATCTGGGTAGTGTCAGTGTGTTGCTCTACAAGAATTTTGGTCAGGGCGGTATCAGCTTTCACCAGTTCTTCATCTACGGGGCGTATATCCTATCGGTTGTTTACGGGCTGTTAGTGCTTGGCTCGTTCGTGTACTTCCGTGGTCAGTATCAGCAAATGAAACTCGTTAACGAGCGAGTTCACGCCACGTGATGCGTTCGTTATACTCTATATACTCTACCCATTAGCGGATCACTGAACGAGCTCACACCTGTTTCAACACGTCCCGCATACCGTTGCTCAAACGACGAATTGTCGGCTACGCGAACGCTGATGTCATACCAACCATGACTGTCAGTAAGAGGAAGCCTGAATACAGCTTGATCTGATTTGAGGCCACTTGCACGAAGTACCTGACGCTGCGCAGGATGCTTGTACGCATTCGCCACAACTTCAACCGTTACGTTCTGTTTGTTCGGATTAGTCAAGCGGATGATGAACTCGGATGATGAACCATTCCGGGCAATCTGATCATCGCAAAGAATCGTAACAGGCGCTTCGGTTCCGTGACCCGTAAACTCCCGGAAAAATCCGTTAGGCCCGTACACCCGGAAATGGTAAGCGGCTCCATCGGCAATCTTCCAGGTATCAGTCAACTGGTCGCCGGGTGATACGGCATAGTTCCGGACCGAGTGATCGCTCATATCGTATACCATAAACGGCGCACCAGCCGCAGTCTTACCAAATCGATCAGACTTAGCCGCAAAGGTGATGCTAAACTGATTCTCGCGTAATTGACCATCGACGGCTAACTGATAGGGGAGAGCACAGGCCGGTCGAATGCCCTTTTCCTGCTGAACCAGCAACGGAGACGCGCTGGTCTGGTGGTGAATCTGTGCGATTTCTGTCTGGCTAAGCGGCCTGAAATTACTGGGTACGTCTTTGAACTTAGCCTTGTGAACACTTTTGATGAATTGATCTCTGGCAACGAAGGTGGGCAGTTTAATCGACTCACTCGTGTACGGTCTGAACACCGATGTCAGGTCTCCGCAGACGGTCCGACGCCATGAACTAATGTTTGTTTCGCGAATCGGTTTCCCCGTTTTCCTGCTCAGGAAGCCCTCAAGAAACTGTAAAATAGATGTATGGTCGAACACCTCCGAACAGACGTAGCCACCCCGGCTCCAGGGAGAAGCAATCACTAAAGGAACTCGATAGCCCAGTCCGATCGCACTGGCTCGGGCATCCTTCGCGGGTTGCCTGGCCGACCGGCTCAACTCCTGCTCCAGGCTTACGTGCTCATCCCTGGTATCAACGCCCGCAGAGGTTTTGCCGGTTTCGGGCTGGGCTGGATGGGGCGGAACAAAAGGCGGTACGTGGTCAAAATAGCCGTCGTTTTCGTCGTAGGCCAGAATGAAAATTGTCTTTTTCCAGACGTCCGGATTCTGGGTCAGGATGTCCAGCATTTCCGATAAATACCAGGCACCGTACCAGGGAGCTCCGGGATGATCCGAAAAATTCTCCGGAGCCACAATCCACGACACGGTAGGCAACTGACCCGTTTGAACATCCGTCCGAAACTGATGCAGGACATCGCCTTTCGGAATCGCCACCTCGCGGTTTACGTCGCCATCCTGATACGACAAGCTGGTCAACTGACGGTAGTACGGATCGTTGCCATTAGTCGTAAACGCTTTCTGATGAAGGGCCTGCCCGCGGGTCGACAGCTTCTCAAATTTTTCTGGCTGCCATTGGTCACCTTCTGCGGTAAGTGAAGCCAGGAGGTTTTTTTTCTGCGCAAGTGTCTTCCGTAAGGTCTTTCCGTCTTTAGTTGTCTCGGATGTAGTCGTTATCTGCTGCTCTAAAGCGCCGATTTCGCCGGGTAGGTTTTGCAGCCGTTCGGCCCGGTGGCGCTGATAGTTAGCCGAAAACTTGACGTTGTACTGCGAAAACCACTCCAGTGGGTTATCGCTAAAGTTCGCCAGCCAGGCCTCTTCTTCACCCGTAAAGCCCGTCGATAAATTAATTTCGTTCTGGTAGACGCGCCACGAGATGCCGTTGTCTTCCAGACGCTCCGGAAAGGTGGTCCAGCTGGCGGGCCTATCGTAGTCCAGTTCTTCGTTACGAACGCGGGCGTGGGACGTAGCATCTTCCCGGATGGTGCCGCTCCACAGATAAAGTCGGTTTGGGGTAGTACCCGTCAGCGACGAGCAGAAATTCTGGTCACAAACCGTAAAGGCATCGGCCAGCGCGTAATAGAATGGAATATCGGCCCGGTCGTAATAGCCCAGCGTCAGGGGCATATGCGCGTACTCTTCGTGCCCCGACGGTTTCACATCCAGCCAGCGGTCGTATTTTCCCTCATTACGGGCGTCGACCTGATTAGTCCATGAATGAGGCAGTGAACTCATCCAGGTAGCTTTCGTGTCGCGCAGATTCAGCCGGAATGGCGCGTAAGTTTCCCCGTTCACATTTGTTTGCAACCAAACCGGATTCTTATTGGGTAACGTAATGGCCCGCGGATCGTTGAACCCGCGAACACCCCGCAATGTACCGTAGCAGTGATCAAACGAGCGGTTTTCCTGCATCAGAATCACGACATGTTCCGCGTCGAGATACGTACTGCCCGGTGCCGGAGCAATCGCCATCGCTTTCTGAATGGAAGCCGGTAGCCCTTCAAAGAGCCCCGCACTACCGGCCAGTAAAGCCGCTTTCTTCAAAAACTCGCGTCGTGTATCCATGGCTATGAGACCTCGTTTATCTGGAGAATACAAAAGTAAAGCATAGCTTCATGATTATCAGGCCTAATAACCGGCAGCTCAGACACGCTTTAATAATTTGATTACAGCCGATAGTTTATAGCTGCCGGTAAGAAGATTGCTTTTCCTCAACCGCTACGTAGGCAGGTGGCTACGGTCCGACGGGGTAAGGACGGCGGATGAAGGGTTTCGTTCATTGGGTTTTGTATTTTTGCGGCTCTACCTGCTACCAAGCCGATGATTTTAACCCTAGATACTTTCGATCAGCAACTGCCGAAAGCCCTGCTCAAAAAAGCCCAGCCTTATTTTCAGAACGGAGCCGTGCTGTACCTGGAGCCGGACGAAACCGGTCTCTGGAAGGCTGAAGTGGAAGGCTCGGACACGTATTCGGTGGAAATAACCCTCGATGGACGAACCATAACCGATTCGTTCTGCGACTGCTCCGTTGAGAGTGCAACCTGCAAACACGTGGTCGCTACGTTATTTGCACTACGCGATGAACTCAAAAAAAAGGCGAAACAACCCAAAAAGAAGAACGTAACGGGCAAATCGAAAAAGCTGACCATTGCCGATCTGCTACAGCAGGTTAGCGCCGATGAGCTACGGGCGTTTCTGGTTCAGTACGCTGCGGCCGACAAGACGTTTGCCACGAAACTGCAACTCCACTTCGCCGATAAAGACGAGCGGATCGACGTAGGCAAGCACTACACCGAATTAGTTAAAAAGATTATTCGTGCCTATAGCGACCGGCACGGTTTTGTGGAGTATCGGGCCACCTTTAAACTGGCGAAAGAGATTAATAAGCTGCTGGCGACGGGCGTAACGCTCATTGGTCAGCGGAACTTCAAAGATGCATTAACGCTGGCGCTGGTTGTGGTCCGGGAGATAATGACGGTGCTGACTCAGAGCGATGATTCGGCGGGTAACATGAGTGGTGTGTTCAGCGAAGCCGTTGATCTGCTGCGGGACATTGCCCTTAGTGAGGACGCGGCTCCAGCCCTGCGCCGACAGTTGTTCGATGAGCTGGCTATCGAACTGACCAACAAACGCTACTTCGACTATGGTGATATGGGCCTATGGCTGCTCGACGTGACCTGCCAAACTGCTCTGCGCCTAAGTGAACCCGACCTTTTTCTAGCGCTGATTGAGCGTCTGCTACCCCTACAACGGTCGAGTATCAGCACGTTTAATCAAGACTATCTGCGGACAATGCGGGTGAAATTTCTGCGGGAGATTGGCCGAACCGACGAAGCTGATCGGCAGATGCAGGCCAGTATGGATATTGTAGAGGTTAGGGCACAGGCTGTCGATGAAGCTATCCGTACAGAGCAGTACGACCAGGCTAAAACGCTGCTGCTGGAAGGCATTCGCATTGCCGAAGGTAAAAAACATCCCGGCACGGTTAGCCGGTGGGAAAAACAGCTGCTGGCCATTGCTGAAGCCGAAAAGAACCTTTCCGAAACCAGGCGGCTAACCAAACGCTTTGCGTTCGACCCGCGTTTCGACGTGGCTTACTTCAGGCGGTGGAAGGCCAGCTTTTCGGCCGACGAGTGGGCTGATGAGTACCGGTCACTCGTCGAACGCATCCGTCATGAGGAGGCCGAAGAAGCTAAAAAACGCCGGACGGGCTGGGGGTACAGCCTGGGGGATGCATTGCTGGCTCGTTTGGGACCCCTGCTGGTGGAGGAAAAACAGTGGGCCGACCTGCTCGCCCTTGTGCAGCAGGCTCCCCGGCTCGACGTACTGAAACAGGTGCTACCGTATCTGGCTGGACCGTACCCGGTCGAGATGCTGGCCCTGTTTCTGCCTGCTATTCGCAGCGTAGCAGAGCAGGCTAGTACGCGCCCAGATTATAAGAATGTGGCGTCGCTGCTGACGCTGGTTCGTAAGCATATTGCGGGTAGCGAGGAATCGACCAACGCCCTGATCAACGAGTTGAAGGAAACCTTTGTCAAGCGCCCCGCCATGCAGGAGGAATTGCGAAGTATTAAATAAGCCAACACCATGCTGACCGATGAGGAAATGCAATACAGGATTGACTACGAAATTATCGTAGACGCCTACGACGAGTATGAGCAAAGTATGGGCTGGTTCTCTTTTTTTGAGGAGACACTCCAATTTCCGTTCACGGCCACGGCTCAACTCAAAAAGCGTGACGGCACCACCGAATCAAAGCGGGTGAAAGTAGTTGGTATAGCGTCAAACGAAGAAGACTTCATGACCAACGACTTCAACCTCGACATCGAGCAGGGACAGTACATCCGCCCCATTGCTTATTCGGCACTAAGCGATTTGAGTGCATCCGAAGAAACGCTGGAAGCCTTTCAAATCTGGAATTTCTATTGGCGTAGCTAAACCTCACCAAACCCATTTGCCCTTCATCTTTGTTATTTGATAGAAATAACCTGAAGCCAGGTGAGTGATCGGGGTAGTGCTGGTCGGGCACCACCCCGATTCGATATTTGCTCTCTCACTCATTCGCTCTTTCACTCTTTGAAAATGAAACTCATCAAAGTAGCCGCCGGTGTCCTGAATCAAACCCCGCTTGCCTGGGAAAGCAATAAGCAAAACATTATCAACGCGATTGAAGCCGCCAAAGATCAACAGGTTAGTCTGCTGTGTCTGCCCGAACTGTGCATCTCGGGCTATGGCTGTGAAGATGTGTTTTACGCGCAGAATACAATTGATCAGTCTATTGCTTCATTGCTGGATATCGTTTCGTATACCAACGATATTGCGGTATCAGTAGGCTTGCCCATGCGACACAACAACCGGACGATCAACACGGTTTGCCTGATTGCGAATAAACGAATTCTGGGGTTTGTAGGAAAACAGTACCTGCCCAACAACAGCATATATTACGAACTTCGGTGGTTCCAGCCCTGGGTACAGGGGCTGCGGGATGAGGTTCATATTGGTGAGTTTACCTATCCGTTTGGCGACCTGGTATTTGACCTGTCTGGCGTTCGGGTTGGGTTCGAAATCTGCGAAGATGCCTGGATTGCGAACCGGCCCGGTCGGGCGCTTTACGAGCGGGGCATCGATATTATTATGAATCCCAGCGCGAGCCATTTCGCGTTTTTTAAGTCGCAGGTGCGCGAACGGCTGGTTGTCGATGCGTCGCGGGCGTTTGGCGTATCGTATATCTACACTAATATGCTGGGCAACGAAGCCGGACGAACGATCTTCGACGGTGACGCTATGGTTGCAATGAATGGCGAGCTGCTCGTGTCGGGAAACCGGCTCAGTTACGAAGATTTTGTGATCGTACCGGCCGTGATCGACGTCGACAACACCCGCCTGAATCAGGTCCAAAACCGGGGTAATCTGGCGTTGAGTTACCCAAACCTGCGGGTGGTTGATCGGTTCGAGTGGCCCGAGGTAACGCCTGTTGTTCAGAAAGCTGAGCTGGAAGCGTGGGAGCGGGGCGGTTATCTGAAAGAAGAAGAGTTTGCCCGGGCGGTGGCGCTGGGTTTGTTCGATTATTTGCGGAAAAGCCGTTCGCAGGGCTACGTACTATCGTTGAGCGGTGGCGCTGACTCGTCGGCCATTGCCGCTACGGTCTTCCTGATGATTCGGATGGCCGTAGAAAACATCGGCCTTGTCGGCGTTAAGAAAAAGCTCGGCTATATCAAAGCGCTTCAGGATTGTAATACGTCGGAGGAAATGGTCGGCAAACTGCTGACGGTCATGTACCAGGGAACCGAAAACTCGTCCGACGATACGTTCAACTCGGCCAAAGAACTGGCCGACGATATCGGCGCTACTTTTCTCAATATCAACATCAACGGCCTGGTCGATACGTATCGCGGGCTGATTGAAGGTCAGCTAGGCCGGAAATTATCGTGGGATACCGACGATCTGGCCTTGCAGAACATTCAGGCGCGGGTGCGGGCTCCGAGCATCTGGATGATCGCCAATATCAACAACGCGTTGCTGCTCAGTACGTCGAACCGCTCCGAAGCCGCCGTTGGCTATGCAACTATGGACGGCGATACGGCCGGCAGTATTTCGCCCATTACCGGGATTGACAAGCATTTTCTGCGCGGCTGGCTGCGCTGGCTGGAGACGGTTGGTCTGAACATCAAGAACGCCCCCGAACCTACTGACCGTACCAGCCTGGCCACTACAGCTTCGGTAGCGCCCGATGAACTGATTAAAGTGAAAGGGTTGCGGGCGGTTAACAACTTGCAACCTACCGCCGAACTTCGTCCGCTGGACAAAAAACAAACTGACGAAGACGACCTGATGCCGTACGACGTACTGAACTCCATTGAAGAAGCCGCTATCCGCGACAAACAGGCCCCGGTTGAGGTATTAAAACTCATAGAGGTTCGCTACGCTACTATTCATGAGCGCGAAAAACTGTTGATCTGGGTAGAACGCTTTTTCAAGCTCTGGAGCCGCAATCAGTGGAAGCGCGAACGGTACGCGCCCTCGTTCATGCTCGACGATCACAATCTCGACCCCCGCACCTGGTGCCGCTTCCCGATTCTGTCGGGTGGTTTCGAGAAAGAACTCGCCGAAATGCAGGACTGGGCCGCTGGTCAGAAGCAAAGCAGCCGAAAAGGTAAGATTGGGTTCTAGTGCAGCCTGTTAGATTTGTTAACTTTGTAGAAAGCCGCTGCTTATGATTACGCCCGAAGAATTTCCTTATATCAAATCGTTATACGTGAATAACTGTTACTCGTACAGGGAATTTAACATTCAATTGCAGGAATATAAGCCATTCGGTCATTTAATTTTAACAGGTAAGAATGGCTCTGGCAAGAGTACCATACTAAAGTCAATTCATAAACAATTCTTTCCAATCAAATCAACCAACTTCCCAGAGCTGCTAGTCGGCAGTAAAACGGTTGACAGTAGAACTGTTAAAGTTCGTGAAACGACTGTATCGAGTGGCTATAGTATTTCAAATGTTATAATTTCTTTTTCGATATCACATGAGATAAGTAAAGAAAATGGGCAGTTTAAGGCAATGAGTCTTGATGAGGTTTTCGAATCTTATCGGGATAAAGTTTACTCATACTTCGAAGCAAAACGGGGTTATGTAAAGCAGATAGTAGAGGGGCCGTCGAAGGAGTCTGATTTCGTCAACTCTCTAAATTCTGCAGATTCTACTAATTACTTTATTGCCAAATTCAAGCAGTATCTTGTTAATAAAAAGATAGACCAAGCGTTTGCTCAAATTGAGCAGCAAGAGGAAAAAGTAGCTAATATTCAGCTATTCTTTGAAACACTTCGTGTGAGACTTAGCCAAATATTTGGGCAAGAAGTTAGTTTAATAGAATTTAATCGCGAAGGATACGAGTTTTATTTACATCTAGCAGATAGGCGTAAGATTACTTTCGATGTGCTTCCCGAAGGTATCTCTGCTCTACTTAGCATTCTTATGGACTTATTCATGCGAGTTGATTTGATTCGTAAAAAAGTCGGTAATAATTTATATAATCCCTGTGGAATTGTCTTAATAGACGAGCCAGAGACTCATTTGCATCTACAATTGCAAGAGCAAGTATTGCCTTTATTAACGGACTTATTCCCTAATATTCAATTTATTGCAGCTACGCACTCTCCTGCAGTAATTGCTAGTATTAAGAACGCCACGATTTTTGACTTGACAACCAAAGAGTCTAGAGGTAGCGAGGAAACTGTTGGGCGGAGTTATTCGGAGCTGATGCGAGGACATTTCGGATTGAAAAATGAATACTCAAGTATTGCGGATGATTTGTTTAAAAAGGTTGATCAGATTCTTAAAGAAAACAAGGGGCAACCTAAACTTCTTAAAGATAAGCTAGAGCAATTCTTTACAGAAAACGAAGTTTATTTTTCCCCTAGCTTTCGAGTTGAGTTAGAGTCGATTTTTTTGGAAAACGCTTAGGTTAGGATGATTAATGTAGTACGAAGCCAACAGGCTCCGAGTTCATTAGATAGCGATGGTATAAAATCTTATCTAGACCATCTTGAATCGTATAAAACGGACCAGCTATTACCGCCTGATCAACAGCAGAAAATACCAAAACCTAAGTGTGATGAGCAATATCGTAGCGCTGATTTATTCGTAGCGTTCGACGACTGTTTTTTCAAGAAATGCTATCTAACGGAACAGGCGTTTTTTACATCATGGTCAATGGATGTTGAACATTTTTTGCCTCAGAATGAACGGCCAGATTTGAAGTACGAGTGGACTAATTTGTATCCAGCTTCGCATGATGCTAATATGATGAAGCCGCGCATAACACCGGCGGGAGGCTATTTAGACCCCTGTAATCCTAGCGATGATGTCGAAAATGGCCTTATCTACTTTGTTGACTTTGAAAGTGATAGTATCCACTTTCAAGCAGCTGATCCTTCTAATATAAAAGCTGTTAACACAGCTAAGCTATTACAAAAACTCCATAATGGTACTACGGTTGAGACACATCGTAAAACAGTTGAGTTACGAGAAGCTATTCGTAAGAAGTACATTAAAATTTTAGAACGAATTGATGATTGGCGCAATGCACGTGAATCCAACGACACACGTGCTGAGTTTGAAGCTGAACGTATGTTAAAGGGGCTTTTATCTAGAAGAGCTGCGTTTACAATGCTAATTCGTTCCTTCAAAGCAGTTCAAAGACTTCCAGTTGAATTCTTTGACTAATCGGGCGCATGAAACAAATTCTTCCCGGTCTCCTTTTTGCTGCGCTTTGGGCATCGGCTTCCGTTGCAACTAAGTTTGGGGTGCAATCCGTACATCCGCTTATTTTGGCGAACGTTCGCTTTTTCATTGCCGGAATCGGTATGCTGGGTGTAGCCTATGGTGTTCAGCGAACGAAAAACGCTTGGCCAACGGGCATTGAGTGGCGTCAGCTAACCATTTTTGCCTTGCTCAATACAACCATTTACCTAGGGGCGTTTGTACTGGCACTTAAGCAGGTTTCGGCAGGTATTGGCAGCTTGTCCACGGCCACGAATCCGTTGTTTATTGCGTTGTTATCGGCCATCTGGCTGCGTCGGCTTCCGCGCTGGAACGAAACCGGTGGGCTGCTCTTAGGGTTGGCTGGCATGGCTATCGCTACGTATCCACTGCTTCAAAACAGCTATGCTACAGTTGAAGGTCTGTTAATTCTCCTTGGTGGGATGGTTTCTGTATCGGCCGCAACGGTTTACTACGCCCGCATTCAGTGGCGACTGCCCAATCTGGTGATTAACGGTTGGCAGGTACTGATCGGCGGAATATTGCTGCTGCCGTTTACCCTGATCTTTGCTGACTTTAAGACGTCGCACTACGATCAACGGTTTTGGGCGTCGGTGTTCTGGCTGATACTTCCCGTTTCTGTAGCAGCTTTGCAGCTCTGTTTTACCTCGTTCGGCAAGACGCCGTCCGGGCATCGCTATGGCTTTTTCTATGTCCTATTTTTGGGTTTGTGTACTCGTATTTGCTTATGGGAGAGCCCATTACTGCCTACACCCTTATGGGCACTGGCCTAGTGATCGGCGGGCTGTGTCTGGGAAGAAAGCAAGTGTAGCCTAAAACAATTTGTATGCTTTAGACTGCACTTGCTGCTTACAATTACGCTTTGCCAGCTTGTTGAGTGGCCAGCAGGATACTGAGATCATCAAAGTTGCTATCAGCCAGCTCCTTGGCTTGCTGAGGCCAGTTCGTTGGGTCATAGATGCGGTAGTGCGCACCCGCAGCTGACAATATTTCCCGAATTCGCTCAATGGGCGTTTCGGCTAACTGCGAGAACTGACGAATACCCGCCTGCATTAATAGCTCAGCAACTCTGGGTCCCATACCCTTTATTTCGACAAACCGATCCACACTATCGACACCGGGCTGATCCGTAGGTTCTTCAATACGTGTCAGTTCAATGTCTGTACCATCGGCTTTATTGACAATGTCAATGACTTCGGTGGTTGCTCCATCCATCGAATCCACTGTGTCCGACAGCTCTGTGACGTAACCCAGTGGGCTAACTATAACATCGAGGGTTGTATTCTCGTCAAGAATATGGCCTGCTGAGTCGGTTGCGTCCTCCAGAAAGTGGGGCTGATCGTGATGTAAGCCGGGAGATGTATCGTTTAACTCAGGTTTCTTCTTCATCCTACAAATGCGTTGAGTGGTTGCAATCCCCAGAGGATTGTTACCCTTTAAACCCAGGCGTGTTCGTATTGTTAAGTAGTGCGGAGAAACATCACTGCTTCAATACGGTCATTTCTACCCGTCGGTTAAGCTGGCGGGTCGTTTCTGAATTATTGCTGGCGATCGGGCGGGTTGGGCCGTAACCACGCGTGCTGATGCGACTGGCCGCAATGCCGTTCTTGACCAGATAATCTTTAACAAGGTCAACGCGCTGCTTCGACAGTTTTACGTTCTCGTCAAAATTGCCCTGGTTATCGGTGTGGCCAGCCAACTCAATCTCAGCAGTTGGGTGACTGTTCATAAAGTCGAGTAGTTGCTCCAGAGCGGGTTGTGCGTCGGGCAGGAGTTCGGCTTTACTCTGCACAAACTGAACGGCCCGCAGCTGCGTGGCTTTGCCGGTAGGGGCCACGACCAGCGGTGGCGTATAGGTGACTTTAGCGTCGAGGGTTTTGGGCGGTGTTACGCGTGTGCTGGTCGTTGCTGGTGCATCGCCAGCCGCCGGACGACCGCCCGATGCTGCTGCGCTGGGCGACGAGGTGGTTGCTGCTATCGTGCCCTGTGCGTCGCCAGCGGACCCCGGTGGCTTTGTGCCAACGCGGTATAGATGAGTCGGCCGCCGGGTCAGACGGTCTACTTTCGACACGGTAAACGTAAGGGGCTCTTCCAGCGACTCATACCCATCCGCTTTCGTGGTAACAATATACGTCTGCTTCGGATCAAGGACGAGCTGGTAGGAACCGTCGGGGGTTACCACTTGCTGAGCCCGCATGGTTCCTTCCTTACTGCGGGCACTGATCGTGGCCCCGACGATGGGCTGACGGCTCTGAGCGTCTAAAACCCGTCCTTCAACCAGGGCGGTTCCGTCAACGGGTGTAGTACGGCGCTGAGTCTGGCCCCAGGCAGGCAGGTCGACGTGATTACTTAACGAAAGGTATCCAACGGTGACTATAACTTTTATCCACTTCATCTGTAAAGGCAACGTAAAAACGGAGCGCAAAAGTACGTTTAAATGTGTAAAAACAGCGCTTTGCCTGTTATTGACTTACCTATAGAGAAGGAGATTTTTAAGGGTGAAAAATGACATGTAAAATAGTATGTAATTAATTGATTAATAGACTAGTTATCTAGTGAAAATAATGGTCTGAAATCGAACGATGAGTGAGGTTTATTCGTTACTAATGTATGACACAGAGAACCAACGTGACGATGCATTCCCCGGACGCTCAGACACCGTTTGTACCGGCTCCTGCAGGCAGTGTGCCGGTCGATGAGAACTGGCGAAAGTCAATTCCGGCGCAGGTGTTTCTGAACCATTTTTTTGCGATGGATTACCACATCCAGCATCAGAACGACCTGTTCGATGTTGCCAAGTTTCCCATATTCCAACAGTTTCATGGGTTGGCAACCGCCGAGAGTCGTAAGGCGCTGGAGAAGTTATTGTTAAATAGCTGGAGTGCCGAGTACGCGCTTCGCATTACGCCCGTCGTCAACGATGAGCAGTATTTGCAGAGTTCGTTACACTGGACATTCCCGCAGGCGTATTACAGTGCCTTGTTCAGCGCCCGGGCATTCCTGGCCGTGCAAGGCGTTAACGTGAGCAACGAAGAACTGATTCGTAAGCGGATCGGCAACATGGTTGTGCGTGGCTATTACCCGGCCTCCATTGGCTACTACGCCCTCGGGCCGATCAACAGCTACCGCATTCAGCGGCTGCCCATGGCCAAGCGCTTCAGCGTAGCGGGCAAGGCGGATCTGTTGTTGCCGTCGCGGGCGGGGTCAGCGCAGGCCGAACTGGCGCAGTTCCTGAAGACGACCCGCGACCAGCGGGTGAAGGCATTACGTAATGCCATTCAGAACAACCCAAAGACGGCGTTACGTAGCCCCAAGACGGGGGAGATCCTGCAGAAGTTCAGCGTTGAGCAGTATAAGCAGTTAGCGAAGCAGATTGGTTACACGACCTACTTCGATATGCTGAGCCGCCTGCGTATCTCGTCGACTAATCGCGAGATTGAGCGCTTTGTTGACTCGGAGATTGACGTAAAGCTTTTTCACCAGAGTCTGGTTAACATTGTGGCACATATCAACGCGGTACACGAAGCCTACATTGCCAAAGCGTTGGGCGCTGAAGCATACCGTCAACTGGTTGCCAAGCTGCCTTCTTACCTTCAGGAGAGCTTCGTTCGTGATCGGATGAACACCGTTATTCTGCCGATGATACGGCAGGATGAAGGCGAGCAGTTTATGCAGATGGCCGCTTAACAACGGCTTCCAAGGACTTTATTTTGACCAGCTCCGGAGCTGGTCTTTTTTTTTATCCAAGTCGGTAAAATTATAATCTGCCGTTTTTTCATAATTGCATTTTTCTTGGAGAGTTTCTATAGTGCTGCTTGTACATCTGGCGAACGTAATCAATTGAATGGTTGATTCGTGGCTAAAATCAAATCAATTCTTTCTATCATTGATTGATAAAAATCATGTTGTGTAAAAAGAATTTGTCTCTTATTTGCACTCAATTCATAATTGCCATGAATACAACTCCAATTAAAACTATGAAAAATCAAATTATCTCGGTTGGCTCTCAATTCCCGGAGTTCAAAAAACTAGCGGTCGTTTCGCTGGATAAGGACAACGAATTTTATGAAATCTCGTCGGAAGATCATCGGAACGCTGGTCAGTGGCTGGTGATGTTCTGGTGGCCGAAAGATTTTACGTTTGTGTGCCCAACCGAAATCGCCGAGTTCAACAAAAAGTTTGAAGACTTTCAGGATCGCGACACGATGGTGATCGGTGCCTCGACCGACAGCGAGTTTGTTCACCTGGCATGGCGTAAGAATCACGATGACCTGCGTGGCCTGAAGTTTCCGATGCTGGCCGATACGTCGAAGTCGCTGGCCGAAGAACTGGGCATCCTGGAAGCTAACGAGAAAGTGGCGTATCGTGTTACGTACATCGTTGATCCACAAGGCATCGTTCGTTGGGTAAACGTTAACGATCTGAACGTTGGCCGGAACGTAAACGAAGTGATTCGCGTGCTTGACGCCCTGCAAACCGACGAACTTTGCCCTTGCAACTGGGTAAAAGGAGAAGCTACACTGACTGCGTAATCTCTGAGCGAACTGTACATGAGTGATTGAACCATTGATTCGCTCAATCACTTATGTACTCATTCACAATTTATCATGACAACGACACAAAACGAAACGGTTGTATCGCTGCTGAATTTGGTGGGGCTCGATACGTCGATCGAACGTCCGGTGCTGGAAGCTTTAGCGCAAACGGATAGCCGCTACCTGCGCGACCTGAAGATCAATGTGGGTAATGTGCTTAACAGCAGCCAGACGCTGACTAAAAAAGAAACGACTTTACTGGCCCTGTCGGTGGCCGTAAACGAGAAGTATCAGCCGCTGATTGACGCACTAACGGCCATGACAAAGCAGGAAGGTGCTACGGATGCCGAGGTCGCCGAAATCATTGCCTGCACGTCGCTGCTGAACACGAACAACGTATTTTACCGCTTCCGCCACTTTGTGGGCAAAGATTATTACCAGCAGACTCAGCCGGGTATTCGCATGAGCATCATGATGAATCCGGTGCTGGGTAAAGAATTTTTCGAACTGGTGAGCTTAGCCGTTTCAGCCGTCAATGGCTGTGAACTATGCGTACGGTCGCACGAAGAAAGCGTGCTGAAACACGGCTCCAGCGAACCCCGTATCTTCGATGCAATCCGGCTGGCATCGGTAATTAAAGGCCTGATTACGTTGCTGTAAACGACGGCTTATTGTCAGATAACCCCAGGGCGGTTTGGACAATACTTGTATGAACAAAAACCCCCGTACTGATCAGTACGGGGGTTTTTGTTAAGCGGTTTTTACCAGATCAACCAGAGTTTCAATCCAGATGGGGCTGTCGTTGAGGCTCTCAACCAATTGCCAGTGCTGACCGCCAGCTTTCTCGAAAAGCTCTTTGTATTCTTCGCCTACTTCAATCGTTGTTTCGAGGCAATCGGCTACAAAGGCGGGCGAGAATGCCAGCACACTCTTGGCTCCCTTGGCCACCAGTTCAGGAATGACGTTGTCGGTGTATGGTTTGATCCAGGGATCACTACCTAAGCGAGATTGGAAGCTGGTGGTGTACTTGCCTTCCGGAATGCCCAGGGCGCTCACCAACCGGCGCGTTGTTTCGAAACACTGCGCCCGGTAGCAATGCTGATTCATAGCGTTTAATGAGCCACAGCATTCGCCAAACTTACACACGCTCTTGGTTACATCGCCTTTTCGTATCTGGCTTTCGGGCAAGCCGTGGTAACTAAACAGAAAGTGGTCGTAGTTATGCTGGGCCATGTATTTGCGGCCTAGTTGTGCAAAACCTTCGATGAATTTTGGATGGTCGAGGAAGCGATTAACAAACCGAATTTGTGGGATCACCTGCCAATCTTTGACAATGTCCATCACCTTCTCGTATACCGAACCTGTTGAGGCTGACGCATACTGCGGAAAAAATGGAACGACCACAATGTCGGTGAGGCCAAGCTGCTGAAACTCCGCTAACCCAGCCTGAATGCTCGGGCTTTGATAACGCATGGCCAGTTTAACAATATATTTCTCACCCAGCGACTGCTGCAACTCACGTTCGACAACCTCGCCGTAGTACTTTAACGGAGAGCCCGTTTCGGCCCAGAGCTGTTTGTATACTTTGGCAGATTTGGGCGCTCGAAAAGGCGCAATAATACCATTCACAAGCAGAAAGCGCGGAATGAAGGGGATGTCAATGACCCGACCATCCATCAGAAATTCACGGAGGTATTTGCGAACGTCCGGAACAGCCGGACTATCGGGGGTGCCAAGATTTACGAGCAGAACACCCGTTTTGCCAAGCGGCTTGGTGATAGATACAGGTGACGGTATAACAGATGCTTCCATACAGGGGAAACAGTGATTTTAAAAAGTTAGTTTGTTGAACAAAGGAGTCCGTACAGTGCCCGAAATTAAGTGAATAAGGCTTAAGCTGGTCGGCGGGCTTGTTTATTGATAGCGGCTAAGGTCCGTTCGGGTGAAATCACTGAACACTTCGCCGGGCAGGCCGCTGAACACCATAATATCGGTCAGGTCGCGGTCGCCCCGTTCGCCCGCCAGTAAAATACTGCCGTGCTTCTGGTAACCGCTCCAGGGTAACGTAAATACGGGTTGTTCATCGGTATGGTTCGCGAACTGCGCCCACTGACTGACCAGGTGCTGCTGCTTATCGATCCAGACTTTGTATTTGTTATCGGGACCCGCACCAACTCCTTTGAATGTCAGTTGAATCACATCGGCCCGTTTCCCGTCTTTGGTGGCTTCCTCACCCAAGTATTTGAGCGTAACGCCGGGGTCTTTGAGTTTAAACGGCATAACCAGCCAATAGGACTCGTTCAGCCAGGCGGTTTTGCCCTGCTTCACGTACCGGGCTACCGAGTCTGGATTGGTCATCTCTTCCCCCTTACGAAAAACTCGTCCCTGCGCGTTGTTGACGTTGAGCAGCACCGTCTGGTCATCATGCAGGTTATCAATCCGTACGTTACCTGTCCATTTATCCCAAACAAACTTTCGCATACCGGCAAACGTCCAGGCAATCAGGTGGGTATTTTCCCAGGCTTTCCGGCCGCCCATAGCGTTCAGCACTTCGTCGGCAATCTGCACCGCGCGCGGGTCCGAACCAGCCAGCTCGGAGACCAGCGCCGGGGGGGGCGCAGTTTTTTTGGGTTGGGGAAACGCCATGGATACGCTGACGGTTACCAGAAGTAAAAAAAGAAGCAATGTTTTCATAACAAATGGGTGTTGCTAGACAAAATTAGAACCCGTATCGGGGAGTTTAGTTTGATACGATTTAGATTTGTATTGTTTTTGTTTATCGGATGGACCGCTGCCCAGTACAACCTGCTCTGTCCGGTGCTCTACGCTCGCTATGACACTTTCCCAACTCGATTACATCGTTGCCGTTGATACGTATCGCCACTTTGCTACTGCTGCCGAAAACTGCCACGTTACGCAGCCAACGCTCAGTATGCAGATTCAGAAGCTGGAAGATGAGCTAGGGGTTCTGTTGTTCGATCGCTCGAAACAGCCGGTAGTGCCTACCGAAACCGGGCAGGTTATTCTTGCCCAGGCGCGCGACGTACTCCGAGCGGCCCGGCGGATTCCGGAAATTGTCAGTGAATCGAAAGATGATTTTCGGGGCGAACTCCGTATTGGCATTATTCCCACGCTGGCTCCTTATTTATTGCCCTACTTTATCGGTGAATTCGTGGGTAAATACCCGTCTGTATCGGTCCAGATTCAGGAACTGGTGACCGAACAGATCGTTGAGCGGCTGAAGAAGGGCTTGATCGACGTGGGGCTCGTTGTCACTCCGCTTGCCGAAAATGGAATCACGGAGATTCCGTTGTTTCGTGAGCCATTTGTAGTGTATGCCGCTGATTCGCATCCGTTGTTCCAGAAACCGGTCATTGCCTCGGCCGACTTACAAACGGATGGACTCTGGCTGCTGACCGAAGGCCACTGCTTCCGCAATCAGGTCATGAACATCTGCGGAGCCGACCGACAGGCTAATGGCGGAACGGCGCTGCGGTACGAAACCGGTTCGCTCGAAACGCTGATCAAGCTGATTAACAAGCAGGATGGATTTACCTTATTGCCCTACCTGGCTACGCTGGATATGGATGAGACCCGGCGGGCGCGGCTTCGGGCCTTCGAAGCTCCGCAGCCAGTGCGGGAAGTTAGTCTGGTTATGCACCGTAGCTTTCTGAAACGCAAGCTGATCAATGCGCTTAAGTACGAAATCATGGCGCATCTACCAAGCGAATTAACGAAGGGCGTACCAAACCAAACGGTCGTAGGTTTGTGAGATAGCAATTTTACTGTACCAAGAAAACCTTGTAATTTCGCGGTTGCTCCATCCCGTTTTGCTACGTAGCAGGCCAGCTGGAAGCGAATCCTATAAGCCGTACGTTAGGTGGCCACTACTCCTTTGCATGATTGACCGAACATTTACCATTTGTTCTGCATTCAACTACGTCTTCCGATCAATAAAGGCTACGTTTTTCAGTTGCCAGCCGGGGCCACAGCTGTTGATTCGGGGCATTGTGCTGCTGGTCCTGGCAGTAGGAGCCAGTCCGCTGTGGAGCCAGTCAATTAATGCGCAGTTTGAACACCTGTCCGTGAAAGATGGACTGTCGCACAACTCGGTCAACTGCATGCTTCAGGACCGGGAGGGCTTTTTGTGGTTCGGCACCAACGACGGGCTCAATAAGTATGATGGCTACGTATTTACGACGTTTCAGCCCGATCCCGCCCGCCCCGACCATAGCTTTCGCAACAACCGGATAGCGGGTATGTGCGAGGGTCGCAGGCGACCAAGCAGTCTGTGGGTCGTTACCGAAGGGGGAGGACTGCACGAAATCGACAAACGAACGGGGCAGGTAACGCCCCACCCGATTCAGACCGAAAACGCTAACCGCTGGAATAATCAGCTGTCAGTCTGCGAAGACAGAGACGGTATCCTCTGGATCAGCGCCTACGATGGCATAGCCCGTTACGATCCGGAGCGGCACCATTTCCAGCTCTATCGATCTCCAGCCAAAGAAACGCCCATCAAATCGATTTTCATTGATCGGCAGGGGCAATTCTGGGTAGGTACGTATCATGGTCTATATACGTTTGACAAAAAAAACGGCCACTTCTCGCTTGTATCGTCGCCAACGGCCAGGGGTGTCCAGCCCGTTTTTAACTCGTTTCACCTGGATAAGCGAAATACACTTTGGGTAGGCACGGCCGGTGACGGTATTTTCCAGATTGATCTCAATAATCGGCCCGTACGTCCGGTGCCGTTTCAGCCCGAAGGGCAGGTTAATCCGTTTGTGTATCTGAATGCCCTGCATGGGGATAATCAGGGGTTTTTGTGGGTAGCCACTACCGAGGGTCTCCAACGGATAGATGCCGATGGTCGCCGGATTGTAACCTACCGGCCCGATCCGAACAGCCCCAAGGGTATCAGCAGCACCAATGCCCAGGCCGCTTACCACGACCGGTCTGGTCGGTTGTGGGTGGGTACCAACAACGGAATCGACCGGCTGGCGATGCCCACCAAACCATTCGCTACGTTCCAGATCAAGCCCAGCGCGGGTACGGCAAATCTGATCGAGAACAAAACCAACGTTGTTCTGATTGATAATGACAATCGGCTGTGGCTCAGCAATCAACGTAACGTATTTCGAGCCAGTCTGGATCATACCGTCAGCCTGGTTCCTTCCTCAGCGCTGGGTGGAGTCGGCCCGCACGAAAACTACACTACGTCCATGCTGGCCGATACGGGTGGGGTTTGGTTTGGGACCTGGAACGGGCTATATTTTTACGATAAGCTGACCAACAAATTTAGGAGCTACCCTTCGGAAGTGCCTACTCAGTTTATCTCGCGTGGCCCTACAGGAACCATCTGGATCGGCGGAGAAGGCGGAATCGGCTCTTTCGAGCCCGTTGCCCAACAGTATACGTATTATAAATACGATCCGGACAGCCAGAAGGGACTACCTGACAAGTTTGTTTACGCGATTCTGGCCAGTCGCACCGGTGATGTCTGGGTGGCGGTGAACGGCAAGGGCATCAGCCGATTGAATCCTAAAACCGGTCACTTTGTCCATTACACCCCGTCTTCCCAGCCGGGGAAGCTGAACAGCAACGAGGTACTGGCGTTTTATGAAGATGCGCAGGGGATCATCTGGATCGGGACCAACCAGGGGGGACTTAACCGGCTGGACCCGAAAACGGGCCGGTTCACCTATTTCACAACGCAGGCGGGTTTGCCCACCAATCGCGTGGTTGGCATCATCAGTGATCCGTCGGGCAACTTATGGTTGAGCACCAGCAAAGGACTCTGCCGCTTCGATCCACGTACGCAAAGCGTTCGAAACTACACCATTAACGATGGATTGCCGAGCAACGATTTTCTGGAAAATGCCATCGCCCGACAGAACAACCGGCTTTACTTCGGCAACCTGAACGGCCTGGTTCACTTCAATCCCGATAGTATCCGCGATGATACCCGCCCGTTTCCGGTCCACATTACCGGGTTTAAAGTCCTAGACAGAAGCCGACCGCTGACCGGGGAACCGATTACGCTGAACCACGACGAAAACTTTCTGTCGTTCGAGTTTGTGGCCTTGACCTATGAGCTGCCCGAAAAAAGTCAGTACAAATACCAGTTGACGGGGATCGACAAGGGCTGGGGGCAGAACGGAAATCGGCGCTTTGTCAACTATACGAGTCTGCCGCCGGGTCACTACACGTTTCGGGTGAAAGCCTCCAACAGTGACGGCATCTGGAACGAGGAAGGAACCTCGCTGCAGATTACCATTCTGCCGCCCTGGTGGGCTACCTGGTGGGCCTACGGGCTGTACATCGTTGCGCTTATCGGGGCTGTAGTGGGTGGACTGCGTACGTACACCAATCGAATCCGGCAACGCGAGGAACTGGTTTTTAACCAGCGCAAAGCTGAACAGCTCCGGGCCGTTAACGATCTGAAAAGCCGTTTCTTCTCGAATATAACTCACGAATTCCGCACGCCGTTAACCCTCATCATATCGCCGGTCGATTCGCTGTTACAGAGATCCGCTCTCGACACGGAGACGCGCGCTAGGTTAGCCTCTGTACAACGTAACGCCGGGCAATTGCTCGGCCTGGTGAATCAGCTGCTGGATATGTCGAAGCTCGAGGCCGACAGCATGCCGGTTACGCTGAAACGGGGTAATATCGCCGACTATATCAGTCAACTGGTGGAACCGTTCGGGCACATCGCTGAACAGAAAAACGTCCGGTTGCTTTACACTGCTGACGTGGATGACCGGGAGTACCTGTTCGACGACGACAAGTGGAATAAGATATTGGCTAATCTCTTGTCAAACGCAGTAAAGTTTACCAGTTCGGGTGGACAGGTAGCCGTATCGGCAGCTTTTGATTCCGTTGCTGGTACTGACGACCCGCCCAGGGTGCGGATTACGGTTGCCGACACGGGTATTGGCATTCCCGCCGACCGGCTCGACCATATCTATGACCGATTCTATCAGGTGGATAACTCGCGAACCCGCCCTTACGAAGGTACGGGTATCGGACTGGCGCTAGCTAAAGAACTTACGGAACTGATGGGGGGCACGATCGAGGTACGTAGTGAGCTGGGCTCGGGCACTACGTTTACCGTTCATTTACCGGTGCAGCCCGTCACGGGTGAAGTTGATGTACCCGAGGTGGGCATGCCGGTGGTTGCTCCTCATATATTTCATCCCGCTGTTGCCAGCAAAGACGAGCCCGACGTAGTACCGGAGGACGACAAAAAAGAGAAGACAGATACGTCGGCACTTCCGGTTGTGCTGGTCGTAGAAGATAATCAGGAACTGCGGGAGTTCATCGCGAGAGAGTTGTCTGGGTCGTATCGCGTATTGAAAGCGGCAGATGGCGAAGAGGGTTGGGAACGGACGAAGGAAGAATTGCCTGACGTAGTGATCTCGGATCTGATGATGCCCAAAATGGATGGCTACGCATTAACTCGACACATTAAAAGTGACCCGGCTACCAACCACATTGCTGTCGTGTTGCTCACGGCCAGAGCGGCCCAGGATAGCCGTATCGAAGGATTGCAACAGGGTGCGGACGAGTATCTGACTAAACCGTTTCAGCCCGAAGAGTTACGGCTGCGGATCCGTAACTTGATCAGCTACCAGCAGAAACTACGAGCGAAATACAGAATGCAGATTGAGAATCCAGACGTGTCGGCACCTGATAATACCGTGCAACATGAGTTCATTGATCAGCTTTATGGATTGATTGAAGCCAATCTAGAAAATCCAGATTATGGTGTAGACCAGTTAGTCGAGTCAGTAAACCTGACTCGCAGAACGTTCTCTCGAAAATTGCAGAGCTTAACGGATGTGACGCCAGCCCACTTTGTCCAATATTACCGGCTACAGAAGGCTACTGAATTGCTTCGGTCCGGCAAAAGTTCAGGCGAAACGGCGCATCTCGTCGGCTTTAAAACTCACGCTCACTTTACCAGCGCTTTCAAAAAAATGTATCATATGACTCCTACTGAGTATATAAAAAAGCACTAAAATCATGCTTTTAAGGCGCTTTTAGCCTAATTTTTTAGAGAATGTCCTAAATCTGATAGGATTTGTCTCAAATCAGAAAGCGGCTTTAGTCGAAAAGGAGTGACATTTGGAAAGCCTAACGCGAGTGATCGCCCCTTCCCGTTGTAGTGGTTTGCAGTGGCATGGAAGAGAACGTTGGCTTTCCAATTCTATCCTTTACTAAATGGTTTGAGCGGCTATCCTGCGCACCATTTCCCATCAACCGACCTCCTTCGGGCGAACCGGTTTGGTTCGCCCGAAGTGTTTTTAGACTATAACCAAAGTGCCCCAAGAGGATCCTCAAAGGACTGCCCGTCCGGAGAACTCCAAACTCACAACCCTGAAGCCGAGCAGACATTGGGTAAAGCGAACAGCCCGTTTGTCGTTACGTTCTGAATGGTCACACTGGCAGCCGCCGTGAGCTTAAGCTATGGAACACTCGTAAGCCTGCAGTTCCATTTCACGGGCGGTGTCGCTGATTTCGTTTGGCTCGTTCCAGGCGTAGGTAAACATCTGCGAAGTCGTCGCCATTGGCAATTGCGTTCGTTAATACCGAAACATTCGGCCAGCCGACTACGGCCAGCCAACGCGACACCTCATCGGCGGCCGTCTGGTAAGCCAGCATAACGTGGTCGTAGTTACCCCCGAAGAAATCGCGCGTGGTCTCTAGGTCCGTTAATTTTAGCATCGGTTGATTGGGAAAGGGACCCCAATCCGCTTCGTCGGCGAATAGCGAATCCGGCTGCGAACTACTGCCTGATTGCTCAACCAACGGCTTTGTGAACCGGTAATCCAGCATCAGCGCCAGCCCTTCGTTGAACCAGACGGGAATTTCCCGTTTGACACGCCACCAGCCCAGCCGACTAAACAACTCATCATGGCATAACTCATGGGCTATTACGTCGGTGTTGTTCCCGTCGGGGCCAAGTACGAGGTAGGACGCGCCCCAGGGTGTGCCGACACTACAGCCCGCTCCTTCACCGCCGATGCAGTACTGTTCGTACTCGGCCTGGCGTGGGCAATAGATCAGGATGGCCTGTCCGTGCCGGTCGCCCCAAAATCGCCGAATCCGGTTTTGGGCGGTTACGATGTGACTGCGCAGCTGTTGCCGTTGACGGGACGTTGCGTTACGGTTGACGTACACGTTGTTGAACGGCTTTAATGGCGTAAAATCCGGCGACTGGCTAATGCGCATGCACCGGAACACCTGCGGATAGAGCAGTAAGAAACCGATCGGCAGGGCAATCAGGAACGGTAGGACGTAACGCAGAAAGAAACGCAAACGATTAACAATTTACGAAGTGCAAGTTTAACGGGGATACGCTGTACTTCGTGGTCTTAACTCGGAAAAGATCGGGTAGCGTCTATTTTTCGCCAACTCTATATGGAATGAGACGCTGACAATGACCTTGTTCAACCCCTGTTTTAATATGCGAAAGCGTAAAGAGTACAGTTATACCAGCTCATGTATGCGCTACTGATGGCTCTCGATTTACGGACCGGACAATTTCGTAATCGGCTGGATTGACCCGGCGCGTGACTCGGCGGTAAGTAGCTGTGAGGGCGGGCCAGATGGTCGTGTTTTTGCCCTGAGCGTTCAGGTACCAGCTCTGGCAGCCCGATGCCCATACGGTACCCGTCAGCTTTTGCTGGATGGTTTTATTATAGGTTTCCTGCGCTTCGGGTCTGACATCCAGAAAGGCGCCTTCTCCAACCTTATTTAGTATTCGCAAATAATCCAGCACATAATTAACCTGCGATTCGATCATGTGCACAATGGAATTATGCCCTAACCCCGTATTCGGACCTACCAGAAACAGCAGGTTCGGATAGCCCGAAACCGTGAGGCCATAATGGGCTTCTGCGCCTGTTTTCTGCCACTCAGCGAAGAGGTTTCGCCCGTTTCGGCCGATAATGTGCAGATCGCAGATAATGTCCGCAGCCACAAAGCCCGTGCTGAAAATAATAACATCGGCCGGACGCTCGGTCCCGTCGTTGGTGGTGATCGAGGTAGGCTTTACGGCGGCAATGAGTTCCGTTACCAGCTCAACATTGGGGCGGGTCAAGGCTGGGTAGTAATCATCCGAAACTAAGACTCGTTTGCAGCCTAACTTGTAGTTCGGCGTCGCCTTCCGACGTAGCACGGGATCGCTGATCGACCGCTCCAGGTGTTTGAGCGCCAGTTTAGTGCCGACTTTACTAAACGTTTCATTGCCTAAAAACGACAGGCCACGAAGTTCGTTTCCCCAGTAGATAAACGAGCGATACAGTTTCTGAGCGAGCGGAATCCGTTGAAACAGGCGTTGCTCAAACGGCGACACCGCCTGGTCAAGCCGGGGCGTTACGTAGGGAGCGGTACGTTGGTACACCGTAAGCCGGGCCACGTTCGGAGCAAGTTGCGGGATGATCTGGATGGCGCTGGCCCCCGTGCCGATTACCGCTACGTGCTTATTGGTTAAGTCATAGGTAGGGTCCCAGTTGGCGGAGTGAAACCGACGGCCCGTGAACGAATCAAGTCCCTCGAAGTGAGGCACACTCGGACGGTTGAGCGGTCCGATCGCACCAATAACGACACGGGCCGTTAGTTGATCACCCGCGCGATCAGTGAGCGTCCAGTACCCGTTGAACTCCGAAAACTCCGTGCGAACAATTTCGGTATCATAGCGGATATGTGGCTTCAGCGCATACGTATCGACAACGTTTTTGAGGTAAGCTAAAATCTCGGGCTGGGGCGAGTACGTTCGCGACCAGGCTGGATTTTGCGCGAACGATAGCGAATACAAGTGCGACGGCACATCGCAGGCGCAGCCCGGGTACACGTTATCACGCCAGGTGCCCCCGACTTCACTGGCGCGTTCAAACACGACAAACGATACGTTATCCTGCTGTTTCAGCCGAACAGCGGCCCCGAGTCCGGCAAAGCCAGCGCCGATAATGGCTACGTCAATAGCTGCTTTCATACGTTCGTGTGGGTTAGTCAGCAAACAAATTTACCGTAAAATCAACGCGCTTTTGTGTCTGAGGTACGGTTAAACCGCTTGCTGCTGCCAGATCAGTTCGGCTACTTCGCGGCCCGTTTTCATAGCCGCATTGAGCGAGGGATAAGCGGTTTGGTCACCACACTGATATAGGTTCTCGGAACGTTTCAGCGGTTGGTGAATGGCATCCGGGCCGTAAGCGGGGAGCGCCTGCGGCAGATGATACGTCCGGAGGTGCCGCCACTGCTTTACATCCTCACCAAACCAGCCGGTCAGTTCGCGCTGAATTCGCTCGGTCAGAGCATCTTCATCTACCGTTTCCAGTCCTTGTGTACTGACCGAAATCAGCGTTTGTGGGGCCGACGCGAGCGTGTTCGCCGTCGCGTATTCGGGCGCTACGTCGGTCATAATGGCCAGGTTGTGAACCGGGGAACTCCGCTGCGGATTCAGCATCAGCAGTCGTTGCCGGGAAGCTGGTAGGGGAACCCCGGCGGGAGCTGCGAAATACGTGCAGGTGGTGTGGTTGAAGGCGGGCAGGGCGGGGGCCGGAGCACCGGTCAGACGAGCCGCCTGTGCTGCATCGACTGCTACTACCACCGCGCGCCCGGTGAGTGTTTCGCCTGTATCAAGCTCAAGCCGGTTTCCATCAATTCGCTTCACCACCGATTGTAAGCGAATCTGGCCCGGATCGAGTCGGCTGGCGAGTTGAGCCGGAATGGCCGACATACCGGAAGCAGGTACGGCCGCATCGCCGATGAAAAACATCCGAAAGCAGAATTCGAAGAAATTACTCGACGTACTGAGCGCATCTTCCAGAAAAACACCCCCGAAAAAAGGGCGAAAAAACTGCTCAATCATCCGCTCCGAAAAGCCAGTTTCGTGCAGGAAGGCGAGCGTAGTGGTTGGCGTTTGCTGAAATAGTTCGCCAAGGGAAACCTGCTGCGTTCGGCGCAGCAACGCAACGATACGTAGTTTATCAGCGAACGTTCCAACGGGGGAGGTGAGCGTTTGAAAGACAGCACTGGGTTCCTGAACCGGATTCAGCAACGTCATCCACGGCGACGAGCTATCCGGTCGATGGTCGCGGATGAGCGCCCCCGAGCGGAACGTCCGCAGATCGAGTGCGGCATAGTTCAACAGACGCCGTGCTTCGGGGTAAGCCGTCAGCAGAATCTGAAAGCCCCGATCGAGCCGAAACCCGTCGACGAGATCCGTTCGAACCCGCCCCCCAACCCCATCGCTGGCTTCGAGTACCAACGCCTTGATACCGGCTTGCTTTAGGTACGCGGCACAGGTCAGGCCAGCCATACCGGCCCCAACGATAATTACGGGTGAATCAGTGGACATAAAACAGAAGGAATAAATCCAGCAGAATGAAGGCCAAAGTTACACGCTATACCGACCGATTCACGGTTCAGTAATTTACGAGGATAGTATTTTTTTTATAAAAATTAAATAATTCTAATAGTAATAAAACGTAATGCATTGACAGTCAATATGTATATTAAATTGGCTGTTTATTTTTCTTAGAAATTGTTAATTTTGGCCTGTTCCTTTTTGTTAGCTGGTCATGAACCTACTGGTTGTTGACAACTTCGATTCGTTCACCTACATGCTCGTGGATTACCTGCGGCAGACCGGCGCGAATTGCCGGGTTGTTCGAAACAACGACTCCTTGGAGCGGTTGTGCCAGCGGGGGGTTGACGGAGTGGTGCTTTCGCCCGGACCGGGAACCCCGCTCACGGCCGGACGGCTCTCGGAGGTTATCCAGTATTATCATCAGCGAGTTCCAATGCTTGGCGTTTGTCTGGGGCACCAGGCGCTGGGCGAGTTTTTTGGCGCGAAACTGGCGAAAGCCGGTCAGCCGATGCACGGAAAGACGTCCAGCATCAGAACGCTCACCGACGATCTGCTCTGGAACGGGTTGCCGGGCGTATTTACCGTAACGCGCTATCACTCGCTGCTGCTGACGGACCTGCCCGATACGCTGGTGCCTTTAGCCGTTACCGATCAGGGCGAGCTGATGGCGTTACGTCATCGGACTTTGCCGCTCTGGGGCGTTCAGTTCCACCCCGAAGCGGCTCTGACCGAACATGGATTGCGTATGTTGACGAACTGGATTGCGTTTACGTTGTTAAGCAGTAGGAAGGCTAACACCTCATCATTAACTGTAGAATACCTATGAATTACCAGATCCGCGAAGAAGCAGGCTTCCGCTACGTCGACGAAGGAGAAGGCGAAGTGTTTTTATTGCTACACGGTCTGTTTGGTGCCCTGAGTAACTGGGACAGCGTTATCAATACGTTTGCTGACCGGTACCGGGTTGTTATTCCACTGCTTCCGATCTACGAGATGCCCATCCGGCAGGCGAGTCTGGAAGGGCTAGTGGCGTTTATCGAAAAGTTCGTCGCTCAGAAATCGCTGACAGACATGACCTTACTCGGTAATTCACTGGGTGGTCACCTGGCAATTCTGTATACATTTAAACACCCCGAACAGGTTCGGCGGCTGGTGCTGACCGGTAGCTCGGGGCTGTTCGAGAACGGCATGGGCGGCTCGTTTCCCAAGCGGGGTAGCTACGATTACATCGCGGAACGGGTGGCGTATACCTTCTACGACCCTAAAGTGGCCTCTAAAGAACTCATTGACGAAGTTTTTGAGATCACGAGCAGCATTCCCAAATGCATGAGTATCGTTGGCATTGCCAAGTCGGCTCAGCGCAACAACGTAGCGAAAGATTTACACCAGATTCAGGTGCCAACGCTGCTTGTCTGGGGGCTCAACGATACTATTACGCCCGCTGAAGTAGGCCACGAATTCAACCGGCTGATCGCGCATTCGAAACTCTATTTTATCGACAGGTGCTGCCATGCACCCATGATGGAGTGTCCGAACCGGTTCAATGAGTTGCTGGAAGACTGGCTCGTGCGCCATCCGCTCGGCGAGTTAGTGGCCTGATTGGGTAAGGCGAAGTTGAGTTTAAGCCGGGCGAAACCTTTTGCTTATACAGCCGATTTTCCGAGTAGATAGTAAGCTTTTTCGCTAAGTTTTGGAAACTATGGCAGAATTTCACTAGTTTTCTGCCGTACAGTTTTCGTAAATAATCATTAATATGCTGGCTGCCGAACTCATAGACCCCATGCTTCCGGCTCTGAAGCCGACCGACTCTGTTGGTCAGGCGTTGGATTGGATGCAGGAACACCACGTCAGCCAACTCGTACTGACCGATCAGGGCGGTTATCGGGGCGTGGTTAGTGAAGAACTCCTGATGGACGTTTCGGACGACGAACGTCCACTGGGTGACATTATGCGCCTGTTCGAGCAGACGTATGCGTACGAAGATCAGCACCTGTTTGAGGTGCTTGGGCTGATCATTCAGCACCAGATGACGGTTGTCGCCGTACTCACCGAAGGGCAGGAGTTTCTCGGCACCATCTCGGCCAATGAACTGCTCAAACAGTTTGCTCAGGAACTTGGCGTGCAGGAAGCGGGGGCAATTCTGATCCTGAACATCAACGAGCGGGATTATTCAATGACCGAAATCAGTCGGCTTATCGAGTCTAACAACGTAAAGGTCATCAGCAGTTATTTTTCCAGTGCAGCGTACGGCATGCCCGACCGCTCGCGGCTGACCCTCAAACTGAACCGACGGGACATTGCGCCGGTCATTTCAACCCTGGAGCGGTTTGGTTACCAGATCGAAGCTGCTTTTGCCAACGCACCCGTTGAAAGCATCGATCAGGAGCGGCTCGACTCCTTACTTCGCTATCTCAATACGTAGTGGATGGGGCGGGTTCGTTTTACGCGAAGGCTGACTACTATTCACGAACCGCGCAAGCGGGTCTGCACTAACTTTAAAACGCATGAAAATTGCCATTCACGGGCGTAACTTCCCCGAATCGGCTCGGCCGTATATCCAGTCAATGTTTGAAGAACTGGCGAAACGGCAGGCTGAGGTGATCATTTCAGCTGGCTACCGGGAGTTTCTGGATGCGGCTGGCGTTGCTCACTACAGCGAGGCCACCTACACGGTTGAGCAGGGCGTCGACAATGCCGACTTTATTTTCAGCCTGGGGGGCGATGGCACCCTGCTCGATGCCGTTACGCATGTCGGGTTTCACCAAATTCCCATCATCGGTATCAACATCGGGCGTTTAGGCTTTCTTGCCACGGTAGCGCCTGCCTCCGTGCGGCTCATGATCGACGCGCTGTTTAATGAGCAGTATAGTATCGACGAGCGAACGTTGGTGAGTGTGCGCTCCAGCCAGGATATTTTTGGTGACTTGCCCTTTGGCCTGAACGATTTCACCATCACACGTACGCAAACGTCGTCGATGATTACGGTACATGCGTACCTGGACGGGGAATTCCTGAACTCGTACTGGGCCGACGGGCTGATTATTTCAACCCCTTCGGGATCTACCGGCTACTCGCTCAGCTGCGGAGGCCCCGTGCTGCTGCCCCAAACGAATAACTTTATCATCACGCCCATCAGCCCGCACAACCTGAATGTTCGCCCTATGATTGTTATGGACAGCTGTCAACTGGCGTTCGAGGTTGAAAGCCGCAGCGGTAATTTTCTGGCCGCGCTGGATTCCCGCTCCTTTACCGTCGATACGTCAGTGCGCATTAGCGTTCAGAAAGAAGCGTTTAAAGCCCGGTTGGTTAAGCTGCGGGATGATAACTTCCTGAACACGCTCCGCAGCAAACTGAACTGGGGCTGGGACATTCGCAATTGAGGTTGACAACCCGTGTGGTTTACCCCCGTTCCGTTGCCTCGTTTAGTTATATTATTTCGGGTTCATTCGGCCTGAATCGGGTCTATGGCATAATTTTTAGTGCATATTGCCAATAAAAGCCGCGCAGTTGCCGTTTCGGAAATGGCTGGCTTACCAGTTCACGGTTGATTCACGTATTTCGTCCATATGAAGACATGTAAGATTTTAGCAGCGGGGGCAGCAACCCTTTGTTTGCTAGGGGGCCAGATTACTGATAGTTTGGCGCAGCGACGGCCAAATACACGGTTTGCGCCTTATTCATCCGTTACCTTCGGTGTCGGTACGTCTACTTACCTGGGTGATCTGGCCGGTTATCGTCAGCCGCTCAGAACGTTAACTACCTTGCCCCGCTGGAATGTCGGCCTTGGCTATACCCGGCAGTTTACGCCCCATTTCGCGGCCCGTGCCATGTTTACCTGGGCGCGAATCACCGGTGACGACTATACTTTCAATAAGAACAACATCGAACAAAATGTTGTCCAGTACGCCCGGAACTTGCACTTTCGGAATGATCTGAAAGAATTTGCCCTGACCGGTATCTATAATTTTGTTGAAGACGGGCGGAACTCGAATGCTCGTGCGAAATTTACGCCTTATCTGTTTGGTGGACTCGCCGTGGTTGCGCACAGCCCTGAGGCCCGCACGCCCGCTGACCCGGCTAATGGTGACGAACGGCGGTGGGTAAAACTCCAGCCCCTGCACACCGAAGGCCAGGGGCAACCTGGTCGCGATAAGCCGTATTCGCTGGTTACGGTAGCCATACCGGTTGGCTTTGGCGTACGTTACGCCTTAAATCAAAACTTTAATATCGGCGTCGAGATCGGCTATCGATATACCTTCACCGATTACCTGGACGATGTCGGTTCTGGAAGCTACCCCGACCCGGCTACGCTCGAAGGACTGGCAACTGTAATGTCCAATCGTCGCTTTGAAGAAGTGGCGGCCCGGAAGAATGTACCCGGCCGGTACCAAAAGCTCGCTGATCTCTTTCAGTCTCGCCCTGATCTACAGGGGACCATACAAAACGCTTTAGAGACGCCCGTTCGTGGCGGAGATAACATCCTGCCTGATGGGTATTTATTAACGAATTTCTCGATCCATTACATCATACCGGGAAAAATCAAATGCCCGCCTATTAAGTAGACCACGTATAGCGCTGCTGACGGTACAGTTGGTATCGCCAGCAACGGTATATAGGGTGGCTACAGTGTTTTATGCAGAACCAATCATGTGTGATAGCCCGACTGCTCCTGGTCGGGCTTTTTATCAGTTTCAGTGCACAGGCGCAGAAAATTGAGGTCGGTGGTGGGCTGGGCGGAATGCTCTACAAAGGAGACGTACTGCCTGCGCTGAATCCGCTGTACTACGGTCCGGCCGCCGGTTTGTTCTTTCGGTACAACGCGTCGCGGTCGTTCTCGATCCGGGCGGGTATGGCAACCGGGGTGCTGCGTGGCGAAGACCGGGCCAGTAATGATCCGCTGCGGCAGGCGCGTAACTATGCGTTTCGGACTACGTTAGGCGAGGCCACTGTCGATCTGGAATACAATTTTCTGAACTATAAGCTACAGCCCAAAGCCCGCAACTGGACTCCCTATGTGTTTGCTGGCGTTGGCTTGTCGAACTTCAAAAACTCGGTTATTAAGGCCCGAGGTATTCTGAATTTCCCGTTGGGGATTGGCGTGAAATACGAAATCAACCGTCCCTGGAGCGTTGGTCTGGAGTTTGGCACCCGCTTTACCCGCAATGATTACCTGGATGGCTTAGGTGAACGTACGTTTGGCGTAACCACGAACAAACTTGCTCAGGGGAATCCTGCCCTCAGCGACAGCTATACGTATACAGCCGTGACGCTTAGCTACACGTTTTATCGCATCGTTTGCCCGTAGCGGGTTCGTTCTCCTGAACGTATTGGAAAAATAGGCGCTGCTGTCTGAGTTAAAGGCATACGCTAGTCATCCTACTTTGTGTATTTTTGGGGCTTAACCTGGGAAAATAAGTAGTGAAGATTGATGTAACTTCGTTCATGCGTGCAGTAGGTATCGTGGGTGCATTTTTAGTGGGAAGCCTGAATATGGCTTCATCACAGGTCGTCAACAGTAACTCGACGGAGCCGACGCTATATACGTACTGCCAGCGATTTCAAACGTTGTATACACAGATCAGAGAGCAGCGCGTTACGCCCGACTCGGCCCGGATGGAATTCAGTGCCATCATGCGCGGTTTGCAGGAGCGCTTCCAAAGTGACGAAAGCTACCGGCAGGATTCGCTGCAACGGGATAGCCTCCGCCGAACGGGGCGGTATTTTGCGTTTCCCATTCGGGGGTATACCCCCAGCGCTATAGGTGGAACCCACGGTGAAGGCTACCGGGGTACCGGCTTCGACTTGTTTGACTACGCCGTTCGGGGGAGTCACCCCGCCCAGGATATTTTCATTACCGACCGCAATCAGGATATTGCCGATGACCGCACTGGCAAACCCGTTGATATTCTGGCTATGAGTAGCGGGCTGGTAATCGGTATCGAAACCGCCTGGCAACCCGGTTCAGAATATCGGGGCGGCAACTGGATTTGGGTCTATGACCCGACGCTTCATGGCTTGTTCTATTACGCCCACAACAGTCAGGTCGACGTAGCGCCGGGGCAGTGGGTTCAGGCCGGGGAGAAGCTGGCCGAAATGGGCCGTACGGGCTACAACGCCTATAAAACCCGCTCACCGACGCACCTCCACCTGATGTACCTCCAGATCAAGCCCGACGGGTTGCCGCAGCCACTCAATACGTACGAATGGCTGCTCACCGCCCGCCTGTCGAAATGAGATATCCAGTTGCAGAGTTGGCTTACGCTTCATTACTTATACAACTGGATAACGCTGAAACGGTATAACGCTCGGTTACGATTCGCGGACCAGGTTGACGCCGGTAATGAGGAAAATCATGCCGACGATGAACGGAGCGGCCGCTTCGACTTTCGATACACTCATCCCCAGTACTGGTTTACCGTTCGACAGGAACGCTACTAAAGCAAATAGAATCACAACTACGCCCAGAATGGTGAGTGATGCGCCGAAGAAGCGCCGAAAATTGGTGTTATTCTCCATGTATTCAGTTAGACAAATGTTCGTTTTCGACAAAAGCAGCCTGAAGGCTGCTTAGTTCGTTCAGGTTCTTTGATACAACCAGCCCTCGTTTTTTGCCCTCTTCAACAAGAAACGGATAGGCCCCTTCGAGGGTATTCGGCACTATACCATCCAGAATTGCCTCCCGCACTACCGTTTTAAGTTCGCCTACTTCTTTAGATGGAGGCAGATTAAACGCTGCCATAATCAATTCACCCGTGATAACTGGCTGGAAGCTGCGCAGTTTGTCGCGTTCTTCCAGATCGTGAAGTTTACGTTCAACCTTATCGAAATTGCGCAGGTGTTTCTGCACCTTTTCGTAGTTCTTGGAGGTGATGTCGGCGCGGCAGAGTGCCATAAGGCCGTCCAGGTCGTCGCCTGCATCGACCAGTAGCCGACGCAGGGCTGAGTCGGTGATCTGCTCCTTGGTCAGCGCAATCGGGCGAAGGTGTAGCCGGACGAGCTTCTGCACAAACCGCATGTGTTCGTTCAGAGGAAGCTTCATGGTCCGAAAAATGCCCGGTACCCAGCGAGCCCCCAGATCTTCGTGCCCATGAAATGTCCAGCCTACTTTCTGGTCGAACCGTTTCGTGGCAGGTTTGGCAATATCGTGCAACAGCGCGGCCCAGCGTAACCAAAGTTCATTAGCGTGCAGCACGGGCGACTGATTCGTGCGGTTAGCGATGTTATCGAGTACCTGAAGGGTATGGTAAAAATTATCTTTATGCCCTTTTCCTTCGATCGTTTCCACACCCTTCAGCGCGACTAGTTCAGGGAAAATCCGATCTAACAGGCCAGCATGGTAAAGCAGCTTGAAACCGTACGAAGGGATGGGTGAAAGGATCGTTTTGTTCAGCTCATCGGTGATGCGCTCCCGAGAAACAATGGTAATGCGTTCGTTCATGCGTACAATCGCGTCGAACGTATCGGGCTCAATGTCGAAGTTAAGCTGCGACGCAAAGCGAATAGCCCGCATCATCCGAAGCGGATCGTCAGAAAACGTAATGTCGGGGTCGAGCGGTGTCCTGATGATTTTTCGTTTGAGGTCCTTCAGGCCGTCGAAGGGATCAATCAATTCACCGTACTGGCTGGCGTTGAGGCTAATGCTCATGGCGTTGATGGTGAAATCGCGCCGGTTCTGGTCATCTTCCAACGTTCCATCTTCTACGATCGGCTTGCGCGAGTCGCTCCGGTACGATTCCTTCCGCGCTCCCACAAACTCTATCTCCCAATCCTGGCCGTTATGTTCAGTCCGAAGCATGGCTGTGCCGAAGCTCGGGAACTGAGCTACGTTGGTATGCAACGCCTTACCGACGGCCTCTGCCAGCGTAATGCCGCTTCCAATGCAGACGATGTCGATGTCTTTGGAAGGACGACCCAGTACCAGATCGCGCACGAATCCGCCAATAACGTAGGCTCGTACGCCAAGGGTATCGGCTTCGCGGGCGATCCGGTTAAAGACTGGATTTTTATGTAAGGTATCGCTAAAATTCATATATCCTGAGGTTCGCCGTTCGTCAGTCAGTTAGTCTACCAACCATGATTGACGAACGGCGAACTTATTTTCTAATAAAACGAACCGTTCCATCCACACCCAGCCGCATGATTCTAGGCCGTTTAGGCATGGCCGGAAGCGTTCCGAACCGGTTTGTCGTAAGGTCTTCAAGAGCAGGTGGCCAGACGAGCGATTCGAACGGAATCGTGAGCAACCCCCGGCCGAAACTACCGATCAATCGCTGCACGTTGCTGCTCAGCGACCGACGTACGGCGACTTCGGCACTTGACGTACCGCTCGCCTGTGCGACGAGAACCGACAGGTTCTTGCCCTGATCATAGACGACCGTTAACGGATTGTCGGCAAACTCAACCAGATCGTAGGCCACATCAGGGACTTTCGTTACGTATAGCCCGAGCTGATCGGTATGCTCAATGAGCACCGTTGGCTGTAAACCCAAGGGCATGCCGGTTCGGGCCGTCAACAGAGTTTCAACAGCCGCATCGTTTATCGGATCGGCCGCCAGAGACCAGCCCGTCTCATCGGCCAGGGCAATAAGTTGACCCTGCCGGAGCTGGTAGGCAATATCGCGGATAGTAGGTGTCATGATTAATTAACCCGCAAAAGTACGCCAAGTTTAGCGAAACCGGATGAGTTGACGCCCAGATGAGACTAATTCCGCCCGGCATAACCGGCGTGTGAGATGACGGTAGCCGAAAACGTATAGTTGTAGGCGTTAAAGAATACTGTATTTTGCGATCGGCAAACATCTTCCTTATGAACTCCGAGCCGAGCCGACCGTATCACTATCATCAGTTTTCGCATAGCTTGTTATCGCTGGCTATTCTCACCGTTGCCATTTACCTGGGGCAGGATATTCTGGTACCGCTGGCAATGGCGGGGCTGCTGGCAGTGCTGTTGCGACCCGTAGAAAGCTGGTTACTTCGGCTCGGTATGCATAAGGTCTTTGCCATTAGCCTGGCCTTGCTGCTGGCGATAATCGCGATTGCCGGTGTCGCTATTGTTTTATCGATGCAACTGGCTGATTTTACCGATGATCTGCCCAAGATCAGGCAGCACCTGAACGATCTGTACGACGAAGTTCGGCGCTGGGTTCGTCGGGAATATAATGTCAGCTACCGACAGCAGGACAGATACATAAAGCAGGCGCAGGCGCAAACGCTGGATACGTTACAGACGGTCAATACGTTAGGCATCATTACCGGACCGCTGGGGACGTTGATCTTACTGCCTATCTATGTGTTTCTGCTCCTGTATTACCGGTCGATGCTGCTGCACTTTGTGGTGGTGCTTTTCCCCGAGAAACATACCATACGGGTCCGCGAGGTACTCGCTGAAATCAAAGGGGTCATCCAAAGCTACGTAGTAGGTTTACTAATTGAAACGGCTTGCGTAGCGGTGCTCAACTGGGTTGGCCTGCTTCTGCTGGGCGTGCAGTACGCCCTGTTGCTGGGTATTATGGGGGCTATTTTAAACCTGGTCCCTTATATCGGTGGTCTGGTGGCTACGGTGTTGACCGTTGTTATTACCATGAGTTACCAGCCTGATCTGTCGCTGGTGATTGGCGTTGTGGGCGTTTTTCTGTTTGTGCAATTCATTGATAACAACGTACTTGTGCCCCTTATTGTGGCCTCTAAAGTACGTATCAATGCCCTGGTGTCGATTGTAGGGGTGTTGGTTGGGGGCGCGTTGGCAGGGGTATCGGGTATGTTTCTGTCCATTCCGGCGATCGCAATCATGAAAGTCATTTTCGACCGGGTCGACAGCCTGCGGGCCTGGGGTGTGCTGCTGGGTGATCAAACGCCCGAACAGGCCGGTAATAACCTGTTTCGCTTACCCCGACGGCGCCGAAAAGCAGTCCCCGAAGAAGGAAAATAATTAGCAGCCTACGTCAGTTTCAGGAAGCTTATCTAATACCCGACTGTTTACAATCACCTAATACCTACTTATGGTGTATAGGCACGGCAACGCCATGCATCAATGACGTAGCGTGCAATGAATCAGCATGTTAGCTGCCTACAAACAGCAAGCGTAAAACAAACACTACCTGCTTTTCGCACTAAGTAACCGTTCCCTCAAAACATTGTCGTTATAGGCTGGCAAGCGTATATATTTAAGCCCTGTCTCAACCGTTCAACGATTCTCCAACAGCCGCTACAATGACGCCTATAGAAGTTGCCCATTTACGTGATGCAGCCGAGATTCTTTCACTCCAAAAGCAGGTCTATTTAGCCGAAGCGCGTTTGCACGATGATTACACTATTCCTCCTTTGCTTCAGTCGATGCATAGCGTAGAAGACGAGTTCCGGGCCGGTATTGTGTTGAAGCTAGTTAGAGAAGGTCGGATTATTGGGTCAGTACGGACTTTTCGGCAGGATCAGACCTGCTTTATCAGCAAGCTCATCGTTGATCAGGCTTACCAGAATCAAGGGTTAGGCAGGCAGTTGATTAGCCAGGCCGAACAGCACCATCCTGATGTGCACCGGTTCGAATTGTGCGCCGGCCATAAGAGCACCAACAGTGTCTACTTGTATCAGCGGCTGGGCTACGAGGAGTTCAACCGGCGTACGGTAAGTGAAAAGTTAACCTTGATCTACTTCCAGAAGCATTCCACCAAAGTCAACGGAGCAGGCTAGTGAACGGCCTATAAGCCAGACGCATTTATGGGGTATAAGCGGTACGCGGTAACGCAATCGGTGGTGTGTAAACAGGATTATACTAGAGCATCCGTTTGCGTTTCCGGGAAAGATGTCTGGAATACAGGTTCAAAAGCAATGAGCATATTGCGCAAATCGTCAGCATCCTGCAAAAATCTGGCAAACTCCGCTGAGGAGAGGTTGCCAGAACGAGTAGGCTTGCACTGCCTACCACGACTAGCCGACCCACGATGCTGTGCTGCTCAAACTGCCTGGCTACATTTGGTTTGTAGGCGGCAAGCCCTAGTTGAATGAGCAATCCCAGCAGCAACACACCTAGTTCAATTAGACTAATAAAGTGATTGCTGATGGCAGCTACGGCAAGAGCTATCACCATGGCATTTAAAATAATGTTCCGGTAGAATTCAAAGGAGTATTTCATAAATGGTAAGAATAAAGCCGTGAACGTGATCTTGTTACCTACTATTAATAGTCAGGTTGGCGTACAATCAATTTGTGCCGACCAGTCGACTTAGCCCGAGCGAAGATCGGTGTGATACGTTTCGCGCAAATGCCTCTCCACTACGTCCCACACAATTCGATCCGCGGAGTCGGAATCTAACGTATGCCGTTTGACTAGTGCTTTACTCAGCGACTTCGTAAGTACCCGAATACCCTGCCATGGCTTGTTGTTCGTCAGCGCTGTATGCGCCGTCATCACTTCGTCGTAGGTCACAAAAGTAAACTTGCCGGGTATGTCAGGGGCGGGTTCGTCGGCTTTGGGCTGCTTGGGCTTATGGCGTTCATTCCACAGTTTTGCTATGCTGTTAAACTCACTTCGGTAGTCGGGGTTCGTATAGGTGGCTTCCACTAAATCCTGATGGCGCGTCAGAATCGCCTGTACAACCTCATTACATGACAAATCCCAATACCACCACTTTATCGATTTGTCGGATTCAGACGGGGTAATTCGCTCATAAACAGCTTTGAATACGATCGGCAGCGTTTCATGCGACTTAACGAGACCATTCCCCGACGTATCCAGGACAAACCGAAGGTGTCCTCCCTGGTACGATGATCTTCGGATTAGTTGAGCGCCTGGGTCAGTGGGCGTCATGGAAGCCGTACTGATGAACTGCTCCGTATCGGCGTCAAAAGGGCCCAATCGAAAGAGCAAAGACGATACGTCGAATAGCCACATTGCTTTCAACTCTTCGTCTTCCTTATTGAAGCGGCTCACCAGGTCTGCTTCCGACCGGACGCCCTGGGCGAATTGGTAGGCTTGTATTTCCTCTTCCAGGCTCATAGTTCGGTTCGATACGTAGCACTACGTGAAACGAGTACAGAAATGATTTAGTTAATCTGTCAAGCCTGCTCCCTCTTTGGATAAAGCCTGATCAGTCAGATATTTACCGAACAAACTGCACATTACATCTCGCGATGGGGCGTTTGCTAATTGACCCCAAAGTCAGTATAACCCGTTGATCACTTATTTCCTGCGCTGAATGAGTTCCGGTTCTTCAATAAACAGGACAGAGTCACCAAACGATAACGTAGTGAATACGCCCAGTCGTACCGCCAGTGACAGCAAAAAAGCCCGCACCGGATGATTCCGACACGAGCTTCAAGGCAATGTTGATTGATACGTTGTTTAGCCGCCAGTTTCTAGTAGGCGGGGGCAGCCGAAGGTAAGCGATTACGCTTCTTTTTTGCCTTCAAAGCTCATGCCCTGTGCATCGAGCGTAATGCTGGTCACTTTTTTGTTTTCATCCCGATTAAACTTCAGCGTGGCCCGGCCATCCGCATCAAACTTATCGGTAGTATCTTTAATTGGGGTCAGCGGGCCTTCTTCTGTACCGGTATTAACGGTCAGTTTGCCGTCTTTTACGGCGATGGTGAGGTAATCAAAAGGTAGTCCTTCAAATTTGTACTTACCCACGTACTGGTTCAGATCGACCGGGTCATCAGTACGTTGCTGATTCGTTACAGAAGGATTGCTAACCGCAGGAGCGGCCGCATAAACGGCTGACAGGGAAAGAGCACAGGCAAGGGTTAAGGCGAACTTTTTCATGCTAATCGCTTTGCTAAAAACTGTGGTTGATTAATTTTCAAATCTACGGATTATACGCTCACAGTGCGCCTATCGTATGGACCAGTGGAGGGCATTCTCTACTAAACGAACGAAATCAGCGTCCTGCCATACTTCTTTCGAGTGGCCCATGGATGTGTAAAAGGTCTTCCCCTTGCCAACGGACCGATACCAGGCGACTGGGTGATACTTACCCATCCCAAAGTTTTTATTTTTAATCCACAACATATTACCGTTGGGGATGATCTTGTCTCCGTTGATGTAAGAAACGATTTTAACTCCTTTGGGCTGGTCCAGAAAGACGTACCATTCATCTTCATGCATCCACGAAGGAGGTAAATTATGAGTCAGCGTCGAGTCGGCATCCTTTTCCACCTGTACATCCGTTTTCTGCAGGTGGGGGTTAATTGGATGGTGAGAAAATTGGGTACCAAGCAGGTTCGTTTCGTACCAGGGCCAATGATGCGAGTTGTCCCCGGCTCCGTGAATACCTATTAAAGAGCCACCCGCTTCTACGTACTGGCCTAGCGCCTGCTGTTGCTCATCATTGAGCACCCGGCCCGTGGAGTTGTTGAAGATAACCGCGTTGAATTGCCGAAGCTGTTCTGGGTTAAAAACGCCCCCTTCCTCCATTTCGTAAACAAACCAGTTGTTTCGCCGGGCCATCGCCTGAAAAACCGGTTTCGAGGCATCAATGGATTCTCCGTGGCGGAAGGCCGTTGTTTTTGAAAATACTAAGATAGCGGATTGATTCGGCGGAAAATTGATCGCCGGTTTCTCTGTTTCATACGTTACCGGAAAGCCGTTTTGAATCTTGTAAAAGAACACGCCCATGGCCGCTGCTAACAGCAAGATAAGCCCGAGAACACTCCAGAGGATGATTTTGCCAATTTTTTTCACGGTGATAGGAGGCTACCGGTAGGTACGCCGGATATGGATGTGTTCTACAGGCTACCGATAGATAGCCCGTAGAACCCGATTGAGCAAATGATTAGGACAGTTCGGTACGTACGCGTTCGAGTAGCGTCTTGGTGGCTTTAATCCCGTCGCTGTTGGGTAAGTAACCGCCAGTTGGGTTATACATATTCATTAAACCCCCTTCGTACTCAATACCTACGTATCCTGTGAACCCGGCATCTTTAATGATCTTGAACATCCGGCGAAAATCCGTTTCGGTTTCGTTGCCCTTAGCATCGAACTTATGCGTTTTGGCACTTATACCTTTGGCGTAGGGCATCATTTTCTTCACCCCCTCATAGCGGTCATATTCCTTCAGGCACTTAGTGGCCATAATGCCTTTGATATCGTTGGTTTCGGGTTTGCTGCGTTGTCGGCAGAAGTTGCCAAAATCGGGTAACAGGCCCGCATTGGGCATGTTCACTTGTTTCAGTACGCCAACCAGCCAGTCGATGTTGGTCGAGTTGCCAAAGTGATTTTCGACGATGACGTTGATCTTTTGCTTCGCTGCGTATTCGAGCAGTTGATGATAGCCATCGGCCGCTGCCTTGGCCGCTTCTTCAGCCGGATCGTCGGGGGCACCGGACATGGCTATAGACGTATCACCCAGGTTCACCCGGATGGCGGTGCAGCCTAAGTATTTAGCGGCATCGACCCAGGGGTGGTGTGCGTCAACGGCTTGCTTCCGCTTGGTGGCATCCAGATCGGCAATGTTAGCCCCGTCGACCATGATGAGGTTGTTTTTCATACCCAGATCGTCGGTGCGCTGCTTTAACTCCTTGAGGTAGGTCTGGTCGGTGTGCTTGTTGTTGAAAAACATGGACACGTACTCCAGTACATTAATGCCGAACTCATTTTTGGCCCGTGCCGGGAAATCCATGTTGGTCATTTTACCGGAGAACAATTCTCCCGCAAATGAGAATTCGGCGAGCGAAATATCAAATCGGAACGCCGAAGCGGTAAATTTTTTAGCCGTCATATCGGCGAAGGTTTGAGTTGGTAAAGCAGAGGCCAGGCTCAGACCGGCGGCTGACAAGCCAAGGTGGTTCAGAAATTGACGACGGGATTGGGGCATGATCGTTTGATTTTGGGAGATGTGAGACGTATAGAGATAAGGCGGTGAGAAGAAAGACGTAGGACTCAAGCGTGTTGGGAGCGATGGTAAGGAGTTTTTCTTCTGCGTCTTACGTCTACCGTCTTCAGTTAAAAAGTTGAACGGTGATTGGGGCAAACAGAGGAGCCTTACCGGCCTTTTCGTTCTTGAAGACAAAGTATAAATCGTGTACACCGGCCACTGGCGAAAGAGTAGCTTTGGCCATACTCGGTTTAAACGCGTCGGCTGCGCTTTTTACTTCCGCTTCAGAAGGGCGCAGGTCTTCGATTTGTCCGAGTAGTGGTCCGGTCGGCGAATCGACCCGTACTTCAATGCGACCGCCAGCGGCATTTAATCCCTGTTTAGGAATCGCTACCGAAAACTCCATCGCTTTGATACCAGTCAGGTCCAGTTTGTTAAACTGCACATACGTATCCGACGCCATCACGACTACGACCGGAAGCTGGCCCGACTTGAAAATCATCGTTCCCTTCGATTGACTGTCGCTCGTTCCCAACTGAAGCAGCGGATTCCGCAGCACCAGCGCCTGCTGGGCTGTCTGGGCGGGCAGGCCGTTTGCTCCTTTATCCTTATAAGACGCTTGCAGTACCAGATTACCCTTCTGGTCTTTGGCCGGTGTAACTGTACCTTTTGTTGGTAGCAGCGGGGCTTCGACGGGTTTGTCCGACAAGGTTAGAATATACTTGACAATTTCACCTGCATCGGCCGCACCAAGTTGCGGGTGCGCGGTCATTATGGCATCGCCCCAGACGCCACCACCGCCTTTAATGATTTTAGTCGACAAGCTAGCTATCGCATTGGCGTCGCTTTTATAGCGTTTCGCTACGTCGACGAATGCCGGACCGATGGATTTCTTGTCGGTGAAGTGGCAGGCTTTGCAATCGCTCTTTTCCATCAGCACTTTGCCGTTACCCAGATACGTTGCTTCCGAAAACTTATGACTAGCCTCGCTGGCATTCTGAGCGGTAGCTTCGTCCTGATACGTCGCGCGGACCACCACCTGCCTGGGCTGAATCTTGCCCGTCGTCAGGCTGCCATCTTCTTTGTCCGTTACATTAACCTGGTAGGCAATCGGCTCACCGGGGAAGTAAAAGCTCTTATTGCCTTTCGTTAGTTGGAGGGCTACAACCGGCGGCTGGTTACCCGCTACAATGTTCAGCTCACGGGTGTCGGCCGCTCCTTTGGCATCCGTTACGGTCAGAATCGCTTTGTATTGGCCTGGTTTCTGGAACGTAAAGTTTGGGTTCGCTTCGTTCAGCACCGTCGGCTGCCCACCAGCTTTCGAATAAACCTTCCATTGGTACGTCATGGCGTCACCATCGAAGTCTTTGCTACCGTCCGACGATAAGGTCACGTTCAGCGGTACGGCTCCGGCGGTTTGGCTGGCGACTGCCTGAACGGCAGGTTTGCGGTTACCGCCGTTGTACTCGATACGAACCAGCCGCGAGTCATCATTTTTGGTAAACCAGCCGGTGCCATATTCCAGTACGTACAGATCACCATTCGGCCCAAACGCCATATCAATTGGGTGGCTGAACGCCATATTAGGCAAAAAACGCTCGACGTTCGTCATGTCGCCCTTGTCGTTGAAGCTGACCGACAGAATCAGATCGCGCATCCACTCGTAGAAGAACACTTTGCCGTTGTAATAATCCGGAAATCCCCGTTTAGCACTTTTGAAGTCGTCTTGGTAGTAGGCTGGTCCCGCCATGGCACTCCGACCACCTGAGCCCATGAACGGAAACTTCTTGGTTTCGGAGGCAGGGTAGGAGATCAGGGCTGGCTGGGCGGGCGGAAGATCGCGCAAGCCGGTGTTGTTAGGTGAATCATTGACCGGATGGGCCGGGTCGAACTGCGCTCCTTTCTTGTTAGTCGCGAAATCGATGTCGTAATAGGCTTTGTTATCGCCCACAAAATAGGGCCAGCCGAAATTACCCGCCTTGCGAGCCTGGTTGTATTCGTCTTCGGCCATGGGGCCAACCCCTGCCGAATCGACGCCCGCGTCGGGACCGACATCGCCCCAGTACAAATAACCGGTATGTTTGTCGACCGAAATGCGGTACGGGTTCCGGTGCCCCATGGTGTAGATTTCAGGCCGGGTTCTGGACATTCCTTTCGGGAATAGATTCCCGTCCGGAATGGTATACGTACCATCGGCTTCGGGATGAATACGGATGATTTTTCCGCGCAGGTCGTTGGTGTTGCCCGACGACTTTTGTGCATCCCAGGGGCCACGGCCTTCGCGCTCGTCGATAGGAGCGTATAGGGTAGCTCTGGGTGAGGTATTGTCGCCGGTGGATAGGTACAGGTTGCCATCACGATCCCAGTCAATCGAGCCGCCCGTATGGCAGCATTGCTCGCGCTGCACTGGTACTTCCAGCAACACTTTTTTGGACGAAAGCACCAACTCATCGCCTTTTAGCTCGTAGCGGGTCAGAATGTTCTTGGCTTCTGAACCGGCGGGGGAGTAATAAAGGTATATCCAGTGATTCTGAGCGAAATTTGGGTCGATGTTAACGCCCAGCAGACCATCTTCGGCTTCGGTTTCGTTCCCTTCTTTATCTTTATACTTTGTGCTGACGGGAATAGTGGCGATGGTTTTGAGTTGTTTTGTCGTTGGCGAATAGATACGTACATCGCCATGCCGCTCAATCAATAACACCCGCTCGTCGGGTAAAATCGTCATTTCCAGCGGCTCGTTGAGCTTTTCGGCCAGCACCACCTTGGTGAACCGGTTTTCTTCTGGTTTATCGCCGGGGGCATTGATGGATCTGCCAGCGTAGGCCCACAGGCCAACAGCGCCAACGCACAAAGCCGCTATTGACTGGTAGGGTTTTAAGGAAGGAAAGTTAATGCTCATTATTAATGCGTATTATGAACACAATGATAAAAATAAATTTTCAATGTGTATTTGGTACGCACTATGTTATTTTTTAGTTTTTCAGGATGGAGTACAAAAAAGAGGTATTACAGCTAGTTCGGAAAATAAAAGAAGAGTGCGTACCCTCGGTGTCAATCGACTGCGTGATTTTTGGATTTCATAGTGGCCAGCTAAAAGTGTTGCTGTTGCGCTGGAAAGAAACCGAAGACTGGTGTTTACCGGGCGGACGCGTTGGTCACCACGAAAACGTGGATGATGCGGCTTATCGGAGTTTGCAGGAGCGAACCGGGCTGAGCGAAGTGTTTCTACAGCAGTTTCATACGTTTGGCGACGTAATACGGTATAAAAATTACAGCCGCGAAGAAACCATGCTTAAGTTAGGATTGCCCGCCGAAGTGAGTCAGGCTATCGTTGGGCGGGACGTTTCAGTAGGGTACTACGCCCTGGTTGAGTTTGCGGAGGTGAACCCGACGCCCGATGTCTTCACGGATGAATGCCGCTGGTGGGATGTTGATCAGATTCCTCCGCTGCTGTTCGATCATAACGATATGATCAGCCTGGCGCTGAAAACGCTTCGGCGGCAGCTTAGCTACCAGCCCATTGGTTACAACTTACTAGGTAGTAGGTTCACCATGCCCGATTTGCAGCAACTCTACGAAACCATTCTGGGGCAGTCGCTGGACCGACGAAATTTTCAGAAGCGGATGCTGGGCTACGGTGTGCTGAAGCGCCTGGACGAACGGAAAACCGGCGGAGCGCATAAGGCCCCTTATCTCTACGAGTTTGATAAAGAAAACTATCAGAAAGCCCTGGAAGAAGAGCGGCTCTACGTTGGGTAAAGGACAGGTTAGTCTGGATAGATACGTAGTCGCTACGGCCTGCATACCAAAAGCCCGCAGAAATCTGGGCAGAAGGTAATGATCCTGCTGTCTGAACAATCGTTGTTCGTACGTCAGGCTACCATGCAGTGGCCTGACGTACGAACTTTTGCTTAGCTATACAGCTTTTTAATAACCTCCTGCTGGGTTTTTATGAATTGCTGACGTTCGGCGGGTTGGCTCAAGAGCGTGCCGGGCGGATAAATACTGGTTTTAGTATAACTCTCGCCATACAGTTCGAACCGTTGGCGAGCCAGGAGATTGCCCACGGCCGGACGCTGCCGAAACTCGCGCAGCGCAGCCAGATCGATGTCGGCGTTGGCCACCATACTTTCGCCATACCCAGCTTCGGCCAGCACAACGCCCTTCGGGTCAACCAGTTTGGAGCCGCCATCGTTTGAGCCGAAAGGAATAGTATTGTTCATGATGCCCGCGGAGTTGGCCGACACCACGTAGGCCATATTCTCGATAGCCCGCGCTTGTTTCGCTACGTTCTTTTGCGTTTGCTGGGGGCTGCCAATTTCGGAAGTAGAGTGCAGCAGCACCTCGGCTCCGCGCATGGTCAGGCAGCGGGCTACTTCGGGGTATAAAATGTCTTCGGAAGCCACACAGGCCAGGTTCCCAATGTTTGTTTTTATGACCGGAAATAAGGAGTCGTAGCCGTAAGCATCGAGGTACAGTTCCCATACATCGTGCGGGGTCGGTACGTACATGGCGTTCAGACGGCGGTAACGTAACAGAATGTCGCCGTTGGGTCCAATGATAAAACTGGTCTGGAAATACAGCTCCGGGAAGAAGGGGTCCTGCTCAAACGCATTGCCGGAAAAATAAATCTGCTGCCGCTGAACCATTGCACCCAGGGCCTCATAAATACGTCCGTCAATCTCCAGCGCGGCTTTTTCCCGCCATTCCTCAATGGTTTCGCCCAGTGGAAAACCTGTCAGAAAGAACTCGGGAACTACCACCAGCAGGGTATCCCGGCCGATGAGGCCAATAGAAGCGGCAATTTGTTTTTCGATACGCTCAATGGTTTGAAGCATTACAACTTCGGCATCATCACGGGTCTGGTACGAGTTGACGGTCTGGCAGGTTAGCTGAAGGGCGAGCGCTTTGTAGGACATGGGGTTAGGTTACAACGAGTGAAAATGGGATTATGGAGTGTAGTTGAGATTCGTACAGGGCCAGCGTTTAGTCTGTAAACGTTTGGGCCTTACTTCGCCAAAGTAACGTGTTTCAGGGAAAAAAATAATAGTCTGGCGTTCGCATCAGCGAACAAAAAGCGAGCCGGATTGATTGACTGAATAGTTCGTAGGGCTGATTAACCAGCGAGATAAAGCCACCAAACCTTAAATTTGCCATCATGACCGCCGACGTTTTAGCCATTGCTGCTCATCCGGATGATATTGAAATGACCTGTGCCGGTACAATACTCTCTCTTATTGCGCAGGGTAAAACGGTTGCCGGGGTCGATCTGACCCGTGGTGAACTTGGTACGCGCGGCACCCCCGAAATCCGGTTGCAGGAGTCGGCCGAAGGAGCCCGACTGATGGGCTTGGTCGCCCGCGAGAACATGGGTTTCCGCGATGGGTTTTTTCGGAACGACGAAGAACACCAGTTGGCGCTGATCCCGATCATTCGTCAGTTCAAGCCTCAGATCGTTCTGACCAACACCCCCGACGATCGGCACCCCGATCATGGCCGGGCGGCTCAATTAGTCGTGGACGCTTGTTTTTACTCAGGGTTGCGCCAGATCAAAACCGTCGGTAAAGACGGGCAGCCGCAGGAAGCACACCGACCTGTGCTGGTTTACCACTTCATTCAGGACCGGTCGCTGAAGCCTGATTTTGTGGTCGACGTAACGCCGTATTGGGAAGGTAAAATTGCCGCTATCAAAGCGTATCAAAGTCAGTTCTTTAACCCGAACAGTAATGAGCCGCAGAGCTATATTTCCGGCGAGCCATTCATGAAATTCCTGGAAGCCCGCACCCGTGAGCACGGGCACATGATCGGCGCGGAATTTGGCGAAGGCTTTATCAGCAAACGAATGCTGGGCGTTAAAGACCTCTTCGCTTTGCTGTAAAAGCTGACTTCGAAACGGTACGCCGTGGCGGGGCTATGCGGTAGCTGTATTACGTATCAGCAACTGCCTACAAACAATTCAAAACGAGTTAGGCCACCGCCAGCGCGCCCGAAACCGAGATCAGTTGTGCATTCGTCTGGCTAAGCATGGTCCGGGTTTCGTCGGATAGCTCTTGTACCTGTGCGTCGACAAGCAGGTAATCGTAGCGACGGAGCAGCATGTGAAGTTTAACGGCTAATTTAGGGCTGGCTAACAGCGTTTCGGGTTTTATCTGATCAGATGCGGTTTGTGGAATCAGATCCAGCCACTGGTCCAGTCGGCTCTTCGCTTCCTGCTTGATGGTCCGGCAGGTTTCTTTGGTCAGCGACGTACCAGCCTTCACATCATAGGGATAGACGATTGTCAGGCAGATCGGTTCGTGAGCGTGGTTAGCCATCCATCGACGTAATACAAACGCGGAATCTACCGAGCAATCCGTAGTATAAAAAGCCGTTTTCATTCTCTTACCAGTCAGTGGCCATCGGTGGTCATTCAGGTTTTGCGGCCAGTGACCATTCCATGACAGTTAATTGCCTGACAAAAATAGCCGGCTCAATCACCCAACTGGTTGAGCAAACTCATCTGGTATTCTGATTTTTGTCAGGCGGGTACTACCAGTTGGCTCGACGGAGCTTGTCGGGTTGCACTATGCGGATACCGGCCGTACTTACCTCGATCAAACCATCCTGCTTGAACTCGCTTAAGGTTCGGATAAGTGACTCGGTAGCCGTGCCAACCACCGCGGCCAGGTCGTCGCGCGAGAGTTGGATCGGTGCGGCTTCGCCATCAGACTGCATCGTGTGCAGGCGCAGCAACGCATCGGCAACCCGGCGACGTAACGAGCCGTAGGCCATACCTAACAACTGCTGCTCGCGCTCACTGACCCGCCCGGCCAGCAACTGGATAAACTGGCGACTCACCTCGGGCCGGGCCGTCAGCAGTTGCTGGAAGTCGGCCCGCGGAATATAAATAAGCTCCGAATCGTCGAGCGTCACGGCCGAATCGGTGTAGTTTGTTTCTTCGAGTAAGGGCAAATAGCCAAAAAATTCACCCGCTCCGTAGATCCCCGTGACCAGTTCTTTGCCATCAGCATTGGTACGCATGGCCTTTATCCGGCCACTTTTCAGGAAATACAGGCGCGTTGGTTCGTCGCCCTCCGTGTAGATAAATTGCTTTTTGGCTACCCGATGCACCTTTCGGTCGGCAGAAAGGCTTTCCAGTCCTCCTGTGGTGCGCGCATCGTTGAGGAATTGCGTAAGGCCTTCGCGGTCCAGGTTGTAATCGGAACGGACCGCAGGGGCCACTTTTTCGAAACGATTCAGCCGCCCTTCAATCGCGCTCAAAAGTTCAGTATCGTCGAAGGGCTTGGTCAGGTAATCGTCGGCCCCCAGTTCCATGCCCCGGCGGAAGTCGACCCGCTCGGATTTTGCCGTTAGGAAAATAAAGGGAATACCACTCAGTTCGGGGTTTTTATTGACAATGTGCAGCACGCCATAGCCGTCCAGCACGGGCATCATGATGTCGCAGATAATCAGGTCCGGTCGGTCGGCCAGCGCCTGCTCAACGCCGAGTTTACCGTTCTCGGCCGTCAGGACACGGTAGCCAGCCAGTTCCAGAATTTCGGCCGTGTTTTCCCGAATGTCCGCGTTATCTTCAATCAACAGAATGGTTTTCATAAGGTAGTGTGAGGGTAATCGTCGTGCCTTCTTCCAGGTGGCTGGATAGTTCAACCGAACCACCCAGGAGTTCGAGGTATTTGCCAACAATATGCAGCCCGAGTCCGGTACCCGCAAAATTAGTCGCGTTTTTAGCCCGGAAGAATCGTTCAAACAAGTGCTTCTGATCGTCGGCCGAAATGCCGATGCCCTGGTCGCGAACCACCACTACGAGCGCCGTTTCCTGACAATGCGCCGACAGGTAAACCGACTGGTTTTCGCCGGAATACTTGATGGCGTTCGACAGCAGATTGACCAGAATCTTACGGAGCAGCGACGGGTCCGACAGAATCGGCTTAGGGCAACTGAAGTCGGTGTGTACGGTCTGCCCCGCTTTTAACATATCCTGAAGGTCGGTAATAACTTCGGCGGCTAGTTTAGGGATATCAACCAGTGACCAGGTCGCTTCAACCCGGCCTTCTTCCAGGCGGCCTACGGATAAAAACTCTTCCAGAATATTATTGAGGTGATTCACCGACGATTTAATCCGGTGAATATGCTTGAGCCGTTTATCCTGCTGGTCGGCTCCCGGATATTTTTCGATCAGCGAAGCGGAGGTCAGCACGGCGCTTAAGGGGGTCCGGAACTCATGCGAGGCCATCGATACAAAGCGGGATTTCAGTTCGCCTAACTCCCGCTCGGCGGCCAGGGCTTTGGCCAGCTCATCTTTCGATTCTTCGAGTTGGTGCAGCGTCGCCATGAGCGCATGCGTACGGTCGGCTACTTTTTGTTCGAGCTGGGCGTTAAGCTGTTCAATACTGTGTTTTTGTTCGAGCAGTTTCCGCTCCGATTCCTTTTTGTACGTAATGTCGATGATGTACGATACGACAAACAACTGCCCCTCGCGCCGGAAATAACTTAAGCTGATCTCCGCCGGAAATACCGTATCATCACTACGTTTAGCGTAGAGGTCGCGTTCGTGCCCCATAGCCCGAACCTGCGGGTTGGCATTAAACGATTCGCGCAGTCGTTCGTGGCGGTTAACAACGGTATCCGGTACGAGCGCTTCGATGCGCAGGCTGGCCATCTCGTCGTAGCCAAACAGAGTCAGGGCAGAGCGATTCGCCGAAATGATACGTCCAGTCGCGTCGGAAACGAGAATGGCGATGGTGGCATGCGTAAAAACGGCCTCGAATGAGTCGTCGAACATACAAATTAGGATTTCGTACTGCAAAGTAAAGACTAACCTAACTAACCTGCCTGACAAAAATCAGTTTTGGGGTTGATCCCCATCACAGAACCCCAGCGGGAATACTGCCAATTTTGAGCAGTTGAAAATTGGTTTGTTGTCATGACATCTACTTCGCTTCAAATAGCCTCCCAACCACCCGTCTTACTGGTCTATATACCAGCGGCTTCGGGCTACCGTGTAGAGATGGAGCATTTGCTGGAACAGACCCGGTCGGTGCTCGATCCGGCTGTGCGAATCATGCGCGTAAGTGAAACGACTCATCCTGAGGTTGTTACTAGTTTTGGATTTGCCGCTCAGCCCTCGTTTGTCTTACTTAAACGAGGTTCGGAAATCTGGCGGTACACAGGTGTGACCGGTAGCGCTGAAATCTCTTCTCAAGTAAGCGATAAACTTCGTCAGGCAATATAGCCCATAACCGTATGGATTCACTACGTTCCTATACTCCTCCTATCACCCCATTAACTATGGTAAGCTGTCATCTTGAGTACCAGCAACTGCAACAGACGATCCGTCGGCAGGAAGAAGAGATCGAGCAACTGCAAACGTTACTGCTCGACGTACTGAACCGCTACAATTACCGCAGTCTGCGGCACAGCGCGATTGACTATTACGGAAATCTGAATCAACTGCAGGGCCGTTTAAAACGCTTACGTCGCGATATGATTTGCGAGAGCACTCAGTGTCAGAAGGCAGATGAGTCGTTACCCTGCCGCGACCTGCGCTTTGGTTTATCGACGACAATTGAACGCCACGCCATTTTACTCATTGATGAGTTTGTGCGCATTAAAGATGGCTGCGTTCAGTTTCTGTCGGGTATGATGGCGCTTAACTTGCTGTAAAGGGGGGGCTGAACAGGCTTAACCTAAAAAGAAGAGAGGACTGTAAAAGGCTGACGCTCGGCCCGCCACGGCGGGCCGAGCGTCAGCCTTTTACAAATACGTCGTGCTTTCAGCGCGTGGCGAGCGTACCGTGGCAAACCGGAATGGGATCAGTGGGGTGAGCGGGTAGTTTGTAGTGTGCAAGTCCCCGGCTGATGAGCAGTAGGGCTACAATAACCGTCGCTACGGAGAGAAACCGATTGATTCGCTTTCGCCCGATGTCGCTTAGCCAGTTCATGACCGCATTGACGCCCAATAACGCCGGGAGCGTACCGAGCCCAAAGAACAGCATGTACAACGCCCCGGCTACAGGCGTATCGGTCGCGAGCGTACCTGCCAGTGCTACGTAGGTAAAGCCGCAGGGAAGCAGTCCGTTTAAAATGCCGAGTCCGGCGAAACCCGCCCAACCTGTCCGGCGGAGGTGCTGGCTGAAGGTCTTGGTCACCCACTGATTGAAACGGGGGAGACGTAACTGAGTTGCCCAATTACTCCTCCATACCGTACCCGCTAACAGAACGACTCCACAGATCACCGCCAGTGGGCGCTGCCAGCCTAACCAGTGAAGGCCCAAGCCCATAGTACCCGCCAACGCGCCCAGACTGCTGTAGATTATTATACGCCCGGCATGGTACAGTCCCACTGCCAGCCAACGCTGGGTATGGGGCAATCGACCGATGGGCAGTGCAGCCACCAGAGGACCGCACATACCCACGCAGTGCAGGCTGCTGATGAGGCCGGTCAGTAGGGCAGTAACAAACCAGGGTGACATCTTACAGGTGGATTTGCTTTTCGGTATAATACTCGCGCTGGCCGTCGGACCAGCTAAACTGCACCCGCCAGTAGCCTTTCGCCAGGCTGCCTGTAGGGATAATCTGCTCGGCTGCGTGTTGCGCCGGAACCGGTACGCTAAAATCCTGCTCGCGGTCGGCGGGACGGTAAAAAGTAATCTCACCCTTTTGCAGCGAGTCGGATAGGGCAAAAACAACCCGCTGCTGGTCAGGCTGATACGTAATGTCGATGGTCCTTTTCTGCCGGGCGTTGTTCACCCGGTCAATATGTTGTTGATAAGCAATTTCGTCCTGGTAATAATCGTCGCGAACGAGGTCAATATGTTGGCGGCTCATTCTGAACACCAAGGTGCAGATGAAGCCGGCAAAAAAGACAAATACAAGCGGAATAGCTTTTCCCCAGCTCATAATTCTAATGCGTATTGATATACGTAAAATTCGAGCTATTCAGCGCCATACGACATGATCGAACTCAGTAATCCACCAAACTTTTGTCAATCTCCGAATGAAAGGTCACTGATTGCTAAAACGGCTGGAGGGCCATTTTTTTTATGCAGTTTTGGCAGACAACCAGTGCTCAGGCAGCATTGAGGAAATCATCACGGCAGCGAAAAGTCGCGTTCGTCTCGCTACAACAGCGTAAAAAGCTGATTTAAGACTGCGCACCAGTGATCCGGTCTAAACTGAACGGAATGTTGCAATCCTTTGTACTTATCGCGTATAAAGTAGTCCTGAACTCCTACTAAAAGTGTAAATTGCAGTTGATTTGAGATCGCTTTCAGCCATCGGGTTTTTGTTGTTGCTGCTCTACCATCTGGTAGGGGTGCCAATGGCTGTATTGACCTTTGAGCAGGTGTATGAGGTAGCGGCTCCGGTCGAAGCAGACGATCAATGGAAGGTGGTTAAGCTGCCCATTTCGTTGCCTTATACAGCTAGCTGGGAAAATACGGATGGGCAGGACGGCCTCATTCAGGATGGCGATAACTTTTATAACATCGTTAGTCAGCGGTACGTCAATGATACGCTGTATACAACGCTTAAGACGAATCAGAACGCAAAGGAGCGCTTCTTCGAACTGGCTGAGCAGTGGCAGCAGCTTAGTGATGATCAGACTCCGCCTAAATCACCCCTGAGCCAGTTGCTCAAGATGCTTAAACACCGGCTGAACACCTACCTGCCCCCGTTTGTCTGGGAACTGCAACATCCCATTGCCATAACGATTGACAGGCAGGCTGGTTTTGGGGAATTGACGCTACTTTACTACGGTGTCGATCTTAGCCGCACGTCTCCTCCCCCCAAACAATAGCTACCCATCTTCCTGGTTTCCTCCGATGAGTCAGTTTGCACTGGATTTGTTCCGCACGTCCGGGCAAAATTCCCGTGCCTGACAATCGATAAGTTCATCTTCCGAGCAGCTTGTCAGCCTGCCCTACATCATATTGGCTATTTATGAAATTACAATCCATCTTCGGCATCGTACTGCTGCTAGGATTAAGCGCCTGCCAGCCGAAAGCCACCCCTGACGAATATAATGCACGGGCCGCAAACCCTCAGCTTTTGTACGACTGCTCCAAAACACTGACCGATATCATCATACATGATATTTTTAAGCCACCCGTCGCCAGTCGAATTTATACTTATACGTATCTGGCCACTTACGAGGCCCTCAGACCTGGCTACGCAGGATATCCATCGGTCTTACAGGCGCTTAATGGGTCGACTCCGGCTCCTTCTCCCCAACCGAATCAGGTTTACTGCTACCCACTGGCCAGCCTGAAGGCTTTTCTGACCGTTGCCCGCGCGCTGACATTTTCTGAAGATTTATGGGATAAGTATGACGAGACGTTTCTGCCTAAACTTCAGGCACTGAATGTGCCGGATGATGTCTACGAGCGCTCAATGGGATATGGAGAACAGGTAGCCAGGCATGTGCTGGAGTATGCGACCAAAGACCACTATAAGGAAACCCGCGGCTTTCGGTATACGGTCACCAATAAACCGGGCACCTGGGTGCCGACTCCTCCGGCCTATGCCGACGCCTGTGAACCCCAATGGAACACTGTTCGTTTGTTTGCACTGGATTCAGCACGGCAGTTTCGGTGCTCTCCCCCGGCTAAATATGACCTGTCACCTGCTAGTCCTTTCTGGAAATTGACCAAAGAAGTGTATGATATCGGTCAGCGGCAGGATAAAACCGAGCAGGCGATTGCTTATTTCTGGGATGATAACGGCTTCGTAACGAACGTATCTGGCCACGTCATGTTTGCCAGCAAAAAAATGACCCCGCCTGGTCACTGGATGGCAATTGCCACCACGCTCGCCAAGCAACAGCAGTTTAGCCTGATCAAAGCGGCTCAACTGTATTCGCTCACGGCCGTTGCTATGTTCGATGCCTTCATCACCTGTTGGGAAGAAAAATATACTTACGTCCGGATTCGGCCCGAAACCGTAATAAACAACCATCTGGATCCCAACTGGCGGCCTTTTCTGGAAACACCGGCTTTTCCGGAATACGTGAGTGGGCACAGTGCCATTTCAGCAGCGGCTGGTAAGGTCATTGCTGACCTGGTCGGACCTAACGTAGCCTTCACCGACTCAACGGAGTATCCGTATGGGCATGGGGTGCGCCATTTTTCGTCCATCGAAGCCGCCTACCAGGAAGCGTCTGTGAGTCGGGTATATGGGGGTATCCATTATCGGGATGGCGTCGAAGAAGGTACGCGTCAGGGAGAGCATGTAGGACAGTGGGTTGTCAGGAAGCTGCTCGATAAAGCAATTGCCGTAAAGTAAGGTCTATTAAAAGATTACCCTGGCTATCGGTTACCGCATCAGATGCGGTAACCGATAGCCAGGGCTTCTTAAAAGCCTAACTTAATCCGACCAGCCAGGGTTAGGGAGGGTATTCATGCGGTGACGTCACTGGCAGTAAGTGATTGGCATCGGTTGGATAATCGTTTAAGCCTTATTGTTCTCCTGAAAATCCTGCAATCTGTGTTCGTGAATCAGCCCGGCCCCAGGAAGCTGGTTTGGACCTTATCGAGCACAACACCTTCGGATACGACCTCAATTTCCAGCCTGGTACTGCTTTCGTGGATGGATTGTTCAGGGAGCAATATGAAAAACATGCCTTTCGTTAGCTCATTGGCCGCTACGTGGGTGAGTGGCTGAACCATTCGGAGGGAAGCGCCGGGGTAGTTGACCCGGAAGGTAACGGAACGGGCATTGTGCGTTTTGTTGACAAGCTCAACCAGGTATAGATTTGAGATTTTGCCGCCTGGTTCGCGCTGAAACAGTTGACCGGGGGCGCGCAATACGGTTGTTTCCAGATCGGCCCGGTTCGTCAGTAAGAAGGCCCAAACGCCCATAATCAGCACCAGCACCAAGCTATAGATTGCCATGCGGGTGGTGATCCGCCAGGGTTTGCGGTTCTGAATACCGTCGAGCGAATCGTAGCGGATCAGTCCACGCGGCCGGCCGATCTTGTCCATCACATCGTCGCAGGCGTCGATGCAGGCGGTGCAGTTAATGCATTCCATCTGCACGCCGTTCCGGATGTCGATGCCGGTCGGGCAGACCTGTACACAAAGCTTACAGTCGATGCAGTCTCCTTTGGGCTTGTCGGCAGGAGCGAGGGGCAGAGCCGTAAATGTGGTGCTGACGTCGGGATCGGTGGGTTTAGTCCGTTGCTTCTTCCCTCTGGGTTCTCCGCGAATATCGTCATACGCCACAACAATCGACTTCTTATCCAGCAGAACCCCCTGTAGGCGGCCGTATGGACAAATGGTGGTGCAGACGATTTCGCGTAGCCAGGCAAACACCGCGTAAAATACGCCCGTAAACACAAGAATGGTTGCCAGACCGACGAGGTGATTCGCCGGATGGTCGGTAATGATATCAAGCAGCGCGTCCTTACCGATTATGTAGGCCAGGAACGTATTGCTGATGATAAACGAGATCAGAAAAAAGACGCTGTGTTTCGCGCTTTTCTTGGCTATTTTTTCGCTAGTCCAGGGACTGGCGTCGAGCCGTTGTCGGGCTTTATAGTCCCCCTCGATCCAGAATTCAAGCTTGCGGAAGACCATCTCCATGAAGATAGTTTGCGGACAGGCCCAGCCGCACCAGACGCGTCCGTAAACGACCGTAAAGAGGGCAATGAACACGATAAAGACCAGCAGCCCCATCGCGACCAGGTGAAAATCCTGCGGCCAGAACGTAACGCCAAAGAAGTTAAACTTACGCTCCAGTACGTTAAACAGAAACAGCGGCTGGCCGTCGCGGCTCAGGAACGGTCCCGCAAAAAGCAGGGCGAGCAATACCCAGGCCACTACGGTGCGCCAGTGGTAATACCGTCCGTTTACCTCGCGGGGGTAGAGCCACTGCCGCTTTCCAGACTTGTCGGTGTTGGGCAGATGAGTCCGGAAATAATCATCGAGCGGTTTTTCTGGGTCGTTGAGTTCGGTTACCATACGGCTAAGTTGTTACGTCCGGATACGCGAAAAGAGCCACTGATCGTTCGGAAAATCCTACTTTATAGCAGTGGCTCTGCAGGCATCGGTGCGGATCTTATTTATAGGTCAGCTACTTTTTCGGTTTGTGCGGGCAATTCCGGTACAACCTTCTCGCCCTGCGCTTCTTTGGCACCGGCTGGCTTGGTTCCTTGCAGGGACAGTACGTAGCTGGATACCTGCTGAATCTGCAGGGGATTGAGCTGCTTCTTCCAGGAAATCATCCCTTTCTCGGGAACGCCTTCGGTAATCGTATGGTAAATGGCCTTGACGGTGCCGCCGTGCAGCCAGTACTCGTCGGTGAGGTTCGGCCCGACCTTACCTTCGGCGTTCTGACCGTGGCAGGCGGTGCAATACTGGATGAACAGGACCTTTCCGGCTTCGATGCCTTTGCTGTCGGTCAACTGCGTCACGGTGTTTTCGTTGATCTTACCGGCAACCAGTTTCAGATACGCTTCCCGTTCTTTCTCGGCAATGGCCACTTCCCTGCTGTATTCCTGTTCCATAATGTTACCGGTACCAATGACGTGGAAGATCAGCAGGTAGATGACGCCGAATCCAATCGTTCCGTAGAAGAGGCCCATAAACCAGGGGGGCGTAGGGTTGTCCAGTTCGGCAATGCCGTCGTATGCATGTTCCATCACCAGATCTTTTTCCTGGCTTAGCGAGTGCAGGCCTGAGATGCGCTGCCAGAGCGGGCGGGTGTCGACAGGCTTAGTTTCCTGTTGCGGGGCCAGCGTACGGCGCAGGATGTAGGCCAGATAAAGCGTTGTCGCCAGAATCAGGCCAATACCAGCGGCTACCAGCAGGATGACCAGATACCACAGCAGGTCGTCGCCCGAGGCAAGATTCCATACGGATGATGGGTTGGCTGGGTCAGACAGGTTCGTTAAAAGCAGCTTCATGGTTGGTAGGGATTAGGCGTCGGTGGCTTCGTCGAGGGGCAGACGGCTGATTTGCTGAAGGTGACGTTTGTCGGCCAGCACCAGATACAGCCCGACCAGAAGGAAGAAGACCAGGAAGGTCAGGAACGAACCGACCATATAGATGTCCGCTCCGGGTAATTTTGAGATGAATTGCTTGAACATGGCTTTTGGAGTAGTTAGGAGAGAGCAGCGGGAAGTGAGCAGAACGGTAGGTACGAGTATGCTCACTCCTCACTTTTCGCTTCTCACTTCTTAGTTTTGGGCAGTTTCCATTTTCTTGATATCCGTACCCAGGCGTTGCAGGTAAGCGATGAGCGCCACGATCTCGCGGTCCGAATCAACCTTGATACCTTCTTTCGCCAATCGGCCGCTGACCTCGTTGGCTTGCTTCGTCAGGTCTTCGCTGGCGTACGAAATGGCGGAGTCATCGTACGGAACGCCTACTTTTTTGAGCGCCTTCATCTTGGCTTCCGTATTGGCGATGTCCAGTTGCTGAGTTAACAGCCAGGGGTAGGATGGCATGATCGAACCCGGTGACATCGACGCTGGGTCGCGCATGTGGTGGTAGTGCCAGGAGTCGGGATACTTACCCCCTTCGCGGTGCAGATCCGGCCCGGTTCGTTTCGAGCCCCACAGGAACGGGTGATCGTAGACGAACTCACCGGCTTTCGAGTACTCGCCGTACCGTTCGGTTTCGGAGCGGAACGGGCGAACCATCTGGCTGTGGCAGTTTACGCAGCCTTCGCGGATATAAAGATCTCGTCCTTCCAGTTCCAGCGCGGTGTAGGGCTGCACCGAGGCAATGGTCTGTACGTTCGATTTAACCATGAATGTGGGTACTAACTCCACCAGCGAACCAATCAGAATCACTACCAGTGAGCCAACCAGCAGAGGCATCGGCTTGCGCTCAAACCAGCGGTGCCAGTACGTATCGGAACCAGTTGGTGTATACGCTTTGGTCAGCGCGGGTGCTTCAGCGGGTTCATCGGCTACCAGCGAACCGGCTGCCATTGTTCTGAAGAGGTTGTAGGCCATCAGAATGGCACCGCTCAGATACAGCGCACCGCCCAGCGCCCGCATCATGTGCATCGGCAGAATCTGCAGCGTAGTTTCCAGGAAGCTTGGGTATTTCAAGACGCCTTCGGCCGTAAACTCTTTCCACATCATGCCCTGCGTAAAGCCCGAGATATACATCGGAACGGCGTAGAACAGGATGCCCATCGTGCCAATCCAGAAGTGAATGTTCATCATCTTCTTCGAGAACAAAGGCGTATGGTACATGCGTGGGATCAGCCAGTACAGAATGGCGAAGGTCAGGAAGCCGTTCCAGCCGAGCGCACCGACGTGTACGTGGGCTACAATCCAGTCGGTGAAGTGCGCAATGGCGTTTACGTTCTTGAGCGATAGCAGGGGACCTTCGAACGTGGCCATACCGTAGGAAGTCAGACCGACGACCATGAACTTCAGAATAGCGTCTTCGCGAACTTTATCCCAGGCACCCCGTAGCGTCAGCAGTCCGTTGATCATACCCCCCCACGATGGAGCAATGAGCATAATCGAGAACACAACACCCAGCGATTGTGCCCAGTCGGGCAGCGAACTATACAGCAGATGGTGCGGGCCCGCCCAGATGTAGATGAAAATCAAGGCCCAGAAGTGCAGAATCGACAGCTTGTAGGAGTATACCGGGCGGTTGGCCATCTTCGGCAGGAAGTAGTACATCATGCCCAGATAAGGTGTCGTCAGGAAGAAGGCGACTGCATTGTGACCATACCACCACTGCACGAGCGCATCCTGCACCCCGGCGTAGAGGTAATAACTTTTAAAGAAGGTTACCGGCATCTGAACCGAGTTGATGATGTGCAGCACAGCGACCGTAACGAACGTAGCAATGTAGAACCAGATGGCTACGTAGAGGTGACGTTCCCGGCGTTTGATGATGGTGCCGAACATATTGATGCCGAACACAACCCAGATTAACGTAATGGCTATATCGATTGGCCATTCCAGCTCAGCGTATTCGTGTGAGGTCGTGATGCCCAGCGGCAGAGTCAGTACGGCCGATAAAATGATGAGTTGCCAGCCCCAGAAGTGAATTTTGCTCAGCAGGTCGCTGAACATACGCGCCTTGCAAAGCCGTTGCAGGGAGTAATATACGCCCATAAAGATGGCGTTGCCGACAAAAGCAAAGATGACGGCGTTCGTGTGCAGGGGCCGGATGCGGCCAAACGTAGTGTATTGGTTGCCGAGGTTAGCGGCCGGTGCAAACAACTGACTGGCGATAAGCACCCCAACGAGCATCCCGATTACCCCCCAGATGATGGTGGCGATACCGAAGTCGCGGACGATCTTGTTGTCGTAGGCGAAGCGCTCTACCGGATTCTGGCCCCCCGGCGGTTGTTGCCCAATGGCCGCCCTGTCTGGCGAAATGAGCGTAGCAGATTGACTAAGCGAAGCATTCATGGTAAACGAGTACAAAAAATTAATGGGTATCTATGTCAGTTTCCGTTGAGGATTGCAGATCATCGTCGAGCAGCATGCGCATGGAAGGCGTATATAAATCATCCTGCTGACCAGTCCGCATCGACCAGACGAAGGCACCTAAAAAGCCCAGCGCCATCAGTAGGCTGATCCCAATCATGAAGAAGATGATATACATAGCCGTTTGTAGTTTGACAATTCAAAATTGCAGCGATTGCGCCCGGCGCTGTATGAGGTCAGTCAGTCGCTCAGGTGATTAAAATCAAGCCCGGAGCTGGATTAGGGTTGATGGACGAATGGGGGAGGAATGTCTGGATCAACGTGAGTGAAGAAAAAATGCTGACGCGTAGCGGGAGTACGCGTCAGCAATACATTACATGTAAGATGGTTTGCCCAGGTGTGATCCATAATGCGTTAGGCTGCGCTCATCCGAAGGGAAAGATCAGGGAAAGCTCTTACTCCCCACCTGGCCTACATGTATTTCAAGTCATTATTGGCTTTCAACCGGATTACGTGCAGGCTGTTCAGCAAGCGGATAATAGGGTAGGTTGGATCGAACTCATGCCAGCGGAACCCACCGAAGTTTGCCCGGCCGCCAAACTTGTGGTGATTATTGTGGTACGATTCGCCCATCATCAGAAAATCGAACGGAAGTAGGTTTTTGGCCGTATCGTCGACCGAAAAGTTGACGTACCCATAGCGGTGGGCGTACCAGTTAATGATGGCCCCGTGGATGGGACCCATCAGGTAGTGAATGGGCAAAAGAGCGAAAAACCAGATGGAAGGAGCGTAATAAATGTACACAAGGGAATACGATACGCCCCAGGCGATACGTACCGGCCAGCGGTCGCCCAGCCACTCCATAAAGACCCAGTTCGGCACGCCTTTCTTGAACTTGGTCGCAATGTGGTCGCGGTTGTTTACGATGTCGTTGTAGAACTGGCGGGTTTTCCACATCATGTTGAAGAGGCCATTCGAGTAGGAGGGAGAGTGGGGGTCATGCTCCGTATCGGCATGAGCGTGGTGCAGCCGGTGCATAATGCCATACGCCCGTGGGCTGAGGAAGGAAGAACCCTGACCAATAAACGTCAGGATGTAAAAGAACTTCTCCCAGCGCGGACTCATCGTAAACATACCATGAGCCGCATAGCGGTGCAGGAAAAAGGTTTGTGTGAAGATGGATAAATACCAGTGAGCCGCAAAAAAACAGAGAATGATAAGCATGAATGTAAGTGAACGGTAAAAAATAAAGCTTACCGCCCTGCGCAGGGCGGTAAGCTTTCGACTAACTATTTGACAGGAAATGACGACTTCGTAATCGCATACCCAGCGTGGCAATAAGTACCATGGTGGTTGAGCTAAGGGGCATCAGAATAGCCGCGACAATGGGCGAAAGCGCTCCGGTTAGAGCGTAGGATAAGCCGACGAAGTTGTACAGCAGCGAAACGCAGAAGCTGAACCGGATCAGCCGCATGCCGAAGCGGCTGAAGCGTAAAAAGTTGGGCAACTCACGTAACGATTGCGCTTCCAGAATGCCGTCGCTGGCGGGCGTAAACTGAACCGTATCGTCAGTGATGGCAATACCAACGTCAGCCTGTTTCAACGCTCCGGCATCGTTCAGGCCATCGCCGACCATCAGTACACGATGACCTTTGGCCTGTAGTTGCCGAACAACGTCGAGCTTCTGCTGGGGGCTGCACGAAAATACCATCCGGTCGCCAAACCAGCGGATCAGCCGGGGTTTGGCTGTGTCGTTATCGCCCGATAGCAAATGCAGTGTATACGTAGTAGTCAGGTCAGTCAGCATGTCTTCAATGCCCGCCCGGTACTGGTTCGGGAAGCGGAAACTGCCCCGGTACGACCGGCCAATCTTCACGTGAACCTCCCCTCCACCGCTCCACGGTTCATTTTCTAGTACGGTCGACGTGTGGTCTGGGACAACAAAGGATCTGGCTCCTAACGTAACAGGCCAATCATCAACCAAACCGCGAATCCCTTTACCGGCAACTTCCGAAAAGTCGTCGATGGGCAGCGTCAGGGCACCCGACAAATGATTTGCCAGTTTGCGGCTAAGGGGATGTGCCGATTGTCTGGCCAGCGAGGCAATGAGGAGCCGTTCGTAGTGGGTTAACGGCTGAGCAAATAGTTCGATAATAGTGCTGTCGGAGGTCGTCGTAAGGGTGCCGGTTTTGTCGAGTACCAGCGTATCGCAGGCGGCCATCTGCTCGATGACATCCGCGTTTCGGAGGTAGAATCTGCGTTTGCCGAGCAACCGTAAGCCATGACCCAGCGCAACGGGGTACGACAGCGAGAGCACGCACGGGCAAGCCACGATCAAGACGGCAGTAAACGCATTGACGGCCGTAGCCGGGTCATGGCGATAAGCATACCAAAACAGCCCCGTCAGGGTAGCCAGCGTCAGTACGGTTAGGGTAAAGTATTTCCCGACGTAATCGGCGAACGTTGTAAAACGACCCGTAATGACCTTGCGGAAGGTGTCGTTGTTCCAAAGCTGGGTTAAATAACTCTGCGACGTTTCCCGAACGACTTCAATGTCAATCGCTTCCCCCATTTGACGTCCGCCAGCGTACAGCAACGCGCCGGGCTCTTTGCGTTCGGGCTCCGACTCGCCCGTTACGAACGAATAGTCGATGAGCGCATCACCCTGGAAAAGCAGCCCGTCGGCCGGAATCAATTCTCCGTGGCGAATCCGGATGTGATCGCCTTTGGCTAAGCTGGTTACGGGTACGGGCGTTTCTGTGCCGGACGAGTCTGATGTTTTCTGGTCCTGGCTCTTGCCGCCCCGCCTTAAACGCATGACGGCTAAGGGAAAATAGGATTTATAATCCCGCTCGAAGGAAAGAAAATCATACGTCCGCTGCTGAAACCATTTGCCGCAAAGCAGAAAGAAAATCAGACCCGACACGGAGTCGTAATACCCGGCTCCATTCAGCGCAACTACTTCATACGTTCCCCGAATGTAGGCGACCAGGATACCCAGCAGAATGGGAAAGTCAATATTGATGATCCTACCACGAACGTGACGGCGGAGGCTGCGCCATACGGAGTCAAAATAGCCTGATCCCGAGTAGAACACCACGGGCGTTGCCAGCACCAGATTGATCACGCCGAACCAGTGCTTGAAGGTCGGGTCGTCTAGACCCAGGTATTCCGGAAAGCTGAACAGCATGATGTTCCCCGCGCAGAAGCCCGCAACCGCCAGCCGGTAAAGCAACGGCCGGTAAGTGGGCTTCTGCTGCTCTTTAACCACGTCGTTGAGGCTGATGAGCGGCTCATAGCCCAGCGAGGTCAGCAGTTCGACCACCTCCCGCAGCGACACCTGCGTATGCGCGAAGTTTAGATGCACCTGCTTTTTCAGGAAATCGACCCGCGATTGGTTGATGGCCGGGTTAAGCCTGTACAGGTGTTCCAGCAGCCACAGGCACGAACTACAGTGAATGGTAGGTATGTAGAACGTAGCGGATGTGGTGGTGTCGTTCGAAAACTCGACCAGTTGCTGCTGAACTTCCGGCAAATCCAGGAACGCCAGCCGCGACGACGAGTTTTTTGTCGATTCCGACGTATCGGTAGCCCGGCGACCGGGCTGCACGTTCAGATCGTAGTATTGGCAGAGTTGATTTTCGTTGAGAATCTGATACACGGTTTTGCACCCGTCGCAGCAGAAATGACGGGCGTCGAACGTGATGTCGTGTTCGGTGCAGTCGTTACCGCAGTGGTAGCAACTGGTTGAGGTGATTGTAGCCGTAGACATGGCGTTGAAATTTGCGGCAAGTTGGCGCTACGCGTCTTCCTGAACCTTGACGATCGTCAGCTCGTCGGATGAGACCCGTCAGGGTACGCTCCGGCAAGTCGGCGCATCTTTGTCCGTCAGATAACCAGGGCAACGCACGTAAGACATTGAAAACCTGGCGGCCGCTTAGCTATGAATTCGCTCATTCAGAAATATAATGTTCCGGGCCCCCGGTATACCAGCTACCCTACAGTTCCCTTCTGGGACGACAGCACCTTCAGCCAGAACGCCTGGATCAGCAACCTCAAACGGGCCTTTACGGCCACGAACACCACAGATGGCATAAGCCTCTACATTCACCTGCCGTATTGCGAGAGTCTGTGTACGTTCTGCGGCTGTAACAAACGCATTACGCGTAACCACGACGTAGAAGTGCCTTATATACTGGCGGTACTGGCCGAATGGAACACGTACTGCGATCTGTTGCCCGAACGGCCACGGATTGCCGAATTTCATCTGGGTGGCGGAACACCGAGCTTTTTTGCGCCCGAACAGCTTCACCGACTACTGGCCGGAATCTTTCACCGGGCTGACCCCGTTGCGACGACGGCGACCAGCGAACCCGATTTTGGCTGGGAAGGCCATCCGAACAATACCACGCGTGAGCATCTGCAAACGCTGTATGAATTTGGCTTCCGGCGCGTTAGCTTCGGTGTGCAGGATTACGATCCGGTTGTTCAGAAAGCCATTCACCGCATTCAGCCTTTTGAACACGTACAGCAGGTGACCGAGTGGGCTCGTGAGGTTGGGTACACCTCCATTAGCCATGACCTGGTGTTCGGATTACCGTTTCAGACGCCGGATTCGATCGAAGATACGGTGATCAGGACATTGCTATTACGTCCCGACCGCATCGCGTTCTACTCGTATGCCCATGTGCCCTGGATCAAAGGAAACGGCCAGCGCGGTTTTCAGGATCAGGACCTGCCGTCGGGTGAGCAGAAGCGGGTGCTGTACGAAACTGGCAGGGAGTTGTTGGAGGGAGCGGGTTACGTCGAAATCGGGATGGATCATTTTGCGCTGCCGCACGATTCCCTGTACAAAGCCCTCGACAACGGTACGTTACACCGTAATTTTATGGGGTACACCACGACTCAGACGCGCGTACTGCTCGGCTTAGGCGCATCGTCGATCAGCGATGTATGGTCGGCTTTCGCACAGAATGAAAAGAATGTAGATACCTACATCAATCAGGCCTTAGCGGGTGAACTCCCCGTATTTCGAGGCCACGTGCTCGATGATCAGGATGCGTTTCTGCGTCGGCAAATCCTGAACATTATGTGCCAGGGCGAAACTCACTGGCATTTGGGCTGCTGGTCGAAATCCGAATGGGCGGCACTGAGCGAACGACTGGAAGAGTTCCGACTGGATGGGCTGCTGGAGTACGACGCCGAGGGGTTACGCGTTTATCCGGAAGGGCGGCCGTTCTTACGAAACATCTGTATGGCCTTCGACGAGCGGTTAAACTACGCGCAGCCCAAAACGCAGCTTTTCTCGCAGACGGTGTGATACCACCTGAGAGAAGTTGATGTAGCTACTGACCGTAGTTTTTGTCGAAATGGCTAATCCGATACAGCTTGCTGAATGCGAACCGTAGCCGACTTGGTTAATGGATCAGTGGTACCTGTCTGAATGGGTGGAATGGCAACCGCCGACCCGGCTTTGACCGATTGAGCAAGCATATGTCGTTTAGTACTGATTCGATGGTATTGTGCGTCATAGTAGTCGAAACGGATCTGTATTCGATGATAGCTATGCTCGTTGGACGTATTGGTAATGGAAAACTGGTGCTCATTGATCCGAACACATGGTTTGTTGGGGACCGCTTTGGGTATCCATACGATTCGATCAATCAGTAAGTCTCGTACTGCATCGGGCTGGCTTTGGTAGCCAGGCTTCTCTCTTGTACAAGAAGAGCTAATAATCAACAAGAACAAATAGTATACGGTACGGTGCATAATCAGCAGTATATCAACAAAAGCAAAAGTTAAGCAAAGCTAAAGCTCTGTCATGCGCTACTGAAAATAACGGTTAAAATCTGGCGATCTCAATGTCTGAGTGCATACAAAAAATAGTCCACCGGGGCGGACTATTGTAAATTAACGGGAGTTATGAATAAAATGCTGACGCGCGATCCGTCGTTACGAGGACGCGCGTCAGCATTATGTTGCGAATGAATTGATTGTCTTAAGTGTGCCCTAACTCATTAGCTATCAGTTGCCAAAACGCTATAATATGTTCATGAGGATCATCGCTAAGTGAATAACGAAGCTAATCGCAAAGGTCGGGAAGATGACTTTCGCCGGCATCGCTGACAGCACCGGAACCAGCACCAGCAGGAAGCAAAGCATACTGGTTAAGAACTGCCAGTCGCCACCACCCAGATACGACAGCGTAAGGAGCAGAACGGGAGATAGCACACAACCCTGAATGGCAACGGCCGTACAAGCCCAGCCAAAGCGGTTAAACTCAGCGTTCTCAGCGAAATTTTTATAGACACTTAGCCAGTTTGAGTCGGTGGTATAAGCAGAAGACGAATGTGTGAGCGTTGCCATGATTGTCGTTGTTTGTAATTGTTGATACAAAGTAACAGCACGGCAGCCGGGGCAAATATGACGTTAATCAGCCCCCGAACTGATCTTCATACGTTTGGATGACTGGTTGATGTTGGCTGGTAACTTAATGTGAGAAGGCTGACGCAACGTAGCGGGGACACGCATCAGCTTTTTGTTTATGCCTACTTACTTTTTGACGGACAGTTTATAAACCGTTGTGCTTCGGTACGTATCGCCGGGGCGGAGCGTTGTTGTCGGAAACTCGGGGTGATTGGGCGAGTCGGGGAAGTGCTGTGTTTCCAAGCAAAGACCGTATCGACGGGTAAAGGCGACCCCTTCTTTCCCCTTGACGCGGCCGTTCAGGTGGTTGGCCGTGTACATCTGTACGGACGGTTCGGTGGTGAACATTTCCATAAACCGGCCGCTCGCCGGGTCCAGTACGGTAGCCCCTAACTTCAGCTTATTGGAGTTGTCAGCAAATACCCAGCAATGGTCGTAGCCATGTCCATAGCGAATCTGCGTATCGGTGGTATCGTTGATACGCATACCGACCGGCATTGGCTTTCTGAAATCAAACACCGTACCGGCCACAGGCTTTAACTCATCCGTCGGAATCTGCGTCGGATCAGTCGGCAGGAATTTGTCGGCGTTGATCATCACGACATGATCCAGAATGTCGCGTTTCATGCCACCCAGGTTAAAATAAGCGTGATTCGTGAGGTTTAAGACGGTGGCTTTATCCGTCGTAGCGCTGTAATCGATACGTAACGCATTGTCTTTTCGCAACGTATACGTAACCACTACGTTAAGCGTGCCGGGATAGCCTTCTTCGCCATCGGGTGAGGTATACTGTAGCTTCAGGGCGGGTTCGTTACCGCTAACCGGAGTCGCTGTCCACAGTTTCTTGTCGAAGCCAACGCGACCACCGTGGATGTGATTTTTGCCGTTGTTGCTGGCCAGCGTATACTCTTTGCCGTCGAGGGTAAATTTGCTGCCGCCGATGCGGTTGCCGAAGCGGCCGATGATCGGACCAAAGCTAGGGGTGCCTTTCAGATAGTCGGCAAAAGTGGGTACGCCCAGCACAATGTTTTCGGCTTTGCCGACTTTGTCGGGAGCCAGCCACTCCACAATGTAGCCGCCATAATTGGTAATCTTCACTTCCATGCCTGCCGCGTTCCGTAACGTAAACAGATGGGCTTCTCGACCATCGGGGAACAGACCGAATACTTCTTTTTCGATGCCGGGTTTATGGGGATTTGGTTCGGGATGCGAGAAGGACGGAGCGGAAATAAACAGACAAACGAACAGCAGCAGAGAAGCAGCATTCATGGGGCTAGACGAAAGAAAAGGTTAGTAAATCTGATAAACGAGCGCTGATCCGATAGCGTCCGCGGACTTAGCAGCAACTCTCCATTAGAAGCAGCCGAATCCCACCAATTACTCTTTCCAAGCCGCCAATGGCTGGAGATGACCGGTTGTTACGTATCGTTTGCTGCCGTACGTATACGACAAACGCCTGATAAGGTGTGTGGCTTATCAGGCGTTTCGGAAGAACAGACTGGAGTTAAATACCCCTGCCCTGAATGAGCCGCAAAATGACAGCGATAACGGCAATGACCAATAAAACGTGGATCAATCCACCCATGCCGAAGCTGTTAAAGCCTAAAAAGCCCAATAACCAGATGATAATCAGAATCACCGCAATGGTGTACAGTAAGTTTCCCATAATTGTATAGAACTTGATAGTGAACAAACTGCTTAACTACGAATAAGCGGCTTTAGCTAATAAAACTGACGGAACGGTTTTATAAGGTTGCCCTATATAGGAGATAAACAACAGTATCAGCCTGAATGAGGGTGCTCGTATCGCTCAGCTGAACGGTCTGCATTGACCTGTAACGGCACCTGGTCCCGGACGTCAGTAGAGCAGGAGTCTGGTTACTCACGGGACGTAACGAGGCCAGGCAACGCCTTCTAAAACTCGCCTAGCATTGACGACAAGCCCGACGCGTGACTGGGGTACGCAAAGAACGTATCGCTGAGTGCCTTTATGGGTATGGAGTGCCGGATGGCCAAGGTCAGTACGTTGATCAGTTCGTCGCTGCCAGCCCCCAGCAGGTGAGCGCCGACCAGTACGCCTGTATCCTCGTCCAGCAAGAGCTTGAAACCGGATACGGGCTCGTTGATCCGGCGCGACTCATACCAGTCTGTCGTTTCCTTGTAGGCAATCCGTATGTTACGGCCTGACTCTTTGGCGGCCGCTTCGGTTAAGCCTACGGTGGCCAAGACCGGCCAGGTAAATACCGCAGATGGTACAACACTGTCGGTAAACTCCTGATTGTTACCATGCAGAATGTTGCCGGCTACCAGTTCGCCTTCGCGGGAGGCCACAGGAGTTAAGGGTAAACCCCGGTCGGCCACATCCCCGCAGGCGTAAACGATCGGATTCGACACACTCTGTAAAAACGAATTAACGGTGATACCCTTGTCACTAAACGCCACACCGGCCTGATCAAGCGCTAAATTCCGGAGGTCGGCGGGACGCCCGGCAGCATGAACAACCAGCTTAGCTGGAACTGTGCGCGTTTGCTCCTGCTGCGTGAACTCAACCGACAGCGCTCCTGGCTCACCAGAAATTCCGGTGACTTTAGCATTTAACAGAACCCGAACGCCTATCGCTTCGGTGGCTTTAACCAACAGCCCCACTAAATCGGGGTCGAACCCGTTTAACGGCTGTTTACCCTGATGAATTATGGTGACCTTGGCGCCAGCGCGGGCGGCAATGTGCGCAAACTCAAACGCAATATAGCCGCCCCCCACCATAACAATCTCGTCCGGCAACTGCATCAAATCCATAAAGCCGGTGCTGTCGGTCAGAAGTTCTTCGCCTGGTATATCCAGCGGAGCCGGGTAAGCGCCCGTAGCGATAACAATATGGCCGGCCTGCAGGCGGGTGTCGCCGACCTGCACCGTGTCTGGCGACAGAAACCGGGCGGCTCCGTGAAAAGCCGTAATTCCTTCTTTGCTGAACTTCTCTTCCGTTCGGGCGGGTATCGGGTCGGTAAACGTTTGCTTGAAATGGATCAGCGCTGGCCAGTCAATCTTCGCTTCGGCAACGATTCCTTTCTGAAGCATCTGCGTAGATCGGGCCACCAATTCAGCCGCACCTACCAGAATCTTCTTGGGATCACACCCTCGTTGTGAGCACGTACCACCAAAGGGTAATTTATCGATAATGGCAACGGTTTTTCCAGCTTTTTTGAGTTCGTCGGCAGCGTTGCTTCCTGCTGAACCTGTACCAATTACAATTACATCAAATTGTTGCATAAGCCTGTTGTATGGACTGTTGATACGTACCGACCGCTCGTTCAGGATAAGGCTGCATCGAGTGGGCGGGTTGGTAGTGCTCGACACTTGCTGAGCGTAACGATGGGCAGTAATTAGCCATACGCGTAGTGCGAAAGCTCATTCAGGGTCTTTAACCAAACGCTCAAGCCTACAATAGGTTTAAACCAGGACCGACAACTGCGGCTAACCCTGTGTAATTCATGGACTCCCCCGCCGGAGCAGGGAATTAAAAAACGGCTGAGCCAAGTGGCTACAGCCGTTTCGATATCCATAGCCCATCAAAAAATGTAGGTTTAATTCCAGCCTCCGCCCAACGACCGGTACAAATCGGTTAGGGACAGGAACTGCGCTCGTTTAGTGTTTATCAATGCCAGTTCGGCTTCCAGTACGCTACGTTGTGCCGTAATCACTTCCAGATAAGATGCGTAGCCACTGGCAAACAAATCATTCGACGTAGTTACGGCCTGGCGGAGCACGTTTACTTCCTGCGCCTGTAGCTCCGCCACCTGGCGGTAGTTTTCAACACCGCGCAGACTGGTCGCTACTTCACTAAAACTGGTCTGAATCGTCTGGCTGTAGCGGAAGAATACTTCGCGGCTCTGCGCAACCGATCCCCGGTAATTTGCTTTCAAAAAGCGCCGGTTGAACACGGGAGCCGACAGGCCACCCAGCAAACCGGCCGCAATAGATGCGGGATTAACCAGCGTGGAAAGCCGAAAGGTGTTTAAGCCCGCATACGCCGACAGATTCAGGCTGGGCAAAAATTCGGCCCGCACTACGTCTACGTCTATATTAGCCGCCTGTAACTCAAGTTCAGCCTGCTGGATGTCGGGTCTGCGTACGAGCATCTGAGTTGGAAGGCCCGCTACGACCTGGCCGGGCAATTCGCGCTGCTCTAACGACTGGCCTCGTTGAATCGGCTGGGGGAAACGCCCGATCAGCCGGTTCAGTTGATTCTCGGCTTCAACGATCTGCTGCCGGATCTGCCCCCGCCGACTTTGCGTGTTTAACAACTGGGCCGAAAACTGCTGAACCGCCAGCTCGGTAACTCGCCCGGCCTGTTTCTGGATACGGACCAGATTCAGGGCGTTCTGCTGATAGTCAATGTTTTCCTGGATGATTTCCAGCTCGCCATCCAAAGCCAGCAGGGCGTAGTAATACCGCGCAACTTCGGCCACCAGCGACGTAATGACGGCATGACGACCTTTTTCGGAGGCCAGGAATCGGAGATAAGCCGCCTTGCGCCGGTTCCGGAGCTTGCCCCAAATGTCAATCTCCCAGGTGCTGCGGGCCCCTAGGAAAAACTCAGGGGTAGGGTTTGGAATCCTCAGATCACCCCGGATATTCTCCGACAGGTTCGTGTCGAAGTTACCCACCCCGTTTAAGGTGTTACGTCCGTACCGATCGACACCCGCTGAAGCTACAGCATTGATTTGGGGAGCCAGGAAGCCCCGGCTGTACTCGAACGTGGCCCGTGCCTGCTCGATCCGTTGGGTCGCAATGCGTAAATCCAGGTTGCCCACCAGCGCCGTGTCGATCAGCTGCACCAAATTAGGATCGGCAAAAAACGTGCGCCAGCTTTGACTGGCAATGCTCGCCGAGTCGGTCTGACCGGCAAACGAAACCGGCATGGGCCGCGTCGTGGGCGAAAGCAGGGTGCTGGGCACCTGACAGCTGTTCAACAACAGTAGGGCCGCAATACTATAGAAAAAGAGCCTTGTTAATTTATGAATGAACGATTGTGCCATTAACGTGAGGTTGGTTGGATAGTTGAACCGGGTCAACGTGGTTCTTTGATGAACCCGGCTCGGATGAACTGGGTTGCTTTGGGTCGTCATCGAGCGTCTGTTTCGACTGGAACCGCTGAGCCAGTTTGGCAAAGAAGACGTACAAGCCTGGAATCAGAATCAGCCCGAACAGCGTACCGGTGAGCATCCCCCCGGCCGCGGCTGTTCCGATCGAGCGGTTGCCCATGGCCCCGGCTCCCGACGCAATACAAAGTGGGATAAGACCGGCAATAAACGCGAACGAGGTCATCAGGATCGGACGCAGGCGGGATACGGCCCCTTCCAGCGCGGCCTCGATAATTGGCAAGCCTTCTTTCTGCCGCTGGTTGGCAAACTCCACAATCAGAATGGCGTTTTTACCCAGCAGCCCAATGAGCATGACCAGCGATACCTGCGCGTAGATGTTATTTTGCAGCCCCAGCATTTGCAGAAACAAAAAGGAGCCGAACACCCCGGTTGGCAGCGACAGCAGCACCGGTAGGGGCAGGAACAGGCTTTCGTACTGCGCAACCAGCAACAGGTACACGAACACCAGACAGATGGCAAAAATGTAGATGGCCTGGTCGCCCGACAGGACTTCTTCGCGCGTCATACCTGACCACTCGTAGCCATAGCCATTTGGTAGCTGCTTCTCGGCAACCTCCTGAATGGCCCGAATGGCATCGCCACTACTGTAACCCGGTTTTGCATCGCCGTTGATCATGGCCGAGGTATACATGTTGTAGCGGGTTATCTGCTCCGGACCGTACACGCGTTCGAGCCGCACAAAGTTGGAGTAAGGCACCATTTCGCCCTGCTCGTTCTTCACCCGCATGTTTAATACGTCCTCGGGTTTGGCCCGGTAGCTGGGCGCGGCCTGCACCATAACTTTATACATCTGCCCGAACCGGATAAAGTTCGACGCGTAGTAGCTACCCATCAGGGTTTGCAGCGTACTCATGGCGTTATCAATGGATACGCCTTTCTGAGCGGCTTTTTCCTGGTCGACGTGCAGCAGGTACTGCGGGAAACTCGGGTCAAAACTGGTGAAGGCATCGCCGATTTCAGGCCGTTTTTTCAAAGCCGTAATAAAGTCCTGCGCTACCTTGGCCGTTTTGGTGAGATCACCACTGCGGCTCCGGTCCAGCATCCGCAGCTCAAAGCCGCTGGAATTACCAAAACCGGGTACGGTCGGGGGCGGAAAAAACTGGATGGTAGCGTCGGTGATGTGTTTCGTTTCGTTTTCCAGCGTTTCGATCAGTTCCCGCATGGTGATTTTCCGCTCGTCCCAGTGCTTGAGGTTAATCATGCCCATACCATACGTAGCACCGGCTCCATCAGTGAGCAGACTGAAACCGGCCAGCGTCGATACGTTCTCGACGGATTCCTGCTTCGACGCTACCGCTTCGATGGCATCCAGTACTTTCTCGGTTCGGTCGACAGTAGCGCCTACGGGTGTCGTTACGTTCACGTAAATCATGCCCTGGTCTTCAGTCGGGATGAAGCCGCCCGGCAGGATGGTACTGACTCCCCAGGTGCCGACTACGAACAGCAGCAACAGCCCCCAGGTTATCACACCGCGGTTAACAATCCGGCGCAGCAGTCCCTGGTATTTGGAAGCCAGCGAGTCGTAGCCCCGGTTAAAGCTGGCAAAAAAACGTCCCAGAACGCCTTTCTTCTCGCCATCGTGGTGAATAGGACGTAGCAGCAACGCACACAACGCAGGCGTAAGCGTCAGGGCGTTGACGCCAGAAATGACAATCGAAATAGCCAGCGTCAGTGAGAACTGGCGATAGAAAATACCCACCGGACCGTCCATGAACGCGACCGGTACGAATACCGCCGACATCACGAGCGTAATGGCAACGATCGCGCCGGCAATATCGCCCATGGCTGCGAAGGTGGCCGCACGGGGCGAAAGCGGACCATCTGGCCCTGCCGATTCTTCCATTTTGGCGTGCACGGCTTCGACGACCACAATCGCGTTATCGACCACGATACCAATGGCCAGTACGAGCGCAAATAAGGTGAGCAGGTTGATCGAGAACCCGATCATGTTCATGAACGCGAACGTACCGACCAGCGCCACGGGTACCGCCAGAGCACAGATCAGCGTAGAACGCCAGTCCTGCAAAAAGAGGAACACGATAATGAACACCAGCACAAAGGCCTCGATCAGGGTCCGGATTACCTCGTGGATCGACGCGTCGAGGAAGCGCGATACGTCATAGGCGTAGTTATACGTCATGCCCGGCGGAAACGACGAGGCTTTCAGTTCAACCATCCGCTTTTTTACGTTGGCAATTACGTCGCTGGCGTTGGAGCCCGGCCGCTGTTTAAGCATGATAGCCGCCGAGGGACGCCCGTCGGTTTTCGAGAGCACTTCGTAGCTTACCGACCCGAATTCAACATCGGCCACGTCTTTCAGCCGCAGCAGCGACCCATCGGGATTGATGCGCAGGACAATGTTTTCGTATTGAGCGGGCTCGAAGAACTTACCCGTATAGCGCAGCACGTATTGCAGTACGTTCGCGTCGCTGCCCGAGCTTTCACCAGCTTTGCCGGGGGCGGCTTCTACGTTCTGTTTCCGGATACCGGCAACCACTTCGTCCGCCGATATTTCGTATACCGTCATGCGGTCGGGTTTGAGCCACACCCGCATCGAGTAGTCGCGGTTACCCATGATCGCGGCAAACCCAACGCCGTCGATTCGTTTCAACTCGGCCAGTACGTTAATATCGGCGAAGTTGTAAATGAATTTTTCGTCGACGCTTGGATCATCGCTGATGATATTGAGGTACAGCAGCATACTGTTCACCTCTTTTTCGGTGACTACACCCGCTTTGATTACTTCTTCGGGCAACTCATCGAGTACGGTCGTTACGCGGTTCTGCACGTTAACGGCCGCCAGATCGGGATCGGTGCCGACTTTAAAGAATACCTGGATGAGCGTGGTGCCGTCGTTCCCCGAAATCGACGTCATGTAGGTCATGTCGGGTACGCCGTTGATGGCCCGTTCGAGCGGAGTCGCCACGGCTTTCACGCTCACGTCGGCGCTGGCACCCGTGTATTTGGTAGTTACGGTTACCGAGGGCGGCACAATATCCGGGAACTGCGTAACGGGCAGGCTTGTCAGCGCCAGTACGCCCAGCAGGACGATCAGCACCGAGATGACCGTGGAGAGAAGGGGCCGCTTAATGAATGTGTTAAACATAACTTAGGAGTTTGTTCACGAGCCATAGCCCAAACCGACTGGCCAGTTACTGAGCGAACCAACCAGCCCTATCGGGTGCAGAACTCTAAAATGACCTGATGGCTAGCGAGCGGATGCGAACAGCGCTCTCAGTGTGTCGGTGGGTAAAGGGCGGGGAACGATCGTCATGCCGTCTTTCAGGTTTTGGATGCCTTCGTACACGACCCGATCGCCGGGCTTAAGACCAGATTTAACGATATAAAACTGATCCATGCGGCTCTGGGGAGCGAAACTGCGGGTACGAACCTTGTTGTTGGCATCGACTACGTACACGAAATTCTTGTCCTGCACCTCAAATACTGCCTTCTGCGGAACCAGCACGGCATCATCGACGTCGGTCGTTACCCGGATTTTGCCGGTAGCGCCGTGGCGAAGCAGCCGGTCGGGATTCGGGAAACGCGCCCGGAACGCAATGGTACCGGAGTTGCCTTCGAACACCGTTTCGGTGGTTTCAATAATGCCTTTGTGGGTGTAATGGGTATCGTCGGCCAGCAGCAGGTCTACCTCCCGAACCGTTGTCTTTTGGGGGTCCTGGCGTTTTTTTACAAAGGCCAGGTATTCTTTTTCCGATACGTTGAAATACGCGTACATCTCGCGCAGATCGGAGATGGAGGTCAGCAATGCGCCATTTTCGATCAGGCTACCCTGCTTAAAGGGCAGGCGGTTGATTACACCGTCGAAGGGCGCGCGGATGCTGGTGAGCGAAACCATAAGCCGGGCGTTGGCTAGTGCAGCCTTCGCCTGGTCGATCATGGCCCGGGCGGTTTCCACTTTAGACCGGGCGAGTTTGAGTTCGGAAGCCGAGATAACATTTTTGTCCACCAGCAGCTTTACGCGGCTCATCTCCACCTCCGACGATTGGGCCTGGGCAGTTGCGCTTTCTAAACTGGCCTGCGCTTCGGCTACTTTAACCTGGTACTCGGCTGAGTTCAGTTGAAACAGAAGCTGCCCTTTCCGAACGGGCCGACCTTCGTCCACCAGAATTTTATCGAGGTAGCCCGAAACCCGGGCCCGAACCTCTACGTTCTGCACGGCTTCGAGATTACTGGCGTAATCATGGTCGAGGGTTGCATCGTGCCGGGTCAGCTGGATAACCGGGATTGCCGGATCTGATTCGGTTTGTTTTGTCTCGCTCTGGGCAGTACAGCCAGCCAGAAAAGCGCCCACAAACACTATTTTTATACTTGCGCAAGAAGCCATAGGGGTCGTTTGAAAACGGGTTACTTCTACGAAGCCCTGAGGGTTGATACGGGGTGTGTTCAGGAATTTCGTTACGTTGCAAGTACCAAACTTTTAATAAAGATCAGCTTAGAAAAATCTTAGAATTTGCTTAGAATAAGCTCGTTAATGAAGGGCTAACCGGGAAAAAGACAAAAAACTACAACCTTTATCATATATCTCGGAAACACGCCGGAAAGCGCGTAGTGACCGACGATTAAATTGAACGATAAACCCTTGATCGGGTTGGCAGAATATGTACGGCAGACGACGTACTGGTTTGTCTGAAACTACGGACATTGCCAGTCACAACTGACACCGGTTCAAACCATACAAAATAAACCAGCAAGGCCCGAAGAGTTTGTCTTCGGGCCTTGCTGGTACGTGACTAAAATCGGCTTGGTTTATCGGCTTCAAATCTTAGGCTCCCAGCCTTTTTCGTAGTCGCGTCCCCAGAGTTTCATGGCTTCCTTATCCTGAATGTGGCCGTTTTTAGGGTCAACATTGAGCGATTTGTTCGTACGGTACGCGATGTTCGCCAGATGGCACAACAGGGTGCTCTTGGCTCCTTCGTCGATAGGGGAGGCCTGCTTCGCTTTGCCCCGAATGGCCTCAAAAAAATTGACGACGTGCCGGGTGGTCATGTCGCCCCCACCGCCCAGCGCGGTACCGGCTTCCGTACCGGCCGACTTACTGTCTTTCACGGCTTTGCCTTCGCGGTTAAACAGCGTATAGCCATCGCGGTCTACGTAGACGCTGCCATTGCTGCCGTAGATGATGGTGCCCCGGTCACTGCCGTAGGTTTTGTGACCGTTGCGGCTTTTGCCATCCCACTTAATGATTTTGTTGCCGGGGAATCGGAACGTAGCGTCCATGGTATCGTACACCGCCCAGCCGTCGTTCGGAAACGTTCGTTTGGCAGCCTCCACCGTTACGTACTCCGGAAAGTCAACCTGCAGCGCCCACCGGGCCACATCCAGTTCGTGGGTAGCGTTGTTGCCGCTTTCGGCGGTGCCGTAGTGCCAGCCGTACCAGTGCCAGTTATAATCCCAGGTGTCATGCGTGTATTCCATCCGGGGGGCAGGCCCCTGAAAAAGATCCCAATCCAGCCCGTCGGGAACGGGGGCTTTCTTCGGAACGGGTACTTCACCCCGCGCAGCGGCATAAAAAGCGACGGCTTTGTACGGCGTGCCAATGGCCCCGTTATGAATCTGGTTGATGACATCAATGGATTCGAGCGCTGATCGCTGCTGATTACCCATCTGGATCACCTTCCCGTATTTTTTCTGGCATTCGGCCAGAATTTCACCTTCACGCGGATTATGACTGCACGGTTTTTCGACGTACACGTGCTTGCCGCCCTGCACGGCCATCCAGGTACCCGGTGCGTGCCAGTGGTCGGGGGTAGCAATAAACAAGGCATCCACCTGCTTGTCGGCTATCACCTTCCGAACGTCGTTTTCCTGCTTGGGGGTATACGTAATGTGCTTGGAAAACTTCTGCACCGCCGATTCGCGCTGCTTCTTCATGACGTCGCACAGGTACACCAGTTCAACGTTGCTGTCCTTGCGCCCGATGGGGTCGTAGTAAGCCCCCAGTCGGCGGCCTAACCCAATGATCGCTACGTTGATTCGTTCGTTTGCGCCGATGATTTTTACGTAGCTCTTGGCCGACATCCCGTTGGCTAATCCGCCCACGGTAATCCCTGCGGTACCTAACGCGGCTTTTTTGATAAATTCTCGTCTTGACGTATCCACTCGATTGGAGGAGGTAATGGGTTAATAAGTAAGCCTGAAGCTGTGGTTTATTTGCTGTATTAGACTTTTCGCTTGCCCGATCTGGACGTATCGCAAACGCCTTTGAAGTAGCCGATCGATTCGGCAATGCCCGCCAGCGGATCTTTCATGTCTTTCTCGTATTCGAGACTGCAACAGCCATCGTACTTGATTTTACGCAGCATCGCCACAAAAGCCGGTATGTCGATAACGCCCCGGCCCAACTCGCAGGTCGTGCCTTCTTTCGACGCTGCGGTAACGTTTTTGAGGTGAATGTCGAAGATGCGTTTGGCGTACTTCTCCAGGTCGGCGATCGCGTCGTTGCCAAAGCGCGTATCGTGGCCCATGTCAAAGCAAAGCCCAATTCGCGCGTCCAGGTTCTTAACGGCGTCAATAACGGACGAGGCATTGGGCCACAACTTAATGTCCGGTCCGTGGATGTGAATCGCGTAGCGCATGTCATATTCTTTCACCTTTTTGTCGACGTACGGCAGCAGTTCGGCATTGGGAACGCCAACAATCAGTTTCACGCCCACGCGTTTGGCATAATCAAAGGCGTTATCCACTTCCTGCGTTGTTTTCTGATAGATCGGCCCGACCGCGTAGCCAGTAACTCCGGATTTTTTCAGCGTGTCGTGAAAAGCGCTGATCTGTTCGGCGGTGCTATTGTAAGGCAGATGAAAATCTTTGATGCACAGGTAGTGAACATCTACTTTCTTCATCATCTCCAGCGCCTGGTCCAGCTTGAAATGCACGAAGCTATAGCCGGCGATACCCAGTTTAAACAAGTCTTCACCCGCCGGAGGGCCAACGCGTGGGGCGTTGGCTAACGCCAGGGCCGGACTGACAGAGGCCAGGGCAACGGAGCCACCGGCTTTTTTTAGAAACACTCGTCGGGTTGTCATATCATTGATTGGTAAAGGCATTCATTGTCATTCTTCCATGAAGACGACACGGGCTTATTTTCTACTTACCAGACGGCGAATCAACCCGTCGCCCCGGGCAGGAACGTAACGGGCTGGAGCAGACTCCGTAAACCCGGGAGCAACGTAATGGCCATATCGAAATCAGCGTTTAATCGCCTTTGCCGCGTGTTGCCATGGAAAATCGTATCGGCCCAAAAGAGTATTTGCCACCCCTGGCCGTCTTTTCAATACGAATCAAGTACCACCTGTCGGTCCGGGCCGTACTGACAGCACGTAGCGAAACTTTTTGAACCCTTTACTTCAATGCCTTATTTCACCATCGACCGGCGTCAGTTCCTTCAGGGGGCTACGGCGTCACTTGCTTTAACCGCGCTTGGCGCTAATGGCATGGGCCTTAGCAAGCCTGAGAAGACGTACCGTGTAGCTCTGATTGGAACGGGCTGGTACGGAAAAAGTGACTTATTACGCCTGATCCAGGTGTCGCCCGTTGACGTGGTTGCGTTATGTGATGTGGATAAAAATATGCTCGACGACGCGGCCAAGCTGGTGAGCCAGCGCCAGAAATCGGGTAAAGTGCCGAAGCTCTACGGCGATTACCGCAAGATGCTGGCCGAAAATCAACTGGATATTGTGGTGATCGGTACGCCCGACCACTGGCATGCGCTGCAAACGATCGATGCGGTTAAGGCCGGAGCCCACGTATACGTACAGAAGCCGATCAGCGTGGACGTACTGGAAGGCGAAGCCATGGTCGCGGCCGCCCGTAAATACAATAAAGTGGTGCAGGTCGGTACGCAGCGGAAAAGTACCCCCCACCTGATCGACGCCAAAAAGAACATTGTCGATGCCGGTTTGCTGGGTAAAATATCGCACGTCGAGATGTGCTGTTACTTTCCCATGCGGGCCAATGGCAATCCGGCCGAGCAGCCGGTACCGAGCTTCCTGGATTACGAAATGTGGACCGGGCCGGCTCCGTTACGTCCCTACGACGGCCTGCCGCACGTTCGCTGGTGGCGCACGTTCAAGGAATACGGAAATGGTATTGTAGGAGATATGTGCGTACACATGTTCGATACCGCCCGCTGGATGCTGAAACTGGGCTGGCCCAAACGCATTTCCTCAACGGGGGGTATCTACGTGCAGAAAGAGGGGAAATCGAACATATCCGATACGCAGTCGGCGATTTTCGAATACGACGGGCTGAACTGCGTATGGCAGCACCGGTCGTGGGGGGGGCCTAACAATCCCGAATACCCCTGGTCACTGACGCTTTACGGCGATAAAGGCACTTTATGGGCCAGCACCATGCAGTACGACTTTATTCCGCTCGGCAAGGAAGGGCAGAAAATCCATAAGGATGTTGTCTACGAAAAAGAGAAATACCCGGAAGATCTGACCGAACCAACCAATCCGAAGATCGAGCTGAACGCAGCCCCGGCGACTCGTCTGCACATGATCAACTTCCTCGAAGCCATCGAAAATGGTGGCCGACCTGTGGCGGACATCGAAGAGGGCCATATCTCGACGGCGAGCTGCATCCTGGCAAACGTATCCATGCAAATCGGGCGGCCAATCGTGTATGATCCGAAAAAGCGGGAGATTGTGGGCGACAAAGAAGCAAACAACCTGTTGCAGCGGCCTTATCGTCAACCCTGGAAACACCCCGATCCGAATCGTGTCTAACACGTAGCGAACTCGTATCGTACCCGGCCCACTAGCCTGAAAACGATTTTCAGGCTAGTGGGCCGAAGAGCGTAAATACCTTATCCGTTTACCGCGTTCTGGAACGCACTTCGTTGTCTTCTCATTTATGAATCATGTTAAAAAAGTCGGTTTGTCGATAGCCGCGCTGGCCATCTCGTTGCAAACGTTCGCCCAGCGGGTCGACTCCGTGAAGGTGGTTATGCCGGGTGCTACGTTGAAGCAGGTCTCGAATCAGTTTACGTTCACCGAAGGGCCCGCCGTCGATAAAAAAGGCGTTATCTTCTTCACGGATCAGCCGAACGACAAAATCTGGAAGTATGATACGGACGGAAACCTGTCGGTATTTATGGACAAAACCGGGCGTTCCAACGGGCTGTATTTCGATAAGAAAGGAAACCTGATCGCCTGCGCCGACGCCAAGAATGAACTGTGGTCAATCAGTCCCAAAGGCGACGTAACGGTGCTGATGACCGATTACCAGGGTAAGAAACTGAACGGGCCGAATGATTTATGGCTCGACGCCAAAGGCGGTATTTACTTCACTGACCCTTATTACCAGCGCGACTACTGGGAACGTAAAAAGCCCGATATGGAGGGACAGAAGGTCTATTATCTGGCGAAAGGCAAACGGGAACCCGTCGTTGTCGACAGCGATTTAATGCAGCCGAACGGTATTGTGGGGTCTGCCGACGGCAAGTCTCTGTACGTAGCCGACATTCGGGCCAACAAAACGTACAATTACCAGATCAATCCGGATGGAAGCCTGACAAACCGCCAGTTGTTTGTTCCGCAGGGCTCCGACGGCATGACGCTCGATAATCAGGGAAATCTGTACCTGAGCGGCCGGGGCGTTACGGTCTATGATCCGGCCGGTAACAAATTAGGCAATATACCTGTACCGTCCCGCTGGGTTGGCAATATCTGTTTCGGTGGTAAAGATCGTAATACATTGTTTATCACCGCTTCCGAATCTGTCTATACATTGCCCATGCAGGTGAAAGGCGTCGAGTAAACAGTAATACGTATCAGAAAATCACGCTGATCTGTAACGCAAAACGCGCTGATAGCCAGGAGCCATCAGCGCGTTTTGCGTTGAGCCGGAACGACTGGTTATGAGTTCGTTTGGGCCATTTTTTACGGTTGAATCAAAGCGACAAATCGCCAGCCGCTTCGGGCTGGTATAGGATGCGGGCGATGCGGATTTTAACCGTCCCGTTCGGCGTGTTCAGGCCGACCTGCTCGTTTTCCCGCCGACCCAGGATCGCCGTAGCCATAGGAGCAAAAATCGAAATGCGGTTTTGTTGAATATTCGTTTCCTCCGGATATACCAGTTGAATATCCACGGTTTTCCGACTATTTACATATTCGATCGTTACCCGCGAATTCATCGTCACTACGTTCGCCGGTATATCGGTTGGCTCGAACAGCGCGGCCTCGTTCACCTTTTGGAATAACGTAGTCATCTGATTGCGCGACAGCGTAGGATCTGTTTTCGACCGGACAATACGTTCGGTTAGTCGTTGGTGATCTAATTTGCTTAACAATAAATTCATCATAATGTACTTTGTTTTGTTGATAGTAATTTGATAGTGAGTTAATTATAACAATTCAGGCGCCAGCAGTCACCTAATTCAGATGGAACGGCTGCGTCGGCCGGGGTGCCAGATTGATACTCTGGATAATAGCCAGAATGAGCGCGCCAATCAGAACCGAAACCGCTATCAGAAGCGTAGCGTTAATGGCTCCTCCCGAGGCTTCCTGGTGAGCGGCCTCAACGGCCTGCTGTCCGGTTTTGACCTGAATCTGAGCTAGTTCATGGAGAGCCAGCACGCCTTGCCGAAAGAATGTAGCGCCCTGCTCTGTAAATAACTGGGCGGCTTCCTGTACCCGGCTGGATTCGCTCAGGTGCAGAACCTTACGTTCCAGATCGTTGTAGTGAGTCACACTTGTCTTAAATGACTCCAGACGCTGGGCTTCCCTGGGCGTCAGCTTCGTGTGCTCGAATTGCCCGATGAGTTGCTGATTGGCTACGTTATACCGGTTCAGTTCTGCAGCCAGGGCCGAGGCCGCCATCTTTGTCTGGCCGGTTAGGTACGCATCCAGCAGGAGCCGTTTGGCGTGCAGGTTTTCGCTCAGGTAAACCAGATCAACAGCCGGCTGCAACCGGTCGGCATACACGGTGGTCAGCGTTTGGTCAATGTCTCTAAGGGCATGCCGCATGCTTAGTGCCGTGAACAGGATGAGGACCATGGCACCAAAAAGCAGCCCAACCGCTTTCATTTTCTGTTTGAATCCTAGAAACCACTTGATCATGGGCGTAACGTTTACTTGTAGGCATTGGTCCGGGACAATTAATCGATCTGCCAGTTGCTGCCACTCTGTAGTTTACCCAGCCGTAAGAGGCTGAGTGAGGACCGTATGGGTCGGTTCGTGGCGTTTCCAGGGTCGGTGATGGCGACACCAGCGGATGAGCTGCAACCGTTCAGACGCCGATAGATACGAGACAAACTTGCGGAGTTCTTTGCGGAACAGCGTTCGGTCGAAGCTAACCTTTTCCAGAACGCATTGACTGTATTCAAGCCAGGACATAATCAGTTATTTTTTAAGAGTTAGGAGATTATTAAGGATACGGAAACTCATTATATATAAGGCGCCAGCCACGGCTGCCCGCTTCGGTTTGCGGCAGTAGTGGTTGATAAGCCCAATCGCCACCCGGTGGCGACTTCACGCCGAAAAAAGACTGTGCGGCCCGTTCTGTTGTCAGTTGCTGCTGACAACTATGTTCTGTCAGGCAATTGGCCACCAACGAACCGCCGAGCAGCAGCAGAAAGTAAACCGGTAGCCGGCGGTCGGTGGATACCCAGGTTGAAGACTGATATTTGGTTGAATCGTTCATGAACGGAGTCGTTTAAAACCCTGGTCGATAAATGAAGCCCTTCACTACGTAGAGAGATGCTATCCGCTACGTTCTGCTCTGCACCAACAGCCTGACCTGTACGGCTTAAATGCCCAGCCAGTCAGACGGACCGGTCAATGAATTGGTTGTGCCTTGCTCCGCCCACGTACTGCGGGTGGAGGTATACGCCAGCGTAAAGCCGACCAGGAGTGCCGCCGACAGGAGCGCAGCTGGATAAATGAATAACGTTTGTCTGATTTTCATAACGGGTTCGTTTGATTTGTCATCTTATAGCTGTAAATTTACAACTGCAAAAACACAAATGCAAATAATATGACCTATATAAGTGCTCAGCCTCAGGTTACGGAATCATGGCAGGAGATATGCTATCCGGTAGAACCTGTATGGCTAACCGATCTACTGCCTGGGTATGATATTATTGCGACCGACCGTCAGCAACTCGTTGTTGGTCAGATGCCAGGCGGCCGTAAAACGTTGTTTGGTATCCAAAGCGCCGATTATACGATTATCCCGAATGAAGCGATACGTACGGTGGTTGATCAGCTCATTTCCGATTATCGCTTACTCATCAAATACACGACTACCGGCGAGTTCAGCATCAGCATCATTCTCCCCACAACTCTGTCGATTGGCAGTGAGCGATTGCAGCGAAGCCTGATCTTAACCAATAGTTACAATGGCCGGACGCCGTTCAGTATTCAGGGGCAAACGCTCACCTCCCTGCTGGACAGCACCCCTCAGCTAGGCAGTAGTCTTTACCGGTCAGTCTGTCAGAATGGGCTGCTGGGCTGGGCCGACCCGTTCGCCGATCTGAATACGTACTGGAGCTGGCTGGGCGCCTGGTCGAAGGGCAAAGAAAAACTGCCTTCCACGAAAAGTGTACAGCCTAAAGACCGGCCGCTGCGGAACAGTACCGACATCCGTAAGATTCACCACCGTGATCTGACCATCGAACGCTTTCAGGAGCATTTGCATAAGCTTTTGCTTGAGCATTTGATGGCCCCCGCTTCGTTAACGTCAAACGTGTATAATCACCTTCAGCAGGCTCCGTTGTCGGGCGCTCAGGAGAGTCTGCTACGCGAACTGCCAATTCCGGTCCAGTTGGCAAAGCAAGCGAGCGAACGCCTGCGGCTGGAGGAAAGGCTGCTGAATACACCGGGTTCGTACTGGCTGCTGTACAACGCGGTTAACTACGCCTTATTTACCAGTAGAAGCAGTTTGACGCTTAACGACCGCTACCGGCTGGATGAACGGGTGTTTCACCAACTGGCCGCTCTTACTATCGAATAAGAGTCGGGCCGGAGTCGATCTAGTTCTCGCAAAACCATTTATTAATCAACAAACTGTTTACTACCTATGTCTATGTATTCTCCAGATGTATCGATGGGATTGGGCAGTGTCGTGTATGCCCTGGCCAAGCTGGACGGTCACCTTCAAAAACCGGAACGTGAGGTTGTTCAGGAACTGCTGGCAGGAGAGCCCTACAGCGACCTGGCTATTTGCGCCTGTTTTTTACGGGACAATGTTGGCGAAACGGCCGAAGAAGCGTATGCGTTTGGGTTGCGCCGGATGGCCGATCAGCGTATTGAGCTGACCAAGCAAACCAAAAAGCGGTTCATTCGCATTCTGCTTCGCGTAGCCAGAGCTCACGAGGGGATATCGCGCGAAGAGCGGACGTTTATCCGGGCGTTCTGGCAGGAACTCCAGCGGCTTTAAGTTATGGTCAAAACTGGTTATAATCAGCGGTGATGACGATTCGACTGGTGAGAATTGTAAACAGAGAGTAACCCGAAAGTCTGTTGAAGTAGATACACGCAGTTTACGAGAACTATATCGATTCAGACACTATTTCCCGCATTCTAAGCCGGTCTTGAGCGGCTCGATGGACGCAACTGTTGTCGGTTCCGACGAACCTTCGTAATGTTGTGGAGGCTAAATTAGCTGGTAGACAAATCGGGTTGTGACCGTAAATCAAGCAGATACACTGCCACTACAAACGCTCGGACGCCAGCCGGTAGACAATCCACCGGAAGCATACACGAACGACAAGTGGATACGCATCATCGGCACACCCGTTGCGGTGCTGCCCTTTGTGCTGTTTTATCTGGAGGAATACGGGTATGACTGGCGATTGCTGGCCATGACCTTTAGCTGGGGGATGGTGTCAACAACCAGCGCCTGGTTTCTGCTGTACTGGTGGGTGATGCAGGTCAGAAAGCAGTACACGCTGAAATCGCAGACGAGCAAGCGCATCCTGCTTACGTTTGGCGGCTATTCCCTGCTGACCGTTATGCTGCAGGCGCTCGAAACCTGGGCGTTAAGCCAGATTGACCCAACCGGGCTTATTGCCCCGCCCGAATTTCCGCGGGTGTACATTATTCACGGCTCTATGGCCCTCACGTTTGTGATCATCGTGGGTGGTTACTACGAGATTACGTATTACCTGCACCTCTATCGGCTGGCGGTTGCCGAAGCCGAAGCCGTGCAAAAAGCTAGCCTGCAAAGTCAGTTCGACAGCCTTAAAAATCAGGTAAATCCGCATTTTCTGTTCAACAGCCTGAATTCGCTGTCCGCGCTCATCTGGGAGGATCGTGAAAAGGCCGGTGAATTTCTCGATGAGTTGGCCACGGTATACCGGTATCTTCTGCAAACCAATCAGCATCGGCTGGTGCCATTGACAACAGAACTGGACTTCATCCGATCGTTTTTCTTTCTCCTCAAAACGCGCTACGGCGTATCCCTCGACTGGCAGATCTGCATTTCGGACGAAGCAACGGAGCGCTGGTTGCCACCCCTGACGCTCCAGACACTGGTCGAAAATGCCATTCGTCATAATGTAATCTGCGCCAGTGAGCCCCTACAGATCAGTATTGAAGCTGACAAGGACTATCTATCCGTCAAGAATTCTATTCAACGTAAAACACGGCACATCCAGACTCAGCCGGGCGGGCTCAATAACCTGACCGCGCTGTATGCGTCACTAAGCTTGCCTTTGCCACGTATCATCGACGATGGGCGGGTTTTCCAGGTAAAACTGGAACTGCCAAAATCTGCCGGAAATATGGTAGCTTTACCTTAAAACGGCTGACCCGCCAGCTGGCTGGCCGCCAAACAACTACCCGTTTTGAAAAAGACGCAGTACACTCGGAGGGATAATGTTATTGCACTCGTTCTTCTTCCGTTCTACTTCCTGTTTTTCAACTATATGCTTTTCGGGACGCTTTATTTTAGGCGACTCGATGTGTTTGTATTGGCTACGGTTACTGTTGTACTGATCTTTACACCCATCTACTTTCTGCATAGCGTACCAGCGCTATATCTTCGGAACCAATTTCCCGAAGTCCATCAGACCTGGCTGCGGATGTTTCTGGCGTTGCTGATTCATATGCTGATGTCATCGGTAACCATTGTCGGATTTTTCTACGGGTACGAATGGATTGGTTTTCCTGGTTTTACCTTCAGCAGCGCTCGTTTGTACAATACCTTATTGTTTGGTATTGCGGGAAACGTCATTGCGAACGTAGTACACGAAACGGTTTATACCTTCGATCGCTGGTCGCAGACGTTAAGCGAAACCGAAAAGTTTCGGCGGGCCAATCTGCAAAGTCAGCTGGAAGGCCTGAAGCAGCAGGTTAATCCGCACTTTCTGTTCAATAGTCTCAACTCGTTGTCTTCGCTGATTGATGATGACCCGGAGCGGGCCGAACTGTTCATCGAAGAGTTATCGAGCGTATACCGGTATTTGCTCCAGACGAACGCCAATGAGCTAACGACACTGTCCTCAGAACTGCGGTTTATTCAGTCGTACTACCACCTGCAGCGGACTCGGTACGGGAATGGTCTTACCTTGCAGATTGACGTAGACGATACGTATCTAAAGACGCTTTTGCCTCCGCTCACGCTCCAGTTGCTGGTCGAAAATGCCATCAAGCATAACATCGTTGCCGCCGACCAGCCTCTGCACATCACAATCCGGACCGATGATGGAGGCCAGTTGCAGGTCATCAATAACCTGCAACTCCGACAAACCAGGGTGCTATCGAACGGGGTCGGCCTGATTAACATCTACACGAAATATCAGTTGCTGGGCCAGGGCGAACTGGAAGTTGGCGTCGTTGACGATACGTTCAGGGTCCGGATTCCCTTGCTCACGAGCCAGCCTGAACTACGGGCCTAACGTCACTTTTTTATTCATATTTCACACCATCTACGTAACAGTCGTTCTGGTCGGTTGCAGCAACCCGGAATGATTCTCGGTTGATCGCCTTTTTTCTGCCTTTCACTGGCTGCAAACTGCAGTTCACCCGTCTATTCATAGGACTCGCCCGCCATTCAGGCCAATTTTGACCCGTCAAGGCCGGAAACAGGGCTGACGTAAACAACACCATACTCGTTTCAACCAGCAATTTCAATGAACGCACTCACTACGTTACGTATAGGGGCGCTTGTCGCCTTACTGCTCACGGGCGCTTCGGCCTGTAAGAACGATCAGGACAACGCATCACCAGCCAGCATACCCGCCTTCGTTGGTAAAAGCTGGACGATGACGGCCTACACACTCGACACGCCCATCGACTTCGACGGCGACGGCACACTTGACAAGGACCTGACTTCGTTTCTGGACGAATGCCATACCGACGATTCGGTTGTGTTTGAGGCTAATGGCAAGGTAATGGGAAACAACGGTCAGCAGCGTTGCGAAGCCGATGAGCAGGCTGTCGAGCAAACCAATACGTGGTCATTTGATGCCGCAACCCAGGTCTTGACCCTGAAGGATGTTGACAAGCCGACTAGTGTGAGCCGGTGGCACGTACTTGTTAATGACGGCACAACGTTGAAAGCCAGTGTTGAAGTAAACGAAGATGGAGCGACCATGAAGGCGACGCTTGTCCTGAAGCGTTAAGTCAACCCAATTGCCATCAATCCTCCGTCTAGAATCAATCCACTACAGTAAGGTGCTCATTTAGAGACCTTTTAAGCTGAGTAGTACGTGTATCTATCCAACACCCGAAACGGCCAGCTGTACGTTACAGCCAATGTTATGAAATTCCTCGCCATCGACCTTTACACGAATGACCCCATCGGTACGCGGGCGTTTTACACCCAGCGGCTTGGCTTACCGATTGTTTCGGAGTCCGCCACGCACCTGACGCTTCAACTCGGCTGGACCCAACTGACGTTCTGGGCGGTCAGTGTGCCCGTAGCGCCCTATCACCTGGCCATCAACGTACCACGCGGGGCGCTGGAAGTATGCATGTATTATTTCGACTTCGAATACCTCGATACGCAGGCGCGGGGCCAAACTGTGGCGGAGTTCCCCGACTGGAACGCCCGGGCTGCTTATTTCTACGACAATGCCGGAAACCTGCTCGAATTTATTGGCCGGGCCGATCTTCCGCTCGATGATCCCAACCTGACCATCAATGAGCTGTTTCAGGGGGTGAGTGAACTTGGCATTGCCACCGAAGACGTAACACTGACCACCTGTCGACTGGCGGCACAGTTCGGCATTGAGCAGTTCAGCAAGTCAACGCCGAAGCTGGATTTTAATGCGGTCGGCAACGACGATGGCTTATTTATCCTGTCCCGTATCGGTCGGAAATGGCTTTTTTCGTCGGTTAAAGCTCAACTCAATTACTGCCGGGTCGTATTCCGGAACGAGCCAACCGGTCAGGTGCATACACTGCACAGCTACGACATCAGCAGGCTCCCGATCGGTTATTCGTCGGTTAAATGAGTTATGATTTATTAAACGGTTGATTTTTAGCTGGTTGTCGCAGAGTCCGAATTAAGATTTATCGTACTTTTAACGCAACTATGCCGAAAGGTTTAGCCTTGATTCAGTATAATCCAGTACCATTCCAAACCCTTGTATGAAAAAAGTTTTTCGTTACGTAGGTGTCGGCTTAGCCGTCATTGCGGTAGGTATTATTGGTCTGTTGGCTTACGTAAAACTGGGCTTGCCCAACGTAGGACCAGCACCGGAGCTGCGGGTAAAGTCCACCGCTGCCCAGATTGAGCGGGGCCGCTATCTGGCCAATAACGTGAACGTTTGTATGGATTGCCACAGCACGCGCGACTGGAGCCGGTACACCGGACCGCCGGTAGCGGGTACACTGGGAAAAGGGGGCGATCGGTTCGGGCCCGAAATGGGCTTTCCCGGTACCTTCTATGCACGTAATATTACACCCGCGGGCGTGAGCAGCTGGACCGATGGTGAACTCTTTCGGGCCATTACCTCCGGGGTTGACCGTACTGGAAAAGCGCTCTTCCCCGTGATGCCGCACCCCGCTTTCGGACGCATGGACTCCGAAGACGTACAGGCGGTAATCGCCTATCTGCGTACCCTAACACCCATCGACAATGCCGTACCCGCTTCGGAAGCCGAGTTCCCGATGAACTTCATTCTGAACACGATTCCGCAGAAACCTGACTTTCAGAAGCGCCCCGACTCTACGGACGTACTGGCTTATGGAAAATATCTGACGAACGCAGCTTCCTGCGTCGATTGCCATACGAAAAAAGAAAAAGGCGCAGCGATTGAAGGTATGGAGTTTGCGGGAGGGATGGAGTTCGGAATGCCGGACGCGATGATCCGCTCGGCCAACATTACGCCCGATAACGAGACCGGTATTGGCCACTGGACTAAAGAAGCGTTTGTCGCCCGCTTTAAAGCCCATGACCCTGCCAGAGGCTACGTTCCCCCGGCTGTTAAGCCCGGTGAGAAACAAACGCTGATGCCCTGGATGATGTACGGGGGGATGACCGAAACGGATCTGCGCGCCATTTACACCTACCTGCGGACGCTGAAACCGATCCGTCACAAAGTGGAGACGTTTACGGCGCGGGTATCCGCTAAGCCCGAAGTCGCAGCGAAATAACCAGGCTGAATAGTCAGTATGTAGAGTCTGACTGGTGTTACAGAACGTAGCATCCGGTCAGACTCTACGTACGTAACATCAGTTGTGCCGCTATCTTTGCCGGAACGTTGGAGCAAGTTTAACGCCAAAGATCGGGGCGGTTCACCGTCTGTTTGGCGCATTTCATCGCTTACTTTGTCGGTTCTGTCGACAAGGAAATTGCCAATAAACTCTTCAATCAACTAGTTTAGAGTCGTAACGAGTAGAAATTCCTAAACAGCCGTGCCATGAACGTATTGATTATCGAAGATGAGGAGTTAGCTGTCCGTAAACTGACCAAATTGTTAGGAGAGGTAGATCCCACTCTTCATGTTGTCGGCACAGCGGCCAGCGTACGGGCATCGGTGAATTACCTGGAGACAAACGGGCCGGGCCAACCCGACTATCCCGATCTCATTCTGATGGATATTGAACTGGCCGACGGCCAAAGCTTCGAGATTTTTGAGCAGACATCCGTATCGTCACCGGTCATTTTTACCACCTCTTACGATGAATACGCTTTGAAGGCGTTTAAAGTGAACAGCATCGATTACCTGCTCAAACCCATCAAACGCCACGAACTGGAAGCCAGTCTGACAAAGTACAAACGGCTGATGGATCAACCCAATGGCGGAACCCAGGGGCGGGTGGCCATTGATGCCCTCGTGCAGCAGCTTCGCCAGCAAATTCAGCCCGCCGAATACCGTAAACGCTTTCTGGTTAAGCATTTGTCGCAGTGGATGCCCATTGAGGTTGGCGATATTGCCTATTTTTATTCGGAAGATGGCGTAAGCTTGTTCCGCACAAACACGAACCAAAAGTTTTCTATTGATTATACCCTCGACGATCTGGAAGCGATGCTCGACCCGGCGCAGTTTTTCCGCGCCAACCGCCAGTTTATTGTCGAGGTTAACGCCGTACAGCAGATTCATCCGTATTTCAACAATAAGCTGAAACTAACGCTTAAGCCCACCCCCGACGATGAAGTGCTGGTGAGTCGGGAACGCGCCACAGAGTTTAAGAAGTGGATGGGTAAATAAGTCGTCCTTATAATGTATAATTCGTGGTTGATTAGCAGACATTTACGGCTAAAACAAAAACGCTATCGAAGATCAGGCTTCGATAGCGTTTTAATGTTTGTTCAACTATGAATAATACGTACTGCTTTGAGCAACCCAACGACAACAGTAGCCAACTCGTCAGAAAACAAACTTCTGAACTGGTTGCAAGCTACGGCCAGCTTATAAGAAGAGGCTTAATTTTGTCTTAGAAATAGATTAGAAATGCCGTGCCCAATCATGGCCACGGAGTTACGTAAACCCCTGTACAGATCTAACTGATTCCGTACGCCGAAGCGGTAGCGCTTTCGGGGACGCGCTTGATCATCAATTCTTTGGCGGTCAGGTACGTAACGATTCCAACGCCTACTTTATTTATCACATCGGCAATTGAAAAGGCCAGGTGAATCCAGTTTGAATCAAGTCCGGGAAAGCAGGTGAGAATATACCCGATTGGATAAACACCCCAGAACGTAACGGTTGTTAAGGCGATCGTTCGAAAAGCCAGGCGCTCCTCGGGTTCGACCTGAGTACTGAATTGCTGCCAGATCCGGTACAGGGTGAGCGGAATCAGGACGTAGCCAAGGGTGGATACAGCTCCCCAAATCAGTTTTGAGGTGACTAAAATCTGGGCTCCGTCGGTCAGTTGCTGCTCTCCGATGTATCCGGTAACAATCATGAAAAAATCGGCAGCCAGCAGCGTCGCGTATTGCTTTGGGGCATCGCGGTAGCGGATACGTAGCATGGACACCATCTTGATCAACAGCAACGGAGTGGTCACCGCCCAGTCCATGTAACGGTATTGACCAATGGCATTATAAGCCTGTCTGGTTAGGGTCAGCCGGTCGTTGGGATCGCTCACGTTGGCCAGTTCTTCGAGGTAATCGTGGAAAAAGAAGGTGATCAGGACGTATGAAATCCCGGCAACGGCAACAATGCAGGCGGTTAAGGTGTGAGAAAAGCGGTGTTCGGGTGCCACGCTTGTCCGGGTGGCCAGCGAGAAGATGAAACAAGCCAGAAAGGCGTAGGTCGTTGCGGTTATAAAGAAATAGGTTAGCATGGGAAGAAGGCCAACCAGATCGGCAGTGGGAATGAATTGGGTAGAAAACTTCATGCGAATGGTAAGTATACAAATCCTTATTCTGATTCCTGAGGCTATCGGCAGTACAACCGTACAGACTGCAAAGAGTTTTCGGACTGGGCTACAGACAGAAAGGGAACGTTTGCTCATTAATACATAGATTTTGTAGAGAAATGGTGAGGGTGGTCCAACAATCAAAAAGAAAGAGGGTTGGGAAGACAGTTATCACCAATAAATCCTCAAGACTATGTTTTATCACGACAAAAAACTCCAGTACAAAGTACGCGTCGAGAAACCCAATCCGCAGTTTGCCCGTGCTCTTCAGCAAGCCATCGGGGGCATTGAAGGCGAAATTCGTGTTTGCCTACAGTATCTTTTCCAGGCCTGGAACTCCCGTGGTCCAGTCCGGTACCGGGACATGCTGTTAGATACGGGAACTGAGGAAATGGCGCACATCGAAATGCTGGCAACCGCGGTAGCACTTAACCTGGAAGGGGCATCGGGCGATTTGGTAGACACGATTGTCGGGAAAGATCCCATCGTAGCGGCCATTATGGGCGGCATGGACCCTCGTCATTATCTGTCGGGTGGATTAGGTGCCATGGCGGCTGATGCGAATGGGGTTCCTTTCAACGGTTCCTGGGTCGTTAGTTCAGGAAACACGGCCGCCGATATGTACGCAAACGTAATGGCGGAGTCAACAGGTCGTGTGCTTGCTACGCGTCTTTACGAGATTACGGATGATCCGGGCATGAAAGATATGCTTGCGTTCCTGATCGCGCGCGATACCATGCACCAGAATCAATGGCTGGCCGTACTCGAAGAGCTGGGTCACGGCGACCTGCGTAAGGTTCATCCGATTCCGAACAGCTTCCCGCAGGCCAGTGAGAATCAGGACGTAAACTATACGTTCGTTAACACGAACATTGATCCGGATTCGCCGTCGACTGGCCAGAACCGCCGGTGGTCGCACGGGCCGTCGATAGATGGTAAGGGCACGTTTCAGGAGATGAAAGCGCATCCAATGGGCGATGAACCCCAGTTGGGTCCTCCGCTGCCTTCGGCCCACGCGCAAACGGAGCAGATGACTGAGCATAACTCCAAAGCGTAATACGCGCGCTTGTATATACAGGCGAAAAGCTCCCGCTGGGGAGCTTTTCGCGTTAGTATAGTGCTGGAAAGACAGGGCAATTTGAGCATAGAGTCTGGTCCGGATACAGATTGAGTTGGTTCACAATCGACAATTTGCCTACCTTTATTCTAAAACGAGTCGATTGTCCCAATGAAATTTTTAGCGCTTCTGCTTTTCGTTCTCTCAACACTATGTCTCAATTTTCCGTCGGTAAACACCGCTCAGTCTGTTGCCGCCGACACCGTTACGTTCTCCAACCCACTGCCCGTTCAGTTCGGTGACCCATACGTTCTGTTCACCAAAGGCACGTACTACATGTACGGCACGGGCGGTGGAGCGGATAAAGGCTTCGCGGCTTATTCCTCAAAGGATATGGTCAACTGGAAACCCGAAGGTCAGGTGTTCTTTCATAACAACAAAAACGGCTGGAGTGACCCAAATTCGGCCTGGGATGGCGCTTACTGGGCTCCGGAAGTGTATGAGGTAAAGGGAAAATATTACCTGTTCTACAGTGCCCAGTGGAAGGTGAACCCGACCCGCGAAAAAGAAAACTTTCGCATTGGAGTGGCCGTAGCCGACAAACCAACCGGGCCGTTTATCGACCTTACTAACGCCCCCATTTTCGACCCTGGCTATCCGATCATTGACGCCAATGTGTTTGTGGACGCCAACGGTAAAACCTATTTATACTATTCCCGCTGCTGCTATAAACATCCCGTCGACAGCGAAGTGGCCGATCTGGCACGTAAAAAAGGGTGGTTCAAAGAGATCGAAGAAAGCTGGGTGTATGGTATCGAACTGAAACCCGATTTTTCGGGTGTGATCGGTCAACCGGTTTTGTTGCTGCGCCCCCCCGTTCGGCTCAACGACAAACAGGCTGGCTGGGAAAGCCAATCGGTGATGGCCCGCGAAGTAAACCGCCGTTGGACAGAGGGCTCCGTTACGTTCAAAAAAGACAAGACGTATTACATGATGTATTCGGCCAATCACTTTGGTGGTCGCTACTATGCTATCGGTTATGCTACGTCTACCTCTCCACTGGGGCCGTTTACGAAAGCAGCTAACAATCCGGTGTTGCAGAAGAATACGGAGAGGGGCGGTCTGGTGTCGGGCACGGGGCACAACAGCATTACCTACTCGCCCGATGGCAAGGAAATGTTTTGTGTTTACCACGGACGAACCGCCAAAACCGGCGACGAACGGGTTGTTTTTATCGACCGCATGCAGGTCAAAAACGGGCGCATAACCGTATCGGGACCTACGACCAGCCCGCAACGGCTTCCCTCCGGCGTCGTATCGGCCGAAAGTGCGCATTAAGGTCGATTGCCGTCCATTCTAAATACCGTCCGGACACCGGATCTTCCGTATCTTTGTTTGAGTAGTCTGCGGTGTCAGCGCTGCTGGTAACGAGGTCTCGGCAAACCAGTGTCCGCGTAAGGCCGTGATGAATCCATAGCGTTTGCATGAAAATTCTGTTAGTTGAAGACGAAGAACGGTTGGCTTCTTTCATCCGCAAAGGCATGTCGGCCGAGGGCTATGAGGTCGAAGTGGCTTACGATGGACGTACCGGTCTGTCCTTCTTTCGTAAGGATGAATATGATATTATCATCCTGGACGTCAATCTGCCGCAGATGAACGGCTTTGAGTTGTGTCGGCTGATCCGGTCGGAGAATGAGGCCATACCCGTGCTGATGCTAACCGCGCTGGACAGCCTGGCCGACAAGTCGGATGGTTTTAACGCCGGGGCCGACGATTACCTGGCCAAACCGTTTGAGTTTCAGGAGCTGCTGTTACGTCTTCGTGCGTTAACGCGCCGGAACGGCTCCAAACCCAAGCAGATTCTTCGGCTGGCCGATCTGGAACTGAATCTGGATACCAAGACCGTAACCCGCGCCGGCAAACGCATTGACCTGACCACCCGCGAATACGCGCTAATGGAATACCTGATGCTCAATAAAGGCAAAATCATTTCGCGGGTCGACATCAGCGAACGGGTCTGGAGTCTGAATTTTGATAGCGCGACCAACGTTATTGACGTATACATCAGTTACCTGCGCAAAAAGATTGACAAGGGCTTTTCGCCTAAGTTACTGCATACTATTGTCGGCATGGGCTATGTTCTCCGCGAGGATTAGACGAGTCATCATTCGTTTTTAGCAAATGGGCATTTGTGGCTTTTCATCGTCGAACAACGAATGACCACGTCTTGACGTCCAGTGACTATTTACACCAACTAGATTCATGCTCATTCGCAATCGCCTGACAATTATTTTTACCTTACTGGCGACTGCCATCCAGATCATGCTGTCGCTGCTGGTATGGTATTTTTATTCCCTGTACCGGCAGGAGGAGTTTTACAGTCGGCTGGTCTCAAAAGCCCGTGTGACCGGTCGGGTGCTGATTTCCCGGCGTCATTTGCACGATGATTTCTTCAAGAACATGGTACGTACTGATCTGCTCACCATTGTGGAAGAGCAAATCAGTATTTATGACGACCGGCGTAATCTGGTATTTACCAACCGGACCCTGAAAGAATCCGAGTATTATAAAGAAAAAATACCGCTGATTACATCCGATTCGCTGCTGAAATTCAGGAGTGGTCACCTGGAGTCTATCGTAATGCCGTACCAGGACCGGGGGCAGTTGTTTTACATTTTTGCTTCGGGCTACGACCGGATTGGTTTTTCCAAAATGAGTGCGCTGCAGCAGATTCTGATGCTGGCTAACCTGCTGGGGTTTGCGTTGATTGTGCTGGCGGGCTGGTATTTCTCCGGGCGGGTCCTGAAACCTATTTCCCAGATTGTCGACGAAGTCGAGCAGATCACGGCCACGCACCTGCACAAGCGGGTACACGAAGGCAATCGACGGGACGAAATTGCGCAACTCGCCATGACATTCAACCAGATGCTTTTTCGGCTGGAAGATGCCTTTGTGTCCCAACGCAGCTTCGTCGCCCATGCCTCCCACGAACTGCGCACCCCGCTCACTAACACCCTGGGGACGCTGGAAACGTCGCTGCGGTACGACCAAAATCCGGACGACTGGCGCGAGAGCATGGAAGTGGCAGTCGATGAATTGAAAAAAGTGATTGCCCTCACCAACGGCCTGCTTGGCTTAGCTAAAGTTACCGATGGAACCGTCGCGCTGACTGCCGTTCAGGTAGACGATTGCCTGCTCACGGCTATTGGTCAGGCGCAGACTAAATACCCCGGCCGGAGTTTACTGCTTCAGTTTATGGCGACCGAAGAAGATTCGTTCACCATAAAGGGCAATGCGAGTCTGCTGACAACGGCTTTCCTGAATGTGCTCGATAATGCCTGCAAATACTCCAGCGAAGCCGTTTCGGTGCAACTGCACGCCAAAGACGAGCAGATCACCGTTTCAGTAACCGACCAGGGGCGCGGCATCGACGAAAACGATGCCGCCCACATCTTTACGCCCATGTTCCGGGGGAAGAACGTAGAGGGAGTGCCGGGCTACGGCATTGGCCTGCCCGTAACGCAGAAGATCATCGAACTGCACCAGGGAAATCTGCAAATTGCTTCCAATATAGACCAGGGAACCTCAGTCACCATTACGTTACCCAGCCAGGTGTAACCCGTCTCAGTCGAACAAAATTTAATAGCAGGAGTAGGACCTGACGTTACGTTGCGGTAGAACGGGCAGGTGCGTTTTCACCTCATTATAAAAGCCAGATCAATCGATTCGTACGCGTGCTATACGTAGCGTACACTGCGCCGGAGACTGTATAGGTTCTTACCTAAACAAAATAACTTCTTATGTCAATCTAAACGAGTGAGAGAAGCGTATTTTAGTTTATTTTTGTACACTTCGATAAATTTTGTGTTGTCGATCTATATTCTAGCTTATATTTATAATAAAAATGTGTTACCAATTATTAACACTGTCTGATCTATAACTAGTTACCGTTTTGGCTTCCGGTTGATCAGGTGGTGATTGGCGATCAATTCCTCAATCCTCTTTTTTAATGCGGTTCATTTGCTACTCAAGTAGCACAGATTTGATACCCCGTTGGCGGGGCATCGATCAGCACACTCGATTTGTAGGCACAATATCTGTTGTGCTGACAAATCTGTAGAGGGAGTCTACACCGAATCGCGCTCCTGTACACACACGTATTTTTTGGCTTGGATGTCCTGCAAAATGGGACTGAAGGGGCGAAGCCATGAAAAATCAAGTAAATCGGTGGCCTAATCCTAGGCATCTCCCAGCGTTCATGAAGCGGGGCGCGGACATGAAATCGAATCGGTACGGTCTTCGCTCGACGAGATCGTCCGCGTCAAATCGAATCTGTACACGGCACGGCTCAGGGCGACTCCGACAGATTGCCCGCTTGGTTATCGCGCTGCTGGCGGTCATTCAGCTTTCGGCTTGTACTACGGTAAAACCAACCCAGTTTGAATACTTCCGGAGCCGAAGCCAATCCTACCCAAAACTGATAGAAACGGCCGTGCCGCGGGTTTCCAGAATTCAGAAGGGGGATATTCTTGGGGTGATTGTCAGTACGCTCAACAAAGAATCGAACGAGATTCTGAATTTTGCCAATGTCAACCAACTGCCGGTATCTACATTCTCGGGCGGAAGCGCGGGGAGCGGCAATCAACCCCTGGGGTATCGTGTTGACTCGGCGGGGTATATTTCAATGCCTATCATCGGCCGACAGAAACTGGAAGGGCTAACCCTGGAACTTGCGGAAGCTAAGCTCCGGGCCGACCTTGAAAAAACGATCGTTCACCCGTCGGTGAATGTTCGGTTTATGAATCATAAATACTCCGTGCTGGGGGAGGTGAGACAGGTGGGAAGCTTTAACCTGCTGGATGATGAAACCACTATACTCGATGTTCTGGCGGCCTGTGGCGATCTGACGGAGTACGCAAAACGGGACAGTATAACCGTAATCCGGAATCGGAATGGTGTGCGCGAAATCGGTAAACTGAACATGCGCAGCCTGGACGTATTTAAGTCGCCCTACTTCTATATCCAGCACGGCGACGTCGTGTACGTCGAGCCAACCAAAGACAAAGTCATTCCACCCCAGCCGTTGAGTTCTGGTCTCCAGAAGGTTACAATTTATTTAGGCCTGGTAACATCAATTGCCTCCCTTATTTTCTTAGGGTCACGACTGTAGGAAGTCGCTGAGTAGCATGAACACTAACAACGACATTTTTTTAGCGGAAGATCAGGATACCGATTTCGATATCCTGAAGTATCTATTCAGTTACCTGCGCTACTGGTACTGGTTTGTGCTGACCATCGCTGTCAGCCTCGTGGGAGCCCATTTTTACCTTGAACGGGTCACGCCAATCTATAAAGTATTTGCCACCCTGCTGATCAAGGATGAACAATCGCCCAGAAAGGCAAACGATATTGTTGAAGACTTTACGGCCACGGCCAACAAACGCATCGAGAACGAGATTGTGTTGCTGACCTCGATGCCGTTGCTGGGAAAAGTTGTCGATGAACTGAACCTGACCGTTACGTACTGGACCGAGTCGCCCAGTCGCGATATCGAAGTATACGATAACTCGCCGATAACCCTTATCGCCGGGGAGGTTACCGACTACGCCTACGGAAATCCGGTGTTCGTTGTCGGGCAGGGCGGCACTACGTATCAACTCCTGGACGCTGAAGAAAAGAGCATTGGCGTTTTTCAATATGGCGCACCGGTCGCGTCAAAATATGGGAACTTCCGGATTGTTCGGAAAGACCTTAAAAAACGGGTGGTCAATACCCGCACGAAAGTAACATTTGCCAGCCGCGAAGCTATGGTCGATATGCTGATTGGCAGTATCGCCATCAGCCGGCTTAATGAATACAGTTCGTTTCTTTCGGTGAGTATCGAAACGGCGCTGATCGACAAAGGCAAGGCCATCTTATCCAAACTGCTGGACGAGTATGCGTTTGCTTCGCTGGAAGACAAAAACCGCGAAGCCACCAATACGCTCCGGTTTATTGAAGAACGGCTGAGGCTGGTAACGTCGGAGTTGGGAACCGTTGAACAGAACGTCGAAAAGTACCGACGGGCCAAAGGCATTACGGACCTAAGCTCCGAGACGACCCTGTTCCTGAAAGAAGAAGAGCAGAATAACGCCAAGCTCAACGAAGTCGATATTCAGCTCAATGTCCTGGAAAGTATCGAACGCTACGTCAACGGAGCCAAACTGACCAATGTTGCGCCGGCAACCCTGATGGTAAACGATCCCGTACTCAATGCCTACGTAACGCAGTTGCTGGATCTGGAAATTGAGCGGAGCAAACTGGCGCAGAGCGTTCATCCGGGCAACCCCTATCTGGAGACGGTTCGGTCGCAGATGAACAACGTAAAGCAGGCTATCAAAGAAAACCTGACCAATCAGCGAAACAACCTGCTGGTTACAAAAAACAGCTTACTGGCGACCAAGAAGCGGCTGGAAGCGTCGATTCTGTCTGTGCCTACAAAAGAGCGGGAACTGGTAGAAATTAAACGACAGGCAGGCATCAAGGAAAATCTGTATCTCATGCTGTTGCAGAAGCGCGAGGAAACTGCTCTGTCCTACGCGTCTACGGTGACGGATAGCCGGGTCGTGAATACGCCCTACCCATCGGGCGGTCAGATACGACCCAACCGGCAGAATGTGTTTCTGGCAGCGGGCCTGATCGGACTACTGTTGCCGATCTTCCTGATCACGATCAGGAACCTGGTGACCACGACTGTGCAGTCGAAGAAAGAAATTGAACGGAAGAGTGGGCTGAAAGTTTTTGGCGAGGTGGGCATCAATCCCAAGCAGTCGGGTACGATCATCGACGTTCGGAACAAAAGCTTCGTAAGCGAGCAGATCCGGACCATTCGCTCCAATTTGCAGTATCTGTTAAGTGATTATCACCATACGGGTGGTCGTACGATCCTGATTACGTCCTCGACGGCGAACGAAGGAAAGAGCTTTCTGACGCTGAATATTGCCATATCACTGGCAGCTCTGAATAAGCAGGTGCTTATTCTAGGGGTAGATCTACGAAAGCCGAAAATCAACCAGTACCTGAACGTCAGCAATCATATCGGCATATCGGATTACCTGATTGGCAGCGTCAATGCGCAGGATATCGTCCAGGCTACCTCGATTGACAACGTCTTTATTGCGCCCAGCGGACCCATTCCGGCCAATCCGTCGGAGTTGTTGTCTTCGATCCGGACCCGGAACCTTATCGACGAATACAGGCTCAGCTATGATTTTATTCTGCTTGATACACCCCCATTCAGCCTCGTTACCGATGCCTCTATTCTGGCCCCCTACAGTGACATCTGCTTCTATCTGGTCCGGCACGAAAAGACGCCTAAAGTGTACCTGAACCACATTGCCGATCTGAACAATCAAAAGATATTCAAGTCAGTAAATATCATTTTCAACGCCGTCAATTATAAGACTTCGCCCGATTACGGATACGGCTATGAATACGGCCCGGACGGGTACTACGGGACCGGTTCGGGTAAGAACAAATTTCTCGGTCGACTTTTCGGCGGCCGGCATAGCTGATGCTACGTCCCCAAATCCGGTTACTGACGAACTCTCATTCGCTCAGCATTGCCCCCGATCAGCGCACCAGCTCTCAATCAGGATTAGTGAACAACTAGTAATGGCTTACATGAATCTGCCTTTATCTGATCAACTGGTACGTAGTGCTGTGTACAATGACTACGTCGATTACGAACCGGCAGTCGATAAACTTCCGGATTTGTTGCTCAACTACGCACCAGCTACAACCTGGGAAGCGGTTGATCTGGATACAATACTGAACAACGACCGGGCTTTGTCCGGAAAACATATTTTTCTCCAGACCAGCGTAACCCAGCTCGGAGACCCTAACCTCGTATTCGGGCGAGTACGCAGCCGATTGGCTGAACATCAGTATTTTGCGGTTAACCTGGTTACGGCAGAGAACGTAAAGTCCAGCCTGAACCACCGGTTCAATGCGTCGTTTTTCAACCTGTATTATCCGATTTATTTTCTGTTAAAGCGGGTACTGCCCAAGCTGAAGGGGGTGCGCAGGCTATGTAAACGGCTGAACATTGTCCCCGACGTATCGAAAGCGGAAATACTGGGACGACTCATCTTCAAGGGCCTGAAGGTGATCGACATTCGGGAGAAAACCCACGAGACAACGCTCATCGTAAAACACAATCTGAGTAATGATCCCAGTCAGGAGAGCGCTGTTCCCAGCGAAGGATTCATGCTGAAAATGAAGCGACTGGGCCAGTACGCCAAACCTATTTACGTGTACAAGCTGCGCACGATGCACCCGTACGCGGAATACGTACAGGCCTACCTGCACGAAACCAACGGGCTTGACCGGGGCGGCAAGTTTAAAGACGATTTCAGGGTAATCACGGGCGGGCGGGTAATCCGCAAATACTGGATCGACGAAATTCCTATGTTGTACAACCTACTGCGGGGTGATGTGAAACTGATTGGCATACGGCCGCTTACCGATCATTACTTTAGTCTGTACCCTGCGTCCGCGCAGGCGGTTCGGATTAAACACAAGCCGGGGCTGCTGCCGCCGTTTTATGCCGATCTTCCGGAAACGTTCGACGAGATTGTGCAGTCTGAATTAACGTATCTGGCGGCCTACGAAGCGGCTCCGCTAGCTACGGACTTACGATACCTGATGCGGATTCTGACCAATATCCTGTTCCGAAAAGCTCGGAGTAAGTAAGTCGATGCTGACCAGGAAATTTCAGGATCAGGGCGTGTCGGCCATTCAGATGGTTGACTTAACAGGTCAGTACCTGAACATAAAAGTGGCTGTCGATGGGGCTATTCAGGCTTGTATAGACTCAGCCGCGTTTATAAACGGGCCGCCGGTCAGCCAGTTTGAGAACCAGTTGGCGGAGTTTCTGCCAATTGAGCATGTCGTTTCCTGCGGCAATGGAACCGACGCCCTGCAACTGGCCATGATGGCGCTCAGCCTGAAGCCAGGAGACGAAGTTATTATGCCGGCGTTTACCTACATCGCTGTGGCGGAGGTGGTTGCGCTATTGGGCCTGACGCCGGTTATCGTGGATGTCGATGCGCGCACGTTTACCATCAGTCCGGAGCAGATCGAGCGGGCCATTACGCCCAACACAAAACTGGTGGTGCCGGTGCATCTGTTCGGTCAATGCGCCGATATGGTACGTATTCTATCGATCTGCCAACGGCATCACATTCGGGTTGTCGAAGACGCAGCGCAGGCGATTGGCGCAGCGGTTCGTTTTGACAACGAAACATTGGTTGCTGCCGGGGCAATGGGTGCGATGGGCATCACTTCGTTTTTTCCATCCAAAAATCTGGGCTGCTTCGGCGATGGGGGCGCTGTTCTGACTCGGTGTGGTGAACTGGAGCGCCAGGTCAGACTGCTTGCCAATCACGGCCAGTCGCGGAAGTACCAGCACGAAGTTGTCGGGATGAACTCGCGACTCGATACATTACAGGCGGCTATTCTGATCGCGAAGCTTCCGCACCTGCCTGCCTATACGCAGGCCCGGCAACTGGCAGCCGCGCGCTATGACGAACGATTAAAGGAGATCGACGCCATCGAGATTCCATACCGGAGTGCCTATTCAACGCACGTTTTTCACCAATACACGGTGAAAGTACCGGCTGGCCAACGCGACGGGTTGAAAGAGTACCTGCGGCAAAGAGGCATTCCGAGTATGGTGTATTACCCGATCCCGGTTCCCGCCCAGAAGGCGTATCAAAACCAGGGCCGGGTAGTGGGTGATCTGGCCGTTACCAGCGAGTTGTGCCAGCAGGTACTCTCGCTGCCCATGCACACCGAACTGTCGGAAAACCAGATTGACTACATCACCGAAACGATTACCGCTTATTTTCAGTAACATGGCCGAACTCGTTTCCATCCACCCAACGGCCGTCGTTGACGAAGGCAGTCAACTTGGCGAAGGAACCAGGGTCTGGCACTTTTCGCATATCATGCCCGGCTGCGTGATCGGGCCTGACTGCAACATCGGTCAGAGCGTGGTCATATCGCCCGGTGTGGTGCTGGGAAGTAATGTCAAAGTGCAGAATAACGTATCGATTTATACCGGGGTTACCTGCGACGACGACGTATTTCTGGGCCCGTCGATGGTCTTTACCAACGTCATCAACCCCCGGTCTGCCATAAACCGAAAGGATCAGTACCAGAAAACCCACGTGGGGAAAGGGGCTACCATCGGCGCAAATGCTACCATCATCTGCGGGAACGACATCGGCGAATACGCGTTTATCGGCGCGGGATCGGTTGTCACCAAACCGGTACCACCCTATGCACTGATCATCGGCAATCCGGGGCGTCAGCGGGGATGGATGAGCCAATTCGGGCACCGACTGACATTTGATGCCCAGGGCCGGGCCGTTTGTCCGGAGAGCGGCCAGCACTACCAGTTGGCTGAGAACAACGTGACACCGCTTTTCTGAACCTGTTTAGACCTGGCCAGGATAGTACGTCATCAACAGATGAACTGAACTTTACCTACTCACGTATGAAACGATTTGCGTTGATAGGGGTGGCTGGCTACGTAGCCCCCCGGCACCTGAGGGCGATCCGGGATACCGGCAATACGCTCGTAGCGGCTTTCGATAAATCTGATTCAGTCGGCATCATGGACAGCTACTTTCCGGAAGCCGATTTTTTTATTGAATATGAGCGGTTTGATCGCTGCATCGATAAGCTCCGGCGGCAAAAGCAAGGCGTCGATTACGTAAGCATCTGTAGCCCCAACTACCTGCACGACGCTCATATTCGGTTTGGGCTGCGCAATCAGGCCGACGTGATCTGCGAAAAACCGCTGGTGCTGAACCCCTGGAATATTGATGGGCTGCGGGAGATTGAACAGGAAACCGGTAAGACGGTCAATAATATTTTACAACTCCGGCTGCACCCGAGCCTGGTCGCGCTGAAAGAACGGATCGGCCGCTGCTCCCATAAAAGCTACGACATTGATCTGGTGTACATTACATCGCGTGGGCGCTGGTACAACACGAGCTGGAAAGGCGATGCGGCTAAGTCGGGCGGAATCGCCACCAACATTGGGGTCCATTTTTTTGACGTACTGATCTGGCTATTCGGCAACGTGCGGCAAAACCTGGTGCATGTTCATGACACCAACCGGGCCGCGGGGTATCTGGAGCTGGAAAACGCACGCGTTCGGTGGTTTCTGAGTACGGATTACGCTACGCTTCCGGAAGTGGTCAGGCTGAAAAACAAACAGACATACCGTTCGCTACGTATCGAAGGCGAGGAAATTGAATTTAGCGACGGATTTACGGACCTGCACACGCAAAGTTACGAGCGCATTCTGGCAGGGCAGGGGTTCGGATTAGCCGAGGCTTACCCGTCGATTGAGGTTGTTCACCAGATCCGGAATGCCCGGCTCAGCCCCCTCACCGGCGATTATCACCCGATGGTGCAGGGCAGCGAACCGGTAAATTTTGTCCGAAACGAATAATACGGTGTCCGACGAACAGGCTACGTATACGCACTCGATTACGTCACAGAACAACCTGTTCGACCTGCGGCTGGGCGAAATCTGGCAGTACCGCGATTTGCTGGTCCTGCTCGTTCGCCGTGACTTTGTGGCCAAGTATAAGCAGACGATTCTGGGTCCCGTCTGGTTTTTTATCCAGCCCCTTTTCCAGACGGCCGTTCTGGCGGTTGTGTTTAGCGGGATGGCGCGTCTGTCTACCGATGGCACCCCGCCCATCCTGTTCTACCTGTCCGGCGTAACAGCTTGGAATTACTTCGCGAGCTGCCTCCGCGCTACGTCCACTACATTCACGGCCAATGCGGCCCTGTTCGGCAAAGTCTATTTCCCAAGAGCCGTAATGCCCTTATCGATTGTGGTTAGCAATCTGATTCAATTCGGGATCGGTCTTCTGCTCTTTTTAGCGATCTATACGTACTACAGCTTCAGTGGACAGGCCTTACAGCCGAATACGACGCTGCTGCTGGTACCCCTGCTGGTGATCATTATGGGACTTATGGGGTTGGGCCTGGGGATGCTGGTCTCGGCCATGACAACCCGCTACCGGGATTTGTACTACCTGGTCGAGTTTGGCGTACAGCTCCTGATGTATGCCACGCCCGTCATTCTGCCCCTGTCGGCGGTACCGGCAAAATACAGGTTGGTTATGCTGCTCAATCCAATGACCGGTGTGATCGAGGCTTTTCGGTACAGTTTTCTGGGAGCGGGCGCTTTTTCCAGCTCGCTGGTGCTGTATTCGGCGGGGTTCGCTTTGGTTGTGCTTCTGATGGGTCTGGCGGTGTTCAACCGAACCGAGAAAAACTTTATGGATACGGTATAATGGTGGCTCAACTCGTGGGGTTCATGTGTTGCAGCCTTTGTTTTATCAGTATCGGATCGGTTGTAAAAAAGTTTGCGGCCTGGAACACGTCATTTTTTCATGATTTCCTAATCGGATTAGCCTTATCCAACGCCTTTTTTACGCTTGTATCGATTGCGTATCCAGTTACCAATACCGTTACGTTCGTATTTGTCTTACTCGTTTCGGGCGTAGGGTTGGTTAATGCTGATTACGTACGCCAATACTACCTGGCCGTGAGCAGGCAGTTTGCGACGCGTGTACGAACGAATCCGGCGCTGGCGTTCCTGTTATTGGTATTTATCGGGATCACTTTTTTTCAATCCTTGTACAGCCCTTCGCTCCATTATGATGCGGGCTTATATCATATTCCGGTTATAAAGTGGACCGCCGAGCATAAAACAATCCCCGGCCTGGTTCATCTGAATACTTTCCTGGGTTATAATTTTAATAGTTTTTCGTTGGATGCGGCTTTTTACAATTTGTTTGCTCAGCCCATTTATCCACTAAATTTTACAATCATCACGTACTGCTCACTGTATAGTTTTGAAAAGATTAGCAGCGCATTTAAACTGGCTAATTACTTGCTGGCTGGTAGTTACGTACTGATACTTTATTATTTAATCCAGAATTTCTGGCCACACGTTTCCACCCCCTCAACCGATACGTTGGTGTTTGTTCTGATGATCCTTGTTCTTAGTTCTATTGTTGATATACACAGAAACAGAGATACAATCTTTCCCATCCTTATTCTGTCTGTTTACGCAATTACGCTAAAGCTATCGACCGCGCCTGTTCTGCTTGTCGTTTTTTATTTGCTCGGGACGGCCTATTTCTGGAGCCGTAAGAAACAAGCGCTGATTACCCTGCTTAGTTGCGGCTTTATCGTCTTTCCCTGGCTGGCGAAAAACGTCATACTTACCGGCTGGCTATTGTTCCCGTTTCCAGCCATCGATTTGTTTTCGCCCGACTGGAAACTGCCAAAGCCCGACGTTGCTCAGCTACAGCAAGCCATCCGTGCCTATTATGTTCCGGAGGGAAGTTCAGGGCGTTATGGGTTACAGACCTGGCTGGGCAATCAGAGCGGGGCTGACCTGATCATGATCGCGAGTAGTGCAATCGCTATACTTGTAGTCGTAGTACGTCTGTTCCTGAACAAGCGCTCATTAGCCCGCCATTACGTAATGGCTTTGAGCGTATCCGTCGCAGGCATTATATTCATGGGCATACAGGCGCCGAGCCTTCGATACGGAGCCGCTTTTTTTGCCGCACTTCTCCTAGTATCCGTTCAGTCACTGAACGCCAGAGACACGATCAGCAAGTACGGATTGTATGCATTTGGCCTGGTGGTTACCTGTCTCTTTTTAAAAGATAACTGGTTCCACCCCTGGCATTTTACAAAGCATATAGCTCACCGATTTCTGTTGCCGTATCCACTGGAAATACCCCAGCAGAACCAGTTTGCTTATTTTGTCGTCGATACTAAGGTCAAGTGCTACTACCCAATCGCTTCCGATCAGTGTTTCGATCACCCGTTGCCCTGCGCCAGCAAACGAATCGGCGGATTACACCTCAGAGGGAAAAGGCTTGAGCAGGGTTTTTACCGAGATGCCCGGTAACGCTCGTCGGTACCACCCATGAAGCCCGTCGTTAAAATAGAAAATCTTTCCAAGCAGTACCGCTTAGGTACGGTGGGTGCGCGAACGATCCGCGACGATGCACAACGGTGGCTGCACCGTTTCCTGGGAAGAGAGGACCCCCTGCTGAAAATCGGCGAGTTCAATGACCCCGCTACCAAAGGCTCAAGTCGATACGTCTGGGCGCTCAAAGACATCAGTTTCGACGTAATGCCCGGTGAGGTATTGGCCATAATTGGCAGAAACGGAGCCGGCAAGTCGACGCTGCTCAAAATTCTCTCTAAAGTGACCGGACCGACTACGGGCCGAATCGACTTTAACGGCCGTATCGGTAGCCTGCTTGAAGTCGGTACGGGCTTTCATCCGGAGCTGACCGGGCGGGAAAATATATTCCTGAACGGTGCCATTCTGGGCATGAGAAAACGGGAGATCAGGGCTAAGCTCGATGAAATCATCGACTTCTCGGGTTGCGAGCGCTACATCGATACGCCTGTCAAGCGCTATTCCAGCGGCATGACCGTCCGGCTGGGGTTTGCCGTAGCCGCCCACCTGGAGCCCGAAATCCTGATCGTTGATGAAGTGCTGGCCGTTGGGGATGCGGAGTTTCAGAAAAAAGCCATCGGCAAGATGAAAGCCGTGAGCCAGCATGAAGGCAGAACTGTGCTGTTTGTGAGCCATAATATGGCGGCTGTAAAAAATTTATGCACGCGCGGCATCGTACTCGATAAAGGGCGCTTCGCCTTTGAAGGTACTACAGCCAGTGCCATAGCGCATTATTTCGCTGCTCCGGACTCGGGCGGCTCGCGGATTACGGAGAAGATAGCCGCCCTGCACACTGGCCTGTCCATTTCGGACATACGGGTCAATGGCTCGTCCGCCGATTATATCAGTATTTCCGGAAAAAGTGGTACGCTCGACGTTACGATTAAAGGCGACCTGACCCAACCGCTGCCCCTTTGCTTTGAAGCGGTTTTTGTCGACGAGCATGACGTTCCTTTCGCAATTTATAACCCCGATTTCTCGTTCGGAACTCTGAAAACTAGCCCTGCCGGAGCGTTTGAAGTTCGTAAAACCATACAGCTTCCGGCCCGAATGAACAAAGGGCGGTTTTACGTCAACTTTCTGTTCGTCGATCCGCTAAAAGCCGTTTTCATGGCCATACCACGCGGTCTGGTGGTCGACTGCGAAGGCTATGTGAATGAAAGCGGATACGTTTATTCTTTCCCGGACGGGGGATTGATCAATCTGAGTTAGAGGATAGTGGGACGTATCACAGCAACCGTAAAAAAGCTTATTTACGCCAGCATTCCGGCCGGGTACAAAGAGTTTATCCGGCAGGAAATTCTCAACGAGCATACCTATTACAAGTACTTAACGACGGGTTTCTCGCAGGAGGGCGAAGACCAGATACTTGCCCAATATTTCTACGGAGTCGACACGGGGTTTTATCTGGATATTGGCGCCTATCATCCGATTAACTATTCAAATACCTATAAATTTTATCTGCAAGGCTGGCGGGGGATTAACCTGGACGCTATGCCGGGCAGTATGGCCGCATTTACTGAAATCCGGCCGCGCGATATAAATGTGGAAACCGGCCTGGCCGAGCAGGAAGGTACGTTGCCATATTACATATTTAACCAGACCGGTATCAATACATTTTCTGAAACGTTTGCCGCCGAAATGGTCGCGAAAGGCTATGCACTTGTTGAAAAGAAAGCGGTAAAAGCGCGAACCTTACAATCTGTTCTGGCGGAGTATTTGCCAGCTAACCAGGTGATTGACTTTATGTCTTTAGATGTAGAAGGCTTTGAACTGGACGTACTTCGGTCGAATGACTGGTCGACGTATCGACCCCGGTTGATTGTTGTCGAATCGCTGCAATTGAAGAATAAAACGCTGCTGGATAATTACCTGGGTCAGGTCAATTACGGGCTTATTGCCAACACGCTCAACAATTTATACTACGCGGATAAGCGGTAAACGCTCTGTACCGATACGTAATGGAAATCAACGTATTGTTTATCATTTTTAACAAATCAGACGAAACGAAACGCGTCTTTAACGCAATACGTAGCCAGAAACCGGCGCGTCTTTTTATTGCCGCCGACGGACCACGACCGGGTACAGAAGGCGAAGCGGAACGATGCCAACTGATCCGGAACTGGGTCCTGGAACACGTAGACTGGTCATGCGAGCTGAAAACCTTATTCAGAGACGAAAACAGAGGCTGCGGGCGGGGGCCGTCGGAAGCGATAAGCTGGTTTTTTGAGCACGTAGACGAAGGTATTATTCTCGAAGACGACTGCCTGCCCAACCCCACTTTTTTTCAGTTCTGCGCCGACCTACTCGGAACGCATCGGGATAATCGGCAGGTGTCGATGATCTCCGGAAATAACTTTCAATTGGTGCAGCCCATGCCCATTGAGGCCGATTATTACTTCTCGGTTTTTCCGAGTTCGAATGGGTGGGCTACCTGGAAACGGAGCTGGGAAGGCTTCGATTATACCCTTTCCAACTGGCCTCGAATCGACAAAAAGCAACTAAGTACGTACCTGTTTGCCGAAAAACCGTATGCGCGGTGGTGGCTGAATCAGTTCGACTGGTTGTACAGAAACAAACCAGACGATATGTGGGATTTTCAGTTTCATTATCTCTGCATGACCCGGGGCCAGCTGGCCGTAATTCCGAAAGCCAACCTGGTGTCCAACATTGGGTATGGCCCGTACGCCACCCACTCCCAAAATCCGGACAGCTATTTTGCCAACGTACCGACCCATGAACTGGCGATCCCCTTTACGCATCCGGAGCGGATCGAGCGGCATTACGAAGCCGATCTGTTTATCCAGCGTATGCTGTTTGGACAGGCTCATGTCGATAGCCAGTTCAAGAAGTTCAAACGCGTGGTCAAGAAAGTGATCCGATATAACCCGATGTGATCCCGCTTTCGATCATTACAATAAACCTGAATAACGCGGCTGGTCTGGAAAAAACAGCGCAAAGCGTTAGCCGCCAAACGTTCCGGGATTTTGAGTACATCATCATCGACGGTGGATCGACCGATGCCAGCCGGAAGGTTATCGAGCAGGTTTCGGAGCACGTTACGTACTCGGTATCGGAACGTGACCGGGGCATCTACCACGCCATGAATAAGGGTATCAGGCGGGCAACGGGTGAGTACTGTCTGTTTTTGAACTCGGGCGACTGGCTCGCGACGCCTACGGTGCTGGAAGAGGTGTTTGCCAGTCGCCCGCAGGCGGATATCGTCGCGGGTGACATTTATTTCTACGACAACAAGAAGCAGGAAATTCGCTGGTGCGTGAATTCGCCGACGAACATCACGGCCCGAACGCTTTTTCAGGGTACGCTACCGCATCAGGCTACACTGATCCGAAGGCGTTTGTTTGAGTCGGTCGGGCTGTATAATGAGCAACTCAAAATCGCTTCGGACTGGTTGTTTTTCGTAGAAGCGATGCTGGAACACCATTGCTCGTACGCGCATTTTCCCGGCGTGATCGCCTATTTTAATATGGATGGTATCAGTTGTGACCCGGCCACCAACAACCTGTCCCGGCAGGAACAGCGACTGATTCTGCAGCAACGCTACCCCTTGTTTCTGGTCGATTTTGAGCGACTGGAGGCACTGGAGAAGGAGCAAACCCAATGGCTATCCAGTCGGGAAAACGCCGTTTACCGCTTTCTGGAACGTAATCAAATTATTAGTGCAGGGGTATTCGTATGGCGGTTAAAACGCTTTACGCTCAGACTGGTAAGGCGTCGGGAGTGAAAGAATTTATAAAAAAGATTGCCCAGTATTTCGGGCATGACATTGTGCATTTACCCGCTGACCCGATCGTTCGGCAATGGCTGGATTTGATGCGGTCAGCCAACATTGACCTGATTTTCGACGTAGGCGCCAACACGGGTCAATTCGGTAAACAGGTTCGGAAACTAGGATTCGCTGGCTCAATCGTTTCGTTTGAACCCCTGTCGGAAGCTTATGAGCAGCTTCAGCGCACGGCGCTGGCTTATCCGCCCTGGCAAACGGTTCACACCGCCATCGGCGATTACGACGGAATGGCTGAGATCAACGTGTCCCGAAACTCGTACAGCAGCTCGTTGCTGAATATTCTTCCGCTGCACGTGGAGAGTGAAGCTGACGCGGCTTATGTCGGTGCGGAAACCGTTCGCGTGCAGACGATTGACTCTATTGTTGACCAGTATTGCCGGCCCGATCAGAACCTGTACGTAAAGGTCGATACGCAGGGGTTTGAACGTCAGGTAATTGCGGGTTGCACTCAGTCGATTGGTCGAATCAAGGGGTTTCAACTGGAACTGTCGCTTCAGCCGCTCTATGAACAGGAAACGCTGATGCCCGAACTGATCTACGTCTTGAAGCAGGAGGGGTATACACTGAAACTTATTCAGGGCGGCCATCGCCATTACGAAACCGGGGAGCTACTACAGGTTGAAGGTTATTTTTTCCGATGAATCCGGTCGTATTGTCCATCATCACCATCAATCTGAACAACAAAACCGGGTTGGAGGCCACCATCCGAAGCGTGTTGAACCAATCCTTCAAAGCGTTTGAATTTCTGATTATCGACGGAGCCTCGGAAGATGGCAGTGTTCAACTCATCGAAACGTATTCCGATCAGGTGACGTATTGGATTTCCGAAGAAGACCAGGGCATCTACCACGCCATGAATAAAGGAATACGCCGGGCAGAAGGAACGTATTGCCTGTTTCTGAATTCGGGCGACTGGTTCATTGACGGTTCCGTGCTGGAAACGGTGTTTTCCCGGAGTCAAACGGCCGATCTGCTGATCGGACGCTGTCGGGTTTCGAAAGGGGACGAGCAGGTTTACATCACTAAGTTGCCCGAAGCGCTGACTTTAAAGTCGTTTATTGGCAATACCCTGCCGCACCAGGCCACGTTTATCAAAACGGCGCTATTCGCACAATTTGGGTTATACGACGAGCGATACCACATTCATTCGGATTACGCCTTCTGGATCCGCGCCCTGATCGTGGGGAATTGCTCGACAGCCGCGCTCGATGTTCTGGTTGCCGATTACAACCTCGACGGTATATCCAGCAGTACCGAGCAAAACCCGGATAAACCCAACGAAATACCGCTCATTTTAAGCGAGTATTTTCCGGAGCGTGTACTCCAGGATTATCAGAACTGGGCGGTAGAAAAGCAGGAGCTGGTGTATTTTGACTGGCTGAAATCAAGAGAATACTTGTACGCACTTTTGAAAGTCCTGTATAAAGTTTCAAAAAATATCACGAGGGCGACTGCCTGTTTTAGGCCAGCAAACGATAAGAACTAGCTATCCGGCTGAATGAATTTAATAAGACGTATAGCTCTCTTTCTTAGAAAGAAACTCGTATCCACTAAACAATACGAACAAAAGACCTATACCGGCTGGCTGGCGAAAAACTACGATCCTGATCCGGAAATAAGCTTTATCATCCAGTCGCATAACAAATCAGAAAATGTCATTTTCCTGGTCAATAAATTAAGAACTATTCAGCGCAGTGAGATACTCGTCATCGACGATGGCTCGGAAATCGAGCATACCCTGCGGCTCACTAAATTTCTCAGGAATGCGAATGAATTTTTGCTGCGCTGCAATGACCTGTACGAAATAATAACTTACGGAAGAGCCTTGTATTTCGCCAGGGGAAAATACGTAGTGCTATTGCAGGACGACGACGATTTCGAGACTACCGAATGGGTAAACGAAGCCCAGAACTGCTTTGAGCAAGACGATCTCCTGGTTATTCTGGGCGGTCGGGATGGGGCGCGGCTAAGGCCTGTGACCTACGATAGCACCGGTACAAGAGGGCCTTTCGTTCGGGAAAACAACAAGGTGTCCCGAGCCAACTCGTTCAAAATCGAATTGAGCAGGGACAGTGAGTCGGCTCCGGGCTTAAGCTATGTTCAGTACGTAGATCGGGCACCGATGTGGCTCCGACGTAACGTATTCATCGAGGCACTGCACGATTTCGACCCCCAGTTCGCTCCCTTTCAGTGGGACGATGCCGAAGTCTGCCTCCGGGCCTGGACACTGGGCCTGCGCGTGGGGCATTATCCCGCAAAGTTTAAAATAGGTGGACTAGGACCCGGCGGCATGCGGATCTGGAACAACGAATTGCACCATCGACAGGACGAAGTGAACATCAAACGAGTGTATGCTTTATACGAAGATAAGCTCGACTACATTGATTCGCTGGTAGACAGCGGCAATCGGTCACTGAGCCATCGCTGATGTTCACGACGCCCGTTCTGCTCCTGATGTTCAACCGGCCTTCGATAACGCAGCAGACGTTCAACCGAATCAGGCAGATACAGCCCCGCCATCTGTTTGTGGCGGCCGATGGACCCAGGCCAAACCAACCCGCCGATGCCGAGCTATGCCAAAAAACCCGGGCGATCATCGAAACGCAGATTGACTGGGACTGTGAGCTTCAGACCTTGTTCAGGACCGAAAACCGGAGTTGCGGGCGGGGTCCGGCCGAAGCCATTACCTGGTTCTTTACGCACGTAGACGCCGGTATTGTGCTGGAAGATGACTGCCTGCCGGAGCTAAGCTTTTTTGGATTCTGCCAGCAACTGCTGGAGCGATACGCTGCCGACCCGCGCGTGTACATGATTACGGGTACCAACGCCATGAAAAGATGGTTTCCGTCGCGGCAGTCCTACTTTTTTTCGTACATGGGGCACAGCCTGGGCTGGGCTTCGTGGCGCAGGGCCTGGCAGGCGTTTGATTACGAACTGAACGGTGCTGATACGCTGCCGGTACAAAACCAGATACGGACGACCCTGGCTAATGACCAGCACGCCAATCACTACGTAGCTCAGTTTATGACGTATCAGAAAACGCAGCCGAGTGACGTGTGGGACTTTCAGTGGTTGTTTTCCCGCTGGGCCAACGGCGGCTGCACGATTGTTCCGTCGGTCAATCTGATTTCCAACATCGGCTTTACGGCAGAGGCTACCCATTCGTTCAATGAGGATGATCTGCTGGCGAACCTGCCCGTTTTTCCGATTTCCTTCCCGTTGACGGATGCAGCCGTAAAGATTGATCGCTTATTCGACTGGGTGGTTTTTGAGCGATTTGTGAACCCCGCCAAACGGCCGCTCTGGAAGAAACTGCTCTTAAAAAGCATCCGCCTGCTGGCTACGTAGCGCCCGACTATGCAAACCCATCCAAGAACTGTACTGAACTTATCCGCCATGGACTATAGCGGGGCCGGTGCATTTGCGGTTGAGTTTGATGCGCTCTTAAAAGAGAGTGGCCTGCGGTCGTATCTGCTCGTTAAAGAGTCGAAGAACAAGTCGAGTCAGGCGATTGTATACAACAATACTCCGTATGAGAACGTAGCAGGTAAGCTGAAGCGAAGCTTCTATAAACAGCGATTCCCCGACGCTCTGTTTGCGCACGATTATTATTTCTACAACCGACACGAACAGTGTACTACCGTTTCGGCCCAAAAAATACTGGCGCAAATTCCGGATAAACCAGATGTCATCATTACGTACTGGGTCACGGACTTCATCAATGCCCGTACGTTGCGGGAGTTGTTCGAACTGACCGGCGCTCAGATCTATTGTTTTCTGGTCGACAATGCTCCGCTGACGGGCGGCTGCCACTATCCCTGGGATTGTCGGGGGTTTACACAAAGCTGCGCCGACTGCCCGGCGATTCTGGCTGAGGGCGACAAACAACTGGCGTCGGAGAACTTAGCGTATAAACAGAAATACCTGCCCATGTCGGCTAAAGCGGTGGCGTTTTCGGGCAGTGATTTTAACCGGGCCACCCAATCCGCCCTTTATCGGGAGAAAGAAGTTTTGAAATGGATCGGTTTTGTTGACGAAACGAGGTTCGCCGTAGGAGACCAGCAGGCCGCAAAGAATTACTTTTCGCTGCCTGCTGATAAGCAGATTATCTTTTTCGGAGCGTCGGCCTTACAGGAAAAACGAAAAGGAATGGGGCTGCTGATCCAGGCCCTTACCGCTTTACAACTGGATACAATCTACCTGCTGATCGCTGGCGACTGTTCTCTGCCGCTGGACGGTATACCAGCCTATTTGGCCGGTTATCTTTCTGAACCGGAACTTATCCGGGCGTATCAGGCGGCTGATGTGTTTGTCTGCCCATCGCTGGAAGACTCCGGACCCATGATGGTCAATCAGGCCCTGATGTGCGGTACGCCGGTGGTGGCCTTTGATACGGGCGTCGCTCAGGATCTGGTGATAACGGGCAAAACCGGTTACAAAGCGCAACTGGGCAATGTAGCGGACCTGGTGCAGGGCCTTGAATTCGTGTTGAACCTTCCGCAAGAACAGTACGAACGTATGGCCGCGAACTGCCGAAATTTTGCCGAAGAGACCTTTGGCAAAGAGAGTTTTCGCGCTCAGGTAACGACGTTCCTGCAAGCGCTATGACGCCTGAGCTACAGCAACTACCCTGGGATACCCGTTTCTTTGGCTATACCGTCGGCCGACTCGATCTGCATTCTTACGACGAAACCAGACTGGTAACTGTACTCGAACGGGCCAGGCTACAGGGCTTTAAACTGCTGTATGTGTTTACCGGCAAGGCCAGCATTCCGGAGCAGGCTATGACCAGTTCATATCCGATCAGGCTGGTCGATACGAAGGTCACTTACAGTTATGTGTTAGGCCCGCCAGCAATACCATTGCCAGAATTGCTGATCCGAAGATTCTCAGCTACTGACAACGTAGCGCAGCTGTATGAGCTTGCGTATCAAAGTGGCAAGTATTCCCGATTCAGGGTCGATGCTGCGATTGGCGCAGAGAAGTTCAGGGCGCTGTACCGACTCTGGGTTGACAACAGTTTGTCGGGTCAGGCGGCTGACGATACGTTCGTATACGTAATGGATGAGGTGATTAGCGGGTTCGTCACCGTAAGCAAACGACTGCCGATTGCCACCATCGGGCTGATCGCTACCGACGAAGCCAAACGCGGGCGGGGCATTGGCAGCGCCCTGCTCAACTACGTCAAACATGAGGTAAAGGCCACGTCGGCGGGGCGGCTGGAGGTAGCAACTCAAAAAAAGAACACGATCGCCTGTCGGTTCTACGAACGTAACGGATTTGTCGTCAGCGACGAAACGAACGTGTATCATATCTGGCTATGACGACCTACGCCATTCCGTTCAATAAACCGTATCTATCGGGTAACGAAACGCAGTACATCGTTGACGCGGTCAAGTCCGGCAAAATCTCGGGGAATGGGATCTTTACCCAGCGATGCCACGAATTTTTCCAGACCCGATACGGATTTCCCAAAGTTCTGCTGACGACATCCTGCACGGATGCGCTGGAAATGGCGGCCATTCTGGCGGATATTCAACCGGGCGACGAAGTAATTGTCCCTTCCTATACGTTCGTGTCGACCGCGCTCGCTTTCGTGCGTCAGGGTGCTACGATTGTCTTTGCCGACAGCAGTCCGGAAAACCCGAATCTGGATATAACCCAGCTCGAATCGCTGATAACGCCCCGAACCAAAGCCATTGTTCCGGTGCACTATGCGGGTGTCGCCTGCGACATGGACCCGTTGCTGGAACTGGCCAATCGAAACAAGCTGCTGGTGATCGAAGATGCTGCCCAGGCAATCGATGGTTATTATAAGGGGCGGCCGCTGGGCTCAATTGGGCATCTGGCCGCTTTTTCCTTCCACGAAACCAAAAATATTATCTCGGGCGAAGGCGGTATGCTGGTCGTCAATGACGAGCGGATGTTCAAACGGGCCGAGGTTATCTGGGAAAAAGGCACCAACCGAAGTGAATTTTTCCGGGGCGAGATCGACAAATACGGCTGGGTGGATACGGGGTCCTCGTTTTTGCCTTCGGAGATTGTTTCGGCCTTCCTGTACGCGCAGCTTGAAAATCTGGATAGTATTCAGGAACGACGCCTGGCACTCTGGACGTATTATTACCAGGCGCTGGAGCCGCTAGCCGGCAAAGGGGCGTTTCGCCTGCCGGTTATTCCTGACTATGCCCGTAACAATGCGCACCTGTTCTATCTGGTTTGCCCGAATACCGCCGAGCGTTCCCGGTTGATTGCGTCGCTGAAACAGGAAAGCATCCTGGCCGTATTTCATTACCTGAGTCTGCACCGGAGCCGCTATTATCACGACAAACACGACGGGCGGGACTTGCCGTTCGCCGATCACTACGCCGATTGTCTTGTCCGGCTGCCGCTGTTCTACGAGCTGTCGTTTGCCGAGATCGACCGTATCGTGCACCTCATCAAGACCCTTTACCGTCGGAAGCCCCATGCCGAAACTGTCGATCATTACGGTAAATTATAACAACGCCCAGGGGTTGGCAAAAACGATTGAAAGCGTTGTTCATCAGCAAAGTGCTGACTTTGAGTATATTGTGATCGATGGTGGGTCAGCCGATGGGAGCGTAGAGGTAATCAAACAGTTTGCTGGCAGGATCAACTATTGGATCAGTGAACCCGACAAGGGCATTTATGAGGCCATGAACAAAGGGATACGACAGGCCAAAGGCGACTACTGCCAGTTTCTGAACTCGGGCGATTACCTCGTCGACCCGGGCGTTACCGGGCGGATGCTGGCGGATATACCCGCGACGTGCAGCATTCTATACGGCAATAAACTAAGGCGCTATAAGGGCGTGGATCGGGTCGAGAAGAGTTACGCAGGCCGACCGATTACGCTGTTCGATATGTACGTTTCTACACTGTTTCACGCACCGGCTTATATAAAAAGATCGCTTTTCGACCGTTACGGTCTCTACGACGAAACGTTGAAAATCGTGTCCGACTGGAAATTTTATCTCATCGCCGTCGGACTTCATAACGAGCGCGTCGTCTACAAAGACATTAATGTGGTCTGGTTCGATAGTCAGGGCATCAGCAGTACCCAAAAAGCGCTTGATAAGCAGGAGCGGGAGCAGGTGCTGGCGGCTGTTCTGCCCGAAAGTATCGGGGCTGATTATCGCGAATTTGCCCAGGATCTGGTTGTAGTCAGAACGCTGAAAAAACTGCCCGGCTTCTGGTTCTTCATCCTGAATCTGTACCGGCTCGTTGTCCGGTTCGACCGGTACGTAGCGCAACACCGTTAAACCGCGTTTGCCGACCATGAAAAAGTTTATCGCTGCGTTGCTTGACAAATTAGGATTCGTTCTGATTTCCAAGCGGAAATTGAATACGTATCAAACGGCGCAACTGGAAGAAACCTACCCGGAATTGCAGGGAAAAACTGATTTTCTGCGGGCAAGAGCCAACAAAGGGTTACGGGAGAAACTGATCCGGGAACGAAAAACGAAATGGCTGGAAATTGGCTGCGGAGGTACGTTTGAAGAGAACTTTGTTTACGTCGATTTATTTCCCAAAAGCTTAGTCGATACAAAAGGGACGTATTATCGGCTGGATATTGTTCACGCGACCGAAGAGGAATTTGCTCAGCTGGGTAAATTTGATTTGATACGTATGCAGCACGTATTTGAACATTTCTCGCCGGAAGATGGACTAATTGCGCTGAACAATTGCGCGAATCTGTTAAATCCAGACGGCTATATCCTGATTTCTGTACCCGACCTCCGTAAATACATTGGCTTTTACCTGACCAATCAGATTCGAAATAATTATGACTGGGCGTTGAATCGAATAAAAAAAGACAGTCCGAACAGCTTTTATTTTTCTGTTTTTACGCACAGTGTGCAGCACGAACGGCACGAATGGTGTTACGACGCTGAAGGATTAATCTACCAGCTTGAACGGACGAAAAAATTCAAAGCTATTCGTGAACTCACGCTGACCGATGAACTGGCGAATATTCCGTTTACCCACAACCGCCCAAACGAGGACGTTTGTGTACTTGCACAGCTTTCTTAATTGCTGACAAGACGTGATTCAGGATTTTACTATTCTTGTTATTCGGCTATTAAAAAAACTGAAATTACTTCACCACGTTACAGTCAACGTGCCCGTAGTATTCAATAAACAGAAAATAATTTTATTGATACGTAACGGCATTGGTTATCCAAATTTATTTCTCGACGAAGATTTTCTGCTTGCTTTATTACGTCTTTTCTTAGGGCGCAAATCCGGCGTTTTTATTGATGTTGGCGTCAATATTGGGCAGACGCTGCTTAAAGTGAAAACCGTTGATCCAACTAGGCACTACATTGGTTTTGAACCGAACAGGATTTGCGCCGATTACGTCCTGGATCTGATAACATTAAATCAGTATACGAACTGTGAGATTAAGAATAATGCCCTTTCAGATCGACGTGAACAAGTTGAGTTAGCGCTAAACGAAGCAACCGATGCAGCCGCTTCAATTGTCGCGAATCTCAGGCCCGGTTATTTCAGCGAACGTATTGCCGTTGACTGTATTTCCTTCGATGAACTAGGTCTGACAGCACCCATATCGATTGTGAAAATTGACGTTGAGGGGGCAGAGCTGGACGTATTGACCGGTATGCAGAACGCTATTGAGCGTTTTCACCCGCTCATTATTTGCGAGGTATTAGACAGTTATAATCCGGATGTGCTCGAATTTACGCAGGACCGGGCAGATCGCTTGTGTACGCTGCTGGAAACGCTCAGCTACCGTATATTCCAGATTCACCACGATCATATACGTATCAGAAGCGTTGAGCTGGTTGACGAAATACAAATAAAACTTTGGTCGAAAGACAGTTACTTCTCGAATGATTACGTGTTCTGTCACGTGGATAGCGAGAAAGAAATAACAGAGTTGCTGAGCCAGCTGGCGTATGGCAAAGGTATTCGTTGATCCCCGTTGTAATATCGAGTACAGTGCTTTCTACCTGGAAGGACTGTACAGCCTTTTTGGTAAAAGAAACGTTTCGTTTGATAGTCGTTATTTTCTGAATGCTCCCAATGCCGATAATTTGAATTTTGTTGTAGAAGACGGTGAGAAAGAATTACGATGTAGCGTTGATTATAACGACAGCCCTTATATAAATCAGGGGTTATACAGTTGGTGTACGCATTACGGAAAGGTGAATTTCAGAGCTTCTTTTTTGCAGGCGGGGATAGGTGAAAAAATTGTCAACATTACGCCGTCTTTTGGTATCCGTATCTGGACTTTGTCTGATACCATTATAACGGCCTTACGTAACTACGCTCAGGTTAATCCCCGGCCCGACTCTCTTAAACGCTTTTTGTCGGGCTACGTTAAACAGCTCCGGCACCTTCCGTTAAGCCGTTACCAGCCCGCTCTATCCTCGACTGATTATATATTTTCGGTCAATACACTCTGGTTCAGCAATGAATGGATCGATACGGATAAAACCGTTAATTACATGCGCCTTAATTTCTACAAGGCGGTTTCGGCGCTTTCAGCCATTCGTTCGGAAATTGGGTTTGTCTACAGCCAGAAAAGGAATGAAAATCCGGCTTTTCAGGAATATATAATCGAGAAGTGGCTACCCAAAAAAGAATATCTGCGAAAAACGCAGCAGTCGGTTGTTGTGTTCAATACGCCCGCCTGGGATTTGTGTCATGGCTGGAAACTAGCGGAATACCTGGCGCTGGGTAAAGCCATTATATCGACTCCATTTCACAATGAACTGCCGGTTCCGCTGGAGCATGGGAAACACATTCATATTGTGGATGGATCGGTTGAGCAGATTCAGGAGGCTGTACAGCGGCTGCTGACCGATACGACGTATCGACAAAATCTTGAACAGCAAAGCAGAGCGTATTACGACGTCTATGTGCAGCCCGCGGCTGTTATGCGCTATCTGCTCAAAGACGTTACGTTATAACCGGCCAAACTGGGTTCGCCCTACCCTCGCATGTTTTCGGTAATTATTCCGCTCTATAACAAAGCCGACTACATCGAAACCGCCGTGGCATCTGTACTCCAGCAGACCTTTTCGCAGCTTGAGCTTATTGTCATCAACGATGGGTCAACCGACGGGAGCGAACAACGACTGGCGGCTGTCAACGATCGGCGGCTAACCGTAATCAGCCAGCCGAACGCGGGCGTATCGGCGGCCCGAAACCGGGGTGTTTCCGTAGCCCGGTATCCGCTGCTGGCGTTTCTGGATGCCGACGATTGGTGGCACCCTGATTTTCTAAAAGAATTACACGTCCTGATCACCGACTGTCCCGATGCGGTGCTGTATGGCAGCAATTATTACTACGTCAAACACGGACAAAACCGCGTTGAAGACAAAGGGCTGGCGCCTGGTTTCACGGCGGGCTACATCGATTACGTAGCGCTTTACGCGGCCAGTTTTTGCGTACCCATCAACTGTTCGTTCGTGGTGGTTCGCAGAACGGCGTTTGAGGCTGTGGGCGGTTTCAAAACCGAATTACGCCTGGGCGAAGATTTTGATTTATGGATTCGGCTGGTGCTGTACGGACGGGTGGCTTATGTCAACAAGCCGCTGGCGTATTCGAATCAGGACGTTGCCAACCGCGCCATCGGCCAAACCCAGTTGTATTCGCCACAGGCCCACGTTACGTTCAATCTGTCTTTTCTCCGTCGGGCTGAGGATGCATCGCCGGTGTTGAAAACGCTCACCGATGGGCTTCGCGTTCGGTCGATGCTTCCGTATTATCTGGCGGGTCAACATACCGAATCGGTAGCACAGGTGCTTCAGGAAGTGAATTTTTCTCAGCAACCCGTTCGGGTTCGGTTGCTATACCGAGCGCCGAAGAAATGGGTACAAGCCTATTTTCGGGCCAGACAACTGGGTGCTGCGGCCAAACGAATTCTCGCCGGTCTGCGTCGGTAACAGCTATCTTATACATGAAAACCCGACTTCTGTTTGTGTTTGGCACCCGGCCCGAAGGAATCAAACTAGGTCCGCTCATTCAGGAGTTCCGAAGGTATCCATCGCGCTTCGAGTTGATAATCTGCGTGACTGGGCAACACAAAGAAATGCTGGCGCCGGTGCTGGACCTGTTCGCGATCTCGCCCGATTATGATCTGGCGATCATGAAGAACGGACAGGATCTGACGGAGATGACGGCCTGCATCCTGGTCCGTATGCGCGATGTGCTGACCGCCAGTAAGCCAGACCTGGTATTTGTACACGGCGACACCGTTACGTCGACAACCGCAGCCCTGGCGGCATTCTACCAGAAAATAGACGTAGCGCATATTGAAGCCGGGCTGCGAACCGGCAATCGCAACAGCCCCTGGCCGGAAGAAACGTATCGTGAACTCACCAGTCGGATGGCCACGTATCATTTTGCGCCTACCCGGCAGGCACAGCGTAATCTGTTGAAGGAAGGGATTCAGCCGCAGCAGATCATCGTTACGGGCAATACGGTTATCGACGCCCTGCAAACGATCGTCCGGCGGATTGATGCCGACAATACAATCGAGTCCGGACTGCTGGAAACCATTCGGCAGGCAGGTTACGATGCTAGTCGTCTCAAACCGGAAAAACGGCTGGTGCTCATTACCGGGCACCGGCGCGAAAATTTTGGTCAGGGAATGCGGAATATCTGTTGCGCGCTCAAGGCCCTGGCCATACGCTATCCAGACACCGATTTTGTGTATCCTGTTCATCTGAATCCTGTAGTGCAGCAAACGGTTCGGCAAACTCTGGGTGCGCAGCCCACGGAGAACATTTTTCTGATCAGTCCACTGGACTATCTGGCCTTTGTGTACCTGATGAAAGCCTCGTATCTGATCCTGACCGATAGCGGTGGCATTCAGGAAGAAGCGCCGAGTTTGGGAAAACCGGTGCTGGTCATGCGCGATGCCACCGAGCGGCCCGAAGCCGTTGACGCCGGTACGGTTAAAATCGTGGGTACCGATCCGGAACGGATTACCGATGCCGCCAGTCTGCTGCTCGATGATCCGTCAGCGTACGCAAAGATGGCGACGGCGCGTAACCCCTTTGGCGATGGTACCGCTTCCGCGAAGATCGTGGCCTATTTCCAGGATCGTATTCCAACATGATTCCTAAAATCATTCATTACTGCTGGTTTGGCCGGGGAAAGATGCCCGCCAACGCAACGGACTGCCTGGAGTCCTGGAAAAAGTACCTGCCCGACTATGAACTCCGGCTATGGAATGAAGACAGTTTTGATCTCCGGCAGGTGCTGTACGTAAAGCAGGCCTACGAAGCCGGAAAGTTTGCCTTTGTCACGGACTACGTACGGCTTTATGCCCTGTATCATGTCGGGGGTATTTATATGGACACGGATGTGGAAGTGCTGAAAAGCCTTGATCCGTTGCTTCATCTGCCCGGCTTTTCCGGCTTTGAGAGCGACACCGAAATACCGACGGGAATTATGGCTGCTGAGCGGCACAACTCCTGGGCGAAAGAACAGCTTGATTACTATTCCAACCGGCCTTTCCTGAACCAGGACCAGTCGATTGATTACACCACCAACGTTGAAATTATTTCCCGGTCAATGCAGGCGAACGGGTTCGTGCTGAACAATACGTACCAGGTGTACAACGGCTGTATGCACATCTTCCCAAAGGATTATTTCTGCCCGAAAACCAGAGCGGGCGAGATTATCCTGACGGCGCATACGTACTGCATTCACCATTTTGAAGGGTCGTGGCAGCCCGTCCGGCATAAGCTTAAGAAGTTCATCGTTCGGCGGCTGCTGGGTGTTGCCCTGACCAAGTTCCTCGTCCGGGCCAAACGGCGGCTCGTAAACCGCATTTCATGAACAGCGAAGCCTATAGTCTCGTCACGCACGTTCCGCGCTATTTCACCCGTAAAGGCATTACGGCGTTTGTGGCGATAACGGTGCTGACGATCGTGCTTTTTTTTCATCGGATTATTCCCATACCGTCCCTGGTTTTCAACCTCGTTGAGGTCATTTTTTTCTTTCGGCTGACGTCAACGCTATCCGTGCGCTGGGCGGACTTATCGACGCTTACGTTTACGAAGCGGCTCACGAAAGTGGCCTTTGCTATCCGCCTGGCCTGGGTCGTGTTCAGTTATTTCTATTATCAGGTTACTACGGGGCAGCCCTTTGAGTTTCAGAGTGCTGACTCGCTGGGTTATCACAACGAAGCCATCTGGCTGGCGGGGCTGTTGAAAGACAATAAATGGCCGGTTTACGTCGCGTACATTGGCAAGAACTATTCCGATCTGGGGTACCCGACCTACCTCGGAATTCTTTATTACGCCTTCGGTGATTACGTCCTGATTCCGCGCCTGATCAAAGTGCTGCTGGGGAGCCTGACCTGTCTGCTAGTCTATAAAATCGGCAAGAATAACTTCGGCGAAAGTACCGGACGGATGGCGGGTATAATGGCGATGCTGGTGCCGAACCTGATCTATTACTGTGGCCTGCACGTCAAAGAAACCGAAATGGTGTTTCTGACCGTCTGGTTCGTATACCTGGGCGATAAGCTGATTCGGAATCGCAAGATAAAAGCCGGTGATCTGAGCCATCTTTTTTTGATCGGGGCGCTGCTGTTTCTGTTTCGAACCGTTCTGGCGGCCTGCCTGATCGGCTCGCTGGGACTGGCTACGTTGCTGACCTCCCGGCAGGTGTCGATCCTCAGCCGACGCGTCAGCCTGCTCATGGTGCTGGCCGTGGCGTCGCTGTTGATTGTCATTACGCCCGTCGGCGACAACATTACCGAGTACCTGCACGCCAGCGATCAGAGCCAGACCAAGCAGATGTGGAGTTTTTCGGTGCGGGAGGGGGCCAACAAACTGGCGCACCACGGATCAAGAGGGGTGTTTCTGCCGTTTATGCTCATGGCTCCGTTTCCAACCCTGGTTTATATCTACGACCAGCAGAACACGATGATGCTGGGGGGCGCTTACTTTACCCGGAATGTGTACGCGTTCTTTGTGTTTGTGGCCTTGTTTATCCTTTACAAACGAAAACAGCTGAAAGGACACGTCTTGCTGCTGGCCGTTATCTTTTCCTATGTGTTCGTGTTAGCGTCCAGCGGGTTTGCCCTGTCGGAGCGCTTTCACCTGCCCCTGGTTCCGTTCCTGCTCGTGCTGGCGTCCTATGGCGTGTCGCAGATGAACCTGCAAAACCGGCGCTACTACGTGCCGTATCTGATCCTGATCGGGCTGCTGGTGATTGGCTGGAACTGGTTTAAACTGGCTGGTCGCTCGTAGGGGCGTATGCGTATCTTAATCGTTTGCAGCGGTAATCGGCCTGATTTTGATGTGCAGAAACATCAGGCGTTTATCTACGATCAGGTCGAAGCCCTGAAAGTCCTGGATGCCAACCTTGCATTCGATTACTTTTTTATCACCGGCAAAGGGGTACGGGGGTATCTGAAGTGCTTTCCGCAGTTAAAGCGACAACTGATGCGCGGACGTTACGACCTGATCCATGCGCACGTAGGACTGCCGTCGCTGCTGGCGAACCTGCAACGGCGCGTGCCGGTGGTGTCCACGTTTCACGGTTCGGATATCAACGACGCCCGGCTAAGATTTCTGTCGCTGCTGGCGGAACTGTTGAGTCAAAGCACAATCTATGTCAGCCCGCATCTGAGACAAAAAGCGATTTACGCCAGCCCCAGAACGAGTCATGTGATTCCGTGCGGGGTTGATTTTTCGTTGTTCAGACCAAGGTCGAAGCCGCAGAGTCGTCAGCGATTCAGGCTGTCTTTCGACAAAACGTATGTTCTGTTTTCGTCGGACTTCGCCAATCCGGGTAAAAATTATAAGCTGGCCAAACAAGCCCTTGACCAGCTGAACGACCCCACGATTGAGTTGCTGGAACTGAAAAATTACACGCGCGAAGACGTAGCGTTTCTGTTGACGGCCGTCGATCTCGCCCTGATTACGTCGTTTTCGGAAGGGTCTTCGCAGTTTTTGAAAGAAGCGTTAGCCTGCAACTGCCCGGTTGTAGCAACGGATGTCGGCGATGCCCGGCTGGTCATGCAGGGCATTGCGGGCTGTTACGTTACTACCCACGAACCGGAGGTCGTAGCGGCTGGCCTACGTAACGCCCTGGCGTATGCCGGTTCCGTTCAGTCGCGCGACCGCATCGCCCAGTTCGATAATCAACGCATTGCCCAACAAGTTCGGGATGTCTATTACCAGCGCTGATCACGACCCCTCTGACCTGGTCATTATCGACTACGGCGCGGGAAACCTGCGCTCGGTCGAGAAAAAATTTGAACGGGTTTATGGGCGGGTTCGGGTGTCGTCGGACCCTCGGGTCATTGCAACGGCGGGTAAACTGGTTCTGCCGGGTGTCGGGCATTTTGCCCGTGCTGTGAGCAGGTTAAAGGAATCGGGCATCTGGGATGCGCTGAACCAAGCGGTGCTTATTGATCAAACGCCTATACTGGGCATTTGCCTCGGTATGCAGTTGATGGCCCGTCACAGCGAAGAAGGCAATGCCGAGGGCCTGGGCTGGTTCGACGCAGAGGCCGTTCGGTTTCGGGTGAGCGACAAGCTGACCCACAAAGTACCGCACATTGGCTGGAACACGGCGGAGCAGACTAAACCGTCCTCCTTGTTTGCCAGCATAGCCGATGCAACCCCGTTTTACTTCGCGCATTCGTATTACGTTGCCTGCCGGGATCCTCAGGACATAGTAACGCAAACGACCTACGAAACGCCGTTTGCGTCGGTCATTCAGAAGAGAAACATCGTGGGAACGCAGTTTCACCCCGAAAAAAGTCACGACCGGGGTGAGCAGTTAATCCGAAATTTTGTTGATCTGTAAGCGGATCATTTGCTTATGGGTTGTTAGGGCTTTATCCCAGATGTTCAGACCGCGCGTTATTCCGCTTTTACTGCTTAAAAACAAGGGATTGGTTAAATCGGTCCGGTTTAAAAACTACACCTACATCGGTGATCCGATCAATGCCGTTCGGATTTTCAACGACCGCAAAGCCGATGAACTGGTGCTGCTCGACATTCTGGCCACGAGCCAGAACCGCTGCATTGACCTAGACGTAGTACGGGCGATTGGCGACGAAGCGAACATGCCCGTTGCCGTGGGCGGAGGTATTCAAACGATACAGCAGATCAAAGCGTGTATCAACGCGGGAGCCGAAAAAGTGATCATCAACTCAGCCGCCATCGAGAACCCCGCCTTTGTTAAGGCAGCCGCCGACGAATTCGGCAATTCAACCATCGTGGCTGCTATCGACGTCAGGAAAAATCTGCTTGGCCGGAAACGCGTGTACGCGGAAGGAGGGAGCCGGTCGACGGGGCTCGATCCGGTTCCGTGGGCGCAGCAACTGGCAGCCAACGGGGCCGGTGAGCTACTGGTAACGTCCATTGACCATGATGGGATGATGCAGGGCTACGATTTACCGTTGATTCGGACACTGGCGGCTGCCGTTGAGATACCCGTGATTGCGGCTGGCGGAGCGGGTTCGCTGGCTGACCTGAAAGCGGCTACGCAAACGGCTTATGCTTCGGCTGTAGCTGCCGGTTCGCTCTTCGTCTATCATGGTCCCCGAAAGGCCGTGCTGGTTAACTATCCCGGTATCGATACGTTACAAACGCTGTTCAGTCCATCATGAGAGTTTGTGCAAAAGGAGTCTGGGACGAAACCATTCCCGGAATTTCGTTCGACGAACGGGGCGTGTCGAACTTCTGCGTGTTGCAGGAGAAACTCATGGCCGACTACCCACGGGGCGAAACCGGACAGGCCGACTGGGCTAAACTGGTGCGGGCTATGAAGGCGGCCGGTAAAGGCAAGCGGTACGACTGCGTGCTGGGCGTCAGTGGCGGTGTCGATAGTTCGTATTTAATCCACTTAACAACGCAATACGGACTGCGGCCGCTGGCCGTTAACCTCGACAACGGCTTTAGCAGCGAGATCGCCGTTCAGAACATCTTCAACGTAACGTCGGCGCTGGGCGTTGACCTGGAAACCTACGTAATCGATTACGAAGAGATTCAGGATTTGCTGCGGGCGTACATGAAAGCCGGGTTGCCCTGGATCGATGCGCCTACGGACCTTGCCATCAAAGCAACCATGTACAAGGTGGCCCGGTCGGAAGGCATTCAATACATTCTACGGGGTAATGATTTTCGGTCGGAGGGGAAGCAGCCGAAAGAGTGGACCTACGCCGATGCAAAACAACTGCGGTTTATTCACCGGAAGTTTGGCGTGCCCGTTCCGTTGAAAACGTATCCCATGCTGACCCTGCCCCGGCTGATCTACGCCGGTCTGGTGAAGGGGATAAAAGACATTCGCCCGTACTATTACCTCGACTATACCAAACAGGAGGCCAGAAAGGTCCTGATGGATCGTTACGACTGGAAAGACTACGGCGGACATCACCACGAAAACCTGTTCACCAAGTTCGCGATGACGTACTGGCTGCCCCGAAAATTCGGCATCGACAAACGGAAAATCACGCTGTCGGCCCAGGTGCTGAATCAGGTCATCAGCCGGGAGGAAGCGCTGATGCAGTTAGAGCAACCACTTGGGACGGATAGCGAACTGGAGCAATTACGGGCGTACGTGATCAAGAAGCTAGCCTTGTCGCCGGATGAATTTCAATGTATCTGGTCAGCACCGACCAAAAACACCTTCGACTATCCGTCGGACTACGCCTTGATTTTTGGTCTGGTGAAACGGTTTCGGCCGCTTATCAAACGCGTATATGCCTTTACGCCCATGTCGGTTTCGGCCAACGACATCATCAAGGCAAAGGGGTGATGAACAAAGGGACTATTACTATAGATAAGGCAGTTCAAACCGTCACCGTACGGGCCACGGACGAATCTTGCCAGTATAGCACCCTCACGCAGCTAACGCCTGAACTGGAAGCGCAGATTTCGGCCTTTCTGGAAACCTGCCCTGGATTTCATTATTTTCAGTCGCCCGCTTTCTTCAACGTTTGTTGTTCATCAAAGAAACTCACGCCGTATTACGTCATAGCCTGGCAAAATGGGGCCATTGTGGGCGTGTTACTGTATTTCAGACAAAGACAATTTGTCCTGCCGGTAGCGGATTTCCTGACGAGTCGAATCCTGATCTGGGGAGGGCCGGTGGTCCGTAACCACGTACCGGCGGTAGCAGACGGCCTGCTTCGGCACTACCAGAACACTGGCCCGAACGTAATGTACACGCAGGTCCGGAATCTGATCGATACGGCTGTCTTCCGGGATCAGTTCAGGCGGTATGGCTTTCGCTACGAAGAACACCTGACCCTGATTGTCGATCTGAACCAGTCCGAGACTACGCTCTGGCGGGACGTATCGACGAAACGGCGCAATCAGATCCGGAGGGCTGAGAAAGAAGGCTGCATAGTCGAAAAACAAGATTCACTGTCGGCGCTGAAGGTTAGTTATGCCATTCTGAAAGACGGGTATGAACGGACGAAGCTACCTCTGCCGGATTTTAGCCATTTTGAAGCGTTGCACCAGCAGGCCGATGCTTATTCGGGATTGCGTGTCTTTACGGTAAGCTGGCAGGGCGAGATCATCGGTTGTATGCTTTGTCTGGCTCATAGTCACTGGCTATTCGATTACTACGCCGGGGCCTATCGCCAGTATTATAAAAAATACCCCAATGATCTGCTACCGTGGCGGGTACTGCTGTGGGCCAAAGAAAACGGGTTTACGCAGTTCGACTTCGGCGGGGCTGGTAAACCCGGCGTTCCCTATGGTGTGCGGGAGTACAAAAAACAGTTTGGCGGGCTGTTGGTGAACCACGGCCGCTACGAACGTACCACCTATCCCCGGCTGTTCGCTCTGATTACCAACGCGTTCAGGTTGTGGCAACGGCTTACCCGATGATTCCCAGATTTACTACGTCGTTTTCGATTCGCGATGCCTGGGGGGCAGTGGGCGCTTTGTTCGCAGACGAATTACCGGGTATGCCACTCTACAGGCATTTATTTCCGGTAGCGACGACCTATGAAATCAGCAGTGCCAGAGCCGGCATGGCGTACGCACTACGGGCGCTGCAACTCAAACCCGGTGCCTGCGTTGGCGTTCAGCCCTATACCTGCTCATCGGTGATGAACGCAATCCGGACGGCTGGTTTCAGGCCGGTCTTTATCGATGTTGACGAAACGCTCACCCTGGATGCCAACGATTTGGTCCGCAAGGTCACTCACCTGGATGCGCTTGTTGTTACGTATACGTTCGGTAGGCTGGCCAACGTTGAACAGATCAGGGCGTCAACCGGAAATATACCGGTTATTGAAGACTGCGCCCACGCCTTTGGCACCCGCTACGAGGGTGTAGCGGTCGGCAATTTCTTTGACATGGCCGTTTTTTCGTTTGGTCCCGGCAAATTTCCGGCCCTCGGTGGGGGAGGGCTGCTGGTTGTCAACAACCGGCAATACGTTCAGTCGGTCAGCGAACAGGTACGTCCGTTGAAACCGATCCCGATGCCTGGTGAGCTGGCTTTTATGGGTCGTCAACTGATCAGTTCGCTGCTGTATTCGAGGGTGGGATACGGGCTGATGTACCGACTTTTCAAGGCTCGTCTGATGAACAGAGGAAAGCAGCCCGACGACCAGGCTGACCTGGGAAACGCGATGCCCAGGGCCGTGCAGTGGTGGCTACGGTCGCACGCCGATAGGATTGAAGCCGCCTTTGCAAAGCAGCGACGAAACGCCCTGATGATCATTAGCAAACACAACGCTACGTTCCGATTTATCCAAAATCAGGGTCCGAACAGCGGCTGTTTCGCACTGGTTTGCGTAACCGAGTCGCGGGATGCCCTGTTCGATCATCTCGTTGATAGTGGTATCAGTGCCGGAAAACATTTTCAGTACGCGCCGTTGTGGGCGTCTCAGTTCGGCTACCAGCGTGGCGACTGCCCAACGTTTGATCGGCTGGTCGAACAGATTATCACGATTCCCTGCCACGACGCACTGACCCCGGGCGAGGTTGCTCATATTGACGAATCGCTCGCCCGATTTGCAAACAGCAACGTATTCAAGCAGAAATTGCCGTCTTTTTCATGAAAACGAAACGGATACTGGTCGATATCAATCACCCGGCTCACGTCCATTTGTTCCGGCATTTCATCGGCGAGATGCAGGCGGCAGGGTACGAGGTATTTGTCACGGCTAAGCGGGTGCCGTCAATTGTTGACCTGCTTACCCAGTACAACATTCCGTTCACGCCCGTTGGCCGTAAGAAAGATGGGATGATGGGCAAATTCATCGTCGAGTTTTTTCATCTGTTGCGGGTGGTGCGGCTGGTTGTTGCGAAACGGATCGGGTTGGGCATTGGCGTGTCGATGGTGCTGCCCCTGGTGTCGAAACTGACCGGCATGAAATCCATTTGCCTGGACGACGATGACGTAGCGGTTACCCCGTTGTTTGCCCGGTTTGTTTCGCGGGCCGATGTGATTCTGACGCCCAGTTCCCTGGCTTATGAAGGCCGGGGAGCCAATCACATTAGCCACCCCAGCTTTCACGAACTAGCCTATCTGCACCCGAATCGGTTTGCGCCCGACCCCGCCATACTGGACGAAGCCGGTATTTCGTCGGGGGAACCCTTTTTCGTGCTCCGGTTCAATGCGTTCAAGGCCCACCACGACGAAGGGGCGACCGGACTGTCGATACAGCAAAAGCGGGCGCTGATCGCGCTGCTGAAACCGCACGGTAAAGTCTTTATCACCACGGAACGCGCCATTGATCCGGAACTGGAGCCATACCGACTGCCGGTTGCCCCCGAAAAAATTCATTCGCTCATGTACTACGCTACGCTGTTCGTCGGCGACAGCCAGACCATGACTTCGGAAGCCGCGGTACTGGGCACACCCGCCGTTAAACTGAACAGCTTTGCGGGTCGCCTTTCAATACCCAACGAACTCGAACAGCGCTATGAGCTTTGTTACGCCTTTCTGCCGCCCGATTTTGACCAGATGCTCGCTCGCCTGAAACAAATGCTGGAAACTCCCGACCTGAACGCGGAGTGGAGCCGCCGACGGGCTGCGATGCTGGCAGATAAGGTTGACCTGACCGCCTTTCTGGTGACGGTTGTTACTCATTACTCTGGGCGTTCCAGGTCAGAGGCCCCGCCTGTAACTCAACAGTCGATCTCCTGATTTGCCGACGGAGTAAGTCCATACCGTTCTTTCAGTCGCTTTGATGGATTTTACGCTGAAGAAATACCAGGCTTTACTGGCAAGCTTAATCGAAGCGAACTACTCGTTTCAGACCTTTGCCGACTTTCTGAGCGATGTCCGCCCGAACGCAATCATTTTGCGGCACGATGTCGACCGGCGACCCGAGTACGCCTTTCGGTTTGCCGAACTGCAACGAGCAGCGGGTGTGCGGGGAGTTTATTATTTCAGGGCCGTACCGCAGAGCTGGGACGAGTCAATTATCCGAAAGATTGCTGCGTTGGGGCATGAAATTGGCTACCACTACGAATGCCTGACAACCTCTAAAGGCGATGTAACAATCGCCATTCGGGATTTCGAGAAAAACCTGACCGCCCTGCGTCGTCTGGCGCCGGTCGCTACGATCTGTATGCACGGCAGTCCGATGTCGCGGTTCGATTCCCGAGATCTCTGGAAAACCTACAACTACGGCGATTTTGGCGTACTCGGCGAACCCTACTTCGATATCGATTTCACGAACGTACTGTACCTGACCGATACCGGGCGTCGGTGGGATGGCGGGGCGGTCAGCGTTCGGGACAAGGTGAATTCCGGGTTTGATCTGGTATTTCGGCAAACGGACGACATCATCAGAGCAGCCCGGACGCAACGTTTGCCGAAGCAGATCATGTTTACGTTTCATCCCCAGCGCTGGAGCGACAATCCGTTCGTCTGGCTGGAAGAGGCTGTTTCTCAGCATGTCAAGAACGTAGTGAAAACGCTTTTTTTCGTTAAAGCCTAGCGGAAGAATTTGGGCTGCATACATACCCATGAATACGGAAATAATGAATCATCGGCCACCGTTTCGCCATACGTTTACCGCCCTGGATCGATCCGGTAGCCACATATCTTTATCCAATAAGGCTCTCAACGCTCTGAATCAACCCGATACCCATCAGCACAGTCCGGTTAATCCGTATTTTAGGTTCGTAGTCATCAGTTCGTGTCCGGAAGACTGGGGAGGCAGTGAAGAGTTGTGGGGCGGCAGTGCGCAGTTGCTGGCTGAGGCTGGCCACCGGGTATTCGTCTTCAAGACAAAAGTAAATGCGCAGCATCCTCGTATAATTGGTCTGCGCGCGGCAGGCTGCATCGTCACCGATCTCTACCACCTGTCTCCGTTGCCGGAGGAGCTGTCCGCCGAAACGGACTGGACGCTCCAGACCCTCGATCATAATCTGCGGGCGATTCAACCCCATCTGACCATTATCGCCCAGGGCAGCAACTTCGACGGAATGGCCTTTGCCGACCTCTGTCGGCGCGTTAATACGCCCTTCGTTATCATTGCCCAGAAAGCGGTTGACGCTTTATACCCGCTGGATGGCGATCGGTTACGGTATCAGCAGGCGTACCAGACCGCAGCACGCGCTTTTTTTGTCTCCCGGCACAATCTGGAGCTGACCCGCCTTCAGCTGGCCCTGCCCTTGCCGAATGCTAAAGTTATCCTCAATCCGGTAAACGTTCCGTACGCGGCTGCCCCCAACGATACGTTTCCGGCAATGGACGGCGCAGTACGTCTGGCCTGCGTAGCGCGGTTGTTTATCCTCGAAAAAGGACAGGACATACTGCTGCGGGTGCTGGCTCAGGACAAATGGCGGTCGCGGTCCCTTTACGTTACGTTGTTCGGCGAAGGACCCAACCGCGTCGCTCTGGAGGAGATGGCTCGTTTTCTGAACGTAACGAACCGGGTTCAGTTTGCGGGGCAGGTAGCTGACCCAGCCACTATCTGGCAGACGCATCACGCCCTGATTTTACCCTCACGTAGCGAAGGGTTACCGCTGGCCCTCGTTGAAGCGATGCTGTGCGGACGTCCGGCCATTGCGGCCAGCGCGGGCGGCATTGCCGAAGTGCTGGTCGACAACGTAACCGGTTTTCTGGCGGCTACCCCATCCGATACTGCACTTGACGACGCCCTCGAACGGGCCTGGACCCAACGGACCGAATGGCCAGCGCTGGGGAGAGAAGCCGCCCGGCACATCCGCGCCGTAACCCAACCCAACGCCCTGCAACAGTTTACGGAGCAGATACTCGATTTAACCCGTCAACTGAATCCTCCGGTCGATCTCAGAGGAGCTGAGGATCAGCCGCTCGTCTCGATTATTATTCCGACTTATAATCGGGCGGATCTCATTGAACGGGCCATTCGAAGCGTCAGAAGGCAGACATACACCAATTGGGAACTGATCGTTGTCGATGACGGATCGACGGATGATACTCGGCAGCGAATAAGTAAGGCCCGTGGCGTAACGTATCATTATCAGGAACGCCAGGGGCAGGGGGCCGCCCGTAATACAGGGCTACGCCACAGCCGGGGTCAGTATGTTGCCTCGCTCGACTCCGACGACGAATGGTACCCGAATTTTCTGGCCGAAAGTATCGCCATGCTGCAAAAACACGAGTTGGACTTCGTGTTTTCGAATTATCTGAACAGCCTGGGCAACGATGCGTGTATGAGCTTTCTGGGGCAGCCCGATGGTCGGCAGCGCTACTGTACCCAGCCCGACGGAAACTGGTGGCTGCTGAAACCAGAGCAGGCCCGCCACCTGATGATCGATTCCTGCCCGGCCATTTCTTCGTCCATGGTCATGCGCCGAAAAACGATGCCACAGTCCTGGAACGAAACCATGCTGATTGCTGATGACTGGTGTCTGTTATTGGATATGGTGCTGAACCGGTCCTGCAAGGTTGCGTTCACACTGACCCAGAACTGGTATAAACACATCCACGATAGCAATATTTATGACCAGCGGGATGCGGCCCAGGTCGCCCAGGAGTTAGGGTTTCATGACGAAAAACTACTCCTCAAACGCTTTCAGCATCTGTTGCAGCCCGCCGAACGGGCCATCTTTTGCAAGCGGATCGGGTTTCACCATCTTAAATTTGCGTCCATGAGCCGAAGGCGGGGAGCGCCGTTTATTCAGGTGGTGAAGCACGTTGTCATCGGTCTGAGCATGGCTCCAGCGCCCATGAGTCGCCGAATTCTTAAGAAACTATGGGTTCGGGTCCGACCGTTTCTCAAAAAACAACTAGTTTCCTAGATCGGTAACGTGTGCCGGTTTACATTAGTTAAACTGGCGGGAAACCGCATGTCGGAGGGTCGTCAGTAAACGCTTAGCTTCGCGGGCAGTAGCCAGCGCATGAGCGCCGAAGAACAGGCCGTGCAGCACCAGGACAATGCCATCCGCCGGATACCGCAGGCATTGCGTGAGCAGTAGGGCTACCGGAAAAAAGATACTGTAGTACTCATCGAACACGATCCGCTGATTGGGGTCGAGGATAACCGGCCGAATTTGCCAGAAGCGGGCACGTAACGCTTCCAGCCCCCAGTAAAAAATCAGGAACAGAATGGGCATTGCCTGCCCCAGAGCCATCAGCATCACCCCAAAGGCAAGCACCTCCACCGGAAACGCAACCCAGGCTCCCAGCCGATGGGCACGACGCCACCCCCACCGACTAACGAGAGTCCGAACGCCAGCCCGATCGTCAGCGGACGCATCCCCCAACTGATGTTTAAGGATATTACGGATGCCACAGGCCATTGACCAACTGCTAACTGCAACCCACCAGGTCAGGGAGACGGGCTGGTTCACCCAGTGCTCGACCAGCGAGACAATCAGCAGCTGCGGAAAGACGTGGGCTCCCAGGGCATCGGCCAGTATACCCGCCAGGCCCCGTATCTTGAGCCGGACTGGAGCGAGGGAATAAAGCGAGTACGCGACCCAGCTGCCCAGATACAGCAGCCCACTCAGGGGATACAACCGCCAGAAGTAAACTGTAAATCCAAGTCCGGCTGCCAGACAGAGCGCTAACAGGACTTGCACGAACAGCAGCGGCTTACCCACCAGCCGGTTCGTTTTTCCCGCCATTCGGTCATCCGCCAGATCGGTCCAGTCGTTGAGTACGCTGACAAAAACCGCCCCGACAGTGAGAGCCAGAACCAGCAGCAGGAAGTGGGCCGTTAAGGGCCAGAGGGGCTGATTCAGTACACCTACCGTAGCGTAGCCGACCGCGAGCAAAGGTGCCATCTTATACCCCCACCATTCTCCCGCACGCGTAACCGAAATAGCCCGCTGGCTAGGCTGTAGGATGCGTTTACGTATAGATAATCGGGGGTTGGTCATAAACATCAGGTAGGCAGACGCAAAACAAAAGTAACCTGTTTTTTTATTTACCGAAGACCGGGCCAATCGCTACCATTGGCCTGTTTCAATTAAATCCGGCCTGATAATTGAGTGAACAAGTCCGTATGCGTACAGTAGCTCCCCAGTTAATCAGTTTACTAAACCAAACGAGAATCGGTAACCTCGCCCGCCGGTTGGTCAAGAAAACGATACGTGTGGTCTCCGGAAGAACAAAACGGTGGAAGCCGAAGAAGCCTGTTTACCCGTCGATCGCTGCGCCGGTTGCGAACGAAGTGGAAGCATACTATGATCAGGAAACCGATGCGTATCTGAAGACATACGGCAAAATTATTCAGTCGGCCCGCCCGGCTTCCGATGATGAACTGATCGCTTACTTCTCAGACAGTATGGGCATCCGCGATGGTATGCACCTGCTGGATGCGGGGTGCGGAGTGTGCGGACCGGCGGTGGGCTTGGCGAAAACCCATACAGTTACCATTGAAGCCATTACCATCAGTGACGTACAGGTCCGGAAGTCCCGGCAATACGTAGCGGAAAACCAGCTTGATCAGTTGATTCACGTAGCAAAAGCGGATTACGCCAATCTGGCGGAACTGTATCCACCCGGCACCTTCGATCTGGTTTTTTTTCTGGAAACACTCGGCTATGCCAACGACGTTGGGGCCGTGCTAAAAGCGGTGACAACGGTGCTCAAACCCGGCGGATCTGTGTATATAAAAGACTTTTTTCTGGTGCCGATTCTGGACGAAGATAAGCGGGACCTGCAGCGTACATACACCGAATCGATCCGAAGAGAATATCTATATCGAATTCCGGACCTAACCGATCTTGTCGATACGTTACGAGCGATGGGTTTATTCCTCGAGTTCATACGGCCCATGGCCATCACCGAAGATTTTACGCGTGCCGCTCTGTTTGAGACCGTAAACACCACTCATGCCATATACACGAAAACAATGCACACACCATTTCAGCTTTTCGAATCGCTGGAGCTGAAGTTCAGGAAAGTGTATCCGTAGAGATTAATATCGATCATTTACTACCGATCCCGTGCTCAAACTGCTCACCATTATCGGCGCCCGACCACAGATCATCAAATCGGCCGCGATTAGCAGGGTTATAAAAAGCGAGTATACCGACCGCGTTCGCGAGGTGATCGTTCATACGGGGCAGCATTACGATCCACAGATGTCGGCGGTGTTCTTTGGCGAGTTAGACCTACCCGAACCTGACTATAATCTTCAGGTTGGCTCCGGTAGCCACGGTGTTCAAACGGCTCGTATGCTTATCGGTATCGAAGAGGTTATTCAGGTCGAAAAGCCTGATTGTCTCATTATTTACGGCGATACCAATTCGACGCTCGCAGGGGCTATTGCAGCCGCCAAACTGCACGTCCCCATCGCGCACGTGGAAGCGGGATTGCGCTCGTTCAACAAGCGGATGCCGGAAGAAATAAACCGGATTCTGGCGGATCACGTTTCCACGTTTTTGTTTACCCCCACGCAGATGGGCTACACCAACCTGCTTAACGAAGGGTTTCGCCCCGACGTGCAACCGCCCTATACGATCGATAATCCGGGGCTATTCCAGGTCGGCGACGTCATGTATGACAATAGCCTGTACGTTTCAGCAAAAGCCGCTGAACAATCGACCATTCTGCAGGAAAACCACCTTACGCCGAACCGATACGTACTGGTCACCATCCATCGAAATGCGAATACAGATCAGGCTGATCGGTTGAACGCCATTTTTACGGCTCTACAGCTCCTGACTACCAGGCACGGGGCCAAACTGGTGATACCAGTCCATCCGCGCACTGCAAAGCAGATGGCGGCCCACCTGGAACCGACGCTTTACCAGAGCATTCTATCAAATCCGGCGATTGTACTTCTGTCACCCGTCTCGTTTCTGGATATGATCTGTCTGGAGCAACACGCCAAACTAGTGATAACCGATTCGGGGGGCGTACAAAAAGAAGCGTATTTCTTCAATAAATATTGCCTGGTTCTACGGGCTGAAACGGAATGGGTCGAACTCGTGGAGCAGGGGGCTGCCAGGCTCTGCGACGCCGATCCAGACCAGATTGTGGCGGGATTTATTGCTTACAACCAGGCTGATAACGTAACGTTTCCGGCTTTATACGGCGAAGGGCAAGCCGCTCGAAAGATTATTGATATTCTTATCCAATCGGTTTAGTTAAGTTCTCCGTAGGTATCATCTAGTTTATAATATGAAAGTATTATAAATTTGGTGTTTTTTTATACACTTTACCTGCAAGCTGATATTACTATGCCTTGGTTTGTACTATACACGAAGTCAAATACAGAGAAGCGCGTGGCGGAGGGTCTTCGGCAGCGGAACATCACTGTGTATTGTCCCCTCATAAAGGAAAAGCGAAAGTGGTCAGACCGGACGAAGCTGATAGAGAAGCCATTGTTCAGATCGTACTGTTTTGTACATGTCGATGAAAAAGACCGCAACCGGGTGTTTGGTGTGGCTGGGGTTGTGGGCTATCTGTATTGGCTGCAAAAACCGGCCATCGTCAGGGAAGAGGAGATCGACGTAATCAAAAAACTTCTCAACGATTTTGACCACCAGACTATTCAGGTTCAGCAATACAACGTATCGGATAAGGTACGTATTGGTTCCGGCTTGTTTATGGAGCAGGAAGGTCAGGTTATAGCACAACAGGGTAAAAAGCTGGTGCTGCGTATCGAATCACTGGGGGTGAGTATTTCCGTTGATACAGGCAGAACTCTTGTCGATAAACTGGTAAAACCACCCCGTTCTTAATTTCCGAAGTTAATGCCATATAACAACAGTAAGGCACGGTTTGTGGTAGAGCAGTAAAGCATTCGTCTGTGTACACACCTAGTTAGTTTTGAGCGTTGAGGGTCGATCAGATTTGTTACCGGGGTTTGGTGATTTCCGTTGGTCTTGCACTGGCTAGTCTGTACGGAAACGCCCAGACTGCCGGCAAAAAAACGCAGTATTGGGTAGAGGCTGGCCTGTTTCTGGCAACGGCGGAGACCAATCCGTTCTGGGTGCGTTCCAATCAATACGGAGAAGTCCCGCTCGAATCGCCGGGATTTACCGTACGGGCTCAGGCAAGGGGCGATTTTGCTCCGCTGGCTGACAAAAAGTTCTCGTATGGGTACGGGGCTCGGGGCGTAGTAAACGCAGGGGCAACGAATCAGTTTTTGCTCTCGGAGGCTTACGGTAAAGTTCGGTACGGTGCTTTTGAGTTTTACGCGGGCCGACGGCGCGAAGTCTTCGGACTTGCCGATTCCGCCCTGAGTGCGGGTTCGTACATCTGGTCGGGGAATGCCTTACCAATGCCGAAACTGCAGCTTTCTATCCCGAACTATACACCGATATTGAAAAATGGTCTGCTGGCCATCCGGGGCAATTACGCGCACGGTTGGTTTGGGCAGTCGGATTCAGTGGCCAACTATTACCTGCACCAGAAAAGCTTCTACGTCCGAATTGGCAAACCCGACTGGCGAATTAAGATTCAGGCCGGTTTCAACCATCAGGTGCAGTGGGGCGGCACCGTTTTGTATCCCCGGTTCGACAGTGGCGTACGGATCACCCAGTTTGGTTCGGACTGGCAGTCGTACGTGTTTGTGGTTACGGGTAAGTCGCTCTATGAGCTTGACACGCTGACCATCAGCAATAACGCAGCCTCGGCCGAAGGCGGAAACCGGGTCGGAAATCACCTGGGTACCTTCGATCTGGGAATTGATTACGAAGACGAGCAAAACCACTGGTTCATCTATCGGCAGTCCATTTACGAAGCAGGCGCTTTATTTTATCTCAATAACATCGCCGACGGCCTGACCGGTTTGTCCCTGACTCGCAAACAGGCAAAGCGGGGCATTCAGCGGATTGTGCTCGAATACCTGCACACCTCAAATCAGGGCGGACCCCTTCCATCGGGAAGGGCGGGCGGGACGCCCCAACTGCGGGGATACGAAGATTATTTTAATAATGGCCGGTACATTGATGGCTGGGTGTATAAACGCCAGACGATCGGCACGCCGTTTATCATGCCGCTTAACTATACCACCGGCCTGCCCCAGAATCTGGCCAAAAATCCTCATTACATTGTTAACAACCGGGTAAATGCGCTCACGCTGGGCGTTCAAAGCCGGTATGGAGCGCTTGATCTGCTGACCCGGATTTCGGTCAGCAACAATTTAGGAAACTACACTACGTCGCTGAATTATACACAGTTGTCTGTTCAGCAGCAGCTTATGTTTACCATCAAACAAAACCGGCTGACGGCTACTATTGGCTACGACGGAGCCGGGGTTCTCAACCAAACTATTGGTATCAGTCTGCTCGCGAGTCGGAGTTTTTAACCGCTGTTTCTGTCATGCCCCTATTTCATGAACTAGCTATACGTACCCTGTTCCTGATTCTGGCCGGATCAGCGCTAGGGCCGACCCGGGTTTCCGGGCAATTTAGTTCACGGCCTGTATCAGCCGAGATCAGTTCTGGTGCCGGGAAGAACGCAGCGCGGGTAAGCCGAACGGGTTTCTATACTAAGCTGGAGAACGCCGGTGAGCCGGATTCCCTCTGGACGAAACGGAGTTTTTTCTCGACGGCAATCATTCAGCACGGTAACCGGTTGGATCGACATTCCATTAGTCAACTGCTGAGTGAGAACGCTCCGGCTCAGACTCTCTACCAACGGGGGCAACTGCTAAAGCCAATTGGCCCCCTACTGGGCGTATCGGGGCTAGTTATTAGTTATATAGCTCTGAAAGGGACCCCAAAAACGGCCTATGCCAGAGGGGTTGGTACGCCCACTAACCCAAGTCCCCCGGACGTACTGGTCGAGTATACCAGCCGGAGTTTGCCTGCGTTGCTGGGTGGTGTAGGCCTGGTGGTTGGCGGCTTATGTCTTATCGAAATTTCGAACGGATTGACGGCCAAATCAATCCGTGTCTACAATGCCAGCATCTTGTCGCATCGACCGACTTCGGGCCTGCAAACCGTAAGGCTGGGCGTGACAACCGCTGGAACCATTGGTTTTGAAGCCAGTTTTTAAGCTGTTCATGCTTTCGCTGTGATACAGCGACCTGTTATAAACCCAGTCCCTAAGAGAGCTGAGTTCCTTTTCTACAAAGTCATTCGGTTAACGTAACGCGCTGGTCTAGAAGTCGCCTTGTAAAGGATGATCTGCCCGATCAACGGTGCCATTTGGTGCCGTTGATCGGGCAGATTTAGTATGCAACACATTTACACCCTTCCAATGTAAGTACTGCGGACTTGTTACGCTCCCTTGCCCCAATGCTGTTGTATCTCTCCCGGCCTCCCTCGAAATTCACTACTTACCCCTCCTAATCTTAACAGGGCATATTGTCCGGAGCGGAACTGCACCGCATGAAGGCAGAACGACAGGCGATTCCCGCTCCCGGGCATACTCAGGCTACCGTCAATTAGTCTATTCGGATAAATTATTGTATTATAGTAAGTGATTGATTGGTCAAAACGCTTCATTGGTCTACATACTTGGTACGTTTCTAATATCTTCTAATTTACTTCTCATACCGTTTTAATGTCACTGGCTTGTTTTGTATCACTAAACACAAATACAAGCTATGCAACGTCGGTATTTTCCCTCGATTTTGCTTTACAGTTTTGGACTCGCACTGGCGCTCTCGCTGGTGTTCAATGGCTTTCTGCTGTATGAGCAAAGCCACCAGCGAAGCATTTATGAATTTGATCTAAGCAGTTCAGGCCATACCGTGGATGATATGGTCTGGCAACAGCAGCTTTCTGATTGCCAACGGGCTAATCAACAGAAGGACAGCGTGATCTACCGATTGGAACAGGTTCCTAACGCTCCGCCCGGTCAGGAAGTCACCGTTCAGCGTACCGCTTCAAAATAGTATTATCCAACAGTACAAACCCCCTATAATCAAGCCATGTCACTTAAGATTCTTATGAATAGAATCCTCATCCTCCTGAGCGTATGTGCCTTAGCGGGCAACATTGGCTGCTCAACGAAGGCCGAAGAACAGAAAGAAGAAGAGGTCCAGTACCAGGTTACGAGTCCGTTGATAAAAGACACAACGGCGATTAAAGAATATGTGTCTCAAGTCCATTCCATTCAGCACATTGAAGTAAGGGCTTTAGAAAAGGGCTACCTGCAAAAGATCTTTGTGGACGAAGGACAGTACGTTCAGAAAGGACAGTTGATGTTTCAGATCATGCCCGTAGTCTACAATGCCGAACTGCAAAAATCGCAGGCCGAGGCTAACTACGTAGGCATCGAATATCAGAACACGAAACGCCTGGCCGACAGCAACATCGTATCCAAGAATGAACTGGCGCTGGCAAAGGCCAAGTTCGACAAGGCAAACGCTGAGGTCTCGCTGGCGAAAACGCATTTGCAGTTTACTCAGATTCGGGCACCGTTCAGTGGTATCATGGACCACTTCCAGGTTCGATTGGGTAGTCTGGTTGACGAAGGCGATCTGCTGACGACACTGTCGGACAACAGCAAAATGTGGGTGTATTTCAACGTACCGGAAGCCGAATACCTCGACTTCAAAACGCGCACCCAGAAGGATAACCAGACGCACGTAAACCTGATGATGGCGAACAACGAACTGTTCCCGTATCCCGGCATCGTACAAACCATTGAGGCTGATTTCAACAACGAAACCGGTAACATCGCCTTCCGGGCTACGTTCCCGAATCCGAAAGGCCTGTTACGTCACGGCGAAACGGGAAATGTCCGGATGACTGTACCGCTCAAACATGCCTTGATTATTCCGCAGAAAGCCACCTTCGAAGTGCTGGAGAAGAAGTACGTATACGTAGTGGACAAGAGCAACGTAATCCGGTCCAGAGAGATCAGCATTGCGGCAGAAATGCCCCACATTTTCGTGGTGAAAAGCGGGCTGAGCAAAAACGACAGAATTCTGCTGGAAGGCTTACGGCAGGTAAAGGAAAACGAAAAGATACACGCCAAGTTCGTGCAGCCTGAGGATGTTGTCTCGCATTTGAGTCTATACGCCGAATAAGTTAATCATCTAAACATCGGACGGCGCGGTCAGACCACCGTGCGGAAATCCCGCGCCGAAACAGCAGTATATATGTTCAGTAAATTCATACGCAGACCCGTATTCGCTATTGTAATATCGGTCATGATCGTCTTTGTGGGAATACTGGCGATCACCCGGTTGCCGATCTCGCAGTTCCCCGATATTGCCCCCACCACGGTCAATATATTCATTGCGTATCCCGGTTCCAGTGCCGATGTACTGGTTAAATCCACGCTGATTACGCTGGAGCAGGCCATCAACGGGGTTCAGGATATGCGCTACATCGCAACCGACGCCACCAGCGCGGGTGAGGCTACCCTCCGGATTATCTTTGAGCCGGGCACCGACCCCAACGATGCCGTTATCAGGGTAAAGACCAGGGTGGACCAGGTAATGCCGCTCTTACCCGAACTGGTGCAGCGGGAAGGGGTTATCATTACGCCGGTTCAACCCAGTATGCTGATGTACGTCAACCTCTATTCGAAGGAAAAGAGCATTGACGAAAAATTCCTGTTCAACTACGCAACGGTGAAAATGATCCCGGAGATCCAGCGGACCAAAGGGGTAGCCCGGGCGCAGATCTTGGGTAGCCGGCGCTACGCGATGCGGATTTGGTTGAACCCCGAGCGGATGCGGGCCTACAACATCTCCACGGAGGAAGTCATGAAAGCCATCGGGGAGCAAAGCATTATCGGTCGGCCCGGTCGGATTGGGCAAAGCTCCGGTATCGCGGCTCAGTCGCTGGAATACGTACTTACCTACAAAGGCCGGTATAACAAGCCCGAAGAGTATGAAGGTATCATCGTCCGGGCCAACTCAGCCGGAGAAAGCATACACCTGAGGGATATAGCCAGAGTTGAACTAGGCAGTGAATTCTTCGATATCTATTCCAACCTGGATGGTCACGCGTCGGCCGCTATTGTCTTGCGGCAGAACTACGGCAGTAATGCCAGTGATGTGATTGCCGAAGTGAAAAAGAAGCTTGAAGTCATGAAAGGCTCTTTTCCGCCAGGGGTCGATTACAAAATCAGCTATGATGTGTCGCAGTTCCTGGACGCGTCGATCGAGCAGGTAATCCATACGCTGCGCGACGCGTTCATCCTGGTTGCTTTTGTGGTGTTCATCTTCCTCGGCGACTGGCGGTCTACGCTGATTCCGATTCTGGCGGTTCCGGTATCCCTGATCGGGGCATTTTTCGTGATTCAGTTCTTTGGGATTTCCATCAATCTGATTACGCTTTTCGCGCTGGTGCTGGCCATTGGTATTGTGGTCGATGACGCCATTGTGGTGGTCGAGGCCGTGCACGCCAAAATGGAAGAAGAGCCGCATCTGTCTCCCTTTGGGGCGGTTAAGAAGGTACTGGGTGAGATCAGCGGGGCCATTATCGCCATCACCGCTGTCATGGTATCGGTGTTCCTGCCTATCTCCTTCATGTCGGGGCCGGTCGGTACGTTCTATCGGCAGTTCTCCATCACCATGGCCAGTTCCATTGTGATTTCAGCCCTGATCGCTCTGACGCTTACGCCTGTTCTGTGCGCCATGCTGCTGAAAAACCACCATGGACACGCCCGGAAGAAGAACCTGCTGACCAAAGCACTCGACAGTTTCAACCGGGGATTCGATAAAATGACGGGTCGCTACGTAAGCCTGTTGAAAGTAATCGTCAGCCGACGCTTTGTTACGTTCGCTATCCTGATCGCGTTCTGTCTGGGAACCGTATTCGTCAATAAAGTGCTGCCCGCCGGATTTATTCCGAACGAAGACCAGAGCACGATTTACGCCATTATCCAGACACCACCGGGGTCCACGCTCGAAAAAACCAACGAAGTGTCCCGTCGGCTTCAGCGGATATGTGAAGAGGTGCCCGGCATTGAATCGGTCTCTTCGCTGGCCGGTTACGAGATCATGACGGAAGGCCGGGGCTCCAATGCCGGTACGTGTCTCATCAACCTGAAACCCTGGTCGGAGCGCGACCTGAACGTGAAGGAGATCATGGAAGAGCTGGAAGAGAAATCGAAAAACCTGGGGGCTACCGTCGAATATTTTGAACCACCAGCCATCCCCGGCTTCGGTACGTCGGGCGGGTTCTCCATGCGCTTACTGGATAAAACGACCGATACGGACTACCGGGAGTTCGACAAAATCAATAAGGAGTTCATGGATAATCTGGGCAAGCGGAAAGAGCTGACCGGCTTGTTTACCTTCTTTGCCGCCAACTATCCGCAGTACGAACTGGAGATCGACAATAAGCTGGCCATGCAAAAAGGCGTATCGATCGGAAAGGCGATGGATAACCTCAACATCATGATCGGCAGTACGTACGAACAAGGGTTTATCAAATATAACCAGTTCTTCAAAGTATACGTGCAGTCTGACCCTAGCTTCAGACGGCTTCCCTCTGATCTGCTAAAGCTGTTTGTGAAAAATGATGAAGGGGAAATGGTGCCTTATTCGGCCTTCATGAAGCTGAAGAAAGGACAGGGACCAAACGAAATTACCCGCTTCAACCTGTATAATTCAGCGGCTATTCAGGGGCTTCCGGCTAAAGGCTATACCACGGCTGATGCCATCCAGGCCGTACGGGAAGTTGCCGCCAAGACGTTGCCCAAAGGATATGACATCGCTTTCGAAGGTCTTTCCTACGATGAAGCGGGCCGGGGAAATGAGGCTCTTTACGTGTTCCTGATTGTTCTGGCCTTCGTGTACTTTGTGCTGGCCGCTCAGTACGAAAGCTTTATCATTCCGCTGGCCGTGGTGTTCTCCCTGCCGGTGGGGGTATTCGGTTCGTTCCTGGTGCTTAAGCTGATGGGGCTGGAAAACAACATCTACGCCCAGATCGGGCTCATCATGCTGGTCGGTCTGCTGGGTAAAAACGCCGTCTTGATCGTCGAGTTTGCCGTGCAGAAACGACAGCAGGGCGAAACAATTCTGAATGCCGCCATTGAGGGCGCGAAGGTTCGTTTCCGTCCCATTCTGATGACGTCATTCGCCTTCGTGGCCGGTCTGATTCCGTTGATTATTGCTACGGGGGCCGGTGCCATTGGGAACCGCACGATCGGCGCGTCTGCGCTGGGAGGCATGTTGTTCGGCACCATTTTCGGGGTCATCATCATCCCCGGCCTGTACTACATCTTTGGTACGTTGGCCGATGGCCGGAAGATGATCCGGGATGAAGAGGACAGTTCATTGACCGACAATCTGGTTCATCAGTTAGATACGTTTCCCGTAACCGAAGAAGAAACTACGAACCATGTCTAGAAAACTCATATCGATATACCTGGGCCGTGTCGTCGTACCGGTAGGCTGCTTGATGTTCGCCATAACGTCATGCAAAACCCCGGCACTGGTTGGGCGGACCGAGAACCGAACCGTTCCTACAAGCTATAACGCAGTTCAGGACACCGTCAACTCGGGTAAGCTTAAGTGGCGGGAATTTTTCACCGATCCATACCTGGCTGCCCTGATTGATACGGCCTTGAGCAACAACCAGGAGCTGAACATTACGTTGCAGGAGATTCAGGTCGCCCAGAACGAAATCAGAGCCCGGACCGGGGAGTACCTGCCCTTTGTAAATCTGGAAGCGGGCGCGGGCGTCGACAAGGTAGGCCGGTATACGCGGCCAGGGGCGATTGAAGAAAGCACCGAGATCGCGCCCGGTAAGCGCTTCCCGAATCCGCTGCCCGATTTTTTGCTGGCTGCCCGCGTATCCTGGCAGGTCGATATCTGGAATAAGCTGCACAACGCGAAACGAGCTGCGGCAGTCCGGTATCTGTCCAGCATCGAGGGGCGGAACTTCACGGTCACGAACCTGGTTGCCGAAATCGCCAACTCCTATTATGAACTGCTGGGGCTCGATACGCAACTGGACATTGTCAGGAAGAATATTGATATTCAGACGAATGCGTTGTCCATCGTCCGAATTGAGAAAGAATCGGCTAAGGTGACGGAACTGGCGGTACGTCGGTTTGAAGCGCAGGTGTTACGTACCCAAAGCCTTCAGTACGACATTCAGCAGCGAATCACCGAAACCGAGAACCGGATCAATTTCCTGGTGGGTCGCTTTCCGCAGCGCGTTCAACGGAGTTCGCAGGATTTCAATTCGTTAGTGCCCGAAGCCATGCACGCTGGTATTCCATCGCAGCTGTTGCAGAACCGGCCTGACATCCGGCGGGCCGAACGCGACCTGGAAGCCGCCAGACTGGACGTGCAGGTGGCGCGGGCCAATTTCCTGCCTTCGCTGGACCTTTCGGCAGCCGTCGGGTTCAACTCGTATAATCCCGTGCAGCTGTTAACGCCCGAATCCTTTCTGTATTCGTTGATTGGGGGTTTAACCCGGCCGCTGGTCAACCGGAATGCGATCAAATCGCTGTATTACAGTGCCAATGCCCGGCAGATTCAGGCGGTTTACAACTACGAACGGACTATACTGAACGCTTATATCGAAGTGGCCAACCAGTTGTCCAGCATCAATAACCTGCAAAAGAGCTATGATCTGAAAGCCCGGCAGGTAGACGCTCTGATTCAGTCGACTAACATTTCGAATACGCTGTTCAAATCGGCCAGGGCGGATTATATGGAAGTTCTGTTAACGCAACGCGACGCGCTGGAATCACGGTTCGACCTTGTCGAAACGAAAATGCAGCAACTGAATGCCATGGTGAATACGTACCGGGCATTGGGGGGCGGCTGGAATTAATAAGAGACCAGACAGGAAAGCTACCCTGAATGAACTGTACGTAACAGGCTCGTTCAGGGTAGCTTTTTAGTGTATGTTGGCGAATTAAATCGGAGTAGCTCAGACTAAAAGCCGGACCTTAGCTCAATACGTACTAATCAACGCTGCCTACCACAGCATGGATGGAACGTCCGTCAATACGCCGATGAGCACAGCCAGCAGGAACAAGCCAACCATAAGCCATAGCAGATAGTCGGGACGCCGGGAGGACTGAGACCGTGAAGAGGGCTCGCTATGTTCAGGTTTATCAATGAGTTGTGCCATGGCTCAAAACTAGGCCTGAGAGCTTAGACACGCCTAAGGAGCGGCTTAGAATTTGCTTAAAAAAGGAGACTACGGGGCAATTCGATGCGGAATACGGTTGGCTCATTCGCCGACGAACTGACAGTGAGTTGACCCTGGTGCAGGCGTATAATCTGCTTAACCAGCGAAAGTCCCACGCCATAGCCCCGCACGTCGGCGGTTTGCCGGGAGCGGTAGAAGGGTTCAAAGATGTAAGGCAAATCTTCGGCTGGAATCGATTCGCCGTTGTTACGGACACTGATGCAGGCCACTTTATCCTCGAACGTAACGTCAATGAACGCCTGACTGTCGGACGAAAACTTGCAGGCGTTCTCGGTCAGGTTTTTCAGGGCAGTTCGGAGTAAGGCACCATTGCCGGAAACCGTTAACTGGTCGAAATCGTCGGGCAGCTCACCGAGATCAACCTTTACGGTATAGCGGGGATTTATGGTGATTATCTCATCGCGAACATCCCAGACAATTTCGTCTAAACGCACCAGATCCGTCAGCAGGCCCGCAGCATCGGCTGCGTTGACCTGAGAGAGCTGAAGGAGTTCACGCGTCAGGGTCGATAAATTGCCCACATCTTCGAGCACCGACCGAATGGTCTGCTGGTACGACTCGGGCTCCCGACGATTAAGCAGACTTACCTCCAGCTGCGAACTGATCTGGGTGAGCGGGTTTTTCAACTCGTGCGATACGTTGGCCACGAACATGCGCTGTAGCCGAAACGACTCCTCGATGCGGTCGAGGAGTCGATTGATGGTCGCTGATAACCGACTGATCTCGTCATTCTCGTCGCCTACGCGCAGCCGCTCGTGTAACGTACGCGGAAAAATGTCACTCAACTGCTCTTCAATCTGCTGCATCGGCTGCAGGGCGTCACCCGCGTAAAGTCGGCCAGCAAAGGCTACGATGGCGCAAATCGCCAGAAAGAGCAGCCCGAACGTAACCAGCAGAGTACGCAGAAACTCGTCACCGTATACGTTCCGGGCGCTGGCGATCACTACAAACGTACCGATGGGTAGTTTATAGCGAATACCCGATACGTAGTAGCGGTTCCACCGAAAATCGCGCAGTTCCTGACGCCGGACGGCATCCAGCTCGCGGGCGGGCATACCGAGCGTAATGGCATCGTTGGTAGTGAAAATAGGCGCGTTCCGGATGTTATATACGGTTATTTTTTGGTCGGGCAGTTGATCTTTCCGTAAGCGGCTCATTCTTCGCAGCAGCTGAGGTTCCATCCGTTGCCGCAGGAAGAGTTCGCCGTAGGTATGCGCCTTCCGGTCGAGCCGATGGTAAAAATCCGAGGAGATGTAATACCAGCAGAAGCCGTAAATACTGGCGAAGGTCAACGCGAGGATAGCCGACACCAGGCCCGTAAACCGTAGCGTTAACCGTGAGCGGATGGTCATAGATCGAAGAAGCGGGGGCTAAGGTATTTACTCTTCTTTCAGCACGTAGCCCATACCAAACAGCGTATGAATCAGTTTTGTCGGAAAGTCCTTATCCACTTTTTTGCGGAGGTAATTGATGTAGACTTCAACAACGTTGGTGCCCGTATCGAAATTAATGTCCCAGACGTGTTCGGCAATCTCGGGCTTCGACAGAACCCGTCCCTGATTGCGTAGGAGGTATTCCAGCAGAGCAAACTCGCGGGCCGTCAGTTCAACGACCTGCCCAGCTCGTGTAACACTTTTCGTGTCCAGGTTCATTTCCAGATCGCTGTAGCGCAGCGTCTGAGAGGTCATGGACACCTGCATTCCGCGCTTGGTCAGGGAACGGATGCGGGCCAGCAGCTCGGCAAACTGAAACGGCTTGGTCAGGTACTGATCAGCTCCCGAATCGAAGCCCACAATTCGATCGTCGCTTTCGCCGAGTGCCGTTAACAGCAGGATCGGGGTTGTTACGCCCGCAGCCCGCAGCTGTCGGCACAGTTCGTAGCCGTTCAGGCCGGGTAAAATAACGTCGGTGATAATGGCCGCGTAATTGTTTTTAAGGGCCAGCCGTTTGGCGATCAGGCCGTCATAGGCAATATCTACATCAAACCGACTTTCCTCTAAACCCTGCTGAATGGCTTGTAAGGTTTTCGGCTCATCTTCAACGACTAACAGTTTCATTATCATGGTAAGTTAAGACCCCGGCCGTTAACGCACCGACGGGCCTGTTTTTGAGACCCGGAACCGACAGGCCCCGCTGGGCTGCCATTCCGGTTTCGGGTGGCTTGTATCACAAACTTTGCTCCTGGTAAATGGTTGACTAGTTATGACGTATTGCCCCGTCAATACGCCGTCCAACTATAAACTCATTCGTTATGCGCCTGTTCCTGTTTCTTCTCGCCAGTCTATCTACATCGGTCTGTTTCGCCCAGAACGATTCAACCAAACAAACCCAGGGGCCTGCCCAGACGCAGGTTTTGATTCCAGGGATCGATTCGCCGGTTTCGTCGCCGGGGGCTCTGATGCAGTCGTCGCCCCGTCCGAACGCCGTACCGGCTGTGCAGCCTGGCCAGCGCAAGGGAAAAGTCAGAACGGCCCCGCCCAGCGACCCCCGGGCCTTCGGCGTTGGCATACCGGTGGGCAAACCCAAAAAAGATACGCTCCGGCGCTAACCCGTCTGGCAGGCCGCATGCGGAGCTGGCCTGAGAAATGGTTCTGGTTATACTCTGCACATATTAAAACGCTAAAAAACGAATTATAGCACAATAGTAGTAGTGACTTGAAAGATTAAGGGAAAACCCTATATAATTTCGTAGCCCACTGTTGTATCTTTGAAAGAATAAACCGAATCCTAGATACAAGTTTGTGGAAAGACGTAATGCGTTAAAAACAATGGCTGTTGCGGTTGGCGGGCTAGTCAATCTGCCCGCCTGGGCATCTGGCTGGACCACCGAAACAGTTCGCTCAGCCGACCCGTTTCTCTCCCGTAGTCAAGATACGTTGCTGGCCGACATCGTCGAATCAATCATTCCGGCCACCGACACGCCGGGTGCCAAGGCTCTGAACGTTCACCAGTTCATTCAGAAAATGGTCGCGGATTGCTACGACCTAAAGGCACAGGATACGCTTCGGAACGGCCTGGCTGCCACCGACGAACTTGCCCAAAAAACGTTCGGTAAACCTTTTGCCGAAGGCGACGTAACGCAGCGTACGGTGCTTCTTACCCAGCTTGCCCAGTCAGCCGATTCCGCGCAGAAAGATTTTTACGGACTGGTGAAAGGGTTGACCATTCGGGGCTACATGAGCTCGGAGTACGTAATGACCAACCTGACGCACTACCAGTTTATGCCCGGCCACTACTATGGCTGTGTACCGGTTCCTTCCAAGGCGATTTCCCAAACAAAATAAACGTTATTCAATCGTCATTCTCATTAGTCGTCATGAATCGCTTAGAACGTATGACTAGCTAATGACGGATGACCACTGACCATTTTCGAGTATGGCATACCTGAATATAGACGCCCAGGCCCAGAACACCTACGACGCCATCGTGATTGGCTCGGGGATCAGTGGGGGCTGGGCCGCAAAAGAATTAACGGCTAAAGGCCTGCGGACGCTCGTGCTGGAGCGCGGTCGCGATGTTCGGCACGTAACCGATTACCCAACCACGATGATGCAGCCCTGGGAGTTTGAACACCGCAACCAGCTGCGCCGGGAAGTGCGCGAGGCTAACCCCATCATCAGCAAATGCTACGCCTTTTACGAAGGTACCGAGCAGTTCTTCGTGAAAGATGCCGAGCATCCATACGTTCAGGAAAAGCCGTTCGACTGGATTCGGGGCTACCAGGTAGGGGGTAAGTCGCTGATGTGGGCACGGCAGACGCAGCGCTGGAGCGACTTCGATTTTGAAGGCCCCGCCCGCGATGGATTCTCCGTCGACTGGCCGATCCGGTACGCCGATATTGCGCCCTGGTACAGCTACGTAGAGCGATTCGCCGGGATCACCGGCAACAAAGATGGGCTGGCTACCCTGCCCGACGGCGAGTTTTTGCCGCCCCACGAGTGGAACTGCGTGGAAAAGCATTTTCAGAAAGCGGTATCCGATCGTTACAAAGACCGCCACGTGATTATGGGCCGGGCGGCTCACATCACCAAGCCGCAGCCCATTCATATCCAGCAGGGGCGCGCCCAATGTCAGCACCGCACGATCTGCGAACGGGGTTGCCCCTTCGGTGGCTATTTCAGCAGCAACTCATCGACAATCCCCTGGGCGGCCAAAACGGGTAAGATGACCCTGCGCCCCAACTCGGTCGTTCATTCGATTATTTACGACGAAGCAAAAGGACGGGCAACCGGGGTGCGGATTGTCGACAGTGAAACGAAGCAGATGAAGGAGTTCTACGCCCGCATCATTTTCCTGAACGCGGCCGCCCTCAACTCGAATCTGGTCCTGCTGAACTCGACCTCAAGCCGGTTCCCGAACGGACTCGGCAACGACAGTGGTGTGCTGGGTAAATACGTAGCGTTCCATAATTACCGGGCGGGTATCTCGGCGCAGTACGACGGAAACCTGGACTCGACCACCGATGGCCGTCGGCCCAACAGCCCGTACATTCCGCGATTCCGGAATGTGTTCAAACAGGAAACAGATTTCTTACGCGGGTATGCCGCTGGTTTCTCGGCGGGTCGCCAATCGCGCTCCAGCCAGGATGGCATCGGGGCCGATTTGAAAAATAGCCTATTGAATCCGACGCTGGGTGGCTGGTACGTTGGCTCGCACATGATGGGCGAAACCATTCCGAAAGAAACCAACTACGTAGCGCTGGATCAGTCGCTGAAAGATCCGTTCGGCATTCCGCAACTGAAAATAGCCATCGAGTACGACAGCAACGACGACAAGATGGTGAAGGATTATCAGGAGCAGATGACCGAGATGTTCACCGCGGCTGGCTTCACCAACATCCGGGTGCGCGACGACAAGCGGAACCCTGGTCTTGATATTCACGAGATGGGCGGTGCCCGCATGGGTAAGGACCCCAAAACCTCGATGCTGAACAAATGGAATCAGCTGCACGCCGTCAAGAACGTGTTTGTTACCGATGGTGCCTGCATGACCTCTACGTCGACGCAGAACCCCTCGCTGACGTACATGGCCCTGACGGCCCGCGCGGCTGACTATGCGGTGAAGGGTTTGAAAAAAGGACTCGTTTAACCGCTACTGGATAAAAACCGCAGCAAGGTCACCTGCCTAACTGGGTGACCTTGTTTTTTGTAGTTTTGTTGTTGCAGGCCATTACAACAACTATCTGTATAATCTGATAATGGCATGCCGGTAACCCCCGTTATAATCACATGAATCACTCCAAAAAAATTACCCGCCAGGATTTTCTGAAAATCAGTGCCTTAGCTACATCGGTTGCTTTATTGCCTTCGGTCAATGCGTTTGCCGCTTCCTCCAAAAAGGTTGGCTTACAGCTGTATACCCTGCGCGAAGCAATGGGTAAAGACCCCGACGGAACCCTGAAAAGGGTAGCGGATATTGGCTATAAAGAAGTGGAGTCGTTTGGCTATGCCGACGGTAAATTCTTCGGTAAGTCGCCGAAAGAATATGCCGCTTTGCTGAAAGATCTTGGGCTGTCGTCGCCCAGTGGTCACTATACAACCGGTAACGTAGTGGTAACCGGAAAAGGAACGCTGAAAAACGACTGGAAACGCGCCGTTGACGATGCAGCCTCGATCGGGCAGAAGTATATGGTGTGTGCGTACCTGTTTCCGCAAGAACGTACCAAGCTGGATGATTACAAGCAGTTTGCTGATCTATTCAATAAATCGGCCGAGGTGTGTAAATCGGCGGGAATCCAGTTCGTGTACCACAACCACGATTTTGAATTCAAGGAAGTTGACGGTCAAATTCCGTACGATGTCTTATTGAAAGGTACCGATCCGAAGCTCGTTCAGCTGGAACTGGATTTGTACTGGGCAATCATCGCGGGTCAGGACCCCGTGGCCTTGTTCAAGAAACACCCCGGCCGGTTCCCACTCTGGCACATCAAAGACATTGCGAAGACGCCCGAGCGCGAGTTTGCCGAAGTAGGCACCGGCTCGGTTGACTTCCAGCGGATTTTCGACGCTAAGAAAGTAGCGGGTATGACTCATTACTTCGTGGAGCAGGACGTTTGCAAGCGCCCACCTCTGGAAGCGATCGCCATCAGCTACAAGAACGTAGAGAAGTTGAAAGTATAGCCCTGAATTTCGCTTTATCAAAGACGCCACTCATTAGTCATGAGTGGCGTCTTTGTGACGTTTGCCGGTTCGTACGGCAGCGGCAGACCGCTCAGGCGGCCCTGCGTAAAAGCCGTCACTTAACTTAAGAAGGTCAAAAGCTTTTAATGAGTGCGGTATCACGAAAAGAGCCTTATGTGAGATGAGACAAAAGGGTGTATCGACCTGCAACGAATCCTTCTAATCGATCTTCTTCTGTTCTGAAAGGCGCTCACCTAGAGCCCTCTCCGGTTTTACCGATGATGAACGGCTAAGGGGTTTGTCTCTTGTTTTGCATCGTCCCGTTTGTGGAAGTAATAGTAAGAGGTAATCAGCAACAGCAGGGGAAGAATTGGTCCCACGCCTTTGGCGATGCCGTCAACCAGCCCGTGCGCAATTGCCCCGGAAAAAAACGTAACGCCAAAGGCGACGTACGCCCATTCTTTCACTTGGCGGGGAACCGCCGGAATCAGCAGCAGCAGCACTCCCAATAGTTTGCCGATGCCCAGTTCAATCCGAAAATAGTCTGGGAATCCCAAATGGCGGAACGAGTCAATCATATAGGCATTAGTAAAATAGAACAGGGCGGGGGTGGCCCCCATCAGCATGGCCAGACCAGTCGTGATCCAGTAGATCCTCTTGTCTCGTTTCATCGTTGTATCTTTTTGAGTCTGCCTTTGTTTGGCAAGTCAAAAGTAGGTAAGCTTGCTAACCAAAAGTTAGCAAGCTTACCTAAAAGTAACCAGCAACCTTAAGGTAACCAGGATGAGTCAGCCGACCCCTACTCAGGAAGATTGTTTGTCGCGCATGTTACCAGTTCGGGATGCGCTGGACGTCATTAGTGGAAAATGGAAGATTCTCATTTTTATTTCCCTGACGTATGGCCATAAGCGATTTCGGGAAATCGAACGGAGCATTCCAAACATTTCTTCGAAGGTGCTGGCCAAAGAGCTGAAGGACTTAGAGGAGCATAAGTTGGTAAAACGGACGGTCTACGACCAGTTACCTGTCTTAGTGGAGTATACCACTACGGAGTATGTCCAGACGCTGGAGCCAGTCATCCAGGCCTTGTATCAGTGGGGCCTCCAGCACCGCCAGCGGGTTCTAGCCATCGATGAGCAACCTACGTGATGGTTACCGTTAACCCCAGCGGACCGATGAGCCTGGTGGGTATCTGCTTCCATTGCTAGTTCAGCACCTGTAGGGCGACAGGGATGCCGATCTTGCGTCTTTTTGGTCAATTTTAGCTCCGCGTTATATGCTTTGGCGCAGGTCTGACCACCTTTTTATGGCGATTGGGTGCTGCCTTATTTTTCCGCAGCACTACCCTAGGTGGGTGGGTATTTGTAGCTGCCAGTGGGGGAGCCTTAGTGATCACCTTACTCCCGGTCAGCCTCCCGAGCGTGAAAGCCGCCCTGCTGAATCGGGTCAAGAGTTTGCGCAATGAATAATAGAGTGCCTGTCGTCCTTTCTTTTTGAACTTCCCTATAGTGGCAACTCAATAAACGCCCGTTTTTTTATAACAACTTGTCAATGCGGACAATAATGTTCACAGAAGATGGCTATTATCTCAAGTTGCTATCTCATTAATCAATGTATCAACTTCAATTACTGGTTGAGTTAAGGATAATACAATTATTGCTTATCTCCTCTCTTGCTGACTGTCAAGTGACGGATTTTATATGAAACGGCAAACGTACCTGTCTTTGTGTTTACAGACTACCGAATCGGGCGAAAGCCTGGCGCTCTAACTCTTCGCGGTGATCGGGATGGGCGATATTGATGAGCGCCCGGGAGCGCTGGCGCAGATTCTGACCGTATAGATCAGCAATACCGTACTCCGTAACAATGTAATGGACGTGCGCCCGTGTCGTCGTTACGCCCGCGCCTTCTTTCAGGAACGGCACGATTTTGCTCAGCCCTTTGCTGGTTACCGACGGTAAGGCAATAATTGGTTTGCCCCCTTCCGACAAGGACGCTCCGCGCACAAAATCCATCTGACCACCCACTCCCGAATATTGGTACGTACCGATCGTGTCGGCGCAGACCTGGCCGGTAATGTCAATTTCGATCGCCGAGTTGATGGCCGTAACTTTCGGGTTACGCCGGATAATGGACGTATCGTTGGTATAGCTGGCCTGTTTCATGGCTACGCCGGGATTGTCGTCGATAAAATCATAGACCCGCTGGCTGCCCATTACGAAAGCAGATACAATCCGGTGTGGCAGCACGGTCTTGTGCTCGCCCGTGATAACGCCCCGCTCAACCAGATCGATCACCCCATCCGAGAACATTTCCGTATGAATTCCTAATCCTTTGTGATGAATCAGTTCGGCTAACGTAGCGTTCGGGATGCCGCCAATGCCAAGTTGAAGCGTGGCTCCATCCTCGACCAGACTCGCTACGTATTGGCCGATCCTGCGGTCTTCGGCGCTGATTTCGCCGGGCAGCACTTCGTAGATCGGCTCGTCAACTTCGACTGCGGCATAAAGCATACTCACCGGGATCAGCCCGTCGCCATGCGTCCGGGGAACCCGCGGGTTGATTTGGGCAATAACGTATTTCGCGGACTGAATAGCGGCTAACGATACGTCGACGGAGGGGCCGAGTGAGCAGTAGCCGTGCTGGTCGGGCGGAGAAACCTGAATGAGCGCTACGTCGATCGGCAGAATTTTTCGCTTGAACAGTAAGGGCACCTCGCTCAGAAAAACGGGGACGTAGTCGCCGATGCCCTGATTCAGTTGCTTACGCATGTTGGCACCAATGAAAAACGAGTTGGCCCGGAAGGAATCATGGTACTGCGCGTCCAGATAGGGCAACGGACCTTCGGTGTGAATGTGGCAGACCTCAACGTCTTTCAGCTCGGCTGCTCGCCCGACCATCGCGTTGATCAGGACGTGCGGGGTTTGCGCAACACTGTGAATAAATACGCGGTTGCCGGATTGGATAGCCGTTACGGCCTGTTCTGGGGTAGTAAGAGGAAGTATAGCTGGCATAGGATGGCAAATAAACAAGGATACTGTACAATAAATACTGATTGTCGCTTCACGTTCGGCTGACAGTACTCATTGTCCAGTATCCGCTGTTCATTCATTATACATTAGACGCGTTTTCCGAGGTTGAAACGGAGTCGAAAAGGGGAGCATAATCCTCCGACAGCGTCACTTTTAACTTGTGCAGTTCACCCTCGGTGATCATCGAGCTGAACAACTGCATGAACTGCTGGGTATAACGCTGGCCCGTTTCCTGGTCGGCACCTACTTTATCGGCCACGCGGTCGTAAAACTCGGTAAGCTTGAAGCGCTGGCCCTGATCCCGTTCTTCCGGATTGATTTCGCGGATAATATCCAGCAGTGGACCCGGCAGCTGAGCCCCCAGGTTATCGGCGGCATTACCCGCCAGGTGTTCGGTTAATGTATGCAGAAACGCACGGGTAATGTCGAGCACTTCCTGCTCAGAATCAACGCCAAGTTTCTGTTTGGCCTCATGAATAAATTCGGGGTATTGCATAACGTTGGTCAGTTTATGTATGCTGAACAACTCCCTGACTAGCGGTGAGGTTTGAAAAAAGCGTTAGTGGCTTTGGTGGCCTACCCAATCAGGCGTATCCGTTAACAGCTGTTGAAACCAGCGGCCCGACGCTTTGACGATCCGTTGCTGCGTTCGAAAATCAACGTATACCAACCCAAAGCGGGGGCGATAGCCTTCGGCCCACTCGAAGTTATCCAGGAAGGTCCAGGCGAAGTAGCCTTCTACCGGAAAACCTTCCTGCCTGGCCCGCAGTACGTTCCGCAGGTAATTCTGGTGATAGTCCCGACGGGCTGCATCGTTCACGTCGCCGTTCTGCACGGTATCGTAAAAAGCGGCTCCGCTCTCGGTGATGAATATTTTCTTGACGCCCGCGTACTGCCCGAACTGGCGAATGATGCGGTACATACTTTCGGGATAGACTTCCCAACCCATTTCCGTAATGGTCGGCACCCCTCTACGTAACGGCGATACGTCTTTGGCCCACAGATAGGGCATGAAATACGATTGCTCGACCACGGCCCGGAAGTAATGTTGAAGACCAATGAAGTCAAAATCGAACGCCAGCCGCTCCATATCCCCCGGTTTTGCCACTTTTTTAGCAATGCCGCTCAGAAAGGGTAATTCACGGGTCGGGTAGCCCAGACCAAGCGCTGGTTCAATAAATAGCCGGTTCAGCAGCGCATCAACACGGGCCGCAGCCGCCTGGTCGCGCGGAGAATCGGTAAACGGATCAATGGGGGAGCAGGAAAAGGTAGTACCAACCTGCGCATCGGGCACGTTCCGCCGAACAATCCGACCCCCTTCGGACTGGGCCAAAGCCGTATGGTGAATAACGGGCAGCAAACTGCGGAAGCTTCGTCGGCCGGGCGCGTGCTGCCCGGTGAAATAACCCAGTACCGAAAACGCCAGCGGTTCATTCAGCACGATCCAGTGCTTTACCTTATGGCCGAATGCTTTGGTGCAGATATCGACGTAATTGGCGAACCAGTCAACGATGCTGCGATTTGGCCAGCCGCCCTGGTTTTCGAGCGCCTGGGGCAGGTCCCAGTGGTAGAGCGTGATCCAGGGCGTAATGCCCAGTTCCAGACATTTATCAATCAGTCGGTCGTAGAAAGCCAGTCCGGCTTCGTTAATCCGTCCGGTTCCGTCGGGTAAAATCCGGGGCCAGGCCAGCGAGAACCGGAATGCGTCAAAACCCATCGCTTTGTGAAGCTGTAAATCAGACTCGTATCGGTCGTAGAATTCACAGGCGATGTCGGCATGTTCGCCGGTCTTGATTTTGCCTTTCTGATGACAGAACGTATCCCATACCGAAGGCCCTCGTCCGTCGCGGTCAACGGCTCCTTCGATCTGATAAGCGGCTGTGGCGGTGCCCCATGTGAACGAAGGGCCAAACGCCCGGCGGTTCAGATCGGGATTAAGGGGGGAGGAGGAAGACGGGCTAGCGGACAAGAGTACTCAGAAAGGAACGCTCAAAAATACTGGTTTGTCAGAAAAGACAATGCCTGAATGGATTTGTTAACATATCCATTCAGGCATTGTTCCATAGGATTGAAGAAGCGGTTTAAGTGCCTCGCCAGTGCCCAAAAGCCACGGTCTGTCAGCTCAAATCACTACCTCAAAATGCTTCTGACGCCAATTAACCCCGGCGTCCGAACGGAGCGTTACGTGGAGCCGGGCCATATTGTTGTTGCTGGGCGAACAGCCGGTCGCGCTGCGCGGATGTCAGGACGGCCAGTATATCCTGCCGTTTGCGCAGCTGAAGCTGACGGTAGCCATCGGGAGTCAAGCGCGACGTAGCAAACATCCGGTCGTAGTTATCTTCGATCTTGTGGAGCTGCTTTTCCTGACGGCGGCTGAGACCCACGATCGCATCGATCCGGTCAATTTTCAGGTCGTCCTGGTGCTGGTCGCGGTCGTATCGCGTTCCGCCGTATTGAGGACGGTTGTTGTAGGGTCTTGAATAAACGCCTTGAGCAAAGATTACGGTGGTTGTCAGGGCAAAGAATGTAAGGGCGGCTGCGATTGTCTTTTTCATGATCAGTACGTTGTTTTTGTGCGTTACTGATTCTTAGAGGCATCCGGGGCCGCTGCGTTTAACGACCCCATAGGCCTGATTCGCCGAATGCCTTTTTCGGGTTACTGAAAGCATAAAAACTACTTCTGAATGGCCTTTATTTCGGTAGAATCGGGTTGCTGGTTCGCCATGCCCTGCGCCAGAATGCTGGCGACGATGAGCTGCAGGGCGTGGTACACCATAATCGGCAGTAAGGCAATGCCAGCCAGGGTAGGGGGAAAAAGTACGTTGGCCATCACGCTCCCCTGCACGAGCGACTTTTTGGACCCGCAGAACAAGGCCGTGATTCGGTCTTCGCGGGTAAAGCCCAATACGCGGCTGACCAACGTAACAAAGCCAGAAATAAGAACGAACAGGCCGAGCATAAGGGCGGCCAGCCACAATAGGTCCGCGGCCGAGTAGTTAGCGAACAGATTCAGGTGGAACGATTCGCAGAAGGCCGTATATACAATGAGTAAGATCGTGATCTGATCAAAATAGCGCAGATACGTCTTGTTGCGTTCGGCAAACCACCCGAGCCGACGGTTGAGCAGAAGCCCCAGTACAACGGGAACAAGAACCTGCAAAGTTAGCTTACCAATTACCCCACGGAGATCATACTGGCCACCGGTCGTGCTGGTCAGCACAAACCCCATCCAGATGGGCGTAATGAACACCCCAATCAGGCTGGAAATACTGGCGTTGAAAATAGCGGCTGGCAGATTCCCTCGAGCAATGGAAACCATTACAACCGACGACGAAACCGTGGACGGCAACGCAGCTACGTAGAAGATGCCTAACCAGAGCAGCTCCGTTTCGGGTGTCAACAGCAACGCGCGGGCGGTCAGCACGACCGCCGGAAAAACGACGAAGGTTGTCAGGTGGATGACCAGGTGAAGGCGGTAGTTGCGTAAACCGGCCTTGAGCTGCCCGAAATTTAACCGCAGACCGTAGAAAAAGAAGATCAGCGAAACGCCGTAGTTCGCCAGCGCCGATAGCGAAAACAGCCCTTCCTGAATGCCCGGCTCCGGCCAGATTCGGGCGAGGCCGATCATAGCCAGTAAGGCCAATATGAACCAGTCGAGGCCAGCACGGGCTAACAGAGAACGTAATGAAGAGGTTGCCATACGAACGCTTAACCGGTCGCAGTCGGGTTTCGTTTGAAAAAGGCCATTGCGGTGTGAGCACGACACGGCAAACCACTTACTGGACGGAACCGAAAAAGCGCAACCCCTGGTGTCATCAGATACTTTATTCGCGTACATTTGCGCTCTTTTTGCCCTTAACCATCTGTTACGTCCGCGCTGACGCTACGTATTCGCGGTGAAGCAGGCGGATTGCGGCAGACTCGTTACCTGAATAAGCATGTCAACACATTCCTGCGGAATTGATTTTGGTACGTCCAACTCAACTATAGCCATCGACCTGAACGGTGACATCACGCTGGTGCCGGTCGAGCAAACGCACGTAACCATTCCCAGCGCCATTTTCTTTCGACAGATCAATAATAAACCCGTTTATGGGCGGGCGGCTATCCAGTCGTTCTTCGACCGGGAGAACGGGCGGTTCATGCGGAGCTTAAAGCGGGTGCTGGGTACGTCGCTCATGAAGCAGGGCACGCTGGTGAACGGGGCTTCGATGAATTTCAGCTCGATTATCACGGCTTTTCTTAAACACCTGAAAGATAAAGCAGACGCACTGGCCGGAGAGTCAATCGAAAACGTGGTCATGGGGCGCCCGGTTCACTTTGTCGATAACGACCCCAAAGCGGACGCCCAGGCACAGGCCGAACTGACAGCCATTGCGCAGCGCATGGGATTTAAGTCGGTGGAGTTCCAGTTCGAACCGATAGCCGCAGCTTTTGCCCACGAGGCTCGTATCCAGGGTGAAAAACTGGCCCTTGTGGCCGATTTGGGCGGGGGTACCTCTGATTTTACCATTATCAAATTGTCGAACCGATACGTATCGAAAGCCGATCGGTCGTCCGATATTTTGGCCAACACGGGCGTTCGGGTCGGCGGGAATGACTTCGATAAAGCCTTAAGTCTGGCGGCTATTATGCCTGAATTAGGGTACCGGAGCACCTACGGCGCTAAGCAGTTAGACGTTCCGCTGAAACCGTATCACGATCTGGCCGAATGGAGTAAGGTAAACTTCCTGTATACGCCTAAACTGATCATGCAGATCCGGCAAATCCTCCACGAATCGCACGATAAAAAGCGATACAAACGCCTGCTGAACGTCTTGGAGCGCGAAACGGGGCATTTGCTGCTGTCGGCCGCCGAAGACGCAAAAATTGCGCTCTCCGCGCAGAATCAATACAACGCTATGTTCGACTTTGTCGAGGACGGTTTTTCGACGCTCATCGAACGCAGCCTGTTCGAATCGTCGATTGAAGCGGATGTTGAGCGGATTTCCGAGGCTGCCAGGGCGTGTCTGCAAGCAGCCAGCGTACCCGCGTCGGCCATTGACCTGATTATCCTAACGGGGGGCTCAACCGAAGTGCAGGCCGTACAAACGACTTTGAAGCAACTCTTCCCCGATGCGGCCATTGCCGACCAGAATAAGCTGTCGAGTGTTGGCCTTGGCCTGGGCTACGCCAGCCGGACTAAATTCGGCCCGCAGACTGCGCCCCAGCTTACTACGTAGTAAGGCCGTTACGTAGACTTTACGTTAAAAAAACGTAATTATCCGCAGGGGCTACGAAAGCCGTTTCTGAAATGCTCATCTTTGTTACAAAGGCACATGGATGAAACGGCTGATAGGCGTTATGTTCTTGGTTGGGTGCTTACTCGGCACCCCGGTAACCGCTCAGACGGGGTTGAAAGGTGAGTATTTCATAGGGGTAAACTTTGCCCGTAAGGTCGGTAGCCGCATCGACCGTCAGCTCAATTTCAACTGGAGTGAAGGTAGCCCCGCCCGGGGAATACCCCATTCGTATTATTCCATTCGCTGGACCGGCAAATTATTCGCACCCGTAACGGGCGTATACCGATTTTACGCAAATGTAGATGATGGAATCCGGTTATGGGTCGATAATCAACTGGTGATCGAGTCGTGGCAGCTAAACGACTCTGAAAACTATATGGGTACGATCAAGCTGCAGGCGGGCCGCTATTATTCGTTCCGGGTCGATTACTTCAATGATATGCTGGGCGGTGAGTTGCAGCTTTACTGGGAGCGGCCTGACGCGAAAGCACCAGCCCCGGACCGGTATACGAAGAGACCCGTGGGCGACATTATACCGGCTAATTTTTATTTTCAGAAGGAGCCGCCTGTTGCTCTGGTTACTATTCCAGCTAAACCAGCAACCCCTAAGCCAGCTGCAATTGCAAAAGCCACTCCGGTCAGACCCGTTCCAAAGAAACCGCTCGTAACCCGGCCTACTCCGGTAACCACCAACTCGGCGGCAGCCCCTGGTTCAACCAGTCAGTCCGCCACTGATCCGGCGTTGTCTATTGAGCGGGGAACAACGTTTAGTTTGCCGCGTGTTCAGTTTGAGCAGAGCAGCTACGTACTGTTAACCGAAGCCGCTCTTGACCTCGATAAGCTGGCTGCGGCCTTGACGGCTCATCCAGCCTGGCAACTCGTTGTCGCCGGGCATACCGACGCGATCGGTGATGCGCGTTTGAATCAGGCATTATCTGAAAACAGGGCTAAAGTCGTAGCGCACTACCTGATCCGGAAAGGCGTTGCCGATTCAAGAATCAGCAGCGTCGGTTATGGCGGGAGTCGGCCCATCGCCGACAACGCCCGTGAAACGGAACGGGCGAAGAACCGGCGGGTTGAGTTCACAATTAAATAACCCCCGAAGGACCTTACGCTAGATCTAACGTCACAGCCTGCTGGCTGATTCGTGATTAGTCTGTAATCTTGTTTATGCATTCGATCAGAACTAGTCTCCCCCTTGTCTCTCGCTTGCGAATTGGCCACGTCGTTACAGGCGGTATTCTCGTCAGCCTGCTAGGTGGATTCAGCAGCCCCCGACCGGGAAATCGTAACGTACCCGTATCTGCTGAAATCGCTCAGGCGAGTGGATGGCGCTACGAAAAACGTGTTGAGGCTAAAGGCGGTGTCGTTCACAAAGCAACGCTGACATCAACTAACGAATTTCAGCTGGCGTACCCCTATACCGGCGGAACGCCCGTTACGTTAACCATCCGTACTAAGGGCGGTGATACGTATGTGTATCTGGAAGTGGCCAAGGGAATGTTTACCCGAAGTTTCCAAAGCGGCAAGGCCCGTATTCGGTTTGACGCCCAGCCAACCGTTACGTATACCTTGTCGGCCGCGGCCAATGGTCGGGCCAATATTGTCTTTTTCGATCTGGAACAGCAGTTAATCAAGCAGCTAAAAACAGCCCGGACAATGAGCGTTCAACTTCAGTTTACGGGTCAGAACCAGGCCGGACTGCGCTTCAATACGGCTGGGTTACGTTGGAATCAATAATGACAGTTGATATAAGCTCTCATGCAGATTGTTATCCGGTTCAGGGTACGTGGCTACGTCATACTTCAGACGAATCGCTGTCTACTTCATGGTTACTCAATATGTTACCATCTGCTTAAAGATGTGTGTAATTTATTAAAATATATAACAGAATCTGCTGTTTAGCATCATTATTGTGGCTTTTTATGTAAAAAAAATATAAGCGCTACACTACAGTGATTCTTTATAAACGTATCCTACTGGTTGCGATTAATCTAGTACACGTATGGCTGATCGGCGGGTCTTTCCCGGCATCGGCTCAGCTTAAAATTACCCACCCGGTTAGCCGGATGGTTCTGCAACGTAACGCCGATAACCAGGCTTCAGTACAGATTGCGGGTAGTTACCATCAATTTGTGGACGTGGTTGAAGCGCGGGCTGTAGCCCGAAAGGCCGGGCAGGGAACCACTACCGCCTGGACAACTATACAGACGAACCCGACGAACGGCCAGTTTAGCGGACGTATTAACGTAACGGGCGGCTGGTACACGCTTCAGGTGCGGGGCTGGAGCGGAGGCAATCTGGTTGGAATTGATTCGGTCGATCGCGTTGGGGTCGGCGAGGTGTTTGCCGTCATGGGCCATTCGAATGCGCAGGGATCGAGTTGTATCATCAGTGGCGTTGATAAATGTCCAACCATCGACGGGGCTAGTGACGATCGGGTAACGGTCGTTGCCCTCGATCAGAATACCAGCCAGTTTCAGCAGTACCTGACCACCGCCGATACGCGTTACCTGCCCGGATTAGCGTTTAGTCAGTTGCTTACGCGCAGCGGCAGCGCTCCGTTTGCTCAGGAAGCCTGGCTGTGGGGTCGCATGGGCGACGAACTGGTGAAGCGGATCAATGTGCCCGTGTTGATTTACAACGCCGGGTTTGGTGGGAGCAACATGCAGCAGACGTACTGGGCCGCGTATGACATTCCGTTCGAGCACTTTTTTATTCGGTATGATCTGCGGATGCCTTACGCAAATCTGCGCAATCTGATGAACCTCTACGTACCATCGACGGGCATACGGGCGGTACTGGTTCAGCACGGCGAAAACGACCGGAGTAACCCGGCGGATTCGACTTACAAGTACTACGCCGGGGTCATTGATAAACTGCGAACGGAATTTAACAAGCCGAATCTTGGCGTTGTCGTTGCCTACTCGTCTTTCGTGAGCGGACGGTTTGAGAATGTGCGGTCGGCGCAGTACCAGATCATCAATCGGGCGGGGTATAACGCCTTTCAGGGCCCCGACCTCGACAATATAAACGCCCAGGCCGACCGGCCGGATGGGATTCACTTCTCGCCGACTGGCCAGGTTAAGGCGGGTGATTTATGGGCCGCGGCCATTCATTCGGTCTATGCTTCCAGCAATCCGTATCCGGCGGAAAGTCAGCCACTCGTAGCGATACAATGCGCTGACTCGAATCAGCTCACGCTGAGTCAGCCTTCCAATTATCAATACCGCTGGAGCACCGGCAGTACGGTTCAGCGCCTGACAGTTGGCGCTGGTACCTATTCGGCCCGCGTTAAAGACAGTCTGAACCGAATATTCTTTCCGCCCGCGGTCGTTGTGCCGACAACGGTTACCCCTGCTTCGCCCGTACTGTCCAGCGACAACGGCACCTGGGCCATCTGCCGACGTTCAGGTTTAAAGTTAACCTCATCCTATACCGGCTTAAATACCTGGAGCACCGGCCTTAGCTCGTCCTCTATTGTGGTCACGGAGCCGGGTGTTTACACGGTGCAGGCGAAAAACCCGGTCTATGGCTGTTTGTCGGGCGTTGTCTCGCAAACCGTTACGTGGGCACCGGTCGATCTGGGCCTGAGCCTTGAGACGACCAGACGTATTGTTATGGTATATGATACGGTACGGTTTCGGCTCCTGTTACAGAACAAAAGCGACTGCGATGCCGGGGCCGTAACGGTGCAAAGTCGCCTGCCGCCCAATATGAATGTTGTTTCCACCAGCAACGCTGCAACGGTAGAAGATGGTGTTGTTCGGGCCACCGTACCGGGTATACCGGCCGGGTCGGTGGTCAATGTCGACTACGTCACTCGGCTGAGCGCGGCCGGTACGTATCGCACCTCCGCTGAACTAATCGCTTCGACTAATACCGACCTGAATGCTATCCCAAACAATGGTACGGCCAACGGGGAAGATGATGAAGCGCTGGCGGACGTACGAACAACGGCTACCAGTTCCGCTTTGTACGAATCGCCGAATCCTGACCAGCGACCTTTACCACCCGTTCTGCCGAACCAGCCAGTTGCTGATCCATCGAAAGCCGATCTTAGCGTACAGGTTCAGTTAAGTCGCCAGGTGCTACGTGTCAATCAGCAGGTGGACATTATCCTGACCGTCAGGAATCAGGGCGGGCTTACGGCTACGGCTGTTGGCGTGCAAAACGTCTTGCCAGCGGGTTTAGCTTTTGTTGGTTCAGCGTCGGGTATGCAGGGAAACGGGACGGTGGTGAATGGCACAATCGGGCAGATACCGGCGGGGGAGTCGGTTCGCCTGACGTTCACCGCCAACGTAACGACCAGCGGTTTGTTTACGAATCAGGTTCAGATTATGAGCGTCGACCAGGCCGATCCGGATTCCGTTCCAGGCAATGGATACGACAATGGAGAGGATGATCAGGCCAGCGTAACCCTGCGGGCAATTCAGTAGATGGCGGACTGGCGCGCTTTTCCAGAAAGGCACCGTCAATTTGTAGAAGCAATCAATAGATCTCAACCGTTGATCAACAAAGCATTTTTATCATGAATAAGCTTCTTCTAAGTGTTCTGATTGGTCTGGCCCTGATTGGGTGTAGTCAGGCCCAACCCAACGAGACGCCCCAGCTGCCCAGCGGGTATCTTTATGAAGTACAGGCCGCAACGCCCGGCCAGAAAATATACGTTTGTGGAGATCGGCCCCTGAACTCAAAAGGCGAGCTAGTCGGTTCGGGAGACCTGAGCCAGCAGACGAGGCAGGTTTTCGACAACATAATAGCCTCGCTCAAAACGGTGAATATGACACTCAGCAACGTAAACCAGGTGACGTATTCCGTCAAGGGGGCATCCGATAAAGTAGATCCCGGCGCGGTACAGGCGTTAAACGCGGTGGCGGCAACTTACTTTACCCAAAAGCCAAAGATTGTCGACATGAAGAGTGTGTCGATGATTGCCCGCGAGGATATTCTTATTGAAATCGAGGTAATTGCGGTGAAATAACGACGTTACGTCGGCGTCTTCAGGCTTTACATCGCTACAAAAATAAGTAGCGATGTAAAGCCTGAAGACTAATGTTGCAGTTTACATATTGCGCCGATACTGGCCGCCTACTGCGTACAAAGCATTGGATAGCTGACCCAGCGAACAGACTTTAGTCGCTTCCATCAGGCTTTCGAAGAGGTTGCCATTGGCCAGAGCCGTAGCCTGCAAATCCGACAACGCTTTGTCCGCTTCGGCCTGGTTCCGCTCCTGATACAGGCGGCACGACTCGACCTGATACCGTTTTTCCTCATCTGTTGACCGGATGACTTCGGCGGGGACCAGCGTCGGTGAACCGTTGGGGTCTAGGAACGTATTGACGCCGATAATGGGAAGCTGGCCGTTGTGCTTCAGGGTTTCGTAATACATCGACTCTTCCTGAATCTTGCTGCGCTGATACATCCGTTCCATCGCGCCCAGCACCCCACCGCGTTCGTTAATGGCCAGAAACTCCTGATAAACGGCTTCTTCAACTAAATCGGTCAGTTCTTCGACCACAAACGCGCCCTGCAACGGATTTTCGTTTTTAGTCAGGCCAAATTCGCGGTTAATGATCAACTGAATGGCCATTGCGCGCCGTACCGACTCTTCCGTAGGCGTGGTGATGGCTTCGTCATACGCGTTGGTATGCAGCGAGTTGCAGTTGTCGTAGATCGCCAGCAGCGCCTGTAAGGTCGTGCGGATGTCGTTGAAGCCAATTTCCTGCGCGTGCAGACTCCGGCCCGAGGTTTGAATGTGGTACTTCAGTTTCTGCGACCGGTCGTTGGCTTTGTACTTGTGTTTCATGGCCTTCGCCCAGATACGCCGGGCTACCCGGCCCAGCACCGTATATTCGGGGTCCATGCCGTTCGAGAAAAAGAACGACAGGTTCGGCGCGAAGTCGTCAACGCGCATTCCGCGGCTCAAATGGTATTCTACGAATGTAAAGCCGTTCGACAACGTAAAGGCGAGCTGTGATATGGGATTCGCACCGGCTTCGGCAATGTGGTAACCAGAGATCGAGACCGAATAAAAATTCTGCACCCGATTGTCGGTAAAATACTGCTGAATATCGCCCATCATCTTCAGGGCAAATTCAGTCGAGAAAATGCAGGTGTTCTGCGCCTGGTCTTCCTTCAGAATATCGGCCTGCACCGTACCGCGCACTTTGCGAAGCGTGTCGGCTTTGATCTGCTCGTAAACCTCGCGCGGGAGCACCTTGTCGCCGGTTGTTCCCAGCAGCATCAGCCCCAACCCATCATTTCCCTCGGGCAAAGGGCCGGAATAAAGGGAGGAAGGGGACGAGGGGAAGGAAAGAGGTAATGAGTTTGCCCCCCCTTGGTTCCTTCCTTCCCCCTCGCCCTCTTCCTCCCTTCTCTTTTTTAACCACTTTTCGCACTGCTGATCGATGGCCGCATTCAGGAAAAAGCCCAGCAGCATGGGGGCAGGGCCGTTAATGGTCATCGACACGGACGTAGCGGGATCGCAGAGGTCGAAGCCGGAGTATAGCTTTTTGGCATCGTCGAGCGTGCAGACGCTGACACCGGAGTTGCCGATCTTGCCAAAAATATCGGGGCGCATGGCCGGATCTTCGCCGTAGAGCGTAACGGAGTCGAAAGCCGTGGAAAGCCGTTTGGCGGGCAGGCCTTTCGATACGTAATGAAATCGGCGGTTCGTTCGTTCGGGGCCGCCTTCGCCGGCAAACATCCGGGTGGGGTCTTCGCCTTCGCGCTTAAGCGGAAACACACCGGCCGCATAGGGGAACTCACCCGGTACGTTCTCCGTCAACAGCCAGCGTAAAATATCGCCCCAGTCGTGGTATTTTGGCAGGCTGACTTTCGGGATTTTCAGGTGAGAGAGCGTTTCGGAGTAAAGCGGCTGCCGGATGATTTTGTCGCGGACGCTGAACTCGTAAAACTCAGCCGTATAGCGTTGCTGCATCTGGGGCCACTGCTGTAACAGACTGCGGCATTCGGCGTGGAGACGGCTTTCAAGCGTCGCATAAATCTTCTGCAGCTCTTCTTTCAAAGACCCTTCCGCGACGACTTTTACCGTACCGTCAATCTGATACAGCTGCCGGGCCAGGGTCGTTTGCTCGGTCACGAACTCATCGTAGCGTCGGCTTTCCTCCACAATCTCAGCCAGGTAACGAACCCGATCGGCCGGGATAATGGCGGTAGGCTGATTTTTGGTTTCGGGTGCCGGATTCACTTCGTCGGGAAGCGAAATTTCCAGGTTCGACATCAACAAGCTGAACAACGTGTTCATGCCCGCATCGTTGAACTGGGCCGCAATGGTTCCGATAATGGGCAGGTCTTCGTCCGCATTATCCCACAGGTTGTGGTTTCGGCGGTATTGCTTGCGGACATCGCGCAGGGCATCGAGCGAACCGCGTTTATCGAACTTATTAATGGCGATTACGTCGGCAAAGTCCAGCATGTCGATTTTTTCGAGCTGGGTAGCCGCGCCGTATTCCGCCGTCATTACGTAGAGCGTCTTGTCAGCGTGTTCGGTAATCTCGGTGTCTGACTGACCGATACCCGATGTTTCCACAATGATCAGATCGAAGTGGGCGGCTTTACAAACGTCGATGGCATCCTGTACGTGGCGGCTGAGGGCCAGGTTCGACTGCCGTGTGGCCAGCGACCGCATGTAAACTCGCACCGGCGCACCAGTCGGGGGAGTAATGGCATTCATCCGAATCCGGTCGCCGAGCAGAGCGCCACCGGTCTTGCGTTTGGACGGATCCACGGAGATGATCGCCAGCGTTTTATCCGGAAAAGTTCGCAGAAAACGTAACACCAGCTCATCAACCAGCGACGATTTACCCGCCCCACCCGTTCCGGTGATGCCCAGTACCGGGCTTGTAAGTGCCGACGAATGAGCGAGCGAACGAGCCATTTGCCGGTACTGATCGGGGGCATTCTCGGCGGTGGTAATCAGCCGGGCGATGCGGTTAGGATCGTCGCGCAGCGACGGCTCTGCCGGTAGCTCCGAAGCTGGCAGTTCAAAATCGCATTGCCGGAGCAAATCGTTGATCATGCCCTGCAAGCCCATTGCCCGGCCGTCGTCGGGGCTGTAGATACGCGTAATGCCGTAGGCGTGCAGCTCCTTAATCTCAGAAGGCAGGATGGTGCCGCCCCCGCCCCCGAAAATTTTGATGTGTCCGGCTCCGCGTTCGTTGAGCAGATCGTACATATACTTGAAAAACTCCAGGTGGCCGCCCTGATAGCTGGTAACGGCAATGCCCTGCACGTCTTCCTGAATGGCACAGTCGACGATTTCGGCGACCGACCGGTTGTGGCCCAGATGAATGACCTCGGCCCCCGATGCCTGCATCAGGCGACGCATGAGGTTGATGGCGGCATCATGTCCGTCGAAGAGTGAAGCGGCCGTAACAAGTCTGATTTTATGCGTCCAGCCCGGCGTTGCTGGTGATTCGGATTTAGCGGGTTGAGCAATCATATTGATGAAGTATACGAAAAAGAAAGACGGAACGTCAAGCTGGTACGTCAGCCATCTCTGGTACGCCTTACGGTTCGTTATATGTTTTTCTCAAAGTTACGAAGCAAAGCGGAATGCGTTTCATCTCATTGGAACTTGCTTTTGTACTGCCTGTCTGTAGGGTGGCCGACCCAAATGATTCGTTCACTGCTTTGGTTGGCTAATCCGTTTTGCGTACTTTACCTCTATGAAAAAACTCGTTGCCACCGGATTATACCTGACCGGCCTGCTGTGGATGGGCGCAACCAGCCCCCCTGTTCAGGCGCAGGATAATGCCTTACTCTATAAAGTTACCGGCCCCGGTCTGTCCAGACCTTCGTATCTGTACGGTACGTTCCATCTGGTTTGCCCAACCGATCTGAACATCACCGATGCGACCCAGCAAGCCATGACTGATGCGCAGCAGGTGTATCTCGAACTGGATTTAGATGACCCATCCATGATGATGAGTATGCAGAAGGCCATGCTTATGCCGAACGGAAAAACGGTGAAAGACCTGCTGAAACCCGATGAGTATACATTGCTGGATACGTACCTGAAACAGAAAATGAACGTAGGGTTAGCGCAGGTAGGCATGTTGAAACCAATCGGGCTGCTGTCGATGATGTACATGACCGTACTGCCCTGCCAGCCCGCGTCCTACGACATGAAGTTTGCCGAGATGGCCGCCAAAGACAAGAAAGAGGTGCTTGGTCTGGAGACGATTGAGGCTCAACTGGCCGCGCTGGACAAGATACCCCTGGAGGAGCAGCTCAAAGGCCTGGTCGATATGGCGCGCAAGCCCGAAGAGGCCCAGAAAGAGTTTGCCGATTTGCTGGCTGCTTACAAAGCGAAAGACATGGCTAAACTGATGAGCATGATGAAAACCAGCCAGTTCAGTGGAGGGGATTTTACGCAGGTTGAAGAAAGCCTGCTGAACGAACGGAACACCAACTGGATTCCGATTATCGAGAAAGCGGCCAAAGAAAAACCGACATTCTTCGCCTTTGGCGCTGGTCACCTGGTCAACGAGAAGGGCGTAGTGAACCTGCTACGTAAGAAAGGCTATACCGTAACGCCAGTGCAGTAAGAACCGGGATTGAACTGATTTAAACTGATTGAGCTGAGAGTGAAGGCCATCTGGCCTCTATTGACGGAATAAACCACTCAGTTAAATCAATTCAAATCAGATCAATCCCGGTTTACTTTTTAAACGCCAGGGCTTTAACGGGCTGGATGCGGTTAATGATAAACGTCGGAACCCAGAGGACCAGCGCAATGAGCAAAACGGCCGCGCCATTCATCGCCAGAATCGTCGGCCAGTCCCAGGTGATGGGTACGTAGTTCATAAAATAATTCTTCGGATCGAGCGGAATCAGCTTAAACCGGTCCTGAATGAAACACAGGCCGAGTCCAACTAGGTTGCCAAGCAGCAGCCCCCAGCCAACCATGTTAAGACCCACGTACAGAAACATGCGCCGGATCAGCGGATTGGCTCCGCCGAGGGCTTTGAGCAAACCGATCATAGGCGTGCGTTCCATCATCAGCACGAGCAGCACCGACACCATATTGAAGGAAGCCACGAACGTAATGAGCGTCAGGAGAATGACCATGTTTCGATCAAGCAATACCATCCAGTCGAATAAAGGCCGGTACTGATCGGTTACCCGCGTTATCCGCATCGATGGAGTTATCCGGTCAAAAATGTTGGCAATGGCCGGTTCCAGCTGGTCGAAATCGTTGACGAAAATCTCGTAGCTGCCCACCGAATCGGGCCCCCACCGGTTGAGTCGCTGAATCAACCGAATATCGCCGATAGCCAGGGTTTTGTCGACCTCTTCCAGCCCCGTTTCGTAAATGCCTACTACCGTCATTTTGCGCGCCCGGGGCGGACTGCCCAGAAAATAAAGCGGTAGGTTCTGACCTACGTTTACCTTGAGCTGATTCGCCATAGTCTGACTGATCAGCAGTTGAGTAGATCCGTTACCCGTATCGGCCCCGACAACCGGTACTGTACCGGCTACCAGCGACTCCCGCAGTAATGCCCAGTTGTAGTCCTTGCCAACGCCTTTCAGCACTACGCCCGTTAGCTCATCATCGGTTTTGAGGATACCTGCTTTCAAAGCCACCGCCTGTATGTGCTGCACGCCCGGAATTCGGTTTCCTTCCCGGTATAAGGCGGTATTCAGTGGCAGCGCCGATTCTTCGTAGGAGTAGTTGTTGGAGAACTTCGCTACCTGAACGTGCGCGCCGAACAGAAAAATCTTTTGCTGAATGGTGCGCTTAAAGCCAAACAAAACGGCAAACGACACCAGCAGGATCGCTAACCCCAGGGCAATGCTAACGATACCCACGCGGGTAACCGTAGCCGAAAAACTACCCTCCGGTGCGTGTCGTACCTTGCGGGCCAAAAAAACGGGAACGTTCAAAATAGTGGAGTTTACTGTACCGGGTATTGTTCGCCAGGTCGGCTAGCTTAGTAACGACAAAACTACGGTTTTTGTCAATGCTGGTTTCTCCTTAGCCCTTATATAACGCAGCTATGAGCTTTCTCCTGGCTGACCGACAAGGGTAAGACGTAACGGTTCGCTATGAAGTGAACCCCTCGCTACTTATTTTTAGCTGTTCAATCAATTCGTTCATGACGCTTTTTGTTCGGCTTGTTCTTCTGTTGGGGTTATTCGGTCTGTTCAGATCGGCTCGCTCTCAGGGGGTAGTTAATATTGACAGCTTGCCCGCTGACGGTATTCCGCTTAAATCGGGCTGGCGCTGGCATCCTGGCGATAACAGGGCCTGGGCGAGTCCTGGGTTCGACGACAGCCGTTGGGATACGATTCGGCCGAGTCGAAACAGTAAAGATCTGCCTCAGTTTCAGAAAGCAGAAATAGGTTGGTTTCGGTTGAGGTTTGCGCTGGATTCGACAGTAGCGAGGGAGCCGTTGGCGGCCCAGATTCGTCAGATGGGAGCCTCTGAACTCTATATAGATGGTATTTTAGTGCAGCAATTGGGTAAAGTCGGGTTAAGTGACCAGCAGGAGGAACCGTTTACGCCTGCCACATGGGAGCGTTATTCATTACCTTATCTATCGCCCGGACCTCACCTGGTAGCGGTCCGATTGTCGCAGCATCACCTTCCCTGGTACGTGCCTAAATTCTGGCATACCCTGATGCCTGTGTTCAGTATTACGCTCGTCGCCACAAAAGGACTGGTTGGGCAGGTGGCCAATGGGGTATATACGAGTACCAGCCATAACTATATGGTAGCGGGTATATTCCTGATGTTAAGCATTATTCACTTTCTGTATTATTTATACCGGAAACAACGTGTCAATCTGTTTTTTGGGCTGATGGCCTTGTTCTGTTGCGGAAGCTTCGTCCTGGCACAATCATTTTTAACGGTAACGAATTCGTTGGTTTTTGAATGGGTGTTTTTGGCGCAGGGAACAGTCGTTATGGCTTTTATGATTTTCCTGCTGACCGCGTATTACACGTTTCTTCAGCAACCGTTCTCGTGGTTATTCCGGATCATAGTCGTCGGCCTGATTGCCCCCAAAATAATAGCGCATTTCGTTCCCGCTTATTCCGCTACAAGCCTGTTCATTACGGCGTTTACAGTCCTGCTGTTTTTCGATTGCATCCGAATCAGTGTGATTGCCCTGCGCCGACGACACCCGAACGCCCGATTTGTTCTGTTCAGCTTACTGGCAATGGTCGCAGTCCTGTTAATTGGAAGCCTTGCCAGTATCTGGGTTAGTTACTACTATCCTGCTTACAGCCGATATTTAGGTAATGTGACGAATCTAGTCTTTTTTTTACTACTACCGCTCAGCTTTGCTGTTATCCTGGCTCGCGACTACGCGCAGACGAACCGTAACCTGGAAGAACGGCTGAAACAGGTGGAACAGTTGTCGACAGAAAAAGAACTAATCTTAAAAGAACAGAACGAAACTCTGGAGCGGCAGGTGGCCGAACGCACGTCGGCCCTGACGCAGTCGCTAGCTGATCTGCGCGATACGCAGCAGCAACTGATTCAGCGCGAAAAAATGGCTAGCCTGGGGGAGCTAACCGCTGGCATAGCCCACGAAATCCAGAACCCGCTCAACTTCGTCAATAATTTCGCCGACGTTTCGGTAGAGCTCGTCACCGAACTGAACGAAGAGCGCGATAGAGGAGTGAACCGGGATGAAGGGCTGGAGGCCGAACTGTTAGGTGATCTGGAGCAGAATCTTCAGAAAATCAGTCAGCACGGAAACCGGGCTGCGGGCATTGTGCGGGGTATGCTCGATCATGCCCGCCTGAGCAGTGGTCAGCGGGAGCGTACGGATATCAATGCGCTGGTCGATGAGTATTTACGGCTGGCTTATCACGGCATCCGGGCTAAAGACGAGAATTTTAACGCCCATCTGGTTACTAACTTCGATGCCGGCGCGGGTAAACTAAACGTAGCCCCGCAGGATCTGGGCAGGGTCTTTCTGAACCTGTTCAACAATGCGTTCTATGCCGTTCAGGAGCGGTCGATTAAGGACGGGGCAGCCCACGTACCTACGGTTACGGTGCGTACGCACCGAATGGCCGGTGGGGTCAGGATTATGGTAAGCGACAATGGTTCAGGTGTACCCGATCCGGTGAAAGAAAAAATATTTCAGCCGTTCTTTACCACCAAACCTACGGGACAGGGTACCGGATTAGGATTATCGCTGAGTTACGATATTGTCACAAAAGGGCACCAGGGTACACTGGCGCTCGATACATCTAATTCCGGAGAAACCTCGTTTATTATTACACTACCTGATTAAATAACCTCATCTATTCCCTTTCAATCGTCTATGAAGACAGTCATACTCGGTCTGCTCCTGATGAGCCAAATCGTCGTTTCGCAAGCGCAGACACCGATTCAGACGGGTGCTGCCCAAACCGCTTTATACCTGCCGACGCTGCAAGGCAAACGCGTGGGTATGGTGGTGAATCAGGCCTCGATCATCACAAAGACGGGTGGTACGTCGACGCACCTCGTCGATAGCCTGGCCGCATCCGGCGTAAAAATCAAAACCATATTCGCTCCCGAACACGGTTTCCGTGGGCAGGCCAGCGCGGGCGAAAAAGTAGCCAGTAGCCGCGATGCCAAAACGGGAATCAACATCATCTCGCTGTACGGCAAAAATTACAAGCCTACCCCCGCCCAGCTCGACTCTCTGGACGTAGTAATGTTTGACATCCAGGATGTTGGCGTTCGGTTCTATACCTACATCAGTACGTTGCACTACGTTATGGAGGCCTGCGCCGAAACCGGCAAACCTCTGATTGTACTCGACCGGCCCAACCCGAACGGACATTACGTCGACGGCCCCGTGCTCGATATGAAATTCAAGTCATTCGTCGGGATGCACCCCATTCCCGTCGTTCATGGGCTGACGGTGGGTGAGCTAGCGCGCATGATCAACGGCGAAGGCTGGTTAGGCGGAGGCAAAACGGTTAATCTGACGGTGGTGCCGCTTAAAAGTTACACCCACCAGACGGCTTACGACTTACCGGTTGCGCCCTCGCCGAACCTGCCGAATCGCCAGTCAGTCTTATTGTATCCATCCCTGTGTCTGTTCGAAGGAACGGAAGTCAGTGTCGGGCGGGGTACCGACAAACAGTTTCAGGTGATTGGATCGCCCAACCCGAAGAACGGTTCGTATCAATTTACGCCAGTCGACAAACCCGGTGCGGTAAACCCGCCGAATGAAGGTAAACTTTGTTACGGGCTGGACCTCTCGCGCATCGACGCACGTAACCAGGGTTTTACGTTGAAGTACCTGATCGATTTTTACAACAAAGCTTCCAGTAAAGACAAGTTTATTCTGGGTACCAACTTCATCGACAAGCTCTACGGAAGCGACCAGCTGCGCCTGCAGTTACGAGCGGGCGTGTCGGAAGTTGAAATCCGGAAAGGCTGGACTGCGGCTTTAACGGCGTATAAGGAAACTCGGGCGAAATATTTGTTATACCCTTGACCAATTGGCAGATACGTTACCAACTTTGTAGTGAACGAGTCAATGTCTTTGTATAGACGTAGTTATAACTAATTATGTTTGTACTTCTTTTATACCGCAGATTTGTGAGATTTTTACAACTAGCCCTCTTGTTAACTTTAGTTGGACCTCTGGTTGGCAGAGGGCAGGGCACCGTGCTGCTCGATCAGTGGCCCGCGCGGCTTCAGTTATATCCGCGTGATCAGGCCAATCAATGCAGTATTGGCATTGCCGGGCGGGCACCTACTCAGGAAGTAAAGGCGGTTTCGCTGGTCGTTCTCCGGAGTCAGCAGCCCTATCGCTACGAACGGGTCAAGGTCGACTCGCTGACCGGGCGGTTTGCGCTAAACCCCGTTATCAACTCGGAATTAAGTGAGTATAGTTTTCGGCTCTTTGCGCACCGCGCGACGGACTCCCTGCAAATAGCGTTTCGCGACAGTATTGTCTGTGGCGATGTGTTCCTGATTATGGGCCAGTCGAACGCAGTGGGGCGGTTTGATGCCAACGCGTATCGCAATGAGTTTTGCCGCACCTTCGGCGTCAACAACGGCGAGGTGGTGTATAATCCCGCCGATACGGCCTGGTGCCTGACCAATACGTCGGAAGGAGCGAATAGTTTATGGGGCGTAGAGCTGCAGCGCCTGATTACAACCCACCACGGCATTCCAACCGCCGTGATCAACGGAGCCGCCGGGTCAACATCTATCTTCAACCACGCGGCCCGCGACCCCGATCAACCAGCAACCATCAATAACCTGTATGGGCGGCTGCTGTACCGGGCCCGCAAGGCGGGCGTTGCCGACCGGGCTAAAGCCATGATCTGGCGGCAGGGCGAAGCCGAAGCCGCCAACGAACCCCAGGCGTATGAGCAGACGTTTCCGCGGCTGTATGGGTACTGGAAGCAGGATTACCCCGGTCTGGCCAAAGTGTACCACGCGCAGCTTAATTTACTGGTAGAGAACAAGATCGGCGCGGGCGCATTACGGGATTTTCAGCGCCGGTCGAAAAGCTTGTTTCCCAATAACGAACCCATTGCGACGGTCGGCCTGCCCGGTTATCAGGGTATTCATTACAATGAGATCGGGTATCGGCAGTTTGGTCTGGAACTGTATCGCCTGATCGCCCGTGACTTCTACGTAACGGCGGACACAAGCAACATCAGCTCGCCGAATGTTCAGCGGATTTTTTACAGCACCCCCGAGCAGAACGAGATCGTGCTGGAGTTTGAACCGGGTCAGGTGATGCGCTGGCCCGCCGATACGGTTATTCTGAACCCGGCGAACGGGACCCGCTTCTCCCAAAGCCTGTCCAATTTCGTGTATACTGATTACCCTTACGGCGAAAGCAGCCTGATCAAATCAGTTACCGAGCAGGGCAATCGACTGATTCTGAAACTGACAAAATCCATTACAGCCAAAACGCTGACGTACATGCCATCATATTACCAGGATCGGGAGATTGGGTACTACGTCGGCCCTTTGATCAAGAACCGCCGGGGGATGCGGGCGCTGACGTTCTACCAGGTGCCCATTGCGGCTCCGCTGCCCGTAGCGGCCGATTTGCGCGCTACGCCAGTCGATACTAGCGCGATCAAGCTGATCTGGAACGAGAAGTCCGAAGGGGTGGAGCAGTGGCTGATTGAACGGGCGGATACGGCCGATGCCTTTCGGCAACTGGCGCGGGTGCCGGGTTCTGCTACGTCGTACGATGATCAGCGATTGACCAACGGGAACGATTCACTCCGAATTGGGAAAGTGTATAAATACCGGATCCGGTCGACCGGCAGCCGGGCGGAGGCTCCGTATTCTCCCGTCGTGACGGCCTCGCTGCAACTGGTACTGAGTACGCCCGCCCTGGAACCGCTCAGCGATGAGCCCGCCAGCAACCCGGCAGCCCTGGTATATCCGAATCCGGCCCGCGATCAGGTTCGGGTACGTTTGCCTATCGACTGGAACGGCGACTCGGTTCTGCTGACCCTGACCGACGAAACCGGCGCGTTGGTTTTACGGCGTACCGACCGGCCCCCGGTTGGCTCATCGACGCTGACGTTCTCGGTGTCCGGGTTGCCGGTTGGCTCGTATGTGCTGTCGTTACAGTACCGCAATGGAGGGGTGCAATGCAGGCTGCTCGTTGAGCATTGAGCTTGCCCGTTGGGCTATTGGGTGAAGAGTGTATCGAAAAATGCCCTAACTTTGCATTTTAGAGACCTATTCATGGCCACCGAACAGATTCTGATTCTGGATTTTGGTTCGCAGTACACCCAACTCATTGCCCGCCGGGTACGCGAACTGAACGTTTACTGCGAAATCCATCCGTACAATCACATTCCCGAGATTAGTGCTAACGTAAAGGGCATCATCTTATCCGGCAGCCCGTCGTCCGTCCGTGACGCTGATGCTCCGCTGGTTCATTTAGCCGCTTTCCGTCATAAAATGCCGCTGCTGGGCGTTTGCTACGGAGCCCAGCTGCTGGCGCATACGAGTGGGGGCGAAGTGGCCCCTTCGTCGATCCGCGAGTACGGACGTGCCAAACTCGGCACAGTTAACGCCGAAAATCCGCTGCTGAAAGGCATAGACCCGCATTCGCAGGTGTGGATGTCGCACGCGGACACCATCACAAGCGTACCGGAACAGTTTAAGGTCATTGCCTCAACCGATACAGTCCACGTAGCGGCTTTTGCCGTTGATGGCGAACCGACCTACGGCATTCAGTTCCACCCCGAAGTAACTCACTCGCTACAGGGTAAAATGCTGCTGCATAACTTCGTCGTTGACATCTGCGGCTGTTCCCAAAACTGGACCGCCGAATCCTTCGTCGATACCACGGTTGCGCAGCTCAAAGAAAAATTAGGCGACGACAAAGTCGTGCTTGGCTTATCGGGCGGGGTCGACTCCTCGGTAGCAGCCATGCTCATTCACCAGGCCATCGGCAAAAATCTGTACTGCATTTTTGTCGACAACGGCGTATTACGTAAAGATGAGTTCTCGGGCGTACTGGAGTCGTACAAGACATTGGGCCTGAACGTAAAAGGCGTTGATGCGAAAGAGCAGTTCTATACCGCCTTGGCCGGACTGTCTGATCCGGAAGCGAAACGGAAAGCCATCGGCAAAACCTTTATCGATGTTTTCGACCACGAAGCCCACCTGATCGAGGGCGTATCCTGGCTCGGGCAGGGTACCATTTATCCGGATGTCATTGAGTCCGTATCGGTTAAAGGACCTTCGGCTACCATCAAGTCGCACCATAACGTAGGCGGTCTGCCTGACTTTATGAAGCTCAAGGTCGTTGAACCGCTGAATACGTTGTTTAAAGATGAGGTACGTTCGGTGGGCCGAACGCTGGGTTTACCCGAGGCTATTCTGGGTCGCCATCCGTTCCCCGGTCCTGGCTTAGCCATTCGTATCTTAGGCGATGTAACTCCCGAAAAAGTCGAAATTCTCCAGCAGGTAGATGCCTTATTCATTGATGGTCTCAAGCGCGATGGGCTATACGATAAAGTCTGGCAGGCCGGGGCGATGCTGCTGCCGGTGCAGTCCGTAGGGGTTATGGGCGACGAACGGACGTACGAGCGAGTCGTTGCCTTGCGGGCCGTAACCAGCGTCGACGGTATGACCGCCGACTGGGCGCATTTGCCCTACGAGTTCCTGGCCAATATATCGAATGAGATCATTAACCGGGTTAAAGGCGTGAACCGCGTGGTGTACGATATTTCCTCTAAACCGCCAGCCACGATTGAATGGGAATAACGAGCGCTGTACAGCACGTTACGTACCCAAGATATTCAATTGCAATGCAACAGGAGATGGCTCACGCCATCTCCTGTTGCGTTTTAAGCAAGCTCCAAACGTAATGGCTACCCTCATTGAATAATGATCGGCTTGTTAATCCTCTGCGACTGATTGCGGTTTGTGCGTCATTCGGATTGAGTACGTAACAACTCATACTCATTTTGTTGCAGTTCAGCGTACGAAAGCAAAACTTTAAGGTATCTATCCCACTGCTTTATCGCTATGAACGCCTTGACGCTACCTGCTTTTCGGACCATAAGCGTGGCGAAATGGCTGAAGGTAGCCGGGGTGAGCTGGCTTCTGACCTGGGTAGGCGTTGTCAGCGAGCAGGATCGCCTGACGCAATTTGAAGTCCGGCATATTCAGGAGAAAGACGGTCTATCGTTTAACACCGTAAGCTGTTTCCTACAGGACCGCGACGGTTTTTTGTGGATTGGAACGTTCGACGGCCTCAACCGCTACGATGGCAACAACTTTACGCACTTCAAAAATCGGCGGGGTGATCCGGGTACGTTGCTCAATACTCTGTCTCTGGCGGCCGAAGCGAAACCGATGAGGTAATTTCCTTTGCTCGGCAGGCCCAACAGCCGCACTTTTGACGTGAAGTAATCATACAACCATGCTTGGGTATATCTTTTTTACAATTACCACCTTATTCTACGTCGGTCTGGCCTTGCTTACAGCCTCTAAACCGTCTATGAGTGGCGACAATGGAATGGGCTACGGCCTTGTACTGGCTTTTTTAGGACTGGGCTTTGCGGTCAGCAGCCTGGTCTTAACCCTGACGATTTCGGCCAGAAGTGGATTTAACTGGCTAGCCACTGACGCTGGCTTACGGACGGGTGCGGTATTTGCGTGCTGGTTATTTGTGGTCATAACCATATTTTTCTGCGCTGTTTTCAAATGGGAGTGGCACAGTACCGATGACAACACCTACCCTCCGTTTCTGCACGGGATCGCGGTGTGGCACGGCCAGCTTTGGATTCCGCTGCTGTGGTTAGCGGCCTGCTTTTTTGCTCTCAACCCGAATTGGCAGACCAGCTTTCCGCCCACTCTGTTCAAGCTTTTCTTTTTTGCTGCGTTCGGCACCAGCGCTCTGTACAGTGGCGGGTTGGCACTAGGGTACGTACGGGAGTCGGCCCGGAACTCGGAACGGGAACTGGCCGCCCGGAACGAGCAGGAGAAACGATGGCATCAGGAAACCCTGGATTTTATTGCTACTCAGAAGCCCGAAGACCCTATCATTAATCTATTGGGGCATACAAACCGGTTTCAGGAGGAGGCTATTCGTCAGGCGGCTATTGCCAAAATCAAAGCGCACCCCAACTGGGAGTCTGAACTTCTGGCACTTTTAAAAAACCAAAGGACGTACCGGGAAGTGTATTATTTTCTGGATGGCAACTCTGTTAGTCGACCAAAGGAGTTTGCGGAGGCACTCAATGAGAGCATTGGGTGGATGGCCTCAGCCATAGCTGCCGATATTCGGGACAGCAATAACCTGCAAAACTGGAGCTTCGATATGTACGGTATTGAACGGGTGCTGCGGGCCATTGACGAACAGTTTCAGGAACAGGGCGTCAACTTTTACCCAAACGTTCTGAAACTCCAGCAGGCGCTGAATACAACCCCTCCAGAACAGTTTAAAGGCGTCCGATTTACCGTAGCGGACGTAGTGGACGGGTGGTTGAGGGCCTATAAGCAGCGTTCGTAAGTCGTAATAGGAACGTACCGTCCGCGTTAAAGGAACGTGGGGAGTAACCTAAGCAGACGGTTTCGGGACATTATAGATGAGTGGGGAGTTGGGCCAAGTCTGATCGTTGAAAGTCTAAGTCAGCCGTTTCATTCGGGTACGTATTGCCAGATTAATTGCTGCCCAAAACCTTGTATCAGTGATTTAAAGCAGGGTATGTTCCGGGCAGTCCAGCCGGAGCAGATCCGCTTCCAGCGGTATTTTCAATAAGCCACAGTAATGAATCTGCCCGTCAAACCGGTAGTGCTTACAGGTCTTGCACATTCGCTGCACCGTAATCAGACCGCGTTGGTGTAGTCCGTAGATGAGCGTAAACAAGCTTTCGTAAAGTAATGTCTTCTGCTCGCCAGTCAACTGTCCTACCAACTCGCTCAGAATGTTAGCGAAACCACTCGTCTGATCGACAATTCGTTGTCCCGCCGGGGTTAGCTGCAAACTGTGACTACGGCTGTCGGTGGGATCGACGATCCGCGCGACCAGCTCTTTCTGAACCAGCACCTTCACGGCATCACTAATGGTCGGCTTGGTTAAGTTGAACTCGGCGGCCAAATACCCGATTTTGCATTTGGCCGGGTCATGAAAAGCCAGAAACAGAAGTAGTTGAATCTGAATCGGACTTAGGCCGGTTTCGCGGCTCTGTTGCCAGAGCAGTGTACGGAACACTTCACCCAGTCGTTCCAGCCCCGCCACAATCTTGGCATCGACCGAGCTGTTTTGTCGGCCTAAGTCAAAAACAGAATCATCCATTCAGCAATCGCAGGTTTCACAGTAAGGCGCGTAGCCTTCGTACTGGGGCGCAAATTCCCCTCCGGCACTAACCAGTTTGGGTAAGGGAACTCGATCCCCCGTTGAGAGAACGACCATCGGGTCATTGCCCTCCGTAGTCAGGCTTATAACGAGCGCATTCAGGGTAATCAGCTCGTGAAGCTCGGTAAAATATTGGACTTTTACATAGCTTCGCCTTCTCACCAGGTCTTTCAAATACGTGCGATACGCAGTTGAGTCGTTCATTTCGATTGCCAATAGTTATTTGCCGCTGCAATAGTGGCGAATTCGGTGGCGACGGTCTGTCCAATGGCGATCAGCATCATCGCGTCATTGGCATATACGTCCCGGAGTTGAATTCGTTTCTGCTCATCGGGCTGGGTTGCCTTGATGATGAGCCGGGCCATTTTGATGGCTAGTTGCCGACCTTCTTCCGGGGTGGGCGTTAGCAGACTGTTGTTGGGAATCAGGGTGATCGTGTCCATGGTAAAGCTGTATAACGTAGTGAGTTATTTTTTTGCTGTAACCGTATACGGTAAGGTCAACTTACCCGACAGCACGGTGTATACCGCATACACCCCAAGCGTAGGTTTGGACGCTGATGTTTCATGATTGGCATGATCGCCCCCCATATTCATTTCCAGGTAACAGCTTACCGCATCAAACTTGAAATCCTTCTGATTGTTAACCCGATAAGCCGGAACTCCCATCCGAATTGCGTTACCGCGCGTCACCACATTGTAGCCCGGCGAATCGAAATACATCGGCACACCCGGCGCAGTTTTAGGTAAGGTAACAGCCTTATCTTCTTTCCTGAACTCCTTCACACTCAAACCGCCCGGTACCCGGCTGTCTTTGGTCAGTACAACCCAGTGTGGGTGCCAGACTACGCCGTCGTTGTCGAAAATGCCGTCGTTATTCTCGTCCCAAAGCGGAGTGTCGTCCATATCGGGGTGAGACGTAAGACCCATCGCTACAATACCTTCGGTATTGGAAAAGCCTACATCGGTCGGTTTGAGCGTCGTTGGAAATACGTAGGCCAGAACGGGCGCGCCATTCATGCTGCCTACACCTTTGGGCACTGTGCGGCCGGCGGCTCCTTCCACCTTCATCTCGAAAATAAGCATATCCAGCGTGTTGTCGTAGACAATGCTAGCCGATTTGATGTTGAAATCGGCGTTATTATAGGCCGTAGCGGGCTTGTGGGTTTGAGCCGTTACCGCTGAAGCTGTCAGCACAAAGGCGAACAGCGTTGCTTTTAGTGATGTATACATGGACTAAGTTGATTAGTAAACGAAAACTTTTTGACTGAGAAAAATGGGGACTGCCAGGGAGTTGACGAATGGTCAGCAGCCCTGCATTTCAATGATGTGAAAGCCCTGACTAGCGATGCTTTCCTGCATTGCCTCGGTAGCCTCTTCAATGTGACAAAAGCGGCACTCTCTTGCCGTTAGTGGCTGCCCAGCCTGGCCTTTGGTCGCCAAATAAGCTTGCCCATATTCATGGATCGTTGCCTGGCTGGTTAATGCAGATGGCACCAGAATATCAAAGTGCATGATCGCCCCGTCGGTACGGGTAACGTAGGTATCATAAACAGAAACTTGCATAGTTTGAGAGAGTTAGCGATTATTAAAATTCTTCGGGATAAACGTAGGGATGGCTCCATAGCACGGCTGTAAGCGTAACGGCTTTGAACCAGGCGGCATGCATACCGGCTACAGTGTCGGCATCATGCCCTTTGGCCGCCAGAAAATCCTTCATAGTAAGTGTAAGGGGTACGATGAAGGCCAGGATGTACCGCAGATGAATGATTGGTTCGGCTTTGGCGTCATCCGTTTGATTTTTCTTGATCGAATGATGACGAAGGGCGATCTCCTGCTGATAGGCCAGCCAGGCTTCGTCGTAAGGGCGAGTACAGGTATCTGTAATCCACTGACCAAACCGCTTTCGAACGGCTGCCAGGTAGTGTGCGTCGGGCTGACCTTGCTGGCCAAAGTAACGTAGCAGGTGCGGGTGGCTACCCACGAAGCCATACCAGACGTCTAGAATAGCCTCGGTCTGATCGGCCAATACGTCACCAGCCAGCCGCAGCAGGCGCGCATCATCCTCAGTAAACAAGACAGTTTGTTTCAACAGGGCCAGTTCCTCAACAGAAATTGGCGATGTAAGGGGTTGCCGCCCAAAGATGTACCCTGGTATTGTGTTTTGATCGCTCATGATAGAGTCAGTTAAAATCCGACACAAATTTAATTAGGAATCCTAACTAAATATAAAAATGGTATATTTTATTTATCAATAGGGTATCGACAAAATCTATCAGATGACTAAAGGCGATCTAATGCGGTTTTTATAGCGCGAATACCTTCTTCCATTTCCTCTGTAGTTAAGGAAGCAAAACCTAACCGTAAGGCATTAAGCGGTTGGTCATCAAACGAAAAGCGGTTTGTATCAATGAAACTTACTCCCTGAATGGCTAGCTGATGTCGAAGGGGCACCAGATCGAGCGATTGACGAAAAGGAACCCAGTAGGCTAGTCCCCCATCGGGAGGGTAAACATCTACGCGATCATTAAGATAGTGATGAAGCAGATCGCCCATTGCCCGGTGCCGTTCCCGATAAATCGATAAGGCACGACGGGCATGTTTCTGAATTTCGCCTGTTTCCATTAGCCCGGCCACTGCCTGTTCCAGCACCACATCGCCCTGCCGGTCAATAATTGAGCGCAGTCGGGCCATTGCCTGGATCAACGACGATGAACCTGTCATAAAGCCAATCCTGACCGCCGGCGCAATCAATTTACTCAGCGATCCAATATACACGACTGGCTCGCTGGCTTCGTAGCTAGCCAGGGGTAAGGGGCTTTTAACTCCGTAATGAAAATCGTGGTCATAGTCATCCTCAATAAGGGTAAACCCGTACCGTTCGCGGAGCTCCAGTAAGGTCAGCCGACGATGCGCTTTCAAGGTGACTGTAGTAGGGAATTGGTGTTGGGGCGTTACGAGCAGCGCCTTCACCCGATGTCGCTGGCAAAGCGCTTCCACCTGATCAACAACAAGGCCAGACTTATCAACAGGTACTGGCATCAGCCTGGCCCCGGCTTGGCGAAAAGCGTCCCAGGCCGGCGCGTAGCCTGGATTCTCAACCAACACGGTATCACCGGGTTCGAGCAGCGTCATGGCCGTTAAGTAGAGCGCCATCTGACTGCCTCGGGTAATAAGGATAGAGTCGGGAGCAACACGAATTCCCCGGTGCAGGGCCAGCATCGTAGCTATACTTTGACGGAGTCGTTCATCTCCCTGTTCACTACTGTAGCCCATCAGCCGCCAGCGAGCCTTCTGGTTAAAAATGCGCCGGTACGCCTGGGCCAGTTGATCCAGCGGAGCCAATCGCACGTCAGGAATGCCATCGGAGAAAATGATTCGGGGTACTATACCCACTGATGAAGGGGAAAGGGGCAAATCCGATGGGCGAAGGAGGGGCGGCTGATGGGCGGGAACCAATTTAGCTGATGCAGCGGGCGGTTGGGGTAATTGCCCCGAAACAAACGTTCCACTTTTGTCGCGGCTTATAATCCAGCCCTCCGAAAGGAGTTGCTCATAGGCCATGACGACTGTTTTTCGATTGACCGCCAGTTGCTTGGCCAAGCGTCGACTACCTGGTAGGGCGCTATTGGGAGCAAGTCTCCCCCGTTTAACTTCTTCCCGCAAATAATCAGCAATCTGCAGGTAAATGGGTTGGTCTCCTTCCCAATCCAGAGAAAGGTTCAATATCCAAGGTCGTAACTGGCCCATGTAAGTTTATGAAAACTGGATGGCAATGCTGGTCCAAAGATACGACACTTTTGCATCGTCATCCAGCAAAACGGATGGCAGACCAACTAAAAGCAACACACATGGAAACACTGCATTCACCCGAAAAAAACGAGATATTCTCGTCGAATGATTTTCACAAAACGTATGCACGGCCTCAGTTTCGGCGCCCCGATAAGCTGATTCACCGCAATGTCGAACAGGCTGGCGAACACAACCAGTTCTCAACGGAGCGGAAGCACCCAGTCTTCTTTGTTGACCTGCCCACTAAAAACGTTAGCATGACTATCGGTGGTCTGCTGCCGGACCAGTTGACCAACCGGCACCGGCATACCTACGAAACCGTACTGTACGTACTAGAGGGCAAAGGCTGGACCGAGATTGAAGGTGAACGCGTTGAGTGGCAAGCTGGCGACGCTGTTTACATTCCGTCCTGGGCCTGGCACCGCCATCAGAATACCAGCTCGACCGAACCGGCCAGATATCTGGCGTGTGAGAACGCACCCCAGTTGCAAAACTTAGGTGTCGCCCTGCGCGAAGAAGAAGGACGCGATCTATAAATTCACCCGGCCGGGGTAATGATGCTCCGGCCATTTTTTACCTCTTTCATGACGAACGTACCTTTTCACGGCGTTATCGCTTATCCAATCACCCCGTTCGACCAGGCGGGCAAAGTTGATCTCGATTTATTCAAATCGCTGGTCGAACGGCTGGTCGTTACCGGGTCACATGGTATTGCTCCCCTGGGCAGTACCGGCGTGTTGCCCTACCTAACTGATGAAGAAAAAGAAGCCCTAACCGAAGCGACGATGCAGCAGGTTAATGGCCGGGTGCCAGTGTTGGTGGGCGTTTCTAACCTGACTACAGAACGCACCGTCTACCACGCTCAGTTCGCCGAACGGGCCGGTGCGACCGCCGTCATGATCATTCCTATGAGTTACTGGCGGCTAACCGACGACGAGATCGTTACTCACTACGATACCGTGGCTAAGGCCATCTCCATTCCCATTATGGCCTATAACAACCCAGCCACTGGCGGGGTAGATATGTCACCGGCCCTCCTGAAACGGCTGCTGCGCATTCCGAACATCACTATGATTAAGGAAAGCACCGGTGATGTGCAACGAATGCACTACCTGCGTCGACAACTGGGCGAGGAAGTTGCTTTCTACAACGGCTCGAATCCACTCGCCCTGGCAGCTCTGGCGGCCGGAGCACGCGGATGGTGTACAGCGGCACCCAATCTGATTCCGGGGCTGAACATCCAACTTTATGACGCGTTTCAACGGGGGCAGTGGAGCAAGGCTCAGCAGGCTTTTTATCAGCAATTTGATCTGCTCCAGTTCATTGTTCAGAAAGGCTTGCCCCGAGCCATTCAAGCTGGCCTGGATCTACAAGGGGTTGACGGAGGTGAACTACGAGCCCCGTTAGCCAAGCTCACGGTTGAAGAGAAGGCTCAGTTAAATACCGTACTAACTGCCTGTATGGACTAATATAAATCAGGCTGGGACCGGTTCCCCTGGCGGTCCTGGCCCATTCTCCATTTATAATTAAAACCAAGACATAACCATGAGCCAGATCAAACCTAATATCACTAGTCCTTTGGAACTAGTGCTGCGCCTGGCGGTTGCAACCTACCTGGTCGTTGGAATTTTGTACTTTGAGTGGATGGCGCTGGTGTTTGTCCCTTTCTACATATTATCGACCTCACTAGCCGGCTATGACCCTTTAAAAGAGGGCTGGTTTGCTTTACGCCAACGCATTGCTAACCGCCGGACGCACGTAATTAAATCTTCCGCTAAGAAACCCGTTGCTCCGGTAAGCAAGGTGGTCTCCGCTATATTGACCCGTCAGTCTTCGACTTCTACCGTTTATGGTCACTGATGAGCTGTTACGGATGAAGAAAGCCGACGAAACCTGCGTAATTCTGACAAGTTATACAAAGGGCTTGTGAACGGGTCGATCGTCGTCTATATAAGGTACAATTGCTATGAGCGACGAAAACCGTGCCGGTGGAGAAGGTGCGCGGGGCACTGGAAGCTGGTGAATGCTTATTGAGTGAGAACAAGATTCAGGAAGCACGGAACAAGCAACAGGCTTTACTGGCCGATAAGAGGCTCAAAAAACTTTGTCTTTTGAGCCTCTTATCGGCCAGTTTAAAACGCCCGACAGGGATCGAAACGTTTTTGGTGCCTGCTCTGCTTATCAGGCACCAAAAAGACTATACCTGCAATTACTTTTTAAAGACGCGATACAACCGCCCCTGATCGGTGACAGCGTAGAGCGCACCGTCCTTGCCCTGCGTTACGTCCCTGAACCGCTGGTAATCGCCCGCCAGCAGTCGTTCTTCGCCAACTACTTTATCGTTCTCGATGACCAGCCGGGCGATGTGCATCCCGCTCAGTGAGCCAACAAAGAGATTATTTTTCCACTCCGGAATGGCATCACTGGTGTAGAACGTCATGCCGCTGGGCGACACAACCGGGTCCCAATAATAGACCGGCTGTTCGAGCCCTTCTTTCTGTTGAATGCCTTCGCCTACTTTTTCACCGCTGTATTCAATACCATATGTAATGGTAGGCCAGCCATAGTTCTTTCCGGGCTTCACCAGATTCAGTTCATCCCCACCTCGTGGGCCGAATTCAGCCTCCCACAGATCGCCCGTTACCGGATGAAGAGCCAGGCTCTGTACATTCCGGTGGCCGTACGAATACAACTCAGGTCTGGCATCGGCCTGGCCCGCAAATGGATTGCCCGAAGCGGGTTTGCCTTCTTTGGTGATGCGAATTACTTTACCCAATCCCGAGTTAATGGACTGGGCTTGCGGACGGGTCACCTTGTCGGAACGCTCGCCGGTGCTGATCAGCAGGTTACCCGATGGATCGATCAGGATTCGGCCGCCATAATGCAGGGTGCCTTTATACGCTGGAGTGGCCCGGTAAATGACCGTTGCGCCTTCAATCTTGGTTTCATCCGCCGATAATTTCCCCTTCGCCACAGCTGTCAGATTGCCCTCGGGTAGTGGCTCGGAGAATACCCAGTACACCATGCGATTTGTTGCAAAATCAGGATCGACCCGAACGCCTAACAGTCCGCCCTGGCCAGCCGGGTTAACCTTTGGCAGGCCCGTAATCGGGCCGCTTACCTTACCGGCCGGGGTGGCGATACGCATCGTTCCTTCTTTCTCAGTGATGAGCAGTCGACCATCGGGCAGGCTGGTGATGCCCCACGGACTTTTCAGCGCTTCCGACAACACCTTGCCTTCGTAAGGTGTGGCCGATTTGATACCGGCAATTCGGGTCTGGCCCGCAAATGCGGGTTTATAGGCTGAATTGGGCTCTTTAGTCTCCACAGACGGCAAATCTGCCGTCTGAGCAGACGCTGCCGTATTGGTAGACGCACTTTGACCACAAGCTGTTAACGCCAGTGAGCTGCCCGCCAGAATGAATAAAAATTTGTTTGCCATAACTACTTCAGTGATTTGATAATAAACGCAGATACAGGTTGGCTTTTACTGCACCAGACAAACTTACAAAGTATACGACCATAAACGGATAATTTATTGGGGTCAACTCTGTTTTGCCGAAGACGAATTCAGACGGGAACCTTTCTGTATCTGATACGTAATGGCCGAAAATTCCAAGTCGGATTATTGCAGGCGTCCGGTCATCTACCAGTGCAGTCCAGATCAGGCCGTACTGGCCGTATTGGCCTTGTTCGATCCGGGTAATCGGGTTTTCAACCGACAACGTATCGTACGCATCAGACTGTTTTTGAACTGCGTTTCTGTATTCTTCCTGCCAGAACGAAAAACTAAAAACGAGTGCTAACTTTAAAACCGTTCGCGATCCGTTTTTTATCGAATTTCCTGCCCGCTATGTACGACGCCATTCTTGCTCACGTAAGCCAGTTTATTGACCTTACGCCCGACGAAGCAACTACGTTTACGTCCCTGCTACGGTATAAGCTCCTGCGGAAACGCCAGTACCTGGTTCAGGCGGGCGACGTCTGCCGATACGACTCCTTCGTGGTAAAGGGTTGTCTGCGTACGTATTTTGTCGATGAGCGGGCTAACGAGCACGTCGTGCAGTTTGCCGTTGAAAACTGGTGGGCGGGTGATTTGTGCAGTTTTCTGACGCAGTCACCCGCGGCCTATAATACCGATGCGCTCGAAGATGCCGAACTCCTGCAAATCGATCATGCATCGCTGGAAACGTTGTATGAGCGCGTCCCCAAGTTCGAGCGGTTCTTCCGGATTCTCACGCAGCGGGCCTTCGTAGCCGCCGAGCAGCGGGTTATTGCGACTATCAGCCAGACGGCCGAAGAACGGTATCGGCACTTTCTGAACCAGTATCCGGGTCTTGATCAACGCGTACCGCAGCATTTAATCGCTTCCTACCTGGGCTTTACACCGGAGTTCCTGAGCCGGATCCGTCGGCAGATGGTCACCCGAAAATCTTGAACTAGGTCAATACGATTTCCTAAACCAGGTCAAGGCACCCTGCCAGGTGGGTGCCGTAGCTTTGTGTTGTCAAATAACTGATAAACAACACCATGGAAAAACTATTGACTACGATCAACACCCTGAACAGCCTTGTGCTTGAGGGGCAGGCTATGGAAGCGTTTGAGCGGTACTACGACGAGGACGTCGTGATGCAGGAAAACGCTTTGCCGCCTACGGTGGGTAAAGCCGCTAACCGCCAGCGCGAACAGCATTTCTTTGCCAGCATAACCGACTTACGCACGATTCGCGTACTCGACGTAGCTGCTGGCGATAACGTAACGATGGTCGTTTGGCAGTACGATTACACGCACAACGAATGGGGACGTAAAGATTACACGCAGGTGTCGGTGCAGCACTGGCGCGACGGCAAGATTGTGCGCGAACAGTTTTTCTACGATCCACTACCCACGCAGAACTAACGTTCACCAACCCCGTTCCTTGAACCGTAAACGACAAAAAACAATGTTACAACGACTCATATATACCAACAATAGCTTTGTAGGAATTTTGCTTCGCATACCTCTCGGTGTTGTTATGCTTTATCATGGTCTGCAAAAGACCGCAGGCTGGTTCAGCGGTTATGGCTTCAGCGGCACTATGCAGTTCTTTACCGAAACCCTGCACCTGCCCTGGATCATAGGATTTCTGACGATTGTGATTGAAACCCTGGGGGCCGTGAGCTTACTAATTGGTTTTTTAGGCCGCCTGAATGCGCTGGGAACTTTTGCCGTTATGCTCGGGGCCATGCTGACCACTCACCTGCCATTCGGCTTTTCGATGAACTGGTTTGGTAATCAACCGGGGGAGGGCTACGAGATGGATTTGCTTATTTTCGGTATGAGTCTGGCCCTGGTACGTATCGGGAGTGGTCGGTATTCCGTAGATCGGCTGCTGACTAAAACTGCACAGACCAACCCCAAACACACCCGTTCAGACGCTATAGCAACGTATTGATTAGATATGCGTACTAATTGAGTGGGCGTTACGTACTGACTATTCCATCAATACGTAACGCCCGCTCATTCATGTCCAACGAATGGACTAGAACAGTTTCTCATTCGGGGGTTTAATACCCTTCATGCGGATGTAGATGGTCGTTTGGCCACGGTGGTGCGTTTGGTGCTCAAACTCTTTGGCAAACGCCGTTTCGCGCGTCATATCCCGTCCGAATACTTTCACGCTCTCACCGAGTTGGGCGTCGGTCATCGATTTTAAGGCGTCGATAGTAAAATCGTAACTCTCCAGAACGACTTTGGTCAGTGCGGCTTTCGTTTTGAACTCGTCCAGCTTTTCCAGGTTTTTGCCCTGATACGGGTTGGCTTTGCCGCTGGCTGCGGAGGCAATGTTGAAGTTGCCGTTGGCCAGGTGAAGCATCTGCTCCGCAAAGCTGCGGATCTCGGCGGTAGGTTTATAGCCTACTCCATCTTCGGGCATGGCATCCAGATATTCTTTGGTGTATTCTTTTGCCCGCTGCCACTCAGCCACCATCTGCGAAACGGTAACGGTTGATGGTTTTTTAGCGGCTTGTCCGGTCAGGTGACTCAACGACAGCAGAACGGCTGTCAGAAGCAGACCAAAGGTTGTTTTGATTGACATGGTAGGAGTTGTTTTTCGATTTGTCTGCTAAAGTAAACAAATCACCCGCACCAAAACCCAACCTGTATAATTAGTTTAATAGCCTTCGACAAACGCTCGGTTCCGGATGGTGGGGGCCAGGCAGTACATACGTATCAAAAACAAAAGCCGGAACGATAGCTCCGGCCTTTGTAGTGCTGCGTCTTAAATGGCGCTGGTAAATTAGTCAATAACGTTGAGTGAGATCGTAATCTGACCCTGTCCAGCTGGGGCAGGGGTATTCTTCAGTGTGTTGAGTAAATCAGAAAGCACTTGGTTGAATTAGAACGCACCATCGGTATGGTATACGCCTGATTCTACAGGATCATTGTTCGTATTGTTGGTCTTAGATCCGTTTGCCGCTTGTTGGGCCTGGTCTTTGAATTCATTGACTTTCTCCTGGGCCTGACCAACGTACTGGTTAACCTGACTTTTTACTTGTTCGTATCCGTCTTTGACTTGGGCTACGTTTTTGTTCCACTGATCCTGAAGATCCTTCGAACGCTTGTTAGCCTCGTCCGTTAACTTGTCGCGTGTTTCTTTACCGCTTCTTGGGGCTGTCAAGTAGCCGACTGCTAAGCCTGCTAGAATGCCTGTCACGAAACCTTTCATAGTTGTAAGCGTTTTAGTTAGTTCTGAGAACGCTATCAGTTTAGTCAAAACCGTGCCAGTTCAAATATTTATACGCAAGTATTTGATTATCAGTCATAAAACTTTTAGCTGAAAACTCATAGTTGGCAAAAAACATGGGCAATCCTGAGTATTTATCTCTACAACTTGCTTACGCTTGCCTTACCCGTAACACTTAAGTATTGTATAGGTCAGCGCCAACATTCTGAGCCCCCGGTGCGAGAAAATAAGCTGTCTGTAAAATCAGCGTGGGGATAAACTCAATTCTAAAGTTTTATGAAAATATAATATTCCAAGGAAATTAGGGTGGCATACACGTATCGGGAAAATAGACTACTTAATATGTAGAATATATTATACAAATCGGCTTGGCTTGATCTGCTAATACGCAGACAATCAGCAGTTGGACCGGTATTTGATCTATTCGGCAGCAACAGCACTAGCTGACCTCAATACTACGTATGAACTTGACCCCACAATTTTCGGAACAGGAAGAGCCCCATGATCAGCCTCAGCAAGTGATCACTCCCGTTTTTGAAGAACAGGTGCACATTGATAAGCGTATTGTTGAGACCGGCCAGGTAACGATTGTTAAAAAGGTGCACGAAAAACAGCAGGCGATTGAAGTACCTGTTGTACACGAGAACGTTCGCGTTGAACGCGTTCCTATTAACCAGTACGTCGATTCGGCTCCCCCTGTTCGGCAGGAAGGCGAGACAATGATTATTCCGGTTATCCAGGAGGTACTGATAACGGAGAAGAGGCTACTGCTGGTTGAAGAGGTGCACGTAACCAGAGAACGAACGGAAGAACGCGACATCCGGCAAGTGACGCTTCGTCAGGAAGAAGTTCACATTGAACGGACGTCAAATTCCTGAAACGCAATTACCAATGCAGAGTACATAGTTTTCAAACTAACAAACCACAAGACAATGGCACAACAAACAGTAATCGGCGTATTTGACAGCGCAGCAGAAGCGCAACGAGCGGTGGACCAATTGGTTAGCAGTGGTTTCTCACGCGATAGTATTGATCTGTCAGCCCAGACTACTTCAGATTACAGTGATAGCTCGACGCAGGTAGACCGCGACGATGATCACAATAGTGGAATTGGTGGGTTTTTTAGTTCATTGTTCGGTGGGGACGATGATGACAACACCCGGAAATATACCAGTGTAGCTGAACGGGGGTCTGTTGTAACGGTTCATGCGCAGTCGGAGGATGAAGCGGAACGGGCCGCCGACCTGCTCGATGAGTATGGTGCCGTCGACATTGACGAACGGGCAAACCAATACGGTACGTCATCCTACAATACCACCTTGTCGGATGCTACAGCCGGCTATACAACAGGCAGCGTAGCGGACACAACGGATTACGTTGATACGACTGACACGACGAATCGTCTCGCCGACACAGGCAGAGATCAGACCATTAAAGTAATACAGGAAAACCTGGAAGTAGGCAAACGCGAAGTTGAACGCGGTGGCGTTCGGGTACGGAGCCGGATCATCGAACGACCCGTGGAAGAAAGTCTGCGGTTACGCGAAGAGCGGGTTCGCATTCAGCGGACACCCGTAAACCGTCCGGCAACCGCGGCTGATCTGGATGCGTTCCAGGAAGGTCAAATTCAGGTAACTGAACATGCCGAAGTACCCGTAGTTTCGAAAACGGCCAACGTCGTGGAAGAGATTTCGGTCGGCAAAGAAGTAAACGAACGCGTAGAAACCATCCGTGATACCGTTCGCAATACGGACGTGGAAGTCGAGAATATCGGCACTACCGATCAGACGTTAGGAACAGACCACACTACGTTTGATGACGACGATCTGACCGACAATACCAGTACGTCGTACACAAATCGGTAAGCAATAATAACGTAACGCACTACAATGAAGAGGGGCAACGTACTGATACGTTGCCCCTCTTTCGTTTTAACAAAATCCTGGTTTTAGAAAGAGCTACCGGGTATCAAACGGAGCGTTTATGACGATCTCGCTGTCCGAACTAGCTGTACAGTGTATAATCTTCCCAGAGCACACCCGCCAGCATCAGCAATCTTCCGGGAACTGGGTAGCTGGCGATGAACAAGGAACAACCAAAAAACATCCCAGTAACAACCGGCGAACGGCCTGAACAACACATGGATTGGTAAGCATAGTTTGTCAAATCAGGTTTGGCTGCTCATAAACTAGAACATAGACTCAGTTAGTTGGGGCGATTAACCCGTTCGGTACGTCCAGACCGGATCTAACCCAATCCGGAATCGGCTAGCGTTTCTCCGAGATTACCTCCCGAATATCGTTGATGATTTTTCCGGCAAGATGGTCGGCGGTTGCCAGCGTATCCGATTCGGAATAAATCCGGATGATCGGTTCTGTGTTGGATTTTCGCAGGTGAACCCACTCTTTGTCAAACTCGATCTTGAGGCCGTCGATGGTGTTGATGGGGTTGCGGGCGTATTTCGTTTGGATACGATGCAGTACCGCGTCGACATCAATATCGGGCGTTAACTCAATTTTATTCTTTGATATGTAGTAGTTCGGATAGGTCCGGCGCAGCATAGACGCCGACTTGCCAAACTTCGCCAGATGGCTGAGAAACAAAGCGATGCCTACCAGCGCATCGCGTCCGTAGTGCAGTTCCGGATAGATGATGCCGCCATTGCCTTCGCCCCCAATGGTGGCCTGCTGCTCCTTCATCATCTCGACAACGTTAACCTCGCCAACCGCCGATGCAAAGTGCTGGCCGCCGTACTTTTTCGTTACGTCGCGCAAGGCAACCGTACTCGACATATTGGAGACGGTATTTCCGCCAGCCGGGCTGTTTTTCAGGACGTAATCGGCCACGGCTACGAGCGTGTACTCTTCGCCGAAGGGTGAGCCATCCTCACAGATTAGTGCCAGGCGATCGACATCGGGATCGACGACAACGCCCAGGTCGAAGCCGCCTTTTTCAATCTCTTTGATAATGTCGCGCAGGTTCTCCGGTAAAGGTTCGGGGTTATGCGCAAAGTTTCCGGTCGGGTCACAGTGCAGCCTGGTGATTTGCTCCACCCCCAGTGCTTCCAGCAACATCGGCACCGCCAGACCGCCCGATGAGTTAACCGCATCGACTACAATCCGGAAGTTCCGGGCGGCAATCGCGTCCCGATCCACCAGCGGCAGCGCCAGAATCAGGTCAATGTGTTTCTGAAGCCAGGTCGTGTCTGTTTGATATTTTCCCAGCTTACGTACCTCGGCAAACTCACAGGAATCGGCTTCGGCAATTGCCAGCACTTCGGCACCATCCTGGGCGGTAATAAACTCTCCCGTTTCGTTAAGCAGTTTAAGGGCGTTCCACTGAATGGGGTTGTGACTGGCGGTTAGGATGATGCCTCCGGCGGCCCCTTCGCCCGGTACGGCCAGTTCAACCGTGGGCGTAGTCGATAAACCCAGGTCAATTACATGCAGGCCAAGGCCCTGTAACGTAGCGGCCACCAATTTTGACACCATCTCGCCCGACAGTCGGCCGTCGCGCCCGATGACCACCGTGTGGCGATCCGGATTGCGTTGGCGAAGCCATTGCCCGAAAGCAGCCGAAAACTTTACTACATCCAAAGGCGTCAGCCCGTTTCCACTGCGCCCCCCAATTGTACCTCGAATTCCGGAAATAGACTTAATTAATGCCACGTGATGGGTCAGGTAAGTATTCTGATAAGTTTACAAATATAGTCGTCAGTACTGAGTCAACCGGTCTTATCTCGACAAAAAAGATAGACCAATCTTTACGCCAGGCCCTGATTTTACTGAGCGTAGAGGAATAAGGTCAGATGAAGACCAGCTCCGAGCGGAAGGTTGAACTGGCCTGGCCCCGAAAGATGCCGCTGATGGGGGCGGCTAACTCAGGATTTGCCGTTGAGGTCAGAAAAATGTGGCGGTTCACCACAACTGATCCCTCAGTCGGGTCGAAGCCGCGCCAGCCCGCACCGGGCAGGTACACTTCGGCCCAGGCGTGGAGTTGATGCTCGTGCTGCGGATTGCCGAACAGGTAGCCGCTCACAAACCGCGACGCCATACCTAAACTGCGACAGGCAGCCATAAACAGGGTTGTGTAGTCCCGGCATGACCCTTTCCGTAAGGTGAGCGTCTGTTCAGGCAGAAGCGGAGCACCCTCTTCCCGAATTTCGTACATGAATTGCTGAATCGCCTGATTTAGTGTCATCAAAAAGCCCGTTGTCTGCCAGCCGGCCGAAGCCGCCAGTTGCCGAGCCCAGCTTTCGACCAGATCCGATACGCCAACCCGCTGGAGATACGGCTGCAACAGGTCTTCCACAGATTTTGGGTAGCGGAACGGCACGCGTTCGGTTTCAAAGGGGAACAGCACGAAATCAAATGAATTGAACTCGTCGGACTGAAGCTGCATCTCAGCCGTTACCCGCAGGTGCCTGGTTGGCTGGTTAAAATAAACCAGCTGCTGTACGTTGCCCTCTACGTCGATGTTCCGGACAATATGCGAGGGCGTGGGGTCGATCGTTAGCTGATAGTCCAGCAACCGCTGATACGGGTACATCCGCGGGTAAAGGTAAAGCGTTTGCGGACCCAGCGCGACGGGGCTGTCGTACGTGTATTCGGAGTCATGCCGAACGTGAAGATGCATAGCGATAGAATCTTGAATCGGACCCGCCCGTGTGTGGGGGGCGGGCTGAACAAGCTGGCTCATTCGGCCTGCCTCAATGGTTTACAGCACGTACCTTTTCGAAGATAGGGTCCATCCAGTATGTAGGCAGCTTACGTACCGAGTTACTCAGCAACGCACTCCACTGGTGCGAAACCTCGTCCATATCGTCTTTTTCGAGCCGGTATTCGGTCATGTGGAAACTGTCTTTGGGATAGATCACTACGTCCAGCGGATAATCGACGTCATTGGCGCTGACCCGCGTCGCGTCGAAGGCCAGAAACCCGATCTTCAGCGCTTCCTGCAGGCTCGTTTCGTACGACAGGTTCCGGAACAGTAAGGGTTTTCCATAGCCCGAGTTGCCGATGATCTTGAAGGGTGAGCCATGCTCGACTTCTACCCAGTTGCCTTCCGGATACAGCATAAACAGCTTATGCTCGTCATCGTCTTCCAGTTGCCCACCCACAATGGCGTTGAGGTTAAAGCTCAGCCCACTCGCTACAATCGACTCCTTATCTTCTTTGGCAACCCGTTTTACCTGTTCGCCGAAGGCATTAACCGCTTTGTAGAGCTTATTGAAAGAACGGTCTTGTTCGAGCAGTACTTCCCGGAAATACGTAATGGCTTTGTCACGCACCGAGCGTAACCCTGAGGTCATGATAAATAAAGAATGGTTCTCGACTTCGTGAACCGAAATCTTACGGTTCGACGACACTTCAGTGCCGGATGTAAGCCGCGTGTCGGCAATAGCAACTAAGCCCGACGCAACTTTGATTCCTAAACAATACGTCATTCGAAACAGTGGGAAGCAGGTTGTATGCTCAACAAATATACAGGTTGCCCTTAGTTTTGTATGAGTTGCCGCATTGTTTTCTTGAAAAATGGCGATGGAATTTGTTACGTGTTTAGCCGGAACCGATGGTACTCATCGGGTTAATCAAGCCGGGTCAGGACAATCTCCAGTCGTTATAGGGCACCCTTGACATACCTACGATCCACTTGACGGATTAAGGTCGGGGCTCGCCTACGGTTTCAGAAAGACCGGGCTGTTTCGACAACTGAACCGGAAGCTCCTGCCCGCAACGTCGGCCTGAGGTCACTCTGATAAGAAGCAGAACGCCCATGCCGATGAATCGATTGTTAGCCGCACAATCAGATTTGTCAGATCAGGAGATTTCGGTTATATGGGTTTGTTTTTGGGAAAGGTTTCTGTTACTTTGTCTGGTAGAAGGTAGTCAAACCCCTTTCCCGTTTTACGATGAACTTTGACGACGAGGACGACGATAGCTTTATGGATTGGGACGGTTTCGACGAAGACTATGATCCGGAAGAAGCCCGCGCCGAAATGGAAGCAGAAAATCGGCGTATCAAAAACCTGCCGGTTTTGCGTAAGGCGAATGAGATCATGGAATTGACTCAGGCCATTGTCGAAACGATCAATAAGGAAGATGACGTGCTCATGATGCATGAGCAGATGCTGGCTAATGCCATGATGCTGCCACCGAAGATTGTTGGGGCTGAAGGCGGAGATCTGTATACGCTTCGTATGGAGAATGCAGTCATTATAAAGATGCACGCCCGTGAACTGCTCGCGCAGACCTCGTACTGTAAAGCCGAAAAGTTAGCCACTCCCGCTTATCTAAACGTACTGCGCGATGAGATTGAGCAGTTTCGGCTGCTGTTTGTTGACTGGGTGAATAGCTTCGATAAAGACAACGACGCACCCGACGACTGGGGCCTTTTCTACTAAGAAAGCCCAAGTTTCTCCGTACGCTCATTGCGCCCGTCTCTCTCTCCGCTCCTGAGCGGTCGGGCAGTACAACACTAGTCCGATCGTTCAGAACGGCATCACTTACGGACCAGCCGGTGCGCTGTCTGTTGAACGTATTTTATACGTAGTGCCGAAGATACAAGCTAATTATCACTGCACTTTGCTGGCATAAATGGCTCTTTCAGGGTGAAAACGCCGAAAAGTAAATAAATCGTGATGGGCGGCTACGGAGTTATGTATCTTGAAGGGCTGTTTTCGCTTATCTACTCCGCCCTCTATGGAAAACTGTTTACAGTTTCTTTCTCGGTTTTTATTTGTCTCCTTAGTTATCCTGTTTGGTAGTTTCTGCTCAAGTTCAGCGCTCGCGCAGGGGAATCTGGTTGTAACCGCTACCCAAACGGCCGTTTGTGCGGGCACCAGCATCACCCTGACCGCTGCTGGCTGCCCGACAACCGGTACAGTGCGCTGGTCGACGGCGCAGGCAGGAAACCCGATTGTCGTTGCGCCCATGCAAACCACGACGTATACGGCGGCTTGCGTGACCAGTACCACGGCCGCAACGGGTACCGCTGTCACAAGCACAACGCTGGCAACAGGCGCGGTTACAGTCGAGGTGAGCCGGGCCATTATCGTATCGCCACTCAGTACGTCTGCCAGTTGTAATGGGAGCAGTGACGGACTGGTTGCCATACAGGCGACCGGGGGATTTGGTACGTTGCAGTATCAATTCAACGGGCAGCCCTTCAGCAGCGAAAGTGGATACGGAAATCTCAAGGCCGGTACATATCCGATTGCCGTAAGAGACGGGCGCGGGTGTACGGTGCAAACGAACGTGGAAGTAAAGCAACCGCCATCTCTGTCGCTTACCGTTACGGTTGTCGGTACCAAATGCGTGAATGGAACCGATGGGGGGGTAATAGCAGTGGCCTCCGGCGGAAACGGCAATTATCAGTACCTCCTCGACTTCGGTACTCCCCAGCGCAATGGTACGTTCATTAACTTGAAAGCAAACACGACGTATCAGCTTTCAGTAGCTGATCAGCGGGATTGTCTGCTAACGGTTCCTATATCGGTGACGGCCCCGAATCCATTCGATATTAAGCTCGATGCCAAACCAACGCTCTGCGCTGGCTCGGTAGACGGGGGAATTACAGTTGCCGTTACGGGCGGAACGGCGCCGTATCAGTATCAGCTCGGCACCAGTGCGTTTCAAACTGGGGTGTTGTTTACGGGCCTGTCAGCCAGTAGCTACGATATTACGGTTCGGGATGCCAACGGCTGTCAGAGCAAAAAATCAGTGGCTGTTCCGGAACCTGCTGCCTTACGGCTAACGGCAATTGCCGGGTTGGTGAACTGTTTTGGACCCAACAGCGGCTCAATCACCGTAACGCCAGCCGGGGGAACGGGGGCCATGACGTATCAATTAACGACCACGCGCGTTCCGCAGGCCAGCAACGTGTTTACCGGCTTAGCGGCTGGCGATTATACCGTAGTTGGTAACGACGCGAATGGATGCACAAGCCTGCTTCCGGTCAGGATTGGCGTTGCCGAACCGCTGAAACTTCAGGCGACGGCCATTTCGGCTTCCTGCTGCGTATGTCCGACGGGCGCGGTTCAACTGGCCAGCAAAGGAGGATCGGGCACCAATCGTCAATATCAGCTCATCGGACAGGCGTATCAGGCCAACAGTCAAATCAATGGACTCCGACCAAATTCGTACCGGTTCCGCGTTACGGACGAGGTTGGTTGTACGGACTCGATCGCGGCCATCGTTACCGATGCGGCTGCGCTGACGCTTTCCGTTGGCACCATCAAAAACGTATCGTGTACCGGTGGCAGAGACGGGGAAGCAACCGTGCAGGTGGCCGGAGGAGCTAGACCATTTACGTATTACTGGCTGACCGAACGAACCGATACACTTAAAGCCCGCACAGCTACGCAAACGAGTTTATCGGAAGGGACGTATACCGTGAGTGTGCTGGACAGTAACCAATGTACAACTGCAACATCATTCGTTACGGTAAAAGCACAAAATCCATCCCCGTTCAAACCGGTAATCAGCCAGTCGAATAACACACTGGTGGTGAACCAGACGGCAGGTATTCAGTGGTACGTGCAAAGTGGGAGTGACCCGGCCAAACCCGTTGTGAATGGAAACCAACCCGTACTGATTCCCTTTGAAAGCGGCCAGTACTACGCCACAATCACGGTAAATGGGTGTCCATCGCCCCCGTCCGATCCGATTAGTTTCATCCTGACCGCCTTGAATGAACCGGGCGATGGCCTGTCCATTCGTGTCGTACCTAACCCCATTGTGAGTCGGTTACACGTGGAGATTGAACAGGCTGAGCGATCTGCTGTCGACTTGCGTTTACTGGACCTGTCAGGACGACCGGTCTGGCAGGGGCAGATACCGGCATTCACCGGTAAGAAACAGGCGGAATGGCCGCTAACGCCCATCCCATCAGGGCAGTATTTGTTAAGAGCCGAAGCGGGTAGACGACAGTCGGTACTCCGGGTACTGGTTGAATAAAACAGCTAAAAGACCATGTTCCTTTATAACCAAAAAGAGGGCTCTAAGAGCCCTCTTTTTGGTTAGTTTTTATACTGTTTAAAAGAACGTACCAATCGAAAGGGTTACGTTCGTCCGTTGCGCCTTTGTTAACACAGTCGGCGTATCGGACGGATTCGGGAGTTCATACGGCGCTAAACCAGTTGTAAACGTGTAATAGCTGCCGGATAGATCCGCAAAGAACCGTTCGTTTCGGATGCCCAGACCGCCCGTGATGAGCACTCGATCGCGGTCATTTGGCGCTACCCGGTACAAGTTCAGCTTGTAAGCGGTGGGCAGATAACCCGCCCCAGCGCGGATACGCACCAGACCCGCCCGAATCTCGGTGCCCGCTCTGAAATTAACTACGCTCTGGTACCGGTCCTGAACCGCCAGCCGAACATCATTGCGGAAGTCCGTATTTCCCTGTGAGTCGAAATCCGTTGTGCGAACCCGCATGCCCCCGTAACCCGCGTACTCGGCCGTAGCCGTGATCAGTCCGATTCGGCCTTTACCCAGGAAATACGTAACGCCCCCCGACGCTCTGAACGGAGAGGTCAGCGAATAGTTGAACGTTGGCTCCGGTGCGATGGCTATGTTGTTGATGCCGTTCGTTTGAAACGCGGGTGCAATGGCTCGAGCCGCTAACGTCTGGCTGTAATCTTCGCGAACGCCGTACCAGGATGGCGATTGTGCAGTAACACCAATCTGAAGGCTCGGATCGAGTTTGTAAATGATACCAAGCGATAGATTAATACCATTGCCGGTTACGTCGAGCCGACTGTTGCGGGAGTAATTATCAAATGCTCCGCCACCAACCACATATTCACGTAACGTATAATCGGAGCTGTATCGAATCCGGGTTAAGGACAACGAACCGCCAATATATAGTTTATCATCCAGATTGCCCGCGTAGGCAATCGACCATTGCGACTGCGCCCCCGTTCGGGTCAACGTAGCGCGTTGGTTGAGCGGCAAATTCGGTGAATTATCAGGCCGGGTATAAGGTAGCCCGGCTGTGCCGTTGGTAAGTTCGGTTGGATTAATCAGAAATAACTGATAGGCGGCACCAGCACCCGTAGCGGCCGAGTTCGTATTTGGATCGTACTCTAAATCAAGATCAGCCGGATTGACATTGTTCGAATTTACATCGTTGAGATAGGCCTGCGTGAACGACGAGTTGTTATTTCGATTGATACCCGTTGCATCAACAAGTTCGTTGAAGTTCAGCGATTGCGAGTAGGAGATGCCCAACGTAGACCGACGCCAACGACGACTTCCGTTGCTGTTATTGCCTGCCAGAACCAGGCTGAACTGCCCGACGTTTACGTTGTTTTTTGCCCCGACTGTCGAGGCACCTAAGTAGTTGCTCTCGTTCCGGTTGATGTTGAACGACGGACTGACACTGACTTCGGAGCGGTTATAAAATCCCAGCCCAGCCGGGTTGCCGAAAATGGTGCTGGCATCGCCACCCAATGAAGCATGGTTACCGCCCATACCCCGAAACCGCGCCGTTCCGGAAATAACCTGATCGGAGTACCGGAAGGCATCATCCGCATAATCAACGGCAGGCCCCTGCGCATAAACGGCCTGTGTCAGTAGCGTGATGCTCGTTATAAAACAGAGTTTTTTCATGATATTTAACGTGTCTGTGGCGTCTGATACCACTATGACAAAACGGATTGATGAACGTTTAATCGTACCCAATCAATGAAACGAAAAATCCCGCCATTTGTCATCAATGGCGGGATTTTATTTTATACAGCTGCTCAGCAACTAGCGTGGCCCACGTGAACCGCCACCACTGGAGTGACTGGCTCCTCCGCCACCGCCACTACTTGGGGCACTGTAGCTCGGCGCGCTATAGCTACGGCTTGGTGCGCTGTAACTAGGCTGCGACTGTTGTTGGTAGCTAGGCTGGCTGTAACCCCGGCTTTGCTGCTGGTAGCTTGGCTGCGACGACTGATAGCTCGGCTGAGCGTTGTAGCCACCCCGGCTACCGCTGCCGTACGTACCGCCACCACCGCTCTGGCGTGGACGGACGTAATAATCGCTATTGGATGACGAGCTACTGCTGCTGTTGTAGGCCGGAGCCGAAGGCGTGTTGTTGAACGACCCAGCGCGGCCGCCACTACTGCTGCGGGTAGCACCGTTGTCGTAATAATAGTTACCGTCATTGCCACTCCGGCGAGGCCGTGCGTAGTAGTCACCCGCTGCGGTTGCGTTACCCGTCGAGCCTGAACCTGTGTTATACCGGCGACCGCCATTGGGGTCGTTGGTCGTCCGCGGACCGTTTACAAAAGCGTCGTTATAACGGCCGGCCGAGCGGTCGTAGCGCGAATTGTACGTCCTTCGGTATGGGTCAGCGCCCGTCACAATCACGTTGTTTACGTATACCGGCCGACCACCACCGTAATACCCACCCCCGTAGAAGGGTGAATAGAAGGAGTTGTAGAATCCGCCACCACCATACGCATACGGGCTATAGAAGGGATCATAATACCCGCCACCGTAGCCGAATGGACTGTAGGCGTATGACCCACCGTAAAACGGTGAATAGAACGGACTGCCAAAGCCGAAGTTGAAGCTGTTGTAGCCGTAGCCAAAGGCGCTCATGCCCAGACCAAGGCCTAGCCCATTGTAGAATCCGGTGTTGTTAAAGCCCCAGCGATTCCAGCTGTAAGCGGAGGTCATAGCCGAGTTGTAGCCATTCGCAAAGCCTGAATTGTAGGCGTTCGTGCCGTTGTCGCTCCAGCCTGGATCGGGCGAAAGGCCACGGTTCAATTTCCGGGCGCTCAGTTCGGTGTAGTACTCATCCGTGTTGGAATTGTACCCCTGCTGTTCGTCGTTGTATTCAGGATTGGCGTAGCGGGAAGACGATCGTTGTTGTTGACGATCAAAACGTTGCTGCTGGCGCGAAGGACGCTCAGCAACTGACGAAGGGTCCGATGAGTTGCTGGCATACACCACCGCGTTGGAGGAGTTACCGTACAAATCATCGACTTCGCCCGTATTCTGAGCAGTCTGACGGCTGGAGGAACAGCTCCAGAAACCCATCAGCGCGGCCAGCGTTAGGTAGCGATATAGTCGTTGTGTATTCATTTGGCAAGGGGAATTTTCGTAAAGTAAGCGCATTGAACCACCCTTCTTGGTCCATAACGCAGGGCCGGGCGGATTGATTACAAAAATAGGAGAAAAACCTATCTTTGCAAGTCTTCAACCTGTTAGATTCTAATTTGTTCATAAAGGTTTAATCCGTTCTTAAAAAAGTTTTTCGTCGTCAGAAATAGCCATTGCGCGTCACATAAGTTGCGCGTGAACAACGAGTGACCAGCTAATGACAAACCTGATGACGAATGACCATTACCGTATGGCTAAAGCGATTCCGTCCCGTAGTGAAAACTACTCCGAGTGGTATAATGAGTTAATCAAAAAGGCTGATCTGGCCGAGAATTCGGCCGTTCGTGGCTGTATGGTGATCAAACCGTATGGCTTCTCCATCTGGGAGAAAATGCAGCGGGCTTTAGACGATATGTTTAAAGAAACCGGTCACATGAATGCGTACTTCCCGCTGTTTATTCCCAAGTCCTTCCTGAGTAAAGAAGCGTCGCACGTCGAAGGGTTTGCCAAAGAGTGCGCCGTTGTTACGCATTACCGCCTGAAAAACGCCGAGGATGGGTCGGGGGTTATTGTTGACCCGGAGGCTAAGCTGGAAGAAGAACTTATTGTTCGGCCAACCTCAGAAACGGTCATCTGGAGTACGTACAAAAACTGGATTCAGTCGTACCGCGATCTTCCCCTGCTCATTAACCAGTGGGCGAACGTAGTGCGCTGGGAAATGCGCACGCGTATTTTCCTGCGTACCGCTGAGTTCCTGTGGCAGGAGGGGCATACCGCCCACGCTACCGCCGACGAAGCCATGGCCGAAACCCGTCAGATGCTCGATGTGTATGCTCAGTTTGCCGAAGAGTGGATGGCAATGCCAGTAGTCAAAGGTCACAAAACGCCGAACGAACGATTTGCCGGTGCTGATGATACGTTGTGCATTGAGGCTATGATGCAGGACGGGAAAGCCTTGCAGGCCGGTACGTCGCACTTCCTGGGGCAGAACTTTGCCAAAGCGTTTGACGTGCAGTTTCTGAACAAGCAAAACCAGCTCGACTATGTATGGGGTACGTCCTGGGGGGTATCGACCCGTCTGATGGGTGCTCTGATCATGGCCCACTCCGACGACGACGGGCTGGTGCTGCCTCCGAAACTGGCTCCGATTCAGGTCGTTATTGTACCGATCTACCGGAACGATGAGCAACTGGAGGCTTTGTCGGCGAAGATAAAGCCTTTGATTCAGGAGCTGCGCAAGGCCGGGGTTTCGGTGAAGTACGACGACTCCGACGCCAACAAACCCGGCTGGAAATTTGCCGAATACGAGTTGCGCGGTGTGCCGGTTCGACTGGCGATGGGTGGGCGTGATCTGGAAAACGGTACGGTCGAGATTGCGCGTCGCGATTTGAAAACAAAGGAAACGGTACCCTTCGACGGGCTTACGGAACGAATCAAAGCCTTGCTCGACGATATTCAGCAGACGATTTACAACAAGGCTAAAGCGTTTCGGCAGGAGAACACCCATAAAGTCGATACGTTCGAGCAGTTTCAGGAGCAGCTCGAAAAAGGCGGATTCCTGCTAGCTCACTGGGATGGTACGTCCGAGACTGAGGAGGCTATTAAAGAAGCGACCAAGGCCACCATTCGGTGCATTCCGTTCGATCAGGAACCCGAAGAAGGGGTGGATGTCTATTCCGGAAAGCCTTCGAAAGGACGCGTAGTGTTTGCGCGGGCGTATTAAGTCGGGACGAACGAAACAGAGTTATATCGGGCACAGGATTGTTTTTTGAGCGATTTCTGTTGCGGGTGTAACTCTGTTAATTTTATGATTACTGCATCACCCCTGATTACGCCTGATTTGATTGCCTCGGCGCTGACCTACGAGCAATACGTTCAACTATCAACGAATCGCTACGCCAACGGCCTGAGCACCTCCGACGATCCGCATTACAACACACCCGAAATTCTGGGGTATACCAAACTTAACCTGCACCGCATGAGCCGCCTGAACAAGCTGACGGTCGTTCGTCCGGAGCTACAGCAGGCGCTGGCGCAGGTAACGGAATCCTGGACCTGGCTGGTGCTGACCGAGTCGTGGTGTGGCGACGCGGCCCAGATTATACCGGTGCTGGATCGCATTGCTGAGACATCGCCTGCCGTCACCTTCCGGTTGTTGCTGCGCGACCAGAACCCCGACCTGATGAACGCCTATCTCACTAATGGCGGTCGGTCGATTCCCAAACTGATCTGTCTGCGCTCGGAAACCCTGACCGAAGTGGGTACCTGGGGGCCGCGCCCGGCGGGCTTGCAGGCGCAGATGAACGAGTGGCGCTCCGAGAAACTGTCCCTGAACGAAGCCGTTGAGCGGGCCCAGCGCTGGTACAATGCCGACCAGACCCAGTCTACCCAGGCTGAACTTTTGGCCGCCGTAACGAGTTGGTCAAAAATTAGCGTGTAGTCCCGTCATCGCCGGAAGTTCCGGTATCTTTGGGACAGCGCATACAAAACCAAATTGACTTATGGCACAAGCAAAATCCGGAGACACCGTTCAGGTGCATTATACCGGAACCCTGACCGACGGAACTGTTTTTGACTCGTCAGCGGGCCGCACCCCCCTGGAATTTACGGTCGGCAGTGGCCAGGTGATCAAAGGCTTCGATGAGGGGGTTGAAGGCATGAACCCGGGCGAAAAGAAAACCATCAATATTCCGGTCGACGACGCCTACGGGCCCGCTAATGAAGAGATGGTGTTTACGTTGAATCGGTCGGAAATTCCTGATGATATTCCGCTCGAAATGGGCATGACCCTTAATATGCACGAAGACGGTAACCCCCGGCCAATTCCGGTGATCGTACGTGACCTGTCCGATACAAGCGTAACGCTCGATGCGAATCATCCACTGGCGGGTCAGGATCTTATTTTTGAAGTAGAACTCGTTGGCGTGAAGTCGCCGTCCGGCTTGATTTTATAAGAGAGCACCGACCAGAACACAGCGGAGGCAGCTGGACAGTAAGACGAAAATTCTTGCTGTTCAGCTGTCTCCGCTGTGTTTTTCGGAGATTATTCTTCGGTGACTACTAACTCAGTGATTTCCCGGATGGCGGTTTCAATACCGCGTACGTTGCCACGGGCTACGTAAGAAGCCAGCGCAACGGTAATGGCCCCTACGTTGAGAGCAAGGCTCGTGTTCTCAATACGTCCAAGGCTTGCTTTCGCTTCGTCGGTTGCCAGTTGAACTCGTTTTACCAGGTCGGCGGTCTGGCTGAAGGCAGGCCGTATGGCCAGGGTTTGTAGATCCTGCGCCCGGTTCAACAAACTACTCTGGTACGCGTTCAGATCGATCTGCTGCTCATCCGTGAGTGCTGGCCAGTGCAGGGCCTGAAATTCGTTCAGCGCACGGGCTGTATCGCGGTAGCCGGTAGCGATAACCTCGATTTGTTCAGGGCTCAAGTCTTCCATAAACGGGCGTGAATGGCTCAAGGTCGACCCGCAGCCTTACCCCGGCTGCAGTAACCACGGCAATGAGTGATAATCGGTTCATACAACAGGTAAGGTCAGCAAGTGCATAACTCACAGTAAGATATAATCTTGCCGACAGAAACTAGGATAAACGCGCCGGTTTTGAACGAACGGTCATAATTAAAACCGGATCGGTTAAAATCGGGTTTACTGCCTATGAATTCCGCTTCACTCAACGCTGGCTACGCCTGTATCAATATCAGTCTTCAGGCCGAAAAGATTATGACCAACCGGGGAATGATCAAAAAGACATTCGCCGAAAAAGGCACGGCCTATGCCTCCGAGCTGGCCCTGAAGAACGTACAGGATCTGCTGAAAATCGTGGACTGGAACCTTGAACACGGGTTTCGGTTGTTTCGGGTATCGTCCGATCTGTTCCCGTGGGCATCCGAGTACCGGCTGTCTGACCTGCCCGATTTTTTCGAGATCCGGTCAACGCTCGAAGCCATCGGTAGTCGCCCAATCCGCCTGACGGTGCATCCGGGCCCCTTCAACCACCTGGCTGGTCAGGGGCGGGTGCTGGATAATACGATCACTGATCTGGAATACCATTCCGAAATCTTCGACCTTATGGGGTTCAAACCCTCGCACTGGAACAAGATCAATATTCACCTGGGCGGTACCTACGGGGATAAACCGGGCACGATTGCGCGCTTTTGTCAGAATTTCAGCCGGTTATCTGAGAATCTGCGCGCCCGCCTGACGGTAGAAAACGACGATCGGCCTAGTTTGTACTCGGTTGCGGATCTGGTGCCTGTATACGAGACGATTGGTACGCCGATCGTGTTCGACTACTTCCATCATTCGCTTCATCCCGATGGCGTGAGTGAACAGGATGCCTTTCTGATGGCCTATGATACGTGGGATGTGCGTCCGGTGTTCCACTATTCCAATTCCCGCCGGGAGTACGAAGATCCCAAAGCACGCGCCGAAGCCCATGCCGACTGGCTCTATACGCCCGCCAATACGTACGGAAAAGAGGTAGATATTGTCTTTGAGTCGAAGATGAAGGAACTGGCTATTATGCGGCTGCGGGGCGAAGAACCGGAGATTACGCCTAAAATGGCCAAGCTGATGAATCAGCAGAAAAAACAGGACCCCGAAAATCCACCCGCCGAGGTTGTCGACGCGAAAGAAACGACCTGAATGCTGCCGGACGTAACCGCGCATTAAAAATGAAAACCCGCCACACTCGTACGAGTGCAGCGGGTTGGGAATGGTGGGTGCAACCGGGCTTGTCCGAAGAGTCCGGCTGCGGAATCGAGTGTTGCTGATCGTAAGGACTGGCTGTCAATCAGCGGGTAACCTACTAGTGACGGATGTCGACCCGAGCAGAGAACTGCTTCTGATCAGGACCAACCACGAACGTATACGAACCTTCGGGCAGCGACGACAGATCGAACCGACGTACTTTGCCGTTGAACGTGTCGGCGTATACCGGTACGCTCTGAGCGTCGTAGATCGTTACGTTGGCCTTCGTTACGTTGGTCGAGGGCAGGCTTACTTCAATCTTGTCTTTTTCGTAGGCAGTCAGCGTGGGCTGAACAACTTGTTGCAGATTGCGCTCGTCTACGTTGACGGTATTCCCCCTGATGGTCAGACTCTGCGACATCCACCAGGCGTTGTTGCTGGCGGTGAGGAAGTACTGCCCGTCGGGTAAGTTAGCCAGATTAAACAAGGTAGCTTTCTGCTTCTGGTTGGATACGGAGCCCCGATAGAGCAGATTGCCGTCGGTATCAATAATTGACACCTCGACTGGTGCTCCCGGCTGGGTATAAATACGAACTTTCTTGTTTTCGGACTTCTCGACTTTCACCCCATTCGCTCCCGATCCATTGTCGGCTTTGGCATCTCCCATGCCTGCCAGACCCCATACTGACAAGAGTACAGCAATTGATAAACGGAACTGTTTCATTGGTTTGAAATTTAGTTTTACCGTGACAAAGGTGGGCCGTTGAATTGGTTTAATGCAACAGGCTGAAGCGCTGAGAAGCCTTGTTTCGCGAAACTTCCTTCTAAAATTCAATTAGTTATGAGTAAAGTAGGGCGCTTATGTGAAAAGTACAATAAGTCCCTATTTATAGCGTATGTATTGTATTTTTCTAATAATTCTAAATAATTGGATTGTAAAATTAGTTTTATACAATTTTTATCGAAAAAGTACAAAATTACTTTTAGCGGCATTTGTAGCTCTAACAGATTTCGCGTTGAAAACAGAAATTGACGCACCTCATTTTACCGGTTCGACATTCTGGAAGCCGCCTAAAACGATTAGTCCTGTTATGCCAATCAAGTGATCGGGAATGACAGGGCTAATCGTTTTAGTATGTACCGCTTTTTGTGAGAGTGCTTTGCTACTACGTCTGTATTATCTGTCTGATAGCAGAAGGGCAAAAATCGGCATCTTTACAGCCGCAACGCCTGCCTCCAGCAATACGCGAAAACAAATCGACGGTAAAAAACTTACGTTTAAAACACATCGATTAACGTATGGATCAGGTCTTAAAGGGGCAGATTGCGCTTGTTACCGGCGCTAGCAGTGGTATCGGAGCGGGCGTAGCCAAATCGCTGGCGCAGGCGGGGGCAACAGTGGTTGTCAACCACTCATCCGCCAGATCCATCGAAAGCGCACAGGCTATTTTAGCCGAAATCACCGATACTGGTGGCGCGGGTATGACGGCCCAGTGTGATGTCAGTAAAGAAGACGAGGTCATCCGCATGTTTGCAGATGTGGTTGCCCGGTACGGCACGGTCGATATACTGATCAACAATGCCGGTCTACAGCGGGATGCCCAGTTTCATGAAATGACCCTGGATGACTGGAAAACTGTTATTGACGTTAATCTGACCGGGCAGTTCCTCTGCGCCCGGGAAGCCATCCGTGAGTTTTTGCGCCGGGGCCCGCGTCCGGAGGTGTCGGCAGCAACGGGCAAGATCATCTGCATGAGTTCGGTGCACGAAGTCATTCCCTGGGCGGGTCACATCAATTACGCGGCCTCGAAAGGCGGTATCAAAATGCTGATGCAGTCGCTGGCGCAGGAATACGGCGACCGGCAAATTCGGGTCAACAGCATTTGCCCCGGCGCGATCCAGACGCCCATCAATAAACCCGCCTGGGATACACCCCAGGCCCTGAACAGTTTAATGTCGTTAATTCCGTATAATCGCATCGGACAGCCGTCGGACATTGGAAATCTCGCCGTTTTTCTGGCCTCTGATCTGTCTGATTACATCACCGGAGCCAGCATATTCATCGATGGCGGCATGACTGTTTTCGAGAGCTTCGCAACCGGAGGGTAAACAATGATTGATGGTTTGGTTGTCGGGCTGTTCCCGCCTATAAACAATCAACCGGCAAACAACTGAGCAGTCAAACACATCCCGCATGACCACCGAACACCAACGCCTGCAAGACCCCGCCTGGCGGCAGTGGGGCCCGTATGTCTCTGATCGGCAGTGGGGAACGGTTCGCGAAGACTACAGCTCGAACGGTGACGCCTGGCGGTACACCACCCACGATATGGCCCGCAGTTATACGTATCGCTGGGGAGAGGATGGTATCGCCGGATTTTGCGACGATAAGCAGCAGCTCTGCCTGGCCCTGGCGCTCTGGAACGGAAATGACCTCATCCTGAAAGAGCGGTTTTTCGGACTAACCAACGGCGAAGGAAACCACGGCGAAGATGTAAAGGAACTGTATTACTACCTGGATGGTACGCCCTCTCATTCGTATCAGCGGATGCTGTACAAGTACCCACAGGCTGCTTTCCCGTACCAGCGACTCGTTGACGAAAACAAACGCCGAACCCGCAATGACCCCGAATATGAACTGCTCGATACCGGGATTTTTTCCGATGATCGCTATTTCGACGTAGCGGTCGAGTACGCCAAAGCGGGTCCGCAGGACGTATTGATGATCGTTACGGTGCAGAACCGGGGGCCGGAAGCGGCTGTGCTGCACCTGTTGCCAACGCTCTGGTTTCGCAACTCGTGGGCGTGGGGCGACGATTCGGATGGGGTACCCAGCCAGCGGCCGCTTTTGTCGTTGCAGAGAGATGGCAGCGTACTGGCCGAGCAAAGTTTGTTGGGACGATACGTCTTCCATGCCGAAGGGCAACCTGAGTGGCTGTTCTGTGAGAACGAATCGAACCTGGCCCGGTTGTATGACACGCATATCGGGCCGCAGTTTCCGAAGGATGGCATAAACGACTACGTAGTGGTTGGCGCTAATACCGTCAATGCCGCACAACGGGGCACGAAAGCCGCAGCACGTTACGTAGTCACGGTTGATGCTCGGGGGCAGGCAACTATCCGGCTACGGCTGCGGGCTCAGTCAGCAACGCCAGATCAGTCAGTCGATGCATTTACTGATTCTGATCGGCTTGTTGCCCGGCGCAAGGCTGAGGCCGATGCCTTTTACGCAGCAATCCAGCCCGCTCAGGCTACCGACGACGAGAAGCTGGTGCAGAGGCAGGCGTTTGCCGGGATGCTCTGGAGCAAACAGTTTTATTATTACGACGTAGCGCGTTGGCTGTCGGGCGATCCTGGTAAACCGCCCCCGCCACCCGAGCGGGCCAAAGGGCGTAACCATTCCTGGACGCAGCTCATTAACGCCAGCGTGATCTCGATGCCCGACAAGTGGGAGTACCCGTGGTATGCGGCCTGGGACTGGGCGTTTCACTGCGTAACGCTGGCCCTGATCGATCCGGGATTTGCCAAGCAGCAACTGATGCTGCTGACCAACGAATGGTACATGCACCCGAACGGCCAGTTACCCGCCTACGAATGGGCCTTCAGCGACGTGAATCCACCCGTGCAGGCCTGGGCCGCGTGGCGGATTTTTCAGCTCGAAGCGCAGCATAAACCGCCCGGCGACGAGGACGTAGCGTTTCTGCGGGCGGTGTTCCATAAGCTCATGCTCAATTTCACCTGGTGGGTCAACCGTAAGGACGAGTCGGGGAACAATATTTTCGAGGGGGGATTTCTGGGCCTGGACAACATTGGCGTCTTCGATCGCAACGCGGTTTTTCCGGATGGCAGCCACCTGGAGCAGGCCGATGGGACCAGTTGGATGGCCATGTATGCCCTCAACATGATGCGCATCGCGCTCGAACTGGCGCGCCATGACACAGTATACGACGAGATGGCGACGAAGTTCTTCGATCATTTTTTGTACATCGCCGGGGCAATGACCAGCATGGCGCACACCAACATCGGTCTATGGGATGAAACCGACGGCTTTTTCTACGATCAGCTCCGCTGGTCGGATGGCAGTGTGCAGCGGCTGCGGGTACGTACCATGGTGGGGTTAATTCCTATGTTTGCCGTTGAGATTCTGGACGATGCGCTGCTGAAACAGAACCCGGCTTTCGTTGACCGCATGACCTGGTTTCAGAGCCACCGGCCGGACCTGTACCACCAGGTGTCGCGCTATACCGAAACGGGTATCGCCGATAAGCGGTTGCTGAGTTTGTTACGGGGGTTCCGCCTGAAAGCGCTGCTGAACAGATTGCTGGATGAAACGGAATTTCTAAGTCCGCATGGTGTGCGGGCCGTCTCAAAAATATACCGCGATACGCCCTACGAGTTTCGACTCGACAGCACTACGTTTCGGTTGACGTACACGCCCGCCGAAAGCGACAGTAATATGTTTGGCGGGAACAGCAACTGGCGCGGACCCGTCTGGATGCCGGTGAATTACCTGCTCATCGAAAGCCTTGAGCGCTTTTACGATTACTTCGGCGATAGCTTCACCGTTGAGTTTCCCATCGGCTCGGGACAGCAGGTCACGCTTCGGACGGTGGCTGATGAGCTGATCAACCGGCTCATCAGCCTTTTTACCCTGGATAACAACGGCAGGCGGGCCGCATTCGGTCAGCACCCAGCGTATCAGGACCCGCACTTCCGGGATCACGTATTGTTCTACGAGTATTTCGATGGCGACAATGGCCGGGGCGTTGGGGCGAGCCACCAAACCGGCTGGACCGGCTTAGTGGCCGAACTCATCGATCGGAAATACAACAGGCCCAGTTCATGAACCGGCGGGTACGAGTCAGCAGAATGGCCGTTGGTAAACCTCGGTCGCGAATCGGTTCAACGTCGTCCGGCAGAATCTCCGCGTCAAATCCGTAGCCGTTCAGCAAGCTGATCAGGGCTGACGACTGAATCGGACCGGTTGCCGACTGTACCCGAAGAACCTTATCGCAGTCTTCCAGGTCGAAATTCGCTTTGTATTCGACGAACCGCTGCTGGATCAGCGTAATAAGTACCGCTGCATGATCGGAGTGGAATACATTGGTTTTAAATACTTCTACCATACCGTTCTTCGTGTTTATAGACACATCCTATGCCACCTTTTCCCGCTCGAACCGCTTCCAGACGTAATAGGTCAGGAACATAACTCCGAGCATAACCAAGGGCGGAAGAAATAAGCCGATGTCATCCCCAACGAATGCTCTGGAGGCAAATGCACCAATAAAGTTAATCGCAAAACCCGCATACGCCCACTCTTTCAGGGTGTTAAAATTAGGTTGTACCAAGGCAAGTACGCCCAGAATTTTGGCTGTTCCAAAGATGATCAGGACGTACATGGGGTAGCCAAGATGGCGCATCACATCCTGGCCGGTTTTTTCCTGCATGACACCGGCAATGCCATCCATCAGCATCGCTAAGGCGAACAGGCCTGTTAATGCCCAGTACGCAATGCGCAGGGATTTTGACTTGGGCGCAACGGATTGAGTTGCAGCGGGGGTAGCGTTCATTTCCATTGTTGTTTTACGGAGTGATAGATAACTATTAGCGGTTAATTTTCACCATGCAGGTCACATCCTCATGGTCGTAGCGTTCTACACAAAATGAAGTCGGATCTAACCGCGGGTCGTCCCGTAAAGTCCGGAATGTAAGACCGATGCTGTTTTCCTGCTTCGGCCACTGCCGGATTGTAATGGTCAGATAGTCACCTTTAGCCAGCGTAAGCGATTCGTGGCCGTATTGCTTCGCTTCGCCTTCGTAAGCTTGCGGAACTCCGGCTTTGTAATTAATCGCTCCTGTTTCGTCGGGTTTGGAGATGCCGTAGAAAGGCCGGTGACCTGCTTCCGGAACGGAAGATTCCAGGGTTTTAAAAGCCTGACGAATACCGGCAGGAAACGACGTAGCGGTAACGCAGATGAGGTCGAAGTCCTGGTCGAACTGAACGATTTCCATTGGTTGGCTGGGGTTTGTTTACAGGACAAATTTACCGGTTGAATGGGGGGGCGAAAGGGGGTAAATCCGGCAATAAAAGGGTAGATTGCGACACCTTTTCTGGATATAGTTAACCCTATGAAACACGTATCAATTCTGGTTCCGAAAGGCGCTGTTTTAGGCAGTATCGAAGGCCCCCGGCAGGTGCTGACTGAAGTGAATAAGTACTTGGCGAGCCTCGGAAAACCGGCCCTGTTCAACGTACAGCTGGTCGGGTCAGCGCAGCAGGTGCCCGCAGCGGGTGGCAAATACACGGTCTATACCGATGCCCTGATGGAGACCATCCGCCGGACCGATCTGATCATTATTCCGGCGTTGGATGGCGACCTCCGACAGACGCTGGAAACGAATCAGGAATTCGTTCCCTGGATCGTCAATCACTATCAGAAAGGAGCCGAAGTTGGCAGCCTGTGCGTAGGCGCATTCCTGTTGGCCGCAACCGGTCTGTTGACCGGCAGGCAGTGTGCTACGCACTGGATGGCCGCTCAGGAGTTTCGGCAGTTGTTTCCCGATGTCAACCTGGTAGAAGATAAGATCATTACCGATGAACAGGGTATTTACTCCAGCGGGGGGGCTTTTTCGTATCTGAATCTGATTCTGTATCTGATCGAGAAATACGCCGGGCGCAGCGTAGCGGTGTTTATGTCAAAAGCCTTTCAGATCGAGATTGAGCGCCAGAGCCAGTCGCCGTTTATTATTTTCCATGGTCAGAAAGGACACGGCGACGAAGCCATTAAAAAGGCGCAGGAATACATTGAACAAAATGTAGAAGAACGAATAACCGTCGATCAGCTGGCCGCTATGTTTGCGATCGGTCGACGGAACCTGGAACGCCGGTTCAAAAAAGCTACGGCGAACTCGGTCGTTGAATACATTCAGCGGGTAAAGATCGAAGCCGCCAAGATGAACCTGGAATCATCGCGCGAGAACGTAAACGAAGTGATGTACCGCGTTGGTTATTCCGACCCGAAAGCCTTCCGCCTAACGTTCAAAAAGATTACCGGATTATCTCCGCTGGAGTACCGCAATAAATACAACAAGGAGCTGGCCATAGCCTAGGAGAGCCGTTTACATATCGTACTCAGTAGGTAAAAAGCGGCAGCAAACGCTGTAGCTTATCAGTTTTTACAGTAAAAAGTAATCAACCGCTCACCCGAAACGACAGTTCTTTCTCCCAAAACAGCCAGTTCAGAGGTGTTACGTTGAGATAGGCATAAAAGACAGACGCTCGGCCTTTCGGCCGAGCGTCTGTCTTAGGTATTCACAAAACAGAAGGCCTTAGCTACGGCTGCGAATCGGACGCAGTACCGTAAACCGCTGCTGAAGCAGGTAATAGCTGCCGAACAGCACGGCACTGAAGAACAGATCGCCCAGAAGCCCGTTCAAAAAGAACGACGTACCGTTGTAGAATGCCAGCCCCGAGACATAGCAGCCCATCAGACCGGCCATGGTTTGCGGATAAAACTGGCTGCCGTACCAAACTGCAAAGTTCGTGATCAGGAAGAACAGCACCGACGAACTGACGGAGGCCAGGGCGATCCGTCCGGCTGAGGGTTGGCCCGAACGCTGCGTGTTCAATGCCCACAGACCCAGCAGCCAGGTTAGGGCAAAACTTAAGTAAACAGCGCCCATGCTGCCATGAAACCCGATCAGGGCGTCGCTGAGGAGCATGGCCGCAAAAGGAATGACTAAACCCAGCCACTTCCGCTCGAACGTAGCCGCGCCAAACAGGGCCAGAGCCGCTACGGGCGTGAAGTTCGGCCAGTGCGGCACCAGACGAAAGAGAGCTGTAGCCAGAACGAGGACAGTGAGCGTAGTCAGGCGAATTTGCAGGGACTTCATTGGAATAAATTAGCGATTGATATACTGAATCGTGTACGTTGAACCGGTTAGGGTAAGCTTCGTAACAGCGCCGTAGTCGAGGTTAATTCGATAGGCGTTCTGCAAAGATAAATCCAGAAACAGACACAGCAAAGCGCGTATAACCCCACCGTGTGATACGATGAACACCGGCTGGCTCGTTTGAGTTTGCGCCAGCGGCAGAATCTGCTCCCGCCAGAAAGCCCCAACCCGGTCGAATACATCCTGGAAGTTCTCGCCGTTGGGCGTTTTCACATTCACAAAATCGGCCATCCACGGGTCCAGCACCTCACGGCCGATTGCTGACCAGGGCTGCATTTCCCAGTCGCCAAAAAAGAATTCCTTCAACCGATCGTCGTACTGCACGTTGGGCGTGTGGCCATCAATGACCGTAGCCTGACCGGGAGCCACCTCGATCTGACTATTGGCCGCTGCGGTTACGGCCAGATCTTCGGCCAGTCGGCGGCAACGGCTCAGCGGAGACGAGAAAATAGCCGATGGGCGACTCGAAGCAGGGTCTTCGGTTAAGTGGGTGAGCAGCCGGTCGCGCTGTTCAGCGTAGCTTTCCGCCAGGTCAACATCGGTCTGCCCATAGGCGACACTACGTCCAACGGCAACTTCGGTATGTCGGATGAGGTAAATATCCATGTATAGCAATCAGCAGAAAGTGGATTAAATAGAAACCCAGAGGAGGGATACGAACGACAGATACACAATCACTTCAGTAAGCTGCTGGGTAGCGCCCAAACAGTCGCCGGTATAGCCTTCCAGCCATGTATTGAAAAATCGGATCAGCCGCCAGCGGACGAGCGCCAGCGGAATCAGGAAGGTCAGGTAAATCCATAAGCCGCTATACGCCACCAGCGCCAGCAGGGGAGCCAGCCCAAACAACGCAGCGATGGCCAGTTGACCGGACGTAATGCCCTGGGCTATGGGCTTGGCTTTCGAGTCGGCATCTTCGCGGGCGTAGGGTAAGGATCGGATCACCGTCGCGGCTGTCAGCCGACTCAGGCTGTGCGCCGATACGTACTTCAACGCCACTGTCCAGCCGAAGGTTTCGACCGACAGCATTGCCTGCAACGCGAAAAACTTGACGGCCAGCAGCAACCCGAGGCCAATGGTGCCGTACGTACCGAGCCGACTGTCTTTCATAATGGTCAAAATCTGGGTTTTAGACCAGCCCCCGCCGAAACCGTCGCAGACATCCGCGAATCCGTCTTCGTGAAACGCCCCCGTTACCCAGACCGTTGCGATCATGCTGAACAGTACCGGCAGATAAGCGGGTGGAAAAAGCACCGTACTTAGCCAGTATACACCAACGCCGATGCCACCCACAATCCAGCCGATCAAGGGAAAAAAGAGCGTCGACCGGTTCAGAGCGTCGGCCGAGTGATCGATGGACTTTGGCACCGGCAAACGGGTGTAAAACATCAGGGCCGTAAAAAATAACTTCATAGTACGTCCATGGTGGCCATGTTGTTGAGCATATTAACCGCAGCCGCTACGATGGGGTAGGCGAGGGCACAGCCGGTTCCTTCGCCCAGGCGGAGGCCCAGATCGAGTAGGGGAGTAGCCCCCAAATGAGCCAGCATCCGCTGGTGGCCCTGCTCATCGGACTGGTGGCAGAAAATGCAGTGCTGTACCACCGCTGGACGTATGGCCTGCGCAGCCAGCAGAGCCGACGTAGCAATAAAGCCGTCGACCAGAATAATCATGCCATTTTCGGCCGCCTGGATCATACCCCCGGCTATGGCCGCGATCTCCAGTCCGCCCATAGCCGCCAGAATCGCCGTTGGCTCGGTAAGGGCCGTGTACCGATCCGCTGCGTTTTGTAGTACCGAAAGCTTATGGGCCAGCCCGGCATCGTCGAGGCCGGTACCCCGTCCCACGCATTGATCCAGCGGCACGTTCATAAACCGATGCATCAGCAAAGCCGCCGACGACGTATTGCCGATGCCCATATCGCCGAAGCCCACGATGTTACAGTCGCGGTAGTGCACACCGTTGACCAGCGTTTTACCCGCGTCAATAGCGGCTGCGCACTCTTCGTCGGTCATGGCCGGTTCGTGACGCATATTCCGGGTACCCGGTCGAATCTTGAATTTGACAAACTCGGTGGTGCTCTCGGCGAACGTACCGTTGACACCCACGTCGCAGACCAGCAGCCTGAGGTCGTTCTGGCGGCAAAACACATTGATCGCGGCTCCGCCCGCAATGAAGTTTTTCACCATGCCGTAGGTCACCGCAGCCGGATAGGCGCTGACGCCTTCGGCAGCCAGGCCGTGGTCACCAGCGAAAACCAGCAGGTGCGGATTGTGCAGAACAGGCGTTGTGGTTTGTTGAATCAGAGCAATTTGCAGGGCGATTTCTTCCAGACGGCCCAGGGCACCAAGTGGTTTGGTCTTATTGTCAATCAGCCGACGGACTTCGGTTTCCAGCGCTGAATCTGTTGAAAAAGTAATCATTATGTTTGTAGAGCGAGGCCGCAAAAATCGGGATTGGATCTTAGATCATCACTATGGGATAAACACCTTTCCTGTCGTTGTTCTGCCTGAGCTGACTACGTAGTGAGCGGTTTGTCTATTCGGAACGTCAAAATAAGTTGACAGTATCCTAGCTTAAACCAATCTTTTATGGTTATACTCTGAACTGGAGACCTACCGGTCAGTGTGTAAGCGTGTCCCAAGCCAGAAGTTAACCACAACGTATCATGCGCCAAAACGCCACAATCTGGTTAGTCGACGATGACGAGCACATCGCGGATATCGTCACCCGCGCCTTTGAGCACCTGACGTGCCAGATTGTTTGTTTTCCGGATAGCAAAGCGCTGCTGGCTGAAATCGCTATAACGCCGGCTTTACCTTCGCTCCTGGTCATTGACTATTACTTGCCCGACGAAGATGGCTTACGGCTGATCGAACGCCTGAAGAATAATCCAACCACGCAGGCTTTACGTACGGTGCTGTTCAGCCAGCAGTTAAAGCAGGATGTCGTCCTGAAAGCAGAGGCCTTAAACGTGTATCAGGTTGCGCCTAAACCCTCAAATTTCCACGACTGGCGTTCGTTTGCTGATGAACTATGCCTGGCGGGCTATTTCTCACGTTGACAAAATCACTTTCCCACTTATTTCATTCATTTGCATCGGTTGTTTAACCCCATCTCCTGTTTCGGGGCGAAGGTATCTACACGCATAACCGACCGTTTGCTAATAATTAGACGATTGCCTGACTAATTAATTAGATATTTGTCTAATCGTTTAACGAGTTGTATGAATACGCTTTTCAAAGCCCTGAATGACCCGACCCGCCGACAGATTCTGGATTTACTGCGGGATGGTGATCTGAATGCCGGAGAAATTGCCGAGCGCTTCGACATGAGTAAACCAAGCATCTCGCACCACCTCGATCTGCTCCGTCAGGCGGGTCTGGTTGAGTCGGTAAAGAAGGGCCAGTTCATCACCTATTCACTGAACACGACGGTGCTCGATGAGCTGCTGGCCTGGCTGATGGGCTTTCAGAAATCGGAGACGCCCGCGCCCGAACCGAAAACATGACATCCTCACTAAACCGTATACGCATGAACCGCAAATCGACCGCGTCTGAATTGCTGATGATCGGGATGCTGCTGATCCCGTTTATCTTCCTTGCCTACATTTGGACGGAATTACCCGATACCATTCCGGGTCACTACGGGCCCAACGGAAAACCCGACCGCTACGACCCCAAAGAGCAACTGGCCTTTGGCATGGCCGGATTAACGGTGTTCCTGTACCTGACATTTCGGTACGTACCGCGCCTTGATCCCCGCAAAAATCTTGACACGGCCCTGTTCCAGAAAATACGCTGGACGATCATGGTCTTCTGGGCTGCTTTTCTGATTTGGATGTGGACAGTAACCTGGAAAGGCGTAAGCCCGGAAATGCTGGGAACCAGTGTACTGGTTGGCGTTGGACTGCTCGTGGCGTGTCTCGGTAACCTGATGAACAGCGTAAAGCCTAACTATTTCGTGGGCATACGCACCCCCTGGACCCTGGAGAGCGAGACCGTCTGGCGAAGAACGCATCAGCTGGGTGGCCGGGTGATGCTGGCCGGAGGGGTAATCAGCACGGTGCTTGCGTTGCTCGTTCCTGTACCCTACAAGAGTGGGCTGGTGGTCGGCGTTACGTTGCTTTCGGTATTCATTCCCGTCGTCTATTCGTATATCTACTTCCGGCAGGAGAAAGTTGTCAGGTAGCCAATGTATTGCTGGATGAACACCAGTCTCATCATCCTTCTCTCATAATGGAAAAGGGGCCGGGGAGAGGGAAACAACACCCAATCTGAACGTAACAAGTCACTGATCATGAATCACGTTTTCCAAGTCTTATTTTGTCTGCTGGCCGGACTAACCAGTTTTGCGCAAACGGAGGAGCTACTCTACTTTAAAATCAACGTACCAGCTGAGGCTAATTTAACCCTCGATGGTACGTTGACGATTCCCAATCAGGTCAGAGGTCCCGTGCCCGTTGTTTTGCTGATTGCCGGTTCGGGACCCACCGACCGCGACTGTAACAGCGGCTACGGTCTGAAGACGAACGCGTTTAAAATGCTGGCCGATAGCCTCGTTCGGCAGGGAATTGCCGTAGCCCGGTACGATAAACGGGGTTCGGGAACCAATCTGATCGGGGCCGCAGCCACCCTTAAACCCCAGGAGCATCAGTTCGATTATTACGTAAGCGATGCCGTTGGCTTCATTCGTCAGCTACAGGCCGACAAGCGATTCTCGAACGTAACCGTAGCCGGACATAGTGAGGGCTCGCTGGTTGGTATGCTGGCCGCTCAGCAAACGAAGCTGTCGTCGTTTATATCCATTGCCGGACCGGGACGTAACATTGCCGATGTGCTGAAAGAGCAGCTTCGCGCGGGCCTGCCCGACACGCTCAGAGCCGTCTCCTACCAGACTATCGACTCTCTACGGGCCGGGCACCGGGTCAACCGGGTGAACCCGTTGCTGTATTCGCTGTTTGGTCCTAAAAATCAGCCAGGGTTAATTTCCTGGATGAAGTACGAACCGACGGCGGAGCTTAAAAAGTTGAACGCGAACGTACTGCTGATCAACGGTCGGCATGATGTACAGGTACCCGTCACCGAAGCCGAACTGCTGAAAGCCGCCCGACCCGATGCGCAGTTACTGCTGATTGAGTCCATGAACCACATCCTGAAAGATGCGCCAGCCGACCGTACCGAAAACCTGAAAACGTACACCAACCCGTCGCTTCCGCTTAGCCCCGGTCTGGTTACGGCTATAGTCAAGTTTGTGAAAAGGGGGTAGGGGAAGAAAGGGAGGAGAGGGAAGAGTGGGAGGAAGGGGAGTAGGTGACTACACAAGTTCTATCCCTTTCTCCTTCCTCCCACTCTTCCCCTTATTCCCTTTCCTCCCCTTATTCAATTCGCCGAATAATGTTGCAGATACGCGATCAGGCGCTCGAAATGCAGTTGTTCGTGCGGGTTCTGCGTCTGGCGAACCAGCAAATGCCGGTAACTGTCAATTAACCCGTCGAAATGCGGATTGTGATTCAGTCGGGCGGCAATCAGGCCTTTGTAGCAGCGGTGCGTCTGGTTGTAGACGTAACGGCAGGGATGGCTGGGGTGATCGTTCAGCAGTTGATCGAGCGTAGCCAGCGACGAAGCCCGGTTCAAGAACTCAAAGCCCTGTTCGGTAAAGAACGCTTCGATTTCGGCGCAGGCGTTCAGCAGTTCGTCGGTGGTATGCAGTTTATACCGAAAATAGTCCAGGCCGCGGTATTTGCCGATAGAGATAATGAGCGTGTTGGCGTCGGGCCGGTAATCGGCCATGTTGTTCAGAAACTGCTGGGCAATCTGTTCAATCTGGTGGTTACGGCAGCCAAAATTCACCTCCAGCACCGTTTCGTCGCCGTAAAACGAAGGCGACAGGATTACGTTCTGAAAACCAGTCTCTAACGGTCGCCGATACTGCCGTTTATCGGGGAGCAGTACGTACTGATGCCTGGCGAAAAAAGGCGTCAGGTGCTGGTATAATGTGGTTTCAAAAGGCGTACTGATCATAGCTGTTCTGCCGGTATTGCCTGGCGGTGTCGGGTAGCGGCTTAACTAATCTAAAGTACATAAGTTTATAAACTTAGGCAATACGAACGTGGGGGTAAGAGAGCGGAACCAGAACCAAAAGCCTTATATTTGCGTTTAGATAGAACACGCCCTTACTGGTGTTCACTTTTGGGGACGACCGGAATTGACAGCTTGCAGAGGTCGCGTGTAAGCATGCCGGGAGTTGACGGTATTTCCCGACCCGAACAAATCGTCAAAACAATAACTGGCGAGTATAACTACGCCATGGCTGCCTAATCCGGAGGATTAAGCAATAGCCATTGTCTCCCCGGCCTACGTGCTGCTGGCTGGATCAGGGGGCATCGACTCGCAGCGCTGGCTCGGTTTATGGTGTTAACGGCCGAGTAAGACACAAGCACCTACGGATGACGCTTGGTCTGGTATGCACCGGGCCGATTCCCGACAATCCCAAGCATACCTAAGCATGTAGAAAGCACGACGAGTTCCTTGACTGGACGAGAGTTCGAATCTCTCCGTCTCCACAGTAAAACCGGATGATTAGCTGTAGATCAGTTAGTTGTCCGGTTTTTTGTTTCCTGGTTGCACAAAACTTGCAGTTAGTTTACTGCAATGCTCACTTTGTCTATCTTTGAGATATAGACTCCAGATCGCTCATTCACAGATGCTTCTGTACTATTCGGTGGTACTAAATTTGCTGTAGCCTATCTATAGGTTCCGTAGAGAGACTAATATTCGAATCGTGCCAACGTAAATCTCTTATCCTCACTCGCAGTATGTTCAACTTTTTCAAACTCCTTGGTCAGAGCCACGACTACAACGTATGGCTCGGTGCCGTTCAGAACCGCCTGTTTAAATCCAGTTACACCCAGCCGCTGCAACAACCGGACTATGACTACCTGTATGATATGTGGTCGATTCACGAGCTGACGCCAGACCAGGCAGTTGACAACTTCGTCAATAAGGATCGGTAGTTACTCGTACACGGCGGCCCTTGTCTTCGTCCAGATCGCTCGTTACAAGATTTTCCAGATAAGCTTCGGTTGTGCTAAATCAGTAATCTTTTAGGCTTTTGCTGATCAAAGCGCTTCTAATCTGATCGCCAATCTATCACAGCACCTTTCTCGTTGATGAAATGGTAGAGCACTACGTGTTTGGTATGGAAATTAACCCACTTGCCGTTCCAACAATGAGACTCTACCTTGCTTACTGTTTCAACACCTTGTTAATCAACAAAAAAGCCGGGTCAAAACTGATCCGGCTTTTTTGATTATACAGACTTATGCCTTTTTAGGGCTTAATGACTTTTACACTCTGGCGTTGAGCAGGCATACCGGCACCAGCTCCACGTACTACCTGCAATATGTATACTGCCGACGTTTGCCCTTGCATGTCCCAGTCAATCAGGTGCTCTGCCTGGGCCTGGCTCCAGCGCTGCTGACGAATGGGCTTGCCGTTTAGATCAACTAGTTCTACTTGTAAGGAGTGGCCTTCTGCCCCCCGAACAATGGCACGTAATCGGTCCTGCTGAATGGGGTTTGGAGCCAGTTCAACCTGTAAGGGTGTTTCTAGTTGGGCGATTTCACGAGCTCGGCAACTAGCGTCCACCGTCAGCCGGTAAGGACCATAAATCTTCACGGTGCCTGAACGGTCAGTCACTTTGAGGAAGAAGTTACCCTGGGTGTTAGTCTGAGCGTTGATCAGCGTTAGGCTGGACGTAGCGGTGCCCCGGAAAAGCTGGGGCGTCTCCATAATCTTAGGCGTAGAGAGGCTATTCTTGTACCATTCGTACTTGACCGGATCGCCATCGACCGCTACGTTGATCACTGCCGTTCCTCCCCGGCATACAGTTGGACTGTTACCACCCGTAACAGTCGTCGAAGCCGTAGCGGTACAGCCGTTGTCCAGCCGGGTTACCGTCACAGAGTAGATACCCGGGGTACTTACCTGAGCCATATTACTCATGCCCTGTTGAATGGCTCCGGGACTAAAGCTGTAGCTAACATTGTCACTGGATACAGCAACAAGGGTGGACGTAGCGTTGGTAAACGATATGGGGCCTGTGTTCGTCAGGCTTACCGTTGGTGCTATGGTGTTGCTGCTAACCGTCGTTGTGGTCAGTGCGGTGCAGCCATTGGCACCAGTTACAACTACCGAGTAGGAGCCCTCCTGGCTAACTACTGCTGTTGAACTGGTACCACTTTGGCTCAACAGAGGACCAGTGAAAGCATAATTGCTTTGCTCAGCGGGTGTAGCAATTAGCGTCACTGTAGGAGTAGCGCAGGTTATGGTGGCGGAGCTGGACAAAGTAGCCTCAGGAGCTATGGTGTTGCTGCTAACGGTGGTAGTAGCCAGAGCCGTACAGCCGTTGGCTGCGGTCACAACTACCGAGTAGGAACCCTCTTGACTGACTACTGCTGTCGCACTGGTGCTATTCTGCGTGAATAGAGGACCTGTGAAGCTGTAGTTGCTCTGGTCGGCGGGCGTAGCCACTATCGTAACGGTAGGGTTGGCACAAGTTATGGTGCCTGAGCTCACTAACGTAGGGGCAGGGGGCAGGTTGACCGTTACGGGAATGGATACAACCTGGCTACAACTACCCTGAGGATCATTAACCGTAAAATAGAGGGGATACGTACCACCTGTAGCTGGACTGCTAACCGTAAATGTGTTGGTGTTGGCATCGTAGGTGCCAGCCGGTGTTGTTAACGCTTCATCTTTGCTCCAGGTGGTGCTTACCTGCAAATTGTTGCTTCCTCCCACCTGCAAAGCTGGACTAGCCGTCAGTTCACAACTGGTGGTGATGGGCAGGGCCGTGATCTTGTTGTTAATCACCCCAGGAATGGGATTACCCTGGGGGTAAACGATGGTGCCGTTGTTAGTTAACGTACCTGAGTTAAGATGAGCCTGGGTGGTGTTCACCGTCAGGAAGCCCTGATTGGTGAAGGTGGCCGCATTCCCAACCGGAGCAAACAGCGTCAGGCTGGCACAGGCAGCATTTGTAAAGCTAGTCTGGTTACGGAGACCATAGACACCCACAGGGCCAGTTGCTCCAATGACAATACGTGCCGAGTTAGTAAAGATGCCTGTTAAGTTAAATAAGCCAGCTTGAGTGGCGTTGTCAATCTGAATCTGGCCACCAGCAGAATTAGTAAAGGTCGCCTGGTTACCGAGACCATAGACACCCACAGGGCCAGTTGCCCCAATGATGATACTAGCCGCGTTGGTAAAGGTACCCCCTTCGTTCCTTAATCCGATTTCAGTGGAGTTGTCGATTTGTATCTGACCGCCAGTGTTATTATTAAAAGTAGCATAATTATAGAGGCCATTTTGGCCCACCGAAGCCGTAGCGCCGATGCGAATACCGGCTACATTGGTAAAGCTGCCTGCCAGGTTGGCTAACCCATACGTGGAGGATCGGTCGATTTCGATCTGGCCGCCAGTATTGTTTGCAAAGTTACCTTGGTTTGCAAGCCCCGACTGCCCTACCGCAGAGGTAGAACCAATGACGATACGCGCTGAGTTGGTAAAGGTGCCTAATGTGTTGAGTAGCCCGGCAGTGATAGAGTTGTCAAGTTGAATCTGGCCACCGGTGAGGTTATTGAAGGTGCCAACTTGATTAAGAAGTGCATTTTGTCCCACCGAAGCTGTAGCCCCAACGACAATACTACCTGCATTGTTAAAGGTTGCATTGAACTGATTATACAGTCCAGCGGTCGTTGAGCGGTTAATCTGGATTTGACCACTGGAATTGTTAGTAACCGTACCAAACTGATTGAGAAGACCATATTGCCCCACCGCAGCCGTGGCACCAATACTTACCAGACCATTGTTTGTTACGCTACCTGCATTATAAAAGGCGGTAGTGGCACTACTAATTGACTTCGAGCCGTTGACCGTCAAGGTTGCTGAGTTTTGAATAGTGAGCACCGCGCCAAATTGTACCTCTACCGTCCTAGCTAAAACGGCCGATGTTGACCCGATAATAGGATCGTTGGTTACGTTAGGAATAATTACATCACTGCTATTCGTAGGTACACCATTGGGGTTCCAGTTGGTCGGTGTATTCCAATCGGAGCTGGTGCCCCCTGTCCAGGTGATAGTTTGGGCTTGCACAGAGAAGCCACTAAGTAACAGTAACAAGTAAGTAAACAAGTGTTTCATAAGAAAAGAATTAGTTTACAATCAGTAAGATACAATACTTATAAAGCTACTTAAGTAAAGATGAATAGTTGACTGATTGGTGCGAGATAGTTACTAAACGGAGGTACGAAAGGCAAGGAAACCGGCGCCAGAGTGGCCAGATGTCAGTAGTTTTTCTGGCTTACGAGTACACATCGACAAAAAGCCAGACCGCTCATGCAGTCTGGCTTTTCGCACTCAATTTAAAACCCAAAATCCTTGATGAAGTAACAAATAATTTACCAGAAGGATTAAGTTGTTTTAAAATAGGTTGATCATTCTAGTTTGATAATCGAACAGGCTCTCGACAAATCAGTGGTGCCTTCAACAAAAAAGCCGGGTCAAAACTGATCCGGCTTTGCTATACTACTTCTTAACTTAAACACCTGTCACGGGCTGGCCGCAACCGGTTCGGGTAAAAGACAGGAAAAATCGGCTGACGTTGCATCTAAGCTGTTACATCCAACAAAAAAGATCGGACGCAACCGGCCCGATCTTTCGGCGTTCAACTTTTACGAGTGTCTGGAAGACAGTCCATCCTAAAGACGACTCGTTCGGATGAAACGTTGCGGTAATTAGCGGTTTTTGGATGAGAGGTCAACCGTCTGGATGAGCGGAACCGCCGGGCGTTACGTCCCTCCGCCTACCCCTCTGATCTGTCAGTCTACCTTAAAATAAACGGGATGAATGGGCTCGAACGTACCCCCGTAGTCGTAGCGGGTGCTAAATTCGTAAAAGGTGAGTTCGACATCTTCGACCTCGTTGAGTGAGAAGACCTGCCAGCGCGTGTTGCCCTCTTTGGGAGAAGGCACCACATCCCGGCAATAGCCGTAGAGACTGGCGGAATGAGTGGTCTGGTGAACCCCCGCAATGTAGGGTTCGACGGTACGCCAGCTGTTTTTATGCTTCAACTGAATGACCCAGTGGTTTCGCATGGCGAAATCGATGAGCTTGAGAAATTTGTTTTGTATAGCTGCTTCCATCCCTGTGCAAGTATCAGAATTACGTTGTTGCCAAACCTATGCACTTTATATGCCAATGGAAAGCCGTTGTTGATATGTTTTTCATATATTTTTTAATAGGTGAATCAGGTAGAAACAAGAATAAATCAAACAGTGACTTACGCGCACGTAGGAGACTATACGATTCGGGGCCGGTGGCCGTTTTATCAGTTGAATCAGGGCGCAGCCGGACGAGGTTAAAAGACGATTATAGCGTTTGATTTGGCCTGTTTGCCCGTTAATTTTACCGGCTGTACCGAAAGACGAACAGAGTAAATACCCCCGCAAGTCATAGAAAAAGGGGCGCAGAAACCAGCGGGGCCGTCTGCTACGTAATGATTCCAGATTCATGAAAAAATACCTTTATATCATCGCCTTTTTTTCCGTAACGGCCTTTTCGTGCGATAGTACCGAAGCCGTCGATATTGAGTGTACCGGAAGTACCTACAACGGGCATCAGCTCAACCGGAGTCCAAAGGGCTGCTACTACATCAATATAAATGGCAACCGAACCTTTGTTGACAGTACGTTCTGCAACTGCTGATCGGGCGAAGCAACAAATGAACCAGCGCCTGGTTATCCTGACATGACCCGCAACCAACTTGACGAGCTTATTGAGCAGGGCGAAAGCAATCGGTTAGAGTTTAAGCGTCAGATTTCGTCGGCGCATCGCATTGCCCGTACCCTGGCCGCTTTCGCCAATACGTCGGGTGGTACGCTGCTCATCGGCGTAACCGACGACGGAAAGATCGTCGGTGTACCGTCGGAGTTCCGGGAAGTTCGCAAAATCGAGGATGCCACCGATAGCCTGATCGAGCCTGCGCTGAGTGTCAGCTACGAGACGCTAAGCCCCGATGGCCGCAAGGTCCTGATCATTACCATAGCAGAAAGCACCGAAAAGCCACATCAGGCCATCGACGAAGCCGGAAAGCGTACCATTTATGTCAGGGCCAGAGACAAATCGGTGCCGACCAACAAGCTCATCATTACGCCCGACGCTGCCGATGGCGAACTGATCCGGTCGCCGATGGCGCGTACGCTGATCCAGTACCTGCGCAAAAACGATAACATCACCGCCGATCGGTTCGCCAAGCTGATCAACGTATCGGCGTATCGGGCGGGCAAATTACTCCGGCAGATGGCCGAACAGGGGCTGCTCCTGATGATCGACAAACCCCGCCCGGTTCGCTACGCCCTGAAGCTGGCTGAATAAATAGGTCTTATCTTTACGGTATGATTTCAGACCAGCTCACCACTAAAGAAACCATAACGGCGTTCTTCACCAACTTACAGGATCGCATTTGCCAGGCTCTGGCCGAAGCCGATGGAACAGGAGCCTTTCGGGAAGATCGCTGGGAGCGACCCGGTGGGGGCGGGGGGCGCTCGCGAACCCTGGCGAATGGAGCGGTGATCGAAAAAGGCGGAGTCGGCTTTTCGGCCGTACACGGCGAGGCTACCGAAGCTACGTTACGATCGCTCAACCTGACCCAACCGGCGGAGTTTTATGCCACCGGCGTATCCATCGTGCTGCATCCGCACAATCCAATGGTGCCCATCATTCACATGAATGTCCGGTATTTCGAGATGAGTACGGGCCATTGCTGGTTTGGGGGCGGCATCGATTTAACCCCGCATTACGTAGTGGACGAAGACGCCCGCTGGTTTCATCAGCAGCTTAAAACGGTTTGCGACCGGCACGACGCCAGTCACTACCCGAAGTTCAAGCCCTGGGCCGACGATTATTTTTTTATACCGCACCGGCAGGAAACCCGCGGGGTGGGCGGCATCTTCTTCGATTATCTGAAACCAGCGGATGCGGTCCACAAGGCCAGTCTGTTCGCGTTCGTGCAGGACGTTGGTAACGCGTTTGCGCCTATTTACACGCACTTCATGCACCAGAATCGCGAACTACCTTACGGAGGGCGCGAAACCAACTGGCAGTTGTTACGTCGGGGGCGATACGTAGAGTTTAACCTGGTGTGGGACCGTGGCACCAAATTCGGTCTGGAAACCAACGGACGCACCGAATCGATTCTGATGAGTATGCCTCCGCAGGCCAACTGGATTTACGATTACCGCCCGGAACCGGACAGCCCCGAAGAACAGACGCTGAAACGGCTGCGTAAAGGAATCGACTGGGTTTAAAAAGGAATAGCAGTTAGGTGTCACAACCCCTGACGGATGCGTCGATACCTTATTTTTATAGTGACCAGCACAACACCCTATGGCTGAATTTACGGCATGAAACGGACCATTCTCTTATACAGCGTAGCCTTGGCGGGTCTGGTTACGGCGCTTAAGCTGTTGGAATACCGATTTCTGGTACGTATGCTGCCGCTGGAAATCTACCTCGGAACAGTTGCCATTCTGTTCACGGTCTTGGGCGTATGGGCGGGCTTGAAGCTTACCCGAACAAAACCAGTGATCGTAGGCCCCGCAGTCAGTCGAATCAATGGGGTACTTCCGGAAACGGCTGGCATCAGCAAACGCGAATACGAAGTACTGGAACTGATGGCGCAGGGACTATCGAATCAGGAGATTGCGGATACGCTCTTTGTTTCTCTCAATACCGTTAAAACGCATACCTCGAACCTGTTTCTGAAACTGGACGCAAAGCGCCGGACCCAGGCCATTCAGAAAGCCAAGGAGCTAGGACTGATTCACTAGCCCGAACGGGTGATTCAGCGGGTCGTGGCACAAATCATACTTTCGGGTGAGGGAGGTGATTACCAGTTTGGCTTGTTTTGACCAAAAAACAACCATGAAAAAAATCATTTTAACCTACGGCCTGATCGCCGGTACTATTGTGGGCGGCATGCTTGCCGTTAACGTTCCCTTGTGGCAGAACGGAACCATTACGTTTGACAATGGTATATGGGTGGGGTATGCCACAATGGTCATTGCCTTGTCGCTGATCTTCTTCGGTATCAAAGCCTACCGGGATAATCACCTGGGCGGATTCATCACCTTCGGCACGGCCTTTAAAGTAGGTATACTCATTACGCTGGTCGCTTCACTGCTGTATTGCGTTGCCTGGGAAATTTGCTACAACACGGTTTTTTCGGATTTTATGGAAATGGCCGCCCGGCATACCGAGTTAGGCCTGAAAGACAGTGGAGCCAGCCCGGCGGAGATTACCAAAACCATGAACGAATTCCGGCAGAGTGCCGAGTCCTATAAAAATCCGCTGGTGCGTTTTGCCATGACCTTTGTGGAAATCTTCCCGGTTGGGCTGGTCATTACGTTGCTCAGCGCCAGCCTGCTGCGAAAGAAAGAGTTTCTGCCCCTGGCATAGGCGTTCCGGAGGGGGAGGCTGTCGTACACAACAGGTAACCGTTCATAAGGAATAAATTCCAGCTATTGCTGACGCCTGTGAGACGTAATCATTACGTCTCACAGGCGTCAGCAATACACGCCGATATACTAAAGGGGTAACGGATTATCGCGGCTGCATAGTACCTAATCCTAACGGGCTCAGATCCCAGGCCTGAGTGGCGTTGTAACGCAGGTGACCCTGCTCGATGGTGAGCGGGCTGTCGAAGTTGTTCTGGTAGAGCTGGCCCGTACCCAGACCCTGCGGAATCAAATTCTTGAACTGGGAAACGTATTGAGCAATTGCATTCAACCCGATGTTCGACTCCAAGGCCGAGGTAATCCACCAGCCAATATTGAGCCGCCCGGCCAGTTCGATCCACTCGTCGCAATGGCGCAGACCACCCAGCAAGGTCGGTTTCAGGATGATGTACTGGGGCTGAATCTTCTTTAACAGCCGAAACTTATGGACGTACTCCATCTGCCCAATCAGCTCTTCATCGAGCGCAATGGGCAGGGGCGTGTGGTGGCATAATTCAGCCATCAGCTCGGGCTGACCCGCGCGGATGGGCTGCTCGATCGAATGCAACCCATAGGTCGACAAGCGTTCGAGTTTAGCCATAGCTTCGTCGGGCCGAAACGCGCCGTTGGCATCAACCCGGAGCGTAATCTGCTCGGGAGTGAAGCGGTCACGGATCATGGCCAGCAGGTCGCACTCCTGCTCGAAATCAACAGCGCCGATCTTCAGCTTAAGCGTCGTGTAGCCCGCGCTGAGCTTCTCTTCGATCTGCTGCCGCATGAAGGCCGGACTACCCATCCAGATCAGGCCGTTGATGGGCAGCGAACGGTTCCCGTCCGAAAAATCGTTGGTGTACAAGACCCGTCGACCACCCGACAGGTAATCGAGCATGGCGGTTTCAAACCCAAATAAAATACTCGGAAACTGCTGACTAATCAGTTGATTCAGAATGATGGGTACGTTCCAGCTAAAGAGCTGAAGGTCAAGTGAGTTAAACTCCTGGCAGTATTGGCCTAAACGCTCTTCAAAATCAGCCCGGTCGTCGTAGCTTAAGCCCACCAGCGGACCACATTCGCCGTAGCCGACAACGGCTGGATTCTCGTCGTCATAGAGTCTGATCAAATACGACGTCTTCTCGGTCAGGATACCGCGCGACGTACCCGCTTCGAAGCGAAAATGCAACGTGTATTTGAGGTTGTCGACCTTAAGACTCATTGTAACAAGTGGTGAGGGCGGGTAATCACAATCCTAAAAGTACTACTTTTGGCTGCTTGGAAAAGGCAATAGTACGAAAATATTAGCGATACGTTGCGTGAATAACTGGTTACTCCTTCCACTCAGTGGAATTTATGGATTGATAACGACGGTACGTAACTGGTTGTTCGACAATGGGTTGTTTCAGCACTATTTGCCGTCAATATACACAATCGGGGTAGGTAACCTTACCGTTGGCGGCACCGGAAAAACACCCATGGTCGAATTTTTGATTAAATGGTATGCCGCAACGGGTGCTACTACGCCCTTCGAAGCGGCTACGCTCAGCCGGGGGTATGGCCGACAAACAACGGGCTTTCGGATTGCCAACGATTCCGATACAGCCGCAACAATCGGGGACGAACCGCTGCAGCTCTACCGGAAATTTAAACAGCAGGTACGCGTCTGCGTGGGGGAGCGCCGGGCCGAGGCCATCCAGCGTCTACTGGAACTCCATCCCGAAACGTCGCTGATCCTGCTCGATGACGTGTTTCAGCACCGGGCGGTGCGTCCGCAGTTAACTATTTTGCTGATGGACTACAATCGGCCGTTCTATACCGATTATCCGTTTCCCGCCGGGCGGCTTCGCGAACCAAGGCGGGGAGCCGATCGGGCTGATGTAGTGGTGGTAACGAAATGCCCGCTTGACCTGTCCGATTCTGATCAGGAACGTATAGCCTGCCAGATTCGGCAGTACGCCCGGCCTCAGACGCCGATTTTTTTCGCCGGGCTGCAGTATGGACAGCCGGTTGCGTTTAGCGGCCGACCTGTGGTGTCTGGGTTGACGGACGTGGTATTGGTATCGGGTCTGGCCAATGCCGATCCGCTGGAACGGTACGTTCGCCAGACGTTTCAACTCCTGAATCACTATCGATTTGCGGACCATTACACCTATACGCAGGCTGATCTTGACCGAATTATGGCTGATCTGCCAACCGGCGCAGCGGTGCTAACTACCGAAAAAGACTGGGTTAAACTCGATGCGCTGCTCACGCCCGAACAGCGAAACACCCGGCCTTTCTATATTCTCTCCATCCAGATGACGTTTCTGGAACAGGCCGGTGAGAATTTTTCCGACTATCTAACCCGGCAGCTCCTTAAAAATCGTTAACCAGTTACCCCTATGTTCGGCCATACGGCGATTTAGCGTATTTTTGAGGCAATGAATCGAATTCTTTTCTGTTTACTTTTTCTCATCAGTCTCACGCAAACCGCCTGGGCGCAGCAGTTCCCCGGTGGCACGCAGTTGCCCAATGGCTTTCCCGGCGGGTTTGGTGGCCAGCAGGGACGGCCGGGGTCTTTCTCCAGCGCAACCACCAGCAAAAACGGTATCGATGACTCAACCAAAGTCATATACGGGCCGAAGTCGACCCGGTTTATGCTGGAAGAAGATATATTCAATAACCGCCGGAAGCTCTATACGATCGATACCACGATGGACGATGTCCACCGGTTTACGTACGTGCAGCGGAGCCAGAACCAGTACCAGGATTTAGGAACTCTCGGAACGCCCATGCGGCCGATATTTGTGCAGGTACCGCAGCAACTGGGGGCTCAAACCGGTTATTACGTGTTTTCGCCCTATGCCTATCAAACGATGGGCGTACGCTATTTCGATACGAAGTCGCCATTTACGGATATGTATCTGGCCCTGGGTGGCCGGAATCAGAACATCCTGCGCTTCGACTTTTCGCAGAACATTTCTCCCCGCTGGAATGTCGGATTCAACGCCCAGCGCTTTACGTCGCAGAAACAGTTTGGTACCAGCGGCCCCAACGACCCTAACAAGCTGCTGGCGCAGAACTGGGGATTTCTGGGGCATACCAACTACCGCTCCAAAAACGACAAGTATACCCTGCTGCTGCACTTCATTAACATGAACCACAGCTTCGACGAGCAGGGGGGCGTGTTGCCCGGAGAAACCGCCGATAGTACACCGATCGTTTACAACTATACGGGTGATCCTATTCTGCGGAGTGGCGATCAGCAGTTTCGGGTGCAGGGACCGCACGGCTGGGAAATCCGCAACGACTGGCACGTGTACCATCAATACGTACTGGATCAGGGGTTTCAGGTGTATCACCGGCTCGATTACCGGCGGCAGAAAAACTTTTATCAGGACGACACCCTGCGGTTGAACCAGTCGGTTACGTTGCCCGATGAGTCGGTCCGGCGCTTTTATCCGTTCATCCAGGGCGATACGTCCCGCATTTTTCAGGAGGCCCGGTCCCGGCAGGTCGAAAATCAGTTCGGGCTCAAAGGTGTTTACCGGCGTGGAGGTTCTGCGTTTAATTACCGGGCTTATCTACGCAGCCGGATTTTCGGGCAGTATACGCGGTACAACACCTCCCGCACCAATTTCAACGAATACGAAACCCGGCGGGTCGAAACCTTTCTGGGCGGCTGGCTGGGCTACTACTTCCCGGACAGTCTATCGCAGGTGACGGCCGAGGCTGAATACCAGGTCGGCGGTGGGTTCCGATTGCAGGGGCAGTTCGACAGTAAGTTCTTAACGGCTGGCTACACGGCCATGCTGGTGCAGCCAACGCTGCTGCAGGAGCGCTACCAGAGTATGATTTATTTCTGGCGTAACGATTTCAAGCTGCGCGGCTATAACTACGCCTATGGTAAGCTGAACCTGCGGTATAAGAAACTACGGATCGAGCCGGGCATTGATTACTACTTACTGAGCAATTACACGTATTTTGATACGAACGCCGTAGCCCGGCAGGCGTCCGGTTCTTTTAGTGTGCTACGTACCGGCTTGGGTTATCATCTTCAATTGGGCAAGTTTCTGGTTTCGGGACAGGCTTATTACACCGTTCAGTCCCGCTCCGATATTCTGCGAACGCCACCGTTCTTTATGAATACCCGGCTGCAATATGAGTTTCTGTACGCCAAGGTCCTTTATATACAGGCCGGTATTGATCTGCACTATAAGTCGCCGTATTACGCCGATGCGTATATGCCTGTTACGCAGCAGTTTCATCTGCAAAACCGGCAGCGGGTAGAAGGCTACGTCCTGGCTGACCTGTACGCGAATCTGCGGGTCAATCGAACGCGCCTGTTTGTCAAACTCACCCACGCCAACGAGGGCGTATTTGCACCCGGTTACTTTGTGGCACCTGATTTTCTACAAATGCGCCGGGGCTTTGCCTTTGGCGTTGACTGGTATTTATTCGATTAAATGCTCCAATACAGGTAAAACAGGCTGCTCGGCCGCTTCTATACCTGTTAACTGATACGTAACAAGTGGTCTTATGAATGCCATTGTTCAAGTCTGTATACTCATCACCCTCAGTTTCAATCTGTGGTTTAGCGGCCATGCCGCAAAGCCAACGCCTATATTTGATGGCAAAACCTTTCGGGGCTGGGAAGGCGACACTACGGGTTTATGGCGCATCCGGGAGGGTGCCTTAGTAGGCGGCTCGCTCACGCAGACCGTTCCCAAAAACGATTTTCTGTGTACAACCCGGAGCTACGCCAATTTTGATCTGAAGCTGAAATGGAAGCTGATCGGCACCGCCGGTTTTATCAACGGGGGTGTGCAGTTCCGAAGCCAGCGGCTGACTAACCCGGCCCACGAGATGACGGGCTACCAGGCCGATCTGGGTGATGGCTACTGGGGTGGGCTGTACGACGAATCCCGACGTAACAAAACCTTAGTCGCCCCCGACTCGAACCAGGTGAAACGCATCCTGAAACGTAACGACTGGAATGAGTACCATATCCGGTGCGAAGGACGGCGCATCCGGCTCTGGCTGAACGGGCAACCGACCGTCGATTATACTGAACCTGATGCGGCCATTCCGCAGTCGGGAATTATTGGCCTGCAAATTCACGGCGGAGGCAAAGCTGAAGTCGCCTATAAAGAGCTGATTCTGGAAGAACTGCCCTGAGCCGGGGCGTCAGGAGCGGGCGATTGCTTCGCAACCTGACAGCGGCTTCGTGTTTATATTGTATCTTTAATTTGTATTCTGAACAATTCCGTAAAACCGTATTTTCTGCATGGACCCAATTCAGATTAAAAAAGCCCCGACACAGTATGATGTGGCTATCGTCGGCTCTGGAGCCGGAGGAGGCATGGCGGCTTATATGCTTGCAAAAGCGGGGGCTAAAGTTGTCTTGCTGGAAGCAGGAGGCTATTTTGACCCCGCTGATCCAAAGTATATTACGCAATTAAAGTGGCCCTGGGAGTCGCCCCGGCGCGGAGCGGGTACAACCCGGGCTTTTGGGGATTTCGATGCGGCCTGGGGTGGCTGGGACATTGAAGGAGAGCCCTACACGACCGCCAAAGGCACCGAGTTCTACTGGTTCCGCTCGCGTATGTTGGGCGGACGTACCAACCACTGGGGACGTATCTCGCTCAGGTTTGCGCCCGACGATTTCCGGCGGAAAAGCATGACCGGCGTCGGTGAAGACTGGCCGATTGGGTACGACGACATCAAGCCATTTTACGATCGCGTCGATAAACTGATTGGTGTGTTCGGCTCGGTGGAGAATATGCCAAGCGAACCCGATGGGATTTTTCTGCCGCCCCCGAAGCCGCGTCTGCACGAACTGATGATTCGGAAAGGAGCCCGGAGCATCGGTATTCCGGTCATTCCGTCGCGCCTATCTATCCTGACCAAGCCGATCAACAACGAACGGGGGGCCTGCTTCTATTGCAGCCAGTGCGGTCGGGCGTGTCAGGCGTACGCCGATTTTTCGTCGTCGTCGGTACTGGTCAAACCCGCTATGAAGACCGGTAACGTTACGTTGATTAACGGAGCGATGGTGCGCGAAGTCGTGACCGATCCGGCGACCGGCCTTTGCACCGGCGTTAGTTACGTGGATACGCAAACCTTGCAGGAGGTGACCATAAAAGCAAAAACGGTGGTTCTGGCGGCCAGCGCTGGCGAAACGGCCCGGCTGCTCTTAAACTCGAAGTCAGCCCGCTTCCCAACGGGCCTGGCCAATAGCAGTGGCGTAGTCGGAAAATACATCAACGACTCCACCGGGGCTTCCCGCTCGGCATTCATCCCCGCCCTGATGGACCGCAAACGCTACAACGAAGACGGCGTTGGTGGTATGCACGTTTTCACGCCCTGGTGGCTGGATAACAAGAAACTCGATTTCCCGCGTGGGTACCACATCGAATACTGGGGCGGCATGGGCATGCCGGCCTACGGATTCGGCTGGGGCGTTGAAGAACTGAACGGCATGATTCCCGGCCGCGACGGTAAAATGAAACCCGGTGGTGGGTATGGTGCCAGCCTGAAAGACGACTATCGGCGTTTCTACGGCGCTTACGTCGGTATGGCCGGTCGGGGTGAGCCTGTCCCGCTGGAAAGTAACTTCTGCGAAATCGATCCGAACGTAGTCGACAAATACGGTATCCCCGTACTGCGGTTCAACTACAAATGGTCGGACTATGAGATCAAACAGGCCAAGCACATGCAGGATACGTTCGAGGAGATCATTCACTCGATGGGCGGTATTGCCCTGGGTGCGAAACCAAACGCATCCAACAACTACGGTCTGGCCGAGCCGGGCAAGATCATCCACGAGGTAGGTACCGCCCGTATGGGTAACGATCCGAAAACGTCGGCGCTGAATAAGTTTCAGCAGGCGCACGATGTGAAAAACCTGTTTGTGGTTGATGCCGCTCCGTTCCCTTCGCAGGGCGACAAGAACGTAACATGGACAATCCTGGCCTCGTCGATGCGCACCTCTGAATACCTGATCGATCAAGTTAAACAAAAGAATATCTAACACTGCGCCTTCCTGTTCCGTCTGCTGCGGCTGGTCTTACCAACCTACACTACGTACCGGCAGACTGATCAGGAGACCGTATAAGCAACTACGTCTATGAAACGCAGAGACATTCTAAAAACAATACCTGCCACGGCACTCGGATTCGCGGTTGCGCCCGTCGAAGCAGCTGTGCCGGCTCCACCGGATGTAAAACCACTCAAAATTCCCGGTGGCCGACAGAAGTTCGAAGCCGAGCGTGATGCCAAGCTGCACGCCGAAAAGTTTTTTACGCCCCATGAGCTACAAACCGTAACGGTGCTGGGCGACATTATTATTCCCGCCGATGAACGGTCGGGAAGTGCTTCACAGGCCGGTGTGCCCGCATTTATCGAGTTCATGATGAAAGACCAGCCCCGTAACCAGACTCCCATGCGGGGCGGAATTCGCTGGCTCGACAACACCAGCGTGAAACGCTACGGAAAACAGTTTGTGCAGTGTACAAAAGCGCAGCAGATCGACCTGGTTGAACAGATTGCCTATCCGGCTACGGCCAAGCCGGACATGACGCAGGGCGCTGCGTTCTTCAGCATGATGCGGAATCTGGTCGCTTCCGGCTTTTATACCAGCCAGATGGGCATTAAGGACATCGGTTATGTCGGCAACACGCCCAACCAATGGGATGGCGTCCCCAACGACGTCTTGAAACAGTACGGACTGGCCTACGAAGAGCGCGAACTGACGCAGGGTAAGTAGTTTCGTTACAAACCTGATTGATACAAAAACAGCCTTACTCTCCAGTAAGGCCGTTTTATTTATAACCTGGCAGGTAGTTACTCAAGACTGCTCACCGAACGAGCCGACGATGGGGCACGGTCGCCCGTCTGAGTATCGCGCGTATTTTTTTGTACGGCAATGGCTGCGAACATACTCAGCGTAAACGACATGGCATAAAACCCTTTTTCGCTTAAAGTCAGGCTGGCGTTCCACAGCCCTACCGTCAGCAACAGAATGGCCAGAATCACGGATAGCCAGCTAATGCCGTAATACACGTTTGTGACGGGGATACCCTCGATCCGGTCGCGTACGCTTTTCTGGACAGAAACGGCGGCAAACAGACCGTACATCAGCACGGTGAAATAATAGCCTTTTTCGTTCAAGGGCATCTGGGCATTCCAGAGACCAATGTTAAACGCTAAAATACCCGCAATAAGCGCAGCCCATGAGGCTGAAATAAAGGCACTGGATGGTTGTTGCATCGATTTTGTTGGTTGGCTATGAAAGAAGGCTGTATTTGCTAACCGCTTGAAAAAGAGTTAATTTTCGCTGCAAGTCTCCCACTTATTTTTTCACGAAGCAACTTTTCGGGAACGTTACTTAGTAATCGGTAAGCTAGCCCAGAATATAGCCGACAAGGCCCACGAACCTAGTCCTTGAGAATCGCCATTTACAATGCATGCCGGGAACAACTGGCTTTGTTGCCACTTACAAACTAAGCGATATAGATCGGTTGTAACCAGGACACGGACGGGGTAGATGCCATTCGTTGACCACCAACGGATTAGCCGCTACCCCCAACATTTTCCCGTTTTTTAAAACCGTTTTCTGGTTTATTTTATCTACCTTTATATCCCGTAACGACCAAATCAGGTTTCAATCATGGCGGCTACGGGACCAAAATCCGCAAAATATATTTTTGTTACGGGCGGGGTAACTTCATCACTTGGCAAAGGCATTATAGCCTCTTCACTGGCCAAACTTCTTCAATCGCGGGGACTTACGGTAACGATCCAGAAATTCGATCCGTACATTAATATCGACCCCGGTACACTCAATCCGTACGAACACGGCGAATGCTACGTCACCGACGACGGAGCCGAAACCGATCTCGATCTTGGGCACTACGAGCGGTTCCTGAACCGCCCCACGTCGCAGGCGAATAACATCACCACGGGACGTATCTACAACAATGTGATTACGCGTGAACGGCGGGGCGACTTCCTGGGTAAAACTGTGCAGGTCGTACCCCACATCACCGATGAGATCAAACGCAACATTCGGTTGCTGGGTGATACGGGCGAATACGACATTGTGATTACCGAAATCGGGGGGTGCGTCGGTGACATCGAATCGCTTCCCTTTGTTGAAGCCGTTCGTCAGCTGAAGTTTGAACTCGGGGAGAAAGATACGCTGGTCATTCACCTGACCCTCGTGCCGTATCTGCAATCGGCGGGCGAATTAAAAACCAAACCGACTCAGCACTCGGTACGGATGCTGCTCGAAAATGGCGTTCAGCCCGACATCATTGTGTGCCGTACGGAGCACGCATTGCCGCAGGACATTCGCCGGAAAATTGCCTTGTTCTGTAATGTGCAGGTAAACTCAGTTATCGAAGCGATTGATGCCGAAACGATCTACGACGTACCGCTGCTCATGCAGAAGGAGCGCCTGGATCAGCGCACGCTGTATATGCTCGATTTGTATAACGATAAAGACGCGGATCTGGACGCCTGGAAAAGCTTTCTGGGACGACTCAAAAATCCCGGCGATACCGTTCGCATTGGGCTGGTGGGTAAGTACGTCGAACTGAAAGATGCGTATAAGTCCATCGCCGAATCCTTTATTCACGCGGGTGCAGCCAACGAATGCAAAGTGCAACTGGAATGGATTCAGTCGGAAACCCTGGTTGATGAGCATCACTGCGCCGAAGTATTGCGCGAACTGGACGCGGTACTGGTTGCCCCTGGTTTTGGGGAGCGCGGCATCGAAGGCAAAATCAACGCCGTACGGTACGTTCGTGAACACGGCATTCCGTTCCTGGGTATTTGCCTGGGTATGCAGATGGCCGTTATCGAGTACGCCCGTAACGTAATGGGTATCGAGGATGCGCATTCAACGGAAATGGAGCCGCACACGACCAGTCCCGTTATCAGTATGATGGAAGAGCAGAAGAGCATCACCGATAAGGGAGGCACGATGCGGTTGGGCGCCTATACCTGCAAGCTGAAGCGCGATTCGCTGGCGCACCAGATTTATGGGAAAACCCAGATCAGCGAGCGCCACCGGCACCGCTACGAGTTCAACAACGACTACCTCGATCAGTTTGAGCGGGCAGGACTGCGCCCAACGGGTATTAACCCCGATACAGGGCTGGTCGAGATTGTTGAACTGGTCAATCACCCCTGGTTTGTGGGCGTTCAGTTTCACCCTGAACTCAAAAGTACCGTCATGAATCCGCACCCTTTATTCGTGCAGTTCGTGCGGGCCGCACTTGCCTATAGTCAGCAGAAACGCACCAGTGAAGCTTCTGGCCGCACCGCTCCTGTAGAAACCGCTGATTTGGTTGATTAAGCGGGCGAATTGGCGTAATTTTACGCGCTGATCTACGATGTACGAACTACGATTTCATACTCGCAGGTAAACGTCGTACATCGTAGATCGAATTTCGTAAATTACATACATGGATCGTAATCAATTAATTGGCATTGTCCTGATCATGGCGATGCTGGTCGGCTACCAGCTTCTGGTGCCGAAGCCCGCGCCCGAGAAGGAACCGGCCCAAAAGACACAGACGACAAAACCCACAACAGCGTCGGCAGCTTCGGCCGCCATTACTAAAGCGGAACAACCGCTCGATTCGGCTGTAGCCCGCCAGCAGTTCGGTGATTTTGCTACAGTAGCTTCCGGTCAGGCGCAGGACGTAGTAGTGGAAAACAAAGACATAAAGGTTACTTTTAGTACCCAGGGCGGGCGTGTGAAGGAAGTGGTTCTGAAGCACTATAAAACCTACGATCAGAAACCACTCGTCCTGATTGATGCACAGAGCAGCCGGACGGTATTGGAACTGCCAACCAATCGTGGTAAGGTCGATCTGCATAAATTATTTTACCAGACGAGCACCCTGAGTGGCAGCGTAGGCAGTCAGCCGCAGCAGATTACGTTCCGGGCTGAGGTGGCACCGGGGCAGTCGGTCGAGCAGGTATACACCATGCCCGTTGAAGGCTACGAAATCGCGTATAATTTAAAGGTAAATGGCCTCGCCAATGCGGTTACCAACGATAACATCCGATTCTACTGGGAAGATAAAATGCGCCAGTATGAAAACGATTTGTTGAATAACCGCCGGGCCGCCACCATCAACTACCTGACGGCCGATGAGAATTTTGACAAGCTTACGGAAGGCGAGAGCAGCCAGGAAGCCACACTCGAAGAGCCGGTTAAATGGTTCACTATCAAACACAAATACTTTTTGTCGGGTTTTGTGGCTCAGAATGGTCCGCTCACGAAAGCTAATTTCAAAGCCTTAGTTGATCCGACCGATACCAGTGTGGTAAAGACGGCTATCGCGGATGTGTCGCTGCCGATAGCTGATGTCAAGTCGGGTAAAGGCCAGTACAAGTTTTACTACGGCCCGAACGATTTTCAGTTGCTGGGTAACGTAGCGCCGGAGTTCGACCAGAACGTTTATCTCGGCTACTCGGTGCTGAAGCCGATCAACAAGTATTTCTTCGTGCCGGTTTTCAACCTGCTGGAGAAATTCATCTCGAACTATGGCCTGTTAATTATCGCCCTGGTGGTGTTTGTGAAGTTAATTCTAACACCGTTAACCTATAAGTCGTACGTCAGTATGGCGAAAATGCGCGTGCTGGCTCCCGAAATCAATGAAATCAAGGAGCGTGTGGGCGACGACATGGCCAAGCAGCAGTCAGAGCAGATGAAGCTGTATCAGGAGGTAGGCGTAAGCCCGCTGAGTGGCTGCGTACCGGTACTGGCTACCATGCCGATTCTGTTTGCCCTGTTCATGCTCTTCCCGAACCTGATTGAACTGCGGCAGAAAACCTTTCTGTGGGCTCCTGATCTTTCGACTTACGACGCCTTTATTACGTTCCCACAGATCCCCTTTATTGGTGGTCACCTGAGTTTGTTTACCGTTTTGATGACCGCTTCATCGATTGCGTACGCGTATTACAACAACCAGACTACGCCGACACAGCCGGGACCAGTGAATATGAAAGCGCTGAGCTACGTGTTCCCACTGATGTTCATGTTTGTGCTGAACTCGTATCCCGCTGGTCTGACGTTCTACTACTTCGTATCGAACGTAGTGACGATCGCGCAGCAGCAGTTGATTCGCCGGTTTGTTGATGAAGACAAGATCAAAGCGTTACTCGACGAAAATCGACGGAAGAACGCAGCCGGTGAAGGCAAAAAGCCGGGTGGGTTCCAGGCGCTTCTGCAAAAGCAGCTGGCCGCAGCCGATGAGGCCCGGAAGCAGGCCGAAGAAGCGCAGCGGAAAGCGAAACAGAAGAAGTAAAGTTTAGTTAGAAGTCTACAGTGCCTGTTTACGTAACGAGCCGAGAAGACGTTTGTGAACAAACGGCCTGACCGCTTACCAAAAGCAACGCCACCGCGTTGCTTTTGTGCATTAACCCAAAAAAACATGAACGAGAGACTTTATTGGTTTAAACTGCTGGCAGGCGGTCTGATCTGGCTTGTGAGTCAGCAGCAGGCTGTTGGGCAGGTAGGAGCTGATGCCCAGAAACGCTATAAGGCTGCGGTTCGGCTCGTTCAGACGGGCGACTACGACCGGGCCAAATCGGAGTTGAACGTGATTATTCAACGAGATGGTCCCCTCGCTCCTTACGCCCATTATTACTACTCCATTGCTGCCTTTCGGCAGCGCTACTTCGGTCAGTCGCGGCTGATGCTGAAGCAGTTGATGAACCGCTACCCCGACTGGCGGAAGATGGACGAAGCCCGTTATCTATTCGGCGCGGTGTGCATGGAAACCGGCCAGTTCGAAGACGGCCTGACCGAGATGCAGCGAATTGGCGATCCGGTGCTGAGGGCCGACGTAACGAAACTGGAACGGCATTTTATCGGGCAGATTACAGATCTGAACCGCCTGAGGCAGATGAACCGGGAGTTTCCGGAAGATCGAATCATTGGGCTGGCCTTGATTGATCTGATTCAGCGATCATCCAGCGACAAAGAAGACCTGGAGTTATCGGACCGGTTAACGAATCGCTTTGGCGTGCCTGTGACGGCCTCGTCCCGGCCGACTACCATACCTGCGTCGTCCACAACAACGACGCGCCCAACGCCAGCTACTCCTCAGACCAGTCGACCAACCCGGGCGAAAGGCTATTACAATGTGGCCGTGATGTTTCCATTCCGATTAGAGGATTTTGATGCGGACAAGCGGTTGCGGGCAAATCAATACGTATACGATCTGTATAATGGAATTAAGTTAGCCAAAGACAAACTACAGGAAGAAGGGATTACGGTGAATCTGTTTGCCTACGACGTAGACAATGACGCCAACAAAACCCTGGAACTAGTGAACAGCCCGGCATTTGCGCAGACCGATCTAATCATCGGCCCGTTATACGTAGAGCCGAATCGCATTGCTTCTGCCTTTGCCAATCAGAATAACGTATTGCTCCTGAACCCAATAGCGACGAGCAGTGAGTTAGTCGCCAACCAGCCCATGTCGTTTCTGGCGCAGCCCTCACTCGTCAGGCAGGCGCAGCGTGTGGTCGAGCAGGCCCGAAACCTGGGCGGGGGACGTAAAGCGGCTATTTATTTTGGGGCAACCCGTAAAGATTCGCTGTTGGCCGTAGCGTACCAGACTGAGCTGAAGCGGCTGAATTACCAGATCGTGGATTTCCGAAAACTGACGGGAAGTACGCAGGCTATCGCCGATGCCATGCAACCAACTGGGCCTACAACGACGACGGCTGTAGCATCGGCAAGCGCCAGTATCCCACTGAGTCACATATTCCTGTCCAGCAGTAACGACGACGATGGCCCCAGACTATTAGACGCCCTGAGTCGCCGACGCGTGACGGGCCCGGTACTGGCTACCGCTGCCGCTTTCGATTTTTATAAGAACTCCTTATCGACATTTACCCGACGCGATCTGTATCTACTCTATCCTGACTTTATCGATACGTCGCGTGAGCCGGTTACGGCCTTTCAGGAGCAGTACCTGGAAATCAGGAACACCATTCCCTCCGTATTCGCCAGTCAGGGATACGACATGATGCTGTTTTTTGGGCGCCAGCTGGCCAAAAATGGACCTGGTCTGCGGAATCGTACTAGTCTCCGTTCGGACACGGATGATTACCTGCTCTCCGGATTCGATTATACACAAAACAATGAAAACCAGATTGTCCCTATCGTAAAGTACGACGGCGGGCGGTTTGTGAAAATTAATTAGCGGAAGAGCGAACGAGAAGGGAGTAGCTTTTGGACGCTCTTTCACTCGTTCGCTCTTCCGCTCTTTCCCTATGAACACGAGCGAACAATTATTTGAGAAGGCGAAGCAACTGATTCCGGGTGGGGTTAACTCTCCAGTTCGGGCGTTTCGGGCGGTTGGCGGCAATCCAGTATTTATCAAATCAGCCAGGGGACCGTATATCTACGATGAAGACGGTCGGCAGTACGTCGAGCTCATCAACTCGTGGGGACCCATGATCCTGGGTCATGCCTTCGAGCCGGTCGAACAGGCTGTTCGGGATGCGATTCAGCACTCCTTTTCGTTTGGTGCACCAACCCGCAAAGAAGTTGAGATGGCCGAACTGATTATCGACATGGTCCCATCGGTCGAAAAAGTGCGGATGGTCAACTCCGGTACCGAAGCGACAATGGCGGCCATTCGGGTAGCGCGGGGTTTTACGGGCCGTGATAAAATCATCAAGTTCGAAGGCTGCTACCACGGTCATGGCGATTCGTTTCTGATTGCGGCCGGTAGCGGAGCCATTACGATGGGCGTACCCGATTCGCCGGGCGTGACCAAAGCCACCGCAGCCGATACGTTAACTGCGCCTTACAACGATCTGGCCGCGGTAGAAATACTACTCGACAATAATCAGAATCAGGTAGCGGCTTTGATCCTGGAACCAGTTGTCGGCAATATGGGCTGTGTGCTGCCCGCACCCGGTTTTCTGGAGGGTCTTCGTGCTCTGTGCGACAAACATGGTGTTGTGCTCATCTTCGATGAGGTGATGACCGGTTTCCGCTTAGCCAAAGGCGGAGCACAGGAACGATTCGGTATTACGCCCGATCTGACGACAATGGGTAAAATTATCGGTGGCGGTATGCCCGTAGGGGCCTACGGTGGTCGCCGTGATATAATGGACGTAGTGTCGCCCGCCGGACCGGTTTACCAGGCCGGAACGCTTTCGGGCAACCCGATTGCGATGTCGGCCGGGCTGGCCATGCTGCGTCACCTGAACGAGCATCCAGAGGTCTACACCCGCTTGGAAGAGATCGGCCAGAAACTGGCAACGGGTTTCCAAAACGGCTTGCAGAAAGCAGGGCTTAACTACACCATCAATCAGATTGGATCCATGTTCACCTTGTTCATGACGGAGCGGTCGGTAACGAATTTTGCCGAAGCTAAAGCGTGTGATCTGCCGTTGTTTGGCCGCTATTTCCACGCCATGCTGAACCGGGGCGTGTATTTAGCGCCGTCGCAGTTCGAGAGCCTGTTTGTATCGGTCGCCCTGACCGACGAGTTGATCGACCAGGTAATTCAGGCCAATGAAGAAGCGCTGGTTGAGGCCCTGAATCCGTAAGTAAGAAGGGTAGACGATGCCGCAACGTTGCGGCATCGTCTACCAGGTATCATTTTCCGTATGCTTTTTTCCGTTATTATCCCTGTCTATAATCGTCCGGATGAACTGCGCGAACTCCTGGTAAGCCTGACCCAGCAGACAAGCCAGAATTTCGAGGTGCTGGTCATCGAAGACGGCTCTACGGTTAAGGCCGATGCTGTCGTCGCTGATTTTAAGGATACGCTCAGGATTCGTTATTTTTTCAAAGAGAATTCTGGGCAGGGATTTGCGCGGAACTATGGATTTGAGCGAGCGGAGGGCGATTATTTTGTTATTTTCGATTCGGATGCGCTGGTGCCTCCGCACTATTTCCAAACCGTCGCTACGTACCTGACCGCTACCTGGCTGGATGCGTATGGCGGGCCCGACGCAGCGCACCCCGATTTTACGCCCGTTCAGAAAGCAATCAGCTACTCCATGACTTCGCCGTTTACGACGGGGGGGATCCGGAGCAGTAAAAAAAACCTGGGCGGTACGTTCCATCCCCGAAGTTTCAATATGGGCCTGTCGCGCCAGGTCTGGGAAAAAATAGGGGGGTATAAACTTAGCCGGATGGGGGAAGATATTGAGTTCGCCATCCGCATCATTGAAAATGGCTTTACGACGGGGCTAATTGCAGATGCGTTTATCTACCACAAGCGCCGGACGAACTTTGGCCAGTTTTTCCGCCAGCTGCGGTTTTTCGGCCGGGCCCGAATCAACATCTCCCGGTATTATCCCCGTGAGTTGAAGCTGGTGCACACGTTTCCGGCTTTGTTCACGCTGTTTGTTTTCTCGGTACCTGTCTGGGCGCTGATTAGTCCGGTGCTGTTTGCCCTGGCTTTGGTCGTATTGCTCGTGTTTTCGATCCTGATCTTTCTGGATGCTAGCCGTAAAGAGAAAAATGTGCAGGTAGGACTGCTTAGCGTCGAGGCTGCCTTTGTTCAGTTGATCGGTTACGGGATCGGGTTTATGAGCGAAGGCTGGAAACGCGTTCGGGAGCCCAAAGGATTTCGGGAAACCGGAGCAACTATTGAGTATCCGTCTTAATGTTACGCTCTTGTTAACAAATGAACGAATGGGTACGTTATGAACGTACACCACCCTAAGCTGTAAACGACATGGCAAAGCTTCCTCCACCACCCGGCCGTCGGTTAGTGAACCGGATGAGTACCCGCACAAAATGGTTGCTATTAGCGCCGGTCAGTCTTATGCTGATTGGTGCCGGGCTATGCGTGTTGAGTGAGGCAGGTCATGCTAAACATAGCGGAGGCCCTTTTCGGCAGTGGTTCCTGATTGGTCTCTATGGGCTAATTCTGGTCAACGGCGGCCTATCTTTGTTTGGACAGGCGGTCCGGTATCGGGTTCAGCTCGACTACCGTCGGTTTGTGCGCCGGGAGTTTAAAAAGCGCGAAGGAAATCGTAGAAAACGAAAATCCTCATCCGGTCGAGATGAGGATTAGATACTAAGTTGCCGGTTCGCTAAGAATTAGCGAACCAATGAGCAGATCGAACGTTACGCGGCTTTCTTCTCAGCAAACGAAGCTTTGATCGCTTCTACGTCTACGTTCTTGATGATTGGCTTACGCAGCAATTGTTTGATGGCGTTGGTCTTATTATTAGCGATGGCGCGGTTCCGGCGGCCTTTCCGCTTCAATTCAGTTACTCCCATGACGGTATATTGTTTTAACTTGTCGGTTCTTACCAGTAAAAATGCAGCGTCTCTGCAAAATGAGACCGCAAAAATAAGGTTTTTATCAGACAAAGTAAATGGTACGCCCGTTCTTTTCGGTTAGGTGCGTAATTTTGCCCCATGCAAAAACCGACCTTACCCAAAGGCACCCGCGATTTTGGGCCGGAGCAAATGCGCAAACGGCTATTTATTTTTGACACCATCCGTCAAACCTTTCAGCGTTTCGGCTTCCAGCCGCTCGAAACGCCTTCGATGGAAAACCTGTCTACGCTGATGGGTAAATACGGTGACGAAGGCGATCAGCTCCTCTTTAAGATTCTGAATTCCGGCGACTTTGCCGCTGAACTGACCGAACTGAACATTACAGCCGGTTATAAAAAACTTACGCCCAAGATTTCGGAAAAGGGGCTGCGTTATGACCTGACCGTGCCCTTCGCCCGGTACGTTGTCATGAACCGCAATGCGTTGACGATGCCGTTTAAACGGTACCAGATGCAGCCGGTCTGGCGGGCCGACCGGCCCCAGAAAGGGCGTTACCGCGAGTTTTATCAGTGCGATGCCGACGTAGTAGGCACTGATTCGTTGCTCTGCGAGGCCGAAATCGTGCTGATGGTTCACGAAGTGTTTCGCAACCTCGGTATTGGGGATTTTACCTTGAAAATCAACAACCGGAAGGTGCTGGCTGGCATCGCCGAAGCAATCGGAGCCGCCGGTCAGGAGGGACCGCTGGCCGTTGCGATTGATAAGCTCGATAAGATCGGTCAGGAACGAGTCTTGGACGAACTGCGCGGACGTGGTTTTTCCGAAGAGGCCATTACGAACCTTGCTCCGATGTTTACCATAGCCGGGAGCCCGGCCGACGTACTTACGCAGTTGAAGAGCTGGCTTAATACGTCGGATACGGCACAGAAAGGGATTGCTGAGTTAGAGGATGTCTGGCGGTTTGTTGAGCAGTACGGACTGGTCGATTCGCGGCTGGAACTAGATATAACTCTGGCGCGCGGTTTATCGTACTATACGGGTGCCATCTTCGAAGTAAAAGCCAACGGAGTTCAAATTGGTAGCATCAGCGGGGGAGGGCGCTACGACAACTTGACGGGGGCCTTTGGACAACCGGGTTTGTCGGGAGTAGGCATCTCGTTCGGCGTTGATCGTATTTACGACGTAATGGACGAACTAGACCTGTTCCCGGCTTCGGCCGGACAGGGCACGCAGGTATTGATCGTTCCCTTTGATACTGAGGCCAGGGGAGTTGCCCTGCCGTTACTAACCCAACTTCGTGAGGCTAACGTAGCGGCTGAGGTTTATCCGGATCTGGCGAAAGTTAAAAAGATGCTCGATTATGCGAACGCCAAGAGCATTCCGTACGTAGTACTGATTGGCTCGGAAGAAGTACAAACGGGGCAGATGTCGCTCAAAAATATGGTAACTGGCCAGCAGCAAAAGATACGTGCAGAAGAGATTGTATATATCCTATGTAACGCCTATCCAAGTTAACAAACTGCACTGCCCAAGATGAGCAATTATGCGATCGACACCACTGTAGTTTAACGTGTTAATCAGGAGCCGTTCTGTTACGTTCAGGCGGTGTGTTTGGTCAGGTCGTTACGTTTCTCGGCTTGTAATTGCTTGGTTGTTTTACGCGATCCGTCGTGGCTCCAGCCGGGAGGGCCAAACAAGTACCCCAGGGCGTTACGTACTGAGCTAGACCGGCGCAGATCGTGGGCTATATCGCTCCACTCGTGAAAGGCGATGCGCACGGGATTATACGAATCAATATTCTTTGTCAGGCCATAGGTGGGGCGGTTACGTTCGGGCTCGAAGGTGCTAAAAAGCCGATCCCAGATGATAAGAATGCCGCCGTGGTTTTTGTCGAGGTAGTCGAGGTCGGAGCCGTGGTGGACGCGGTGGTGAGAGGGCGTGTTGAACACATACTCAATGGGAGCAGGTAACTTATTTATCAGTTCAGTATGAATCCAGAACTGATACAACAAACTGATGGCCTGCATGGTCATCACGGCCACGGGCGAGAAGCCTACGAGCGGTAACCAGGCCCAGAACAGGAAAGCCCCGCTCAACGTACCAGTCCAGGTTTGACGTAAAGCCGTGCCCAGATTATACTTCTGCGACGAATGGTGAATCACGTGCGACGCCCAGAAGTACCGACTGCTGTGGCTAGTCCGATGAAACCAGTAGTAGCTAAAGTCATCGGCCAGGAACAGCGCCAGCCAGGCCCACCACTGGGTCATGTCGATGGTAAACAGGCGGAACTGATACACAAACGAGTACACACCGAACACAATCACTTTGCCAACGAGGCCAACGATTACGTTGCCAATGCCCATCGCCAGACTGCTGGCCGTGTCCTTAGCGTTGTAATAATCTTTTTGCTGTTTGGCCGTTACTACTACCTCGGCAATCAGCAAAATGACAAAGCCGGGGATGGCGTACTGAATTAAGTCTTTCATTACGTTCGTATAAGATTTAACGCGACGAGCGTGTCCAGCGTCTACAGATCCTCTTATTCGATCTTCGACCAATACAAAAATAAAACGCAGCTGGGTAGAATACAATCGGAAAAAGGACCCATATCCGGACAACGTCGTGGGCTATATGTTGAATGGGTAATCGGACCATTCGTAGACTAACCTATTGGTAACTATCAAAATAACAGCGTACTTTACCGTACTACGTGTGCTCAATCAGTGATTCCAATCAATACTCAATTTATTACGGATAAGCTTACTGGTTCTACCGTGAAATAATCGCCGGTACGGCCAGCCAGTACTCTGTCATACATGAATACAACACCATTTACTGGCGCTTCCGGGCAGGCTGAGTACCTGCAACGGATGTTGGAGGAAGTACCAGTCGCCCTCATTCATCTGGAATCCGTTCGGAATCAGGCTAATCAACTGGTTGATCTGCATGTTCAGTACGTCAATTCCCTGGCGGCCCGATTCGTAGGCCGCTTTACCGCCGGGGAAGTACTGGGAAAACGGTGGTCAGCCATATCAGATAGTGATTTACACGCCCAATTGTATCGATAGTCGATACAGGTAATCACAATGGGTGAGCCGCTTCGATATCGGCAGGAAACCAGGTTAGATACTCTTCTGAACTGGTTCGACGTAACGATCGCTCCCTACGGCGACGGTACGCTGACGACTATCCAAAAAATTGAAGAGCCCCCGGTAATCCCCGAGTGCGACCAGCCGTGGCAGGCGCAACGTTTACAGGGGGTTATTGATACCCTGCAAAGCAGTGTTCAGATCATTCGGCCGATATTTAATCAGCATGGTCAGATCGTCGAATTTAGGTTTACGGCGGTTAACCCGACCCTGGCGGAGTACGCCGGTGTAACGCCTGCCGATTTAGTTGGCGAGTCATTAACCGACTGGTTTCCGGGATACCGGGAACCAGGGTTGTTCGATCTGTACCGACAGGTATACGTATCGGGGGAAAGCCAGCAGCTCGATCTGAATTATACCCAGGATGGACTCAATATCTGGGCCAATGTGAAGGTGTCCAGGCTGGACCATGAACTCCTCATTACGCACACCGATTACACCGCCCTCAAACAGGCGCAACTAGACCTTCAGAAATGGGCAGACCAGCTTAAGTTTGTGACGGATAGTGCCTTAACGGCTATTGGGCTGTATTCAATTATTCGCGACCCGGCGACCAACGAAGTCGTCGACCTGCGGTATGAACTGATCAACGGTCGGGCTGAGCAGATGACCCAGCGTAAGGCCGAGGAACTGGTAGGGCGTACCATGCGTCAGGTGTTTCCGGGCATCGAAGGCACGGGCATCTGGAGTAAATACCAGCAACTGGCCGAAACCGGCGTACCGCTTCGCTACCACAACCACTACAACGTCGACGGGTACGACCTTTGGTACGAGGTGCAGGGAATCCGGAACGAGGATCTGATTGTCCTGTCGTTTCTGGATATTACGGATCTGAAAAATGCACAGGAGTTTAATCAGAAGCAGGCCGAGGAGTTTAGCCAGATACTGGACAACGCGCTGACGGCGATCTCGCATTTTACGGCCGTACGCAACGACGAGGGCCAGATTGTTGATTTCATCTACCAGTCGTTTAACCACACGTCGGAGTTATTTACAGGCTATAAGGCCGAACAGGTTGTGGGGAAGCGGATGCTTGAACTATTTCCGGGAGTGCGAAGAAGTGGCGTATTCGACCGCTGGGTGAAGCTGGTGGAGCAGGCCAGGACTGAACGGTTTCAGGATTGCTACCAGTACGATGGGTTCGATTTCTGGTTCGATACGCAGGCGGTGAAGTGGGGCGATGGGTTTATTCAATCGTACATCGACATTACGCCCATCAAGCAGGCGGAACTGAAGCAACAGAAACAGGCTGAACTACTGAATGCTGTGCTGGATGCTACCCTCACGGCTGTATCCTGCCTGGAAGCCGTTCGTGAGGCCGAGGAAACCATTCTGGATTTTCGCTTTACGCTGGCAAACCAGATGACGTACGAAACACTAGGCATGACAGCTGAGGAGTTACAGGGCAAACTCCTCAGCGAACTTACTCCGCAGTTACACAAGAGCATTGCTTTTGAGCAATACGTTCGGGTGGTGGAAACCGGTGAGCCAGTAACCCTGGAAATGCCGGTAGACGATCGCTGGCACTACGTATCCATTGTTAAGTTTGGCGATGGTGTGCTGACCTCCTCGATTGATATTACCGAGAATCATTCCTACAGCCAGCGGATTGAAGCTACTAATGCTGAACTCACGAAGTCGAATGAAAATTTGCAGGCTTTTGCCTACGTAGCCAGCCACGACCTTCAGGAACCCTTGCGGAAGATTGAATCTTTCGGCGAGCTGCTCAAAAATCAGTACGCTGGTGGCCTGAGCGAATCAGGTGTGGATATGATCAGCCGAATGCAGCTGGCGGCTTCCCGAATGGCGGTTCTGATCCGGGATCTGCTAAGCTACTCCCGAATTACTACCCAACAAAAAGTTCTCCAGCCGGAAGATCTGAATCAGGTTGTTGCCGACGTTCTGGGTGATCTGGAAACGGCTATTGAAGAAAAACAGGCCCGCATTGACGTACCGAACTTACCGACCGTGCTGGGCGACGGAAGTCAGTTACGTCAACTCTTCCAGAACCTGTTCAGCAACGGGTTGAAGTTTGTAAAGTCGACCAAAGCCGCAACTCCGGTAACTCCACACATCACCGTAACCTGCGTGCCTGTGGCAAAACGGGCACTTCCAGTCTCAATTATCCGGTTACTTCCAGCCGGAGACGGATCGGCTTACCAGTCGCGTCAATATTGGGTTATCAAAGTCGCCGACAATGGGATTGGATTCGGCCAGGAATACGCCGACCAGATATTCGGAGCGTTTCAGCGGCTACACAGTCGCCAGAAATTCCCCGGTACTGGCATTGGTCTGGCCATTGTGAAAAAGGTAGTCGAAAATCACGGCGGTGCTGTCGTGGCTGAGAGCCAGCCCGGCCAGGGCGCTGCGTTTACGATTTATCTGCCCGATCTCGTCTGACGGCGGCAGCTTTTGCAACCGTCTATAACAAAAAAGACGACCGCTGCGGTCGTCTTTTTTGTTATCCTATTCGATTTCTATCGGTTCATTGAAATCAAAAACTCTTCGTTGGTTCGTGTGCCTTTCATGCGGTCGAGCAGGAAATCCATCGTTTCCATGGGATTCATGTCGGCCATGTGCTTGCGCAGAATCCAGACGCGCTGCAACGTCTCTTTATCCAGCAACAGGTCTTCCCGACGCGTACCGGAAGACAAGACATCGACGGCCGGGTAAATCCGTTTATTGGCGAGTTTACGGTCCAGTTGAAGTTCCATGTTGCCCGTACCTTTAAATTCTTCAAAGATAACTTCGTCCATCTTCGAACCTGTATCGATCAGAGCGGTCGCAATAATTGTCAGCGAACCACCATTCTCTACGTTCCGCGCGGCACCGAAGAAGCGCTTCGGCCGATGCAGGGCATTCGCGTCCACACCACCCGACAGAATCTTGCCCGACGACGGAACGACCGTGTTATAGGCCCGCGCCAGCCGCGTAATGGAATCGAGCAGAATCACTACGTCATGCCCGCACTCGACCATGCGTTTCGCTTTTTCGAGGACCATACTCGACACTTTTACGTGCCGGTCGGCCTGCTCATCGAACGTTGACGAGATCACTTCGGCATTGACACTGCGGGCCATGTCGGTTACTTCTTCAGGGCGCTCATCAATAAGCAGTACAATCAGGTACACCTCGGGGTGATTCTTGGTGATCGCGTTGGCAATTTCTTTCAGCAGCACCGTTTTACCCGTCTTGGGCTGGGCTACAATCATACCCCGCTGACCTTTACCGATCGGGGCAAACAGATCCAGTACGCGTGACGAATAGTTTTCCGGGCGATTGCTCAGGCGGAGCTGCTCTTCGGGGAATAGCGGAGTCAGGTATTCAAACGGAATCCGATCGCGTATTTCTTCGGTGGTTTTGCCGTTCACCGTCGACACGCGAAGCAGGGCGAAATACTTCTCGCCTTCTTTGGGAGGACGTATGGCACCCCGAACGGTGTCGCCGGTTTTCAGGCCAAACAGCTTGATTTGCGAGGGCGATACGTAAATATCGTCGGGGCTGGCCAGATAATTGTAATCAGCCGACCGCAGGAAGCCATATCCACCATCGGACATAATTTCCAGCACTCCTTCGTTATCGATGATGCCATCGAATTCGCGAATGTGCTGGTTATACTGCCGACGGATGCGGTTCTGGTATTCCTGTGCTTCGCGCGAAGGTTGATTCACCGGATGGGGCTGCCCCGCTGCTCCATTCTGTGGCTGCTCCGATTGGTTATCGCCCGGAGTATCGGTCTGCGGAGCCGCCGAGGGATCGGATGTGCTCAACTCCTCAGTTGAGGGCTGCATATTGGCTGCGTTGTCTTCCGATACAACCGTAGGTGTCAAAAACTCTTCGTCGGGCTGACCAGCGTAGTTGATAGCCGTTTCGTCGGCTACGACGCGTTGCGTACGGGGGCGATGCCCCGCATTACTGTCGCGCCGGTTTACATCACGGTTACCCTCTACACGTTGACGACCGTTTCCATCGCGCCCGCCAAATTGATTGGCATCGGGGCGCTGATCGCGCCGGTTTACATCGCGGTTACCGTCAGGACGTGAAGGCGTTCGGCTTTCGCGGGGCCCGGTTTGCTCTGGTCCGCCCTCGCGGTTAAGACGATCTCGGTCATTACGCGCCCCCATATCCCGTCCGCTCTCCTGACGATTTCTGGGCTGATTGCCTGCCTCGTTTCGTTGCTGAGTGGGTTTCGGGTCCCGATTCGTGCGGGTACGTTCGTCGCGGGGTTCCTGCGTGGGCTGGTCGGCGGATTGCGGAGGGGCTGATTCAGCCTCAACCGTTGTAGCCGCTTCAATCGGAGTGGCTTCAGGCTGAGGAACTTCGGATGCTGTTTCTACAACAGCTTCGGGTGCTGCTTCCGCCGTTACCTCCTCACGTTCACGCCGTGCACGCTGACGTGTACGGGGAACTTCGGGAGTTTCGGCCGGGGCTGCCTCGGGTTCGCCGGGCTGTACGGGTACGGCCTCAGCTACCGGACGCGTACGTCGGCCACGGCGGGGCGCTTCGTCAACAACGGGCGCTGTAGCCGCTGATTCAGGCTCAGACGCAACGGACTGTTGATCTAATATTCTGTAAATGAGTTTTTCTTTCGTGTATTTGGCAGCATCGCGAATGCCAAACTGCTCGGCAATAGGCTGAAGCTCAGACAAGAGCTTCATAGCTAATTCTTCTTTTGTTAACATAGAGGTCAGGTTAGCAATAAACCTTCAAGAGACCGCTCTGGCGGTAATGTTGAAATAGGGGAATGTTGACTGAAAACAGATGTTCTGTGGGTAGGTTGGTTGACCGAACAAGCGCCGGACGGTGGGGCCACCGATTAATTAACCACATTAACCTCAACGGGCTCAATTATTTACGTAATGGAAAAATAAGTCAAATAGTAAACTTGGAAGCGATTTCCCTGATCTACACACAAAGGTCTGGTGGGGCCAGACACGGTGGTTGTTAAAACGCTTGGGAAAACAGACGGTCCGCTATAGCTATGGGCTGCTGCGATGAAAGCACTACCTGCAAACCGGATTGATGGAAGCAAATGTAGCGATTTCATTTGTTTATGTCAAGATAACGTAATTGGATTGGAAATGTTTCCACTGATTTATCAAAAATTCCCATCCAGCACCTGAATATTCAGGTTTACATTTACTCCACCAGAAGTTTGCCGGTAATCAACCTTTTGGTCGTGCTAATGCGGTAAATATAAACGGCTTTCGGGAGTTTATCCGTACTTAACTCGGTGTCCCGAAAAAATGATTTTTTAACGACTACGTGGCCCGTTTCGTCGAGCAGCGTAACTTCCAGAAGCCCATCCAGCGAGGTCTGAATCTGAACCCTGCCTTGGCTGGGGTTCGGAAATATCCGGACCATATCAGTAGGCAGCTTATGTATGGCGAGTATCGGATTGACCGTAACCTGAGTCTGAGCAGTACTGGAGCAGCCCTGTTCGTTCGTGACCACCACGGTATAGTTGCCCGCCTGACTTGTTTTGACGCTTTGAGTGGTCGGGTTCTGCTCCGTCGACTGAAAATTAGCGGGCCCGGTCCAGCTGTAACTTTTACCACCCTGCGCCGTCAACTGGAGTGGCTGGCCTTCCAGATATGGGCCGGTGTTAGCTGCACTAGCCGTTGGTAGAGGAAACACCTGCACGTCAATGGTAGCGGTTTGTGACGGGACTCCCGATAAGCTGCACATTGCAGAATAGGTGGTGGATTGGGCTGGCGATACGGTTACCGACGTAGTGGCAGCACTCGTCGACCAGGTCACTGCACCCGCGCAGTTCAGGGCGGTCAACGTAATGGACTCCCCGGCGCAAACGGAACGCTTCGTCGCCGTCAAGGAAAATGGCGGAGCAACGGTTCCTTTAACCAGGGCCCATTGGCTGATATACCGATGGGTAATGCGGTGACTGGCCAGCCGGATAAACGGAGTCGTGTCAACCACCGAAACACTCAACGTAGCGGTCGGGTCGGTTAGTTGGCTACTGGTCAACATCAACTGGTCGCTGTCCTGGCTGATAAGCTGATTGTTTAGTCGCCATTCTACCCGGAGCGTGTTCGGTTCAGGCTTGAGGAGGCCCAGCCGGAAGAGCGCGGGCTGTTCGTTGACGACAACCCGTGATCCGGCCTGCGGCTGCATGGATTCTACCGACTTCACTACGTTTAAAATTCTATCGGTTGTGGCTTCCCGACATACGGCGCAGAACGATTTGTCGAGCTGCTCCATCAGGCAGTTGTGCGTTGTGGGTTTATACCAGTTGCCTGCATCAACCGCACCCGTATGCGGAAAAATGCCGATATTCTGTTGACTCAGCCAGTTTTTCCAGACGACGCTGTTGGGGTCAGTGATTCGGGTCATGTTAGCGGCTTCGTGGGCGTATACCAAACCCGCCCAGTACTCATCCGTTAAAGCCGAAAAGATGTGTCCAACCTCATGCATGGCAATTAGGTCGGCTTGTGGGTCAAGCGTAAACGTAGCCGGATTGCCGCCCGACCCACCGTACCAGGGCGAGTTGACAATCATAACGGCCAGATCGTAGCTTGGGAAATTAGTGGCCATGACGTTCGTAAACGCCGGATAATTTCGGATGGCTACCAGCCGGTGAATGTTGCTGGTGCCGAAGGAAGAGCCAAAATACGTGTCCTTGGTTTCGACGGGCTGGTTGGGGTATCGATCGGGGGCCGTTCCCGGATTTGTGGCCCCGCTTTGTTTCGACGGAATCGGTATCGAATAGAAATTAAAATAGTTCTGGTAGGCGCTATAGGGCGAATAGCTCAAAAAGAACGTAACGAACTTCTGGGCGGCCTGGGTAAACGCCGGAAGTTCGCTCTGGGTAAATCCGTCACCCAGTATAACAACGTTGATCCGGTTGGCAATCGGGCCGGATTTGCGGAGTGTATCGACCTGGAACGTTTGGGCGCTGCACCAGGCACTTACTAAACAGAGACCAATAAGCAGGCAGGTAGAAAGTTGTTTCATGGGCGTAGACGTAAGGTGTGGATTTTGACGATGCCTTTGTCAGGCGTGACACTGAAGATAGCAAGTCGGCCGAGCGCTTCGGTATATGGAAATCGGATCGAAACGTGGCCACTTTGTTTGCTTAGAGGCTGACGGCTTAACGTACCATTCGGTTCGGCCATCTCCACTGACCTGAATAGGGGGTGTTCCAGACTGTCGCTGACGGGCTCCCGGCCGTCGGTATAGTAGCGGATTACCCTGAGTTGGTACGGGTTGTGTACAGGGTGAGATAAGGTTTTCAGCTTACCATTCCCTATAATCGAATTCACAAGGCGTATTCGCTCCGGCTGAGCAGGCCCCGAACGACTGATGTTAAAATCGAGAAATAAGACCTGGTGGGCAGCTTTTTCGCTATAATTCGGCAAGGTGTGAATCGCCAGCGTTTGTTTGGCTGAATGACAGGCGACAACCCATGTACCCAGACAAACGAGGAAAACCGCCTGAATAAAGAGAGGACGCATACGGATCAGCAAGCGGAAAGGTGGGTTATTCAGAAACGTCGTTAAAAATCCTTAAATCCTTATAAACATACAAATTTTAAGTCCCGAATCAACGTTGGGACTTGGTACGCGCATGGAGACACGAACACGGAAGGTAACGCCGTCGGCTTCCCCAAATCTGGTGATCGATTGGGGCAATTCAAGCCTCAAAACGGCCTGGTTTGAGGGGGGGACACTTCTGGAAACAAATCGCTACGAATCGCCGGAGGCCCTCGTGGCGGCACTAGCTCACCGGTCAATCGGACACGTACTGGTTTCGTCGACGAATCGCCCGGCCGATGAGATCCGGACGCAGCTCGTAGACCTGAGCCAGGATGTGTGGGTACTCGACGGTTATACGCCATTGCCCATCCAAAAAGCGTACGATACCCCAACTACGCTGGGAGCCGATCGGGTCGCAGCCGCGGTGGGTGCCGTTACGTTGTTTCCCCAGCGCGATTGCCTGGTGTTTGACCTGGGTACGTGCCTGACGGCTGATCTGGTCGACCGGCAAGAGGTTTTTCAGGGTGGGCTTATTTCGCCGGGGTTACGGATGCGCTTTCGGGCCATGCATGAGCAAACGGCTCGGCTACCGCTGGTGGAGTTGCCGACAGAATGGCCGGATCTGCTGGCGAAGAATACGCGGCAGGCCCTGCAAAGCGGAGTGGCGAACGGGCTGGCGTTTGAGATGAATGGAATTATAGATACCTACCGCCGTGAGCGGCCTGACATTGTGGTATTGCTGTGCGGAGGAGATGGGCCTGCCTTTGAAAGTCGTCTTAAACCGCCGATATTTGCAGTGCCCGAACTGGTTTTACTAGGGTTGAATCGAATTTTACGGTATAATGTTGAGAATTTATAAGCGGCTTCGCCGGACGTTAACGCATAGTTTGCTGGCCGTTGCCGCGACATCGCCGATGGTATTGGCGCAGGGATTGGGAAACTCTCCCTATTCAGCCTTAGGCATCGGGGAATTATACAGCCAGGGTAACGTAACAAACATGGGTATGGGTGGTCTGGGCATCAGTAATGCCAGCCCTTTTTACCTGAATATGCAGAATCCGGCCCTGCTCGCCCGCCGAACCCGCTTTACAGTATTTGAAGTAGGCCTGATCGGCCAGTCAAAATCACTCAGCCAGAATCTGAACGGTGGTCTGCAAAGCCAGCGGGATTTCGGCGGAAACCTCGGCTATCTGGCTTTAGCGTTCCCGGCAAGCTCGCGATGGAATATGGGAATCAGCCTCAAACCCTATACCTACGTCGATTATACCACCCGCCAGTACCGAACTGTACCGGGCACGATCTACGAAGCCGAATATAATTACACGGGGCGGGGTGGGCTCAACAAAGCAACTTTTACCAACGGCTTTCGGATTGGCAGTAATATCTACGTTGGTGGCGAAGCCTCATTCCTGTTTGGTAACGTAACCAACTCTTCTGATTCGCGAGTGCTGATCAACGATGCCAGTGTCGGCATTCAGGATACGCGCGTGACTCGGCTGGACCGCGTCAACTACAGCGATATTGTCTGGAAATTTGGTGCGGGCTGGCGACCTAAATTAAGCGAAAAATGGTCGCTTAATCTGGGGGCGACCTACGATCCGCAGACCCGGGTTAGCGCCAGCGAGACCGATATTTATCAGCAAACGTCCTTAACGGGCGTAGCGATCTCGGCGGCTGATACCTTGCGTATCGAGTCGAGCGGCCGGGTAACCTTGCCCCAGCAAATGCACTTCGGTATCAGTCTGGAGAAAAATAATACATTTCTCGTTGGAGTTGATGTAGGCTTCCAGAAATGGGGACAGTACCGCACGATCACGGGCCAGCCGGGCAATCTGGCCGACGGGATGACGGTTGCCGCGGGTCTGGAATACACGCCTAAGGCCAACTCGACCCGGTACTGGGATCTGGTTACGTATCGGGCGGGATTTCAATACAATCGACTGCCGTACACCGTTGAGGGTAAGCAGATTAATGACGTAAACGGAAGTTTAGGCCTATCCCTGCCGCTGGGCGCCTATCTGGTCAATCACATCACCCTGTCGGTTGTGGGTGGGCAGCGCGGTGTACTCACGGGCACGCAGATTCGGGAACAGTACGTTCGCATGGCGCTGGGATTCTCGCTCAATGACTGGTGGTTCCGCAAACAGGTTGTCGACTAAGGCCCGGCAAACTTATCGCTCTTCTCCCGCGTTGCGTTAGTTGCTACTATGCCTATTAACAGTCAGATGAAACAACGTTTTGTTCAAACAAAGGCGGTTGTGCTCTTTGCTTGCCTCAGTGCGTTGCTACTGGCTTGTGAAGAAGCCAAGCAGACCAAGAAAGTAAATCCGTACAGCGGACCAATTGAAGAAATTAACGACGTAACGTTATTATACAGTGAATCGGCCGCCCTGAAGGTGAGGCTGACAACGCCCAAGCAGTTTCGGTATGCCAACGACAACCGGTCGTACCCGAAACCCGTCAATATTGTGTTTTACGGACCAGCCGGTGACGAAGCGACCACTTTACGGGCTGATTCCGGCCGCTACGACAAGGCTAAAGATTTGTACACGGTAATGGGGAACGTAGTGGTCGTAAACAAGCAGAAGCAGGAACGGCTCTATACTCCACTGCTGAACTGGAATCCGGCCACTAAAAAAGTACATACCGAGAGCCGGGTTAAAATAGTCAGTCAGCTTACGGGCGAAACCTTGTATGGGATGGGGCTGGATGCGAACCAGGACTTTACAAGCTCTAAAATCCGCAAGCCGACCGGAATTTTCAATGTCGAAGCCGGGCCAGGCTTTTAATTGCTTAGTGTACGTAATGGACTGCCTAACGGTGGGCCATTATTGTTTGCAGCGCGCCAGAATCGGCGTTACCGTTTTCACATCGGTACGTTTCGTTTCATTACCCCACTGATTGTAGATATAGGTAACGAGTTCCGCAATTTCGAGGTCACTCAACTGGGGCTGAGCGGGCATCACCCGGTTGTAATGCTTGCCATTGACCACAATCGGCCCTTGCTGTCCGTACCGGATCAGGCAAATTACACTGTCTTTTTTGGCGAGGTAGTCGGAGCCCGCAATGGGCGGATACAACTCGGCTAAGCCTTGCCCTTTGTCCTGATGGCAATTGGCACAGTTGTTCTTGTACACCAGAATCCCTTCCGTGATGTATTGCTGCCGCTTAATCTCTTCTTGACTCTGGCAGGCGCAAAACGCAGCTGCTGCCACCAATGCCAGCCAATAACCAATCCGTCGACTCATTTTTTGTACTCGGCCAGTAACCGCTCCATATCGACCATAAGTTTATCAACGCCTTTTTCGGTTGTGCCGTCGTAGATGCCCCGGATGTGTTTGGCTTTATCGACCAGGATAAACGCACCGCTGTGCACAACGCCCCCCGGTGCAGTAGAGTCAGCCTGGGCCGTTACCATGTAGCTGTTCTGACCAATGTCGTAGATTTTCTCCCGGTCGCCCGTAACAAACAGCCACTGTTTGCCCGTCAGCCCCAGGTTATCGGCAAATTCCTTCAGCACCGCCACCGAATCCCGTTCCGGATTGATTGTGTGTGAGAGCAGCATCACATCCGGGTTGCCCTTAAACTTCTCGTAGACCCGTTTCAACTGTACTTTCATTTTCGGGCAGATGGTTGGGCAACTGGTAAAGAAAAAATCGGCAACGTAAATTTTATTGTCCAGCGTTCTGGCCGTAACGGTATCCCCATACTGACTGACAAAGCTGAAATCCGGAACGGCCTGATAGACCGAGTCGGTTACGGTTTTGCCATCGACGACCTTCGTAACGGCTTCGCGCTGGCCCAAAATTGGCAACGTATCGTCGCCAGACCCGCAGCTTAGCAACGTAGTCGTTAAACCAAACGCGAGTAACCAGCTACTATTTTTTATCCAGGAACTCACGAGCCTGCTCAAGGCTGGCATTATATTTTGTCTTGACATCGGTAATCCTATCTTTTTGTTCGGCTAAGTAACGTAACGCATCTTCGTGGGAAAGCTTAACCAGCGTATCCCCTTTATAGTGATCCATCCAGTAGTTCATCAGGCTATCGGACTCATTCAGATTTCGCCGTAAACGAATGGCCTGTTCCTTTTCTTCGTCATTACGTAGCGTAGCGGCCGCCGAACCTGTGGCTTTGAGGCTGTCAATCAGACTGATCTGCTTATTCAACTGTTTGCGCAGTTTCATCAAGTCATCCATCTTCGGCATGACCTCATCGTGGATGGCAAAGACTTCGTTCTCGGCGTTCTTAATGGCTTCTTCGTCTGAGTTACAACCTCCGAGAAGAGTACCAATGGTGAGGGCGGTAGCAAGGGTAAGCGAAAACTTTGGCATAGCGGTACGTGGGAAATATGAGTTGCCTGAAAAGGTTCTCTTCTCAGGCAACTCGCTTATTTGGCTACGGCTGTAGCGCGTTGTTTAAGAATTTCACGAGCGTTTTTGAGGGCGCTTGCTGATGGGTTTTTACCACCGATCATTTGCGCTATTTCAGTGACCCGTTCGTCGAAAGTTAATTTCTTGATCCGGCTCACCGTTTTTGCCGCCGAATGGTCTTTATACACAAAATAGTGGGCGTTACCCTGACCGGCAATCTGGTGCAGGTGCGTAATGGCGATGATCTGGTGGCTGTGCGCCATATCCCGCATCATGTTGCCCATTTTAATGGCTATCTCACCCGATACACCCGTATCAATCTCATCGAAGATGATCGTAGGCAGCGACCGCTTACTGGCCAGAATGTATTTTATGGCCATCATCAACCGCGAAAACTCACCCCCCGACGCTACGTTCTTAAGTTGCTGCGGCTTCACGCCTTTGTTGGCGCTGAACAGGAACGAGATGGTATCGACACCCGTTGGCGTTGGTTTGCCGGTTTCGGCCTGAATCTTCAACGACGCGTTGGGCATCCCCAGGTCGTGCAGTAAGCCGCCAATTTCGGATTCGATGGAAGGTAATACGGCCTGGCGAGAGGCCGATAGAGCTTCGGCCGATAGTTGCAGCTGCGCGCGGGCGGTTTCGGCATGGTCCTTTGCGTCGGCAAGTTCGTCATCCAGGTTAAGCACCTTGCTCACTTTCTGACCGAGTTCGTCGCGCAGCGCAATCAGGTCCGCAATGGCTTTAGCCTGGTGCTTGGTCTGCAACTGGTAGAGTAAGTTCAGGCGTTCCCGAATAACCTCGGCGCGCGTATCGTCTACGTCTACGCTGTCCTGCTCACGACTGATTTCGTCGGCCAGATCACGGAGTTCGATCAGACTGCTTTGGGCGCGTTGCTGCAACTGAAGGTATTGGTCTGAGAGCTTGCTGATGTAAGCCAGGTTACTGACCGCCCCTTTCAGAAAATCGATGACGGACTGTTCGGTATTATCCAGATACTCGTAGGCCAGTTGAAGCCGTTCCTTTATGTCTTCGGCGTTTTCAAGAATATTCAGTTCCTGTTCGAGCTGTTCCTGCTCATCGGGCTGAAGCTGCGCCTTGACCAGTTCTTCGTACAGAAAATTGTTGTAATCAAACTCTTTTCGCATGGCCGACGCTTCGGCCTGCAACTGATCGTAAACCGTTCGTTTCGCGCGGTAGGTCTGGTAGTCGGCCCGGTACGCACGCAGCACTTCGTCGTTCTGCGCATACGTGTCGACAATTTCCAGCTGGTATTCATTGGAGCCCAGCAGCACTGAGTCGTGCTGGGAGTGAATGTCCATCAGCTGGCTGGTTACCCGACGTAACGTTTCGAGGTTCACAGGTGTATCGTTCACGAACGCCCGGGATTTGCCGCTCACGCCGATCTCCCGGCGAACGATGCACGTATCAGCATAATCTAGTTCTTCTTCGTCGAAAATGCGCTCAATGATGTAGCCCGATACACCGAACGTACCTTCAATTACGCACTTCTGCTCCGGATTGAATAAAACTCGGGTATCGGCCCGGTTGCCCAGTAGCAACCCAATGGCCCCCAGCATAATTGACTTCCCGGCTCCCGTTTCGCCCGTTACGATGTTCAGTTCACGGTCGGGGGCAAGTTCAAGCTCGTCAATTAACGCGTAATTTTTGATTAGTAGATGCGATAGCATAGAGGAGGCTCCTTACTTAACTAACACAGGTAACCAGGGCGAGGTTCAGTCATAAAGACAGTAAGCGTCACGAAATCATGTTTACAACTCTGCCGGATAATGAACCTGTACTTACAGAGTTAGCTTTCGGTACGTTTCCGTTTTGGCGGGGTCCAGATACGAAAGCAGATCAAACGCCCGCTTCCGTTCTTCGGGGTTACCTTCATAGAGAATGTTATACAACTCCTGCGACTTTGCATCGAAGAACGAATTAAGCAGCACCGAGTTGGGCATCTGCAAGCCAATGGTTCGAATGGTCGTCAGCAGATCGAGCGTTTGTTTGCGCACCTGAACCGGATTGGCGCCAAACACGTCCAGCCCTTGCCGATGATACGTATAAAAACCGTCGCGGAAGGGCAGTAGCTGCTGATTTTGCAAATTCTCGATGAGCCAGTACCGATTACGCCGGTCACCGCCCGGTTGCCAGGCTCCGTTGACTGAACCCTGCTGAGCCAGGTTCGTGATGGTGTAGGCCCGCTGAATGAATGGATTACCGCCCTGCTTACTGAACGAGTCGTAATCGACCGCCAGAATGACGTTTGCGTAGAAAGCCAGCAGCGACGTCAGATCATCGGAGAACTGATTCTCCCGGAAGTAAACGGGTGTAGTAGGCAGGTACACAAAATTAAACGCCCGGTCGACGTAACTAAAGATAGTGGTTTCGTAGTTGGTGCCGTAAACTGGTCGCGTAACCACAATCTGCGCGGTGGCTTCAAAAGCGCCCTGAGCCAGCGACTTTACCAAATTTATGTTCATCGAGCAATTAACGCGCTCGGAAACCGTGAACTGGTCGTTGCTCCAGCGCCGGGTATTCATGAATTCCGAAACGATCCCCCTCAACTGGTTTACGTAGGTGAAGTCGGTTTTCTGCTGCGCGAATAACTGATCTGAATTGATCGTTACCTGGCAGTTTAATTCCTGTGCCCGAGCCTCCGGCCGACTTAGGATCAGGAAGGTAATTAGGAGTATGGCGAATCTCATAACTAGGTATACAGCGTATATCGACTTCAGCTTTTTAGTTTGGTTGAGACCAGACTTACCAAATCCTGGGCGACCTCGTCTTTCGATTTCAGCGCAAATTCGTGGGTTTGTTCGTCTTTGTCAATAACGGTTATTTTATTGGTATCGTGTCCAAAACCGGCTCCGGCATCACGTAATGAATTGAGCACAATCCAGTCTAAATTCTTGGCGCGTAACTTCTTCTTGGCGTTTTCAATTTCATTATCGGTTTCCAGGGCAAATCCCATCAATAGCTGGTCAGGGCGCTTCTGCTGACCAAGGGTAGCCGCAATATCGACGGTTTTAGTCAGTTCCAGGGAAAATTCCGCTTCTTTCTTTTTAATCTTCCGGTCGGCGGGATGGGCAGGTGTGTAGTCGGCCACGGCTGCACTCAGGATCATTACGTCTGCCTGCCCGAAAACTGCTTTCGTGGCCTCGAACATATCCTGAGCCGAACGCACATTGATGCGCTTTATGCCAGCGTGAGGCACTGTCAGTGCAGTCGGACCGCTGACGAGCGTTACGTCGGCACCAGCCTGCGCAAAGGCATTGGCAATAGCGTAGCCCATTTTACCGCTCGAATGGTTGCTGATATACCGCACCGGATCAATCGGTTCCTGAGTTGGGCCAGCCGTAACCAGTACGCGTTTGCCCATCAAAGGTAGGGGAGAAGCAGACGTAGTAGCGGGAGAGTCAGCCTTTAGCTTATCCTCCTGTATGCCTGCCTCCTTCGTTCCCTCACCGTTTGCCCAGTACGTTTCCAGCGTCTGCACAATCGTTTCAGGTTCGGCTAACCGACCCTCACCAATCAGACCGCTCGCCAGTTCGCCATGTTCGGCCTGAATGATGATGTTGCCAAACGAAGCTAATCGGTGTAAATTTTCTCGAGTGGTCGGATGGCGGTACATGTCCAGATCCATAGCCGGTGCAAAAAAGACCGGGCATTTAGCCGACAAATAAACCGCAGACAGCAGATCGTCGCAGAAACCATGAGCGCAGCGGGCCAGTGTATGCGCTGAAGCCGGCGCGATAACAAACGCATCGGCCCATAAACCCAGTTCAACGTGGTTGTTCCAGCTACCCGTGCTGTCTTTAATGAACGATGAAAGAGCAGGATGTTTAGAAAGCGTCGCCAGCGTTAGCGGAGTAATGAACTCCTGCGCCGATTCCGTCATAATAATTTGAACCTCAGCACCCGCTTTTACCAGTAAGCGGGTCAGCAGCGCAGATTTGTAGGCTGAAATACTGCCCGTTACGCCCAAAAGAATTCGTTTGCCGGATAAAGTCATCAATCAGGAGAGATTAAAACTGACGAAAAGTGGTCATGTAGACACCACCTGATTCAGGTAAACAGAAAAACCGCACGGCAAACATACCGTGCGGTCAAATCGCATCAACGTAACGCTAGCTTACTGCTGAGCGTCTTCGTCGTTATAACGCCAATACACCTTGCCTTCCAGAAACTCATCCGTTGCGATAGAGGTCGGCTTCGGCATCCGCTCGTAGAATTTCGAGATCTCGATCTGTTCGCGGTTTTCGAATACTTCTTCAAGGTTATCGACCGCCGAAACGAACTCCGACAACTTGTTGCTGAGCTCTTCTTTATTTTTGGTAGCAATCTGGCGAGCGCGTTTCGAGATAATTGCTACTGATTCGTACAGATTTCCAGTTTGTACTGCAATCTTGTCGTTATCGCGGGTAATGATCGATTGATTCGTTGCCATGTATTGAGAGTCAATTTATGATTTGTATCCACGGTAGCAAGTAAAGAGTTGCTACCCGTAATTTGTCTTGCTAAACTTAATTGGCGGCCGTTACCTTCGCCGGGCGATTGGCATCAGGAGCCTTCAATTTCTGCTTTTCCAGTTCGCGTTCCTGTTCCAGCTTTGTCAGCCGCTCCAGTTCTTTCTGGCTGGTTTCGTACATTTTTTCCGACAGCTTTACGTATTTGCTGTTCGGATATTTGTCGACAAAGGTCTGGTAATAATTGATCGCTTCCTGATAACGTTCCTTCTGCTTCGTTTCCAGGCTGTTCTGCGCCAGACTAAATTCGGCGTCAACTTTCAGATAGGCGAGTTCTTCGTTGTATTCAGAATCCGGAAACTCTTTCTGGAAGTTGTTGATCGCAATAACCGATGATTTGTAGGAAGCGATGTTGAAACCGCTCGTTTTGTAATACAGCTTGGCTTTTTCGTAGGCTTTCCGCTCCAGTTTTTTCCGAAGGTCAAGAATTAATTTCGTGGCTTCGGTATTGTATTTGCTATCGGGGTAGGCGTTGATAAAATCCTGTAAAGCCGAGGTCGCCGTTAACGTATTTGACTGATCAAGGTTAAACGCTGGTGTGTCCTTGTACAACGAATAAGCGTACATATACATCGATTCCTGCGCGTAGTCCGACCGGGCAAACGTTTCGTAAAACTTCTTGAACAACGTAGCGGCCAGCAAATACTGCTGCTGGTGATACTGCGTGTAAGCGTAATAGAACTGAGCCATCTCCGACTCCGTGCTTCCTTTCAGAACCGGAATCAGCTCTTCAAACAGCAGACCCGCCCGGTACCAATCGCCTTTTTTATAGTACTCGACAGCCCCTTTGTATTTTTCGTCATCGGTACCACTTTTCTGCAATTTCGAGAACGGACTGCACGAACCAAGTATTACCACGACCCAAGCTCCCAACAGAAACTTACTGATATGACGTTGTTGCATAAGTGGCAAAGATACAAAAAAAATAGAGGCTACACCGTTTTAACGACGATGCAGCCCGGATAGTGCCGTAAACCAAGCTGATTTAGACTTGGTTTTACAATATTTTAACAAATCGCATACTTACTGATGACGAACGAGCAAACGCTTGGTTGCCACTTTTTTACCATCGACCGTAAGCTGGTACAGGTAATAGCCGGTAGCCAGATCGCGGGTGCCGATGCGGAGCTTTCGGTCACTTCGTTCAAGCTCATACTCAGCCACTGGCCCGCCCAGAATATTCAGCAGCGTTAATTTCGCTTCGCCAGCTCCACCGTTGAATTGGTAATCCAGTTCAGCGACATCATCCGCCGGATTTGGGTACGCATTCGACACCCAGATTTTCTCGTTCGAGAACATTCGGTTTTCGCCTTTCCCTTCCTGAACCGCTACAGACCGGGCGTCGCTGGTTGGTGTGGGCGTATTGTCAGTTGTCAGGGAACGAGTGGGAGTTTTAGAGCCCGAAGGAGCTACAAGCAACGCTTTGTAATGTTCGTTGATTGCCGTGTTCTTATTCGTCAGAATTGCCCGGTCGAGGTTGGACAGGGTTGGATTCGGCGCAAGCGAAAACCGATTCGATGGCAGAACCGGGCCAGGCGTTTTCCGGGGCGCTGATGTGCGTCCCAGCTCAAGGCGACTGCCTTTTCGGGCATCCGAATCCCGGAGCGCGACCTGCGCCCGAATCGGGATCGTTGCCGTTAACAGGCCCGTCAGTACACCAATAAGTATAATTTGTTTCATGAAAGTCGTATTCAGGTACACTTGTACTCACCACAAACATATTCATCGAAAAAGACAATGTCAACGGGGTACAGTCTAAAAAATTGTTAAACGGCTCAATTATTACCTCTTGGAACGAGTTTCTTAGCCAAAGGTTTAGTGTTCGGCTTCATTTTAATTGGTTTTTTAGCGGCTGGTTGTTCAGCCGGTGGAATTTCTAACCACAAAACTTGTGCCTTAGTCGGCTTTTCGGGTTCGCGCCACCGAAAACCATCTAGTTGTTCGTTCTCACTAGTAATTTCTTGGGGCGGAATCAGTTGAGCGTCAGGCCGTCCGTAGAAACGAATACGTCCCACTTTATTCTCGAGAAACTCGATGTTCATGCGGCTGCATTCCACGTGATTCAACCCAATCATTCTATTCTGTTCATCAACTGCGTAGTAAATACTCTGCCCGTTTCCTTCCACAATGACCCGCTCCAGTGCGGTTTCCTCCTGAACTGGAGCGCTGGCCGAAACCGGTGCGGTGTTTTGTACCAGTACGCTTTTAGGCGAGGGGTTCGTTGCAACCGTAGAAACGGTTCGGATGATGGGCGAGGCCGTTGAACTGGTGCCGCCGACCCGAGCGGCCGCAGTCGTTTGGGGCGTTATGTCCGCAGGCCTGGTTTTTGTGGTGAAATAAGCCGTAATGGTACGCCCTTTAATCTGATTGAAATTCTTGAGGGTATCAAGCGAAATCACGAACGACCTGCCCTTCAGAAACATCGTATTGATCCGATTATTTTTCAGCAGAGCCCGCATTGAGTCCGCTTCCATCTGGTATTTGTTCTGGCTCCAGACAATCGGCTTCTTGTAAAAATAAATGGTCGAGTCGGCCGTATTGTACAGCAGCGAATCGCACTTGCTTTGCAGGTCAGACTTGTAGACAAACACGTTTTTGTGCGCTAACAACCGGCGGGTGTTCGTCGCTTTGTCATCGAAGGAAAACAACGTATCAGCTCTCAGGAATAAAGTGTCTCTGCTGGCTTCGCTGGCGAGGCTTTTCATGACCGGATGGCCCGTAACCCGTGAAATCCCTGCTTTACCGTTGTAGCGAACGTGGTCCCCGTTGATAATGATCTTGCGGTCTTTAGCCACCATAATCACTTTTCCTTTGGCAATGCCTAACTCTGTTACGTTGTCGTAATACAGGGAGTCGCCCGTGAGCCGGTATGTAGGGGTTTCAACCGTGGCCCGGCGCTGGAAGTTTGAGATGCCCGTTGTCGTATTGTACTGCCCTTCAATGGCCGTCAGCACGCCGTCTTTATTGGTAATACGTGTCGGCCCCTGGAAGGTAGCGATCCGGCTTAAAGAGTTGTACAGCAGCGAATCAGCGGTTAGCGTACCTTTATCGTTGACCAGACGAACATTCTGCCGGAAGGTGAATAATTTTGAACGGGTATCGTAATAGCCTTCGCGGCTGGTCAATACGTTCTCTTTATCGACAATCCGGCCCGGCGTGGGGTAGTGCGCTATTCCGGAAATCATATCGTAATCGAGCTGAGCTGTCGTGAGCGTCATTTTCCGGTCTTTCATAACGACACGGCCGCGTACATTCGCCTGGCGGGTATTGCCATAATACAGCATAGTATCACCCCGAACGCTGATGGTATCGCCCTGAATCATGCGAACGTTCCCGTAGGCTTCAATGACGTTGCTCGTTACGTTCTGGATGGCCAGATCGCAGTACATGAGCACGCCTTTCTGACGAAACCGGACGTTATTATAAATCTTGCGAACCGCCTGACCCGGTATATTCACGATCACTAAGCTGTCGGAGCCGGGCAGCAGCTCCACCTTGTCAGCCGCGGGTGTGGCTGGGCGACCCACCTGCGCCAGGGCGTTGGGGGCAGCTATCAGAAAACTGAGCAGCGTAAAACCAAGAAGAAGGCGAACTGTCAAACGATACATGGTAACAAAACTACGGCATCGAGCCGATACCGGATGCTAGAGCAACATTTTTTAGGATTTATTAACGACAACTGCTTGTTTACGGCAACCGATCGGGTCCTGCTGGCGGTGAGTGGCGGACTCGATTCAGTTGTTATGGCCGAGGTGTTCCAGCGTAGCGGTCGGCCGTTCGCCATAGCGCACGTTAACTTTGGGCTGCGCGGGACGGAGTCAGCGGCTGATGCCATTTTCGTAGAAAACAAGGCAAAGCAGTATGAGGTTCCGTTTCATATAATCGAGGTCGATACCCGCAGGCTGGCTCGTGAGCGTGGTATTTCGATTCAGATGGCCGCCCGCGAATTTCGTTATAACTGGTTTACGCAGCTTCTCCGTGAGCATAACTATGCCTGCGTAGCAACGGCTCACCATCAGAACGACGTACTGGAAACGATGTTGCTAAACCTTACCCGCGGAACGGGTATCGCGGGATTGCGCGGGATTGCGCCCAGGCAAGGCAACGTTGTTCGGCCGTTGCTGATGGCAACCCGTGCTGAGCTGGCTGCCTACGCACAGGCACATGCGCTGACGTACCGGGAAGACAGTTCCAATGCTGATGATAAGTACGCACGCAATCGAATTCGCCACCATGTTGTACCCGTGCTGGAAGCGCTGAATCCGGGATTTTGGGAAACGCTGCCACGGACAATTGAACGGCTGAGGGCTACCGAAACCCTGGTACGTAGTGAACTGGAGCGTTCCTGGACCCAGACGGCCGAACGGCAGGGTAAGCAAATCTGGCTGGCTGCGGATAAGCTGCTGGTCCTGCCGGAAATGACGTTTCGATTGGCGGAATGGCTTAAACCTTTCGGCTTTACAGGTGATCAGGCCCGGCAGATAAGCAATACGTTGGTCAGTGAAGCTGGGCAGGTCGTTCAATCGGCTACTCACCGTATCACGCACGAACGGGGAGGGCTTTTGCTGGCACCTCTGGCTGACATAGATACGGTCGATATTATACTGACTGACTGGCCCACCTCGCCCATGGTACTAGGTGAGCAATACACGCTTCATGTTACGCTCCGTTCGCGAGAGCCTGAATTCATGGTGCCCACCGATCCGCACATTGCTTGCCTGGATGCGGACCAACTTCAGTTTCCGCTGACGATTCGGCCGTGGCGGCAGGGCGATCGGTTCCGACCGTTGGGGATGAAAGGAAGTAAGCTGGTTAGCGACATATTAAACGATCTGAAAGTAAGCCGCTCTGAACGGGAAAAGGCCCTTGTTCTGCTCGCGGACGATCAGGTTGCCTGGGTGGTTGGTCGGCGAATCGGCCACTCTGTTCGCATTACGTCCCAGACAAGCCGGATCGCGCAGTTCATTTTGCAACCTAAGTGATTCGATGTGTCTACTAGATTACAAAAAATTGTACTTTTAAAGGGGCAATTGCGTACACTGTTCCGATCGACGGGATTGGGTGTTCGTTTTTATAACTCTGGCACTCTATTTGATAGATTCCGTTCTGAGCCCATAGTTTCATAAACTTATTATTATCCATGAACCGAATTGTACGGGTCTTGCTACTTGCAGGACTGGCCTTGTGGAGCCTGACTGTTCAGGCGCAAAGTGCGCGGTTGCGAGCGGCCAACAAACAATTTGATAACCTTAGCTACGTCAGTGCTGTGCGGGCGTACGAAGAGTTTCTGCGGACCGATAAGAAAAAGGACCCTACAGAGACTCGCGAAGCCATGATCAAGCTTGGCTATAGCTACCGTAAGCTCCAGGACACCCGGAATGCTGAGCGGGTATATGCCGATCTGGTCAAAGCCTATACGGACCTTGACAGTGAGGTGTACCTGTATTATGCGCAGTCACTGGCTGCCAACAGCAAATACCGGGAGTCGCAGAAGATGTATAGCCAATACGGCGAAAAACAGGCGCAGGACTTACGGGGGCGTCGGTTTACGGTATCCTATATGGATATGAGCCGCTTCTATCAGGATTCCTCGTCCTACCGAATTCATAATCTTCCTATCAACTCACGCCAGGCTGACTTTAGCCCGATGTATTATAAAAACGGGCTGGTATTTGTCTCGGCCCGCGACGAGTCGGGGGCGGTTAAGCGGGTTTTCAACTGGAACCAGACGCCTTTCCTGGATCTGTATTACCACCCCGATACCAATCAGTTACGGGTGCCAGGGGCCCTGCCTCGCCCGGCGAGTGCGGCTGTGCTGGGAGGCAGCAGCGACACAAAAGCTACCGAAGCGGAAGTGGCCGCCGAGAGTCAGCAGCTCACTAAAGCCGAGATTTTCAGCCGGACCCTGAACACAAAATACCATGAGGGACCGATGACTTTTACGCGGGATCAGAACTTTATCATTTTCACCCGGAACAATACCAGCAAGGGAAAAGCTGGTAAAAGCTCGGATGGGATAAAAAAACTGAAATTGTATTCTTCCGTGAACAAAAACGGAAAGTGGAGTGATATTCAGGAGCTACCCTTCAACAGCAACGAATATTCAGTTGGTCACCCGGCTTTTTCGCCCGACAACACCAAACTTTATTTTGCGTCTGACATGCCCGGTGGCTACGGCGGCACGGACATCTACGTCGTTGAATACAGCAACGGGCAGTGGGGAACGCCCGTGAACATGGGTAAGGAAATTAATACGGAGGGGAACGAGATGTTTCCGTTCGCCGATGAAGGTGGAAACCTGTACTTCTCCTCGGATGGACACGAAGGTCTGGGCGGGCTGGATGTGTTCTACGCGGAACTTCGGGATGGAGTTGCCTACAAAGGGGTTAACAATGCAGGCGCTCCAATTAACTCCGAGAAAGACGATTTCGGATTCATTACCGATAAAAGCCGCACGAATGGGTATTTCAGTAGCAACCGAAAAAAAGGCGTAAGCGATGACGACATTTATGCGTTCCGGCGTACATGTAAACAGTTAAATATTTTCGTTTACGACGCGAAAACCAATCAGCCTCTTGAAAATGCAGATGTCCGCATCCTGCGGAACAGCGTCAACCAGGAGCTTAAACTAACCAATCTACAGGGGCGGGCGGATCTCTGCGTTGAGTCGAACACGGAATACGAGTTCAAAGCTATCAAAGAAGGTTTTGCCATGAATAGTGTTCGCTTCTCGACGCTGACCCAGTCGCCCAAGCCGATCCTGAACGTTTCGATCTATCTCGAACGCTCGGAGAATACGATTGTGAAGGGCGTGGTGAAAACTGAAGTCAATCAGTTACCGGCCTCGGGTGTGAAGGTGACGTTACGTAACGACAAGGACAAGTCGGAGCAGACGGTGATTACGGGCCCCGACGGAGGGTACGAGTTCAACACCCGCCCTAATGCTCCTTATACCATTACGGCCCAGAAAGATCGGTACGCTACGAAGAAAGCACAGTACGCGAAGAATAAACGCAATCCTAAGGTTGTCACCGACTCATTGGGGTTATATGGCGTAGGAGATATATTCCAGCTCAAGAACATCTACTATGATCTGAACAAATTCTTTATCCGGGCTGATGCAGCTCGTGAACTCGACCACGTACTGGCAATTTTGAAAGAGTATCCGCAGATGTCGATTGAGCTGCGTTCGCATACGGATGCGCGCGCTACGGATGCCTATAATCTCCGCTTGTCGGAAAACCGGGCCCGTGCAGCTATGGATTATCTGGTATCACGGGGCATTAAGGCCAGTCGGTTAGTGGCTCATGGGTATGGAGAAAGTGAAATTGTAAACGGCTGCGTTGACGGGGTGAACTGTAACGAGAACGAACACCAGCAAAACCGACGAACCGAGTTTAAAATATTGGCAGTGCAATAAAAAGGAGGGCTTAGGCCCTCCTTTTTTAATAATATCGGATCGAAACAGCGTATCGTTTACCGCGTAACGGCCGACATCTGTTCGCCAACGCTCAGGCCAAGAACCTGGCTGGTGTGCTGCCGGGTTTCCTGCAATAGCTGAGGGTCTTTGGCAAGTGAGCGGCCATACGATGGAATCATTTCCTTTAACTTTTGCTGCCAGGCATCCGACGCCATCTCTTCTTTAAAGCATTTGTTGAGCAGGTCGATCATGATCGATACCGCCGTTGATGCGCCCGGTGAGGCTCCCAGTAATGCAGCAATGGTGCCGTCGGCTGAGCTAACGACTTCGGTGCCGAACTCTAACACACCACCCTCTTCTTCATCTTTTTTGATGACCTGTACCCGCTGGCCGGCAATCTCCAGATCCCAGTCGTCCATCTTGGCATTCGGAAAGTACTCCCGCAGAGCAGCTAAGCGATCTTCGGGCGACTGCATCACCTGCTGAATCAGATACCGGGTAAGCGGAATATTGTGCAGACCAGCCATCAGCATCGGAGCCAGGTTGCCCATCTGGATGGACTTGGGCAAGTCGGCATACGACCCGTGCTTCAGGAATTTAGTCGAGAAACCCGCGTAGGGGCCGAAAAGCAACTCCCGGCGACCTTCGATCATGCGGGTATCGAGGTGAGGTACTGACATCGGTGGCGCACCTACCGACGCTTTACCGTATACTTTTGCCTGGTGCTGGTTGATGATGTCGGGGTTCACGCATTTAAGCCACTGACCGCTCACGGGGAAACCGCCGTAGCCACGTGCTTCGGGAATGTCCGATTTTTCCAGCAGACGCAACGAACCACCACCGGCACCGATGAACATAAAGCGGGACCGAACATCGCGGACGTGATTCGTTGTTACGTTTTCTACCCGAATTTTCCAGCCACCCAGTGATTTCGACCGCCATATATCGCGCACCTCATGGGCGAAATAGATGCGAACGCCCGGCATGGCCTGCAGCCGGTAGAACATGCTGCGGGTGAGGGCACCGAAGTTAACGTCCGTGCCCAGGTCCATGCGCGTAGCCGCTACTTTCTGGTTGGGATCACGGGCTTCCATCACCAGAGGCATCCACTGCGCCAGTTGTCCCGGATCTTCCGAGTACTGCATGCCGTGGAAGAGGTGATTCTGCTGGAGAGCCTCGAAGCGCTTGTGCAGATAGTTTACATTGTCTTCACCCCAAACAAAGCTCATGTGCGGAATCGAGCGAATGAAGTTCGGTGCGTCGGACAAAAATCCCTGCTCAACCAGAAACGCCCAGAACTGCTTCGACTGTTCAAACGACTCTGCAATCTTGATCGCTTTTGAGTTATCAATGGAGCCGTCTGGGCGTTCGGGGGTGTAGTTTAACTCGCAGAACGCCGAGTGACCAGTGCCCGCGTTGTTCCAGGCGTCTGAACTTTCGGCAGCAGCCCCGTCGAGCCGTTCGTAAATATCAATGGTGATGTCCGGCTGTAATTCCTTCAGCATCACGCCGAGTGTGGCGCTCATGATGCCTGCCCCGATCAGAATAACGTCGGGTCCTGCCTGTATAGTTTTGTCGTGCTTAGCCATGAAAGTAGCTGGGCAAAAAGTCCCTATGTTTCTACAAATTTGACTGGCTGCTTGTTCCAGAAAAAGCGTTTACGGCCCATAATATGACTTAGGTGAAGTCTTGTATTGGTTAGGTGCTATTGTTGGCTAGTTGATTGCTGACGTTCTCCACGAACAGCCGCATACGCTGGTAGTGCGTTCCTTCCCAGTATATCCGACCACAGTGCTGGCACTGCCAGAATCGGTCCTGTCCTTCCCGAACGTTCGGCGGCAACTGGTCAATAACGATTGCTTTGTCAATGGGTTCAGGCAAGCCATTACAGGCTAAACAGCGCGCAAACGGGCGTATGGCAGCAGCTAAGCCGAAGCGTTGCAGGACTTCGATGAGTTGCTTTTCGGGATTCGTGTTACGTAGGAAGTACCCATACTCAACAATCGTACGCATCAACAAACCCCGATCGCGGGTTAGCAGCACACGAGTTTCCTGATGGGAGATACGGGCTAATTCCTCATCGTCATAATCATTCCGGTAGAGTGTGTCAAAGCCCAGCATACGCAGGTACGTCGCCAGCGTACCCAAATGTACGTCCAGCACAAACCGGTATTCGCTCAGCGGCTCGGGCTGAACGGTGGAGATTACGGTTAGAGGAAGCTGACTAAAGGCCGGGTAAGCGCTGATGACATCCTGCTCCTGAATGAGGTAAGTAAAATCGACCGATTCGTTGTTGGCGAGCAGTAACCCAATCTCTGGATGAGGTACCCCCAACGACTCAATCACATCTTTAACCGACACCCTCGCCCCAAACGTATGCACGAATGCTACGTATCGCCGGTTACGGGCAAGAAAATCATTGAGTGAACCCTGAATCCAAAACGTAGCGGTCGCCATAGTATCAGTAACTGGAAAGGCAGCCACTACGTTTTCGACCTTGTCTGGCTATTCGTGTTTTGGGTTCTGATTGGCAAATATCTTCTCCAGACACTTGACCGTAATCAGGTACGTCGGTTTCACACCTAACGTACCGAGACTGCCGGATGCCAGCGTTCCACCCGTAATCAGGGGATTGTCAGACGCGTAATAGGCGTAGCGTACGTTGACATGGTTGGGAACGCTGTTGCGAATCTCGACATGGGCCTGAATCGCTTTCTGGTAGTGCGCTCCTTCCATTTCCAGACCAACCGCTTTCCACGACGAATTGCGGAAATAGCTGAGGATGTCCTTGTTCTGCAGCGACGTACCCAGGACGGTAATCATAGCGCCTTCGTAGACAGCCAAACCATTGTCCTCGAAATCCGCTTTGCAGAAGTCGTTCACAAAAGGGTAGTTATCGGCGGTGCCTTCAAAAATATGGGCCGTTGGCAGCATCAGGTCGCCTTTGCCGCCCGTCAGGATACCTGCTTTGCCAATGACCGAAATAGAGGCTACCCGCAGCGGGAACGATTCGCCGTTAACTTCATACGGCTTTAACAGTTCGTCCATGGTTTCGAAGGCCTGTTCGCCGAAGGCGTAATCCATTACCAGCAGCAAGGGCTGGTCTTTTCGCATCTGATCGGGATCGTGCGCCAGTTCAGTCGATAATTGAGCAACATCCAGTCGGGCGGTATCGATTAACTGAACCAGCAGATTGGTGCCGCCCGCATCGGCCAGTTCGTGCAGACCGTGCGCTAGGGCGTAGTCAAGTACGCGCTGCCGAAGGTCCTGCTGCGTCGGCTGGCTCAGTTTCAGGGCCAGGTCATAAAGGCTGTCCCAGCTGGTAGTACCTGCCAAAGCCGCTGGCGCGTAAAGGCAGTTCATTACGCTGTGCGGGTTGGCACTGATGATATGCAGAGGCCGCTCCTGGAGATTATTCTCCCAGATATACTGCTTGATGCGGGTTGCCCAGCGTTCGCCGTAGAGGTGCTGACCGATCCGTTCGCGGAGCATGGGCGTAAAATTAATCTCCCGGTCGAGGTGGGTTTCGCGAATTTCGCTGATCGATACGCTGCCCAGATTATAGACGATTTGAAACAGTCCGTTGTTGGTGCCTGCCGTCTCCTCAAAACGGCGGTAAGCGTGTTGGGTTTCTTCGAACGTGCGGCCCAGAATCGAGCTTAAATACGTAAGCGCCAGTTCGCGTTCATCTTCGGTTACGGTACCGCCCGCCTGAATAATAGCCTCCAGCTTCTCCCACTCGCGGGTTTTGCTGCCCCGTTCCTGAAACGCGTTCCGCCGAATCTTGTCGGCTTCCATAAACATAAACGTCAGGTGGGTCAGAATGTCGTAGATTTCGCTACGTCCGTTCGTGACTTCGATCACCATCTGTTCCTGGTCGATGCGGTAACAGTTACGTCGACGTTTCGCGGGAACCAGTACTGGAAAATGGGAATGTTCGAAGCCTTCGCGCGAGGCTAACGTAATGACCCGGCACGCTTCGATGCCCTTCGGCAAACGATCCATTACGTATACCAGACCGTCTAACTCAACACGCTGCGGATCCGTTACGAGACCGTAGATTTCGGGTTGGAGCGTGAGCAGCGCCCGGCGTATTTCTTCGCCCGAAACCCCCGACGGTTTGTAAAATCCCCGGTTAAAGAGGTGGCGCATGGTGATGTATAATCGTTCGATGGCAACGCGTGATTCCTGGGCGCGATTGAGAGGTGGCGATTGTTCGAGACTCATAAAATGACTGGGTATTTGACTGCAAATTACGGCATCTGGCGTTTGTGTCGGGTATTATTCTTTCAGGACCGGTTGGCTTTGCTAGAACGATATGGTTAGGTCGCGCTAATGCCTCTTTTGCTCGTGCATTAAATACAACTCTAGAATATTGGACAAGTTTGTCAACGATTACCACCATTGTATATACCCTTATTTTGTAATTTAGGCCAAGTACGTAATAAGCCGCAACGGTATGAAAAACGTGATTATGGCCCTGATTAGCTTGGGGCTGACGGGATGCTATCCCAAAGACTTTGCGCCGTATGAAAACGCAGAGGCCCTGCACGAGAAGTTTCACGGAAAGTACAGAGCCATTCAATCCGTGAGCAGCGAAGCGCTGGACATTAATCTCGATGGAAGGGAATCAACAGATATGCTGGTTGAGATCCCGGATTTGACCCTGAAGTATAGCAACTACTTAGAACTGCGCATTTATCCGACGGACAAACATCGGGCAAAGCCGGTATTTCTGTTTACACAATGGTGGCCAGAACAACATATCTGGTTGGAAACACCTAATAAGGTATGGGATGGTGAGCCCATTGAGTACGATCCTGAACGGATTGTTAATTACGCTATGCAAGGGGTTGTTCGTTATTTTTCGTTCTCCTCTGATCTTAAACGAATCGACGTAGTGCCCAATACGAAGGAAGATCTGTTTCGTTGGGTGTATCCGGAATCCGTTACGGTTGATCCAGATAGCAACACGATTCAGGTTGTGAACAGACGTCGGCTCTACACCCGCGCTGGCGTGAAAGACGTTGTGATAACGACTACCTATGCGCGTTTTACCATCATTACTTAATTGCTTTTATGATAAAAATCAGTTTACTACTGCTGAGTATACCGTTGCTGGTTCATGCGCAACGAACGCGTAATGGTGACCCCTTTGCCCATACGTTCTCCATCGTTGCCCGTGATGAAAAGACCGGCGATTTATCGGTGGGCGTGCAGAGTCACTGGTTTTCGGTTGGTACCACCGTTTCCTGGGGCGAAGCCGGAGTTGGCGTCGTGGCGACACAATCGTTTATCAACAAATCATTTGGCTTGCGTGGACTGGCCTTGCTGAAAAAAGGCAAAACGGCGCAAAAGGCACTGGATGAACTGTTACGTCTCGACGACGGGCGAGATATGCGTCAAGTAGCGATTGCCGATGCGAAAGGGAACGTAGCGGTTTATACCGGTAAAAAATGCGTCGATTTTGCCAGCCATCGCAAAGGCAAAAACTACTCGGTGCAGGCCAATATGATGCTGACCGATAAAGTGCCGGGGGCTATGGCCACCGCTTTTGAAAAGAATACTGATCTGCCTTTACCCGAACGCGTTTTATCAGCCTTAAACGCAGCCCAGGCCGCTGGCGGTGACATTCGGGGACGGCAGTCGGCTGTTGTTTTGGTCGTGAAAGGAAAGTCGACGGGGAACCCGTGGAATGATAACCATATGGTTGACCTGCGCGTGGATGATGCCGACCAGCCGTTACGTGAGCTGGATCGGCTGTTACGTACCCACCGCGCCTATGAGCACATGAACCGCGGTGACCTGGCGGTTGAAAACAACGACATGAGCAAAGCCATGCAGGAGTACGAAGCCGCCATGAAGCAGTTTCCGCAAAACCTCGAAATGCAGTATTGGACCGCCATTGCCTTAGCTAATTCAAAGCAGGTACCCAAGGCCGCGAGCATGCTCAACCGCATCTATGCCAAAGATGCAAACTGGCGTGAACTCACCCGACGATTACCCAACGTTGGCCTGCTAACGGTATCTTCTGCGGAGCTGGCGCAGTTGGTGAAGTGATAATCGGCTACTTTTGGGCATGAAACAATGGATACGGGCTACAGCATTGATTGGTTTATGCCTGCTCATTCTGGGTCAATCCGTTCAGGCACAACCGTTGCCAGCTGCCCCTGTCATACCTGATCAACCAGGCATAAATCAGGGTCGATTTATTGGCGTAGTCGCTGGTACGGCGGCTTTTTACACCATTACCCTGTTACTGCTGCGGAAGCAGTGGTACAAAAAGAAAGTCCCGTTTCATAGCTTTAACGACAATGCCGAGTGGTTGCAGATGGACAAGGTCGGTCATGCGGCTACGGCCTATTGCATGAGCCGGGGTGGCTATGAACTCATGCGCTGGAGCGGTGTCAATGAGCGAGCCAGTATTCTGACTGGCGGACTCCTGGCGCTTTTATTTCAGACAACCCTTGAGGTCTTTGATGGGCACTCGGAAGGGTGGGGGTTTTCGAAAGGCGACATGGTGGCCAACGTGGCGGGAACGGCCCTGTTTGTTGGACAGCAGTACAGCGCCGGGCAGCAGTTTGTGAGTTTGAAATACGGATTTCGTCAAACGATTTTCCCGTCCTACCGCCCGAACCTGCTCGGGAAAACGATTGGCCAGCAGATGCTCAAAGATTACAATGGACAGCAGTATTGGCTATCGGTGAATCTGGCATCGGTGTTACCCGTTGGCCCGTCGTTTCCGCGCTGGTTAAATCTCGATCTGGGTTATAGCGGCAGCGGCATGATTGGCGGACACGAGAATCCACGCGTCGTTGATGCCAATGGGCGCGAGTTGAAGTTCGAGCGGTACCGACAATTCTTTATTTCGCCGGATGCTGATTTGTCGCGCATCGGTACGTTCAGCCCATCATTGCAGCGATTCATCGGAACAGTGCAGTTCTTCAAGATACCCGCACCGTCGCTGGAGTTTAACCGGGTAAAGGGCTTCCGGCTCCACCCGTTGATTCTTCCTAAAGAGTGAAAGAGTTAATGAGCGAAATCGAACCGCCGAAGCAGAGTGAAAAAGCGTTTCAGCAATGCAGCGCTTTTTCGCTCATTAACTCTTTCACTCTTTAATACCGCCCTCCGCCGATGTCGACGCCGAATTTGATGCCGAAGTACGAGTTATTGCTCTCGTAGTTGAAATTGCTGCCCGATACGCTTCCAATGAATCCCGTTGTTTTGGGAATCAGGTTGTATTCAAGTCCGAAGTTGAAGTGACCGGCCTTGAAACCAGCGCGAACCAGACCGCCAAATTTGGTACCCGCAGCAATGTCGCCATCCGTTGTTCCCTGACCACCCGTAACGGTAAAGCCGGTAGCCGCCGTTGAAAATAAACCAGCACCCACGCCTACGTAGGGACGGAAATTGTTGGTGGAAATAAGGTACGTTCCGGTCAGTACGAATGAAGACGCGGCTTTTAACTCGCCATCAGCATCCTGACCATTGATGGTGTAGGCGCGGGCCATAGCCGCCAGCTCATACCGCAGGCCGATGTCGAACTGATCGTTTACGCCGTATTTGGGTTCCAGCGAGAAAAGCACACCGCCCGACGCGCCTGGGCCGGTGGGTTTGGCGTAGCCTAACGAGATGTTGAATTTGAAGGGTTTAAACTCTTGAGCCGAGGCAGATAAGGTAACAAACAGGAGAAAAACAGGAAAAATCCGTTTCATAGCAATAACATTAACGTGGAATGGTAGGAACAACTAAACAAAGAATTGCGCGAAGCTAACCCATTTTTACGACGTAACGCCACCAGGATTATACATTCCCTGATCAACAGTACATCGCGCGCGGGGTCAAGTACGTAACGATTAGCCGGCCAAAACTCTCTCTGGCAACTCTTCGGGATAAATAGCCTGTTACGGCCACCCCTTAACCTGCAAAAAGCAGGTTTATTATTGTGATTGCTATGAGGCCCGGAGTTGGCGCGCGGGGCAGAGGATTAACAAACTCAGGGTGAGGTCGGTTATCGTAAGGAGGCTGTTGCTGTTACTGCTTGTTTATGTCTCTTGCTGAATCTGCTTGGCACAAGCCGCTGGCCGAGTCTGGCTTCAACATAGCCACATCGAGCTTCATAATGCAGCTTAGATAAGGGAGGAGACACTCGCTGAACACCGACGCAAAAAAGCATTCGTTCAAAATAGCTTCAGCCTATAGTTGCTTTCTGGTCCGGCTCGTTCCCGTTTCGGTTCATTGGCTGCACTTACAGATTGGTATTCACCATTTTCTAATTTGATACGTATTATGGACAAACTACTTGCTCCCTACACACCGCATCTGTTCGCTCTTGTGCGCATTGTAGCAGGCCTGCTTTATGCATCCCACGGCAGTCAGAAGTTACTGGGCATTCCCGGCGGTGGCGAACCCGTACCCTTGCTGTCGATGATGGGTGCTGCGGGAGTGATTGAACTGGTGGGTGGCCTGCTTATTGCTATTGGCTTGTTCACGCGCGTGGCTGCGTTCATTGCCAGTGGACAGATGGCCGGGGCTTATTTTATCGCACACGTACCACAGGGCTGGGTGCCACTCCTCAACAAAGGTGAACTGGCGATGCTGTACTGCTTCCTCTTTCTATACATTGCGGCCCACGGTGCGGGTATCTGGAGTGTCGACGGGCAGTCGAGACGTACGGGCTACACACCTCGGTAACTGGTCATATCACTGCTGAATGGTAGCTACGTTTAACCGCTAGATTCTTCAGACATCGCCGGGCGGCTAACCGAATCCTGGCTATTGTGGTGCTGAATGCGATTATTGATTTTGTTCAAAAAAAGCGTCGGCTAGACACTGAGACCCTCCAGAAGATGGAGGCCTATTTCGCGCAGGTGCAGCCCACTACGCTACATTGCCGAACTGCCATTTGATTCGGATCGCAGGGTCATGACAACCCGGCACCAGACAACTGTCTCCGCAATAAACTCTGAACGTGCTCTGTTATGAACGTATGGGAGACTCTCGTTCGGCAGGGCCTCCGGTAATTGCCGTTCGCGACACGTCATTGTTAGCCCAATTTTCCTAAATTGACAGCCGAGTGCTAGTTAAACCAAAACCCTAACCGATGAACCCTTACGTCACTTTATCCGGAACGATGAATGAACTACAGAAGCAAGGCTACGTAGAAGATTTTAATTTACTGCAACAGTGCCTTGAATGCCGCAACGGTCAGTACAAAATCTTTGCGGATGACTTCGTGGTTGACAGCTTCTATCGCTTTGAAGGCCCGAGTGACCCGTCGGATATGGCCATATTGTACGCCATTTCGTCGGAGCGCTACGGACTGAAAGGGTTACTGGTCAACGGATATGGCGTTTCCAGTGAGTCCGTTACCGACGAGATGCTGCAAAAACTGGCTGTGAGATAGGTAGGGCTGCATAGCCCTCCTAATAACGGGCGCAGGTACGTTACGTCAAGGCTTGCTTGGCTGCCCAACCGCAGTATTAATTTAAGAATCGTATGGAAAAAGACCTCACTAATCGTTCGCGTACACGTATTACCTTGTTAATCATTAGTCTGTTAGCTTTAGTGTTGACAAGCGTTTTTCTGAGTCGCCGTACCGTTAACGAGATTCAGGAAGCCTCCGCTTCGATTTTCAAAGACCGATTGGTCCCCACGGCCATCATCACCAAACTAACTTCACGAGTGTATCAGAAGCGGTTGCTGCTTGAACCATATCTGGTGAGCAATGGTCAGGCTGATGGAGGCTCGGTAGGGTCCAGGCTGGAGCGGATCAACCGCCAGATCGATTCGTTGCTGACCGAATTTGACCGGACTAAACTGACTGACAAGGAAGCAAACCAATTGAATCTGCTGAAACAACGCCTGGCTGCTTACAACCAGCTAGAAGAAGAATTTACCACGAACATAGCCGATTTGCCGAAAGCCCGGCAGGCTTTCGTTGCGGGTACTGGCAGCACGGCCTTTAATCAGGTGGCCCAAACGCTGGCTGATCTGTCAGCACTGCAGTTGTCGGTGGGCGAGGACCTGATCAGTGAGTCGCGAGGCAACGCAAATTATATCTACGTAGTAACGGCGGTCCAGATTGGCCTTGTACTGATTATTGGCGTGAGTTTCTTCTGGAATCGTCTATAACACAAAAAGTAAAACTTCATTACGATGCGTGGCGCTTTGGGGAGTGCGTAAAGCAGCCAGCCGCCTGCTTCCATTGCCCGTACATACAGAGCACTGCTGAGTGAACGCGGTTGAAAATGGCCGAAATAAGCATGACATTTGACGAATACCTTATCCAGAAAAAGATCGACGCGGCCCGATTTCGGCAGTCTGAGCCGGACCGCTACGTCGAATGGCAGCGGGAGTTTGCCCAATTGCACCCCGATAGCTTTACCGCACAAAAGAAATTTCTGGTAAACGATACCCGGCGTAAGTACCTTCTGCACTAAATTGTGTGTAGAAGCCTGAAGGTCAGGCAGCATCCTCAAATTTTAACCTAGATTCCAATGGTCATGAGCATTGCATTGGGAGAGCTGCGCGGTGTTACGGAAGCAGTTCTGAATGCCTTAAAAGGGCAGGGATTAGTTGACGGAAATGCCTTGTTGGAAGCGGCAAAAACACCTCAGGGACGAAAGGCCCTGGCCTCGGCCTCGGGTGTTGATGCTGCAGCTATCCTGGAACTGGCGAATCGGGCTGACTTAGCCCGGATCAAAGGTATTGGCCGCGTCTACAGCGACTTAATGGAAGAAGCGGGGGTTGATACAGTGAACGAATTAGCCCACCGGGTACCCCAGAATTTACACGCTACGTTAATTCAGATTAACAAAAAACGCCAGTTCACCCAACGACCGCCTTCGGTGGAGCAGGTGAGTGATTTTGTGGAGCAGGCCAAAAAATTACCCGTTCTGCTAGAGTATTAACGGCAAAACGTTGGGAGTCGCCAGCTTTTTTGGCCGCGGCTCCCTTACGTACTAATCGGCAACTCCTGTTTGTATCAGAACGTGGCCAGTATACCCACGGATGCGTAGTTGATCCAGGTGAAGTTGTAGATGGTTTCGGTATCGGCACCGCCTTCCAAAACCCGGTAGCCTCCTTTCAGCCCAATCTTATCGGTTACCTGATACGTTACTCCACCGAAGATGTCTTCAGCCCGCCCTTGTTTTGCTCCCAGGGCGTCGCCTTCCAGTAGCAGTCCCAGGCGTTGCGTTGGGCGGTACGCTACGTAGAAATTAACCAGCGGCACGAAGCCGACATTGTCGAAGTTTGTATTCCGGTTGTTCGATTCGCCAGCCAGCCGGATGTTCGCGTCGCGGATCTTGGCCGTTAGTCCCAACCCGACTCGCCAGCGATCACGCGCCACGAAGTCGTAGCGATAGGTAAGCCGGTACGAGTTAAACTTATAGTAGGCCGTGAGCGGTTGACCGGTAGCGTAAACAAGATTGTTGAACGTTACCTCGCGATTGAAGCTACCTTCGTACCGAACCGTAAGCGGAGCGTAAAGGGCAGAAATCGTGTGCCGGTTGTTAAATGTATAACCAAGCCGCACGCGGTAAAACACTTTTGGCTTTTCCGAGAGGTCGGACGAGAGGTCGAACTGAGTACCGCCCACGTTCGGTATGCGGACGTCGTTGTAGTTAGTCCCCAGTACAACCCCTGATTCCAGATCGAGCCGGAGCTGCGCGGAAACAATGGAAATACTGCTGATTAATAAAGCTACCGACAAGGCAGCCCGTCGTAAGAATCGTTGCATAAATCGTTGCGTGTTTTCTTACGCAAACGACAGATGATAAGAAAGGTTTACCGGGCCGCGCCCGGCTCACGGAGGTAGCGTTCGAGCCGATCTTCCAGCTCGGCCAACGGCAAATTGGTAAATAGCTCACCATTAAGAGCCAGCGCCAGCCTGCCGCTTTCTTCAGAAATGGCAATGATAGCCGCGTCGGTGGCTTCGCTCATGCCGAGTGCCGCCCGGTGCCGAAAGCCCAGAGCCGGAGGCAGTTCGTCATCGTTGGATACGGGCAGAATGCAGCGGGCCGCCCGGATGCGCCCGTCGCCAATGATCACCGCGCCGTCGTGCAAGGGGCTGTACTGGCTGAAGATAGCCAGCAGCAGTTGCCTGGAGATATCGGCTTCAATAATCTCGCCCGACCGCACAAATTTATCCAGATCGTCATTTTTTTGCAGCACCAGCAGGCCCCCCGAAAACTCGGTGCTCAGCGATTTGCAGGTCTCCAGAATGGGTTTGAGGGGTGTCTGAAGGTCGGCCGGGTTTGTTTGCCGCAATAACCACCGACGCAGCCAGCGACTGTTGGTCAGATTTGTTGATTTGCCGATCAGCAGGAGAAACCGTCGTATTTCCTGCTGGAAGATGATAATCAGGGCCAGCGCACCAACACTGATGAAGTACTCAAGAATGGTGGTCATCAGGTTCAGGCCGAGCGCCTTAACCAATAAGTACGCCAGATAAACCAACAGATAACCAACAAAAACCCGACTGGCGACACTCCCCCGGACGAGATTATAAATCTGGTAGATCAGTAAGGCAACCAGGCCAATGTCGAGTAAGTCGAGCCAGCCAATATCTAAGAATCCCAGGCGAAAAGCCAGCATGAACGAAAGGCGAATAGTTTGGGCTAAATATAAACAGAATCCCGTCGGTACACCTCCCAAACTTAGCAAAGGCACATAAACCTTGAAGTACGGCAAAGGCTTTGTCCGGATTCTGGCGTATCAACACGAGCTTGCGCTCGCCGTTCCGAAAAGAAGATGAACAGCTTAGCCAGTCCGTCGGTTTTTTATACACTGATGAATCGTTTGCTACGTATCGGCCAGACCGCTGTTGACTATTTGCTGTTCAGCAATGTATTCATTGCCTGTTGTGCGCTGGCTATGACCGCCGGAACGGCTTCTGTATTTGCGCTTGATTTGCCCCGATCGTTCTGGGGGTTATCGTTTGCGGGGGCAGTGTGCAGTTACTCCCTGCACAGCTACTTGACGCTCCCGGTTGATGCGTCCCGCCGTCGATTGCATTGGATTGACGCGCATCGAAGGTTGCTGGTTAGGCTATTTGCCTGCGGAGCCATTATAGCGCTGTATTGGCTTTGGCAGCTTCGGGCGTACTGGCTGTATTGGCTACCGGCGGCCGTCGTTACGTTCCTGTATACGGCCCCTAAAATCAATCGATACCCGTTTATGTATCTGCGTAAAGTCGCCGTTCTGAAAACACTGTACCTGGCCGGGGCCTGGACGTACGTAACGGTGCTGTTACCCCTACTGATGACCGTTACGGTCTGGCAGGAGCGGATGAGCTGGTGGGCACTTAACCGGTTTTTCTGGCTCTACTGCGTTTGCTTCTGGTTCGATTACCGCGACCGGGCTGAAGATGGGCAATCGCGTTATCTGACCCTGGTCGCTGGCATGAACGAGCGACAGGCGACCTTGTTTTTTTCGGCGCTTGTGGGGAGCTTTACCTTTACGCTCTTTCAGTTGTACGAACACGGCTTCTCGGCTGATCAGCTGATGAGAGCAGCGCTGCCGGTTGTTCTCTTGGCGCTGGTAACAAACCAGTTACGTCACACAACATCCGATTACTGGTATTATGGCTACGTAGATAGCCTGTTACTGTTGTCGGGAGCTGTGTGGCTTGTGTAGTGATGAAACACTTGTAGTAAAAAAGGCAGACGCGCAGGTTCGCCGTGGTGGTCCTACGCGTCTGCAATTATTAAGCCAATACCGGCCGGGCTGAAGCGTATTTAACCGCTACAGCGTGTAGTTCGAGCAGGGGCTTGAGAAACTCTTCAAGCTGACCGATGTTGAGCTGACTGGCTGCATCACATAAAGCCTCAGAAGGGCAGGGGTGAGCCTCGACAAACAGACCGTCAACACCCGCAGCGACACCGGCACGCGCCAGAACCGGCAAGTATTCACGCGCTCCACCACTCGCGCTCGACGATGGAATGCCATACTTACGAATGGCGTGCGTTACGTCGAACACAACCGGATAACCTGTATTCGCCATGTGGAAGAAACTGCGCGGGTCAACGACCAGGTCATTGTAGCCGAATGTGTATCCCCGTTCGGTCAGAATAATTTGGTTGTTGCCAGCGTCCTCAATTTTCTTCACCGGGTGTTTCATGTTGTCCGGTGCCAGAAACTGACCGTGTTTCACGTTGACGATACGTCCGGTTTTCGCGGCCGCAACGATCAAGGTCGTTTGCATACACAGATAAGCCGGAATCTGTAATACGTCCACCACTTCGGCAACGGGCGCGGCCTGGTCGGGGTAGTGAATGTCGGTCAGCAGTGGGAAGCCGAACTGCTCTTTTACCTTGGCAAGGATGGCAATCCCTTTTTCCAGACCGGGGCCAGTGTAATAATCCAGGCTAGAGCGGTTGTCTTTCTGGAACGACGATTTATAGATGATCTTGATTTTGAGCCGTTCCGAGATCTCTTTCAACTGCTCAGCCACTGTCATCATGGTGTGCTCGTCTTCAATTACGCAGGGCCCCGAAATCAGGAACAACTCTTCTGAGCCGCAATCAATATCGCCAACACGAACAATTTTCTTTTCCATTTTTTGTACTGGTTTTAAGTAGAAAGACGCTAATGACTTAGATTACAAGCGCCGGAACAAATCTTTCAGACCATCAATCGTAATCTGCTCTTCCCAGTTCTCGCCAATGGCATGGCGCCACATGTGCGGCAGGTTATACGATACGTGCGCCATCTTCGTGATGGTATCATCGTCCCATTCCGCCGATAAACCCGTTGGCAGTGCAACCTGGTTGAGGGCTGCTAATTCCTTGAATTCAGCGACGCCTTCCCGGTAGTAATCGTCGAGGTGGTTCATGATCAGGCAGTTGGCGTAGCAGTGCCGGGTGCCCAATATCTTCGACAAGCCGTACGATAGGGCATGGCAAACTCCTACCTCTGAATACGTCAGACTTAACCCCCCCATCATCGACGCCACCATGAGTTTGTCGTCGTTTTCGGGCGTCTGCCCACCTTTGTATACCTGGCGGCAAAGACTCAGCGCCTGCTCGGCGTACGAATGTGAATACGCATTGTTGAACTGTCCATTCTCCGACTCGATGCAGTGAATGAACGTATCCATACCGGTATAGAACCACCAGTCGCGCGGTACCGTTGCAATGAGTTCAGGGTCGAGCACAAGCTGGTTAAATACCGTCCATTCGCATTTCAGGCCCAGTTTCTTAACGGGACCCGTCAAAACGGCGGTCATAGAAACCTCTGCACCCGTACCCGAAATGGTTGGTACGCCCACGTGGTAAACACCTGGTTTTTTGACCAGGTTCAGGCCCTGGTACAGCGTAGACGAGCCTTCGTTGGTCAGCATCAGCGACAACGCCTTGGCAATGTCCATGATACTACCACCACCGATGCCGACAACACCGGCTGGCAGACCTTTGCTGCCGAGAATCTCGTCACGTAACGTATCGATTTGGTCCGTAGTGGGTTCGTGTTCTTCGACACTGATGAAATACACCAGGTCACCCTCCTGAACGGGTATGCGGTTTTCGAGGGGTTTGCCTTTGAAATACGCATCCACGACAAACACCATATACGGATTCGGGCCTACTCGCTGCGGGGCCAGCACATCGCCCAACTGGTCGAAACTCCCCCGGCCGAAGACGGTCTTTTCGACGCCTTTAAAATTTTTATGCATTAACGCGTAGATTGAATGTAAATAAAAGAGGCAGGGTAGACCGGCAACTAAGCCGCTACCGGTACGGCCCTGTTAACAGCAGCTTCGATCTGGCTGGCCAGGGTTTCGACTTCTTCCTCGGTCCAGCTTGCCCGAATGCCGAACGAAATCAACCGGCCGATTACGCTTTGAGCTTGGGGAATATCGAGGTTGCTGTAGTCCTGCGGAGCACCCAATTTTTCGATGGGCAGGGCGGCAGCCGTTCTCATTTCCTTGATGTGATCCCACTGGTTAATGAAGTGATACATATTCGTAAACCAATAGTTGAAGCCTCCCACGCCAGCCGACTGCAACTCAGCAACCGTCTGGCGGGCTGCGGCTTCGTTCGGCAGCAGCAGGTTCAGGAACGTAGCGGAATCGCCGTTTGGATCAGGAATGCGTGCGAACGAAATACCTGCCACACCCGAAAGTCGTTCCATCAGCCGCTTTTTATGCTTGTTGTTTTGCGCAACGATCATGGGCACCCGGCGCGTTTGAGCAAGGCCCACGGCTGCGTGTAACTCGCTGATGCGGTAGTTAAAGCCCAGGATGGGGTGTTGCTCCATACCCCGGTTGCTCCCGATGTGGTCGTGGCCGTGGTCCGAGAAGTTATCGGCGTATTTGTAGGTTTGTTCGTCGTTGGTAACGAAAATACCGCCTTCGCCCGCCGTGGCAATCTTGAAGAAGTCGAAGGAGTAGGCACCCGCGCGACCCCACAGGCCCGTTGAAACGCCCTTATAGCTAGCACCCATAGCCTGTCCGGCATCTTCAACCAGTACCAGGTTATGTTCGTTGATTACGGCCATGATGGCATCCATATCCGCCATTTGTCCGCACATGTGTACCAGGCAAACGCCTTTCGTACGGGGCGTAATCGCCCGGCGGATACCGTCGGCACTGAGGCAGAGCGTATCGTCAATATCCGCGAAAACGGGTAAAGCGCCAGCTAACAGAACCGCTTCAATGGTGGCGATGTACGTAAAGGGAGGCACAATAACTTCGTCGCCAGCGCCGATGCCCGCGGCTACCATCGCGCAGAGCGCAGCCGCCGAACCATTGGCAACGGCGTGAGCGTATTTAGCGCCGACAAGTTTGGCTACTTCGGCTTCGAACTCACGGGCTTTGTAGATGTTGTTACGTTGTGCTTCGTGATTATAGCGAAACAGGATACCTGTTTCGAGAACATCATTGATTTCGGCGCGCTCCTGGGCTCCAAAAAACTCCATGCCGGGCATAGAAGAAGTGTTTACGTTGGAAATGAAAGTCTGACATGCGGGCGAATCGGGCAACGAGTACCGTCAGCCAGCACACTGTTCTTACAAACAGTTATTCACTAAGAATTTGGCAAAGCAGACCTACTCCGGGCGATGAGGCCAACAAGGAACGGTATGTCTTGCTAATTTCGCTCCAAATTTACGGAAGCTAGCGCATAGTCGGGCTACCTTCTCTTCACTTGTTCGTAATCTCATGCCTGCGGGTGCGAGAGTACGGCTAAAGATCAACGACACCATGTTTATTGGCATCATCCCCGCCCGGTACGGCTCAACGCGTTTTCCGGGTAAACCCCTGGCCATGATCAATGGCAAACCCATGATTCAACTCGTTTGGGAACAGGCAAGCCAGGCTCAGTCATTAACCCGCTTAGCCGTAGCCACTGACGACCAGCGGATTGTAGACGCAGTTCAGGCCTTTGGCGGAACGGCCGTGATAACCGGCGCCGACCACGCCAGTGGCACCGACCGCTGTTGGGAGGCTTTTCAGTTGCTGCAATCCGAATTAGGCGAAACGGATCAGACCGCTGCTTACGTAGTTAACATTCAGGGCGACGAGCCATTCATCGACCCGAATCAGATTGACGAGTTGACGGCGATTCTGGATGGCAAGGTACAGATTGCTACCCAATGCACGGGCGTAGAGTCGGCGGCTATGCTGCATAGTTATGAGGAAGTGAAAATTGCGCTCACAACCAACAAAGAGGCTTTGTACTTCAGCCGTGAGCCGATTCCGCATCTGCGCGGGATTGACCGAGAGCAGTGGCATACTCAGTATCCATACTATCGGCACGTCGGACTATATGCGTACCGCGCCGACATTCTCGAACAGATCAGTCAGTTACCGCCCTCGCCTTTAGAGAAAGCCGAATCGTTAGAGCAGTTACGCTGGCTCGAAGCGGGTTTTAAAGTTAACGTAGTGTCGACTCAATATATCAGCCCCAGCGTTGACTGGCCCGATGATATCGATAACCTGCCGACGATTGATTAGTCAATCGGGATTTAACTGATTTTAAGTGATGTATCTGATTCACTTTCACTGAGAGCGTTGGCTCATTAAATAAATCAGTTCATATCAGTTAAATCCCGGTTCTGACGTAGTATAAACCTATAAGTGCCTTCTTTGACAAGATAAAGGCACTCGATATACCGCAACCGCTTTTTCATCCCTATGAACCTTAACCGCAGAGACTTCCTCCGGCACCTGGGCTTCGGCGCAGTGGGCCTTAGCATCGCTACCAGCTTCAATAATATTGCTTTAGCCTCGCCGACGCGTTCGTTTAAACTGCCCCGTAGTTTGCCGGAGGCTCAGGGTGTATCGCCATCGGGGCTGCTGAACTTTGTCAATGCGGTTGAGAAGAATAAGCTCAACCTGCATAGTGTCATGGTGCTTCGCCATGGGCAGGTAGTGGCCGAAGGCTGGTGGGCACCTTATGCCCCACAACTCAAGCATACGCTGTATTCACTCAGTAAGAGCTTTACGTCGACAGCTGTAGGCCTGGCCGTTGCCGAAGGCAAACTGACGGTAGAGGATAAAGTAGTTAAGTTCTTTCCATCCGAACTGCCCGCGACGGTTAGCGAAAACCTGGCCGCGATGCGTGTCAAAGACTTGCTGACCATGTCGACGGGTCATGATAAGGACTCGACCCCTGCCGTACGGGGTAATAACAACAAGGACTGGGTAAACGCATTTCTGGCGCAGCCCGTTGAACACAAACCCGGAACGCATTTTGTGTACAACAGCGGAGCGACCTACATGCTGTCGGCCATCGTTCAGAAGTTGACCGGACAAACGGTGCTGGCCTACCTCAAACCTCGCCTGTTCGATCCGCTGGGCATCGAAGGCGCGGACTGGGAGGTTGATCCGAAAGGCGTTAATACTGGTGGCTGGGGACTGCGGGTACGTACCGAAGACATCGCGAAATTTGGTCAGTTATACCTGCAAAAAGGCATGTGGAATGGCAAGCGCCTGATACCGGAGGGCTGGATTAACGACGCTACGCAGAAGCAGGTACAGTCAGCCGGAGGCAAGCGTAAAGCCGAAGAAAACGACTGGCTGCAGGGCTACGGCTATCAGTTCTGGCGATGCCGGAATGATGCCTACCGGGGCGATGGAGCTTACGGCCAGTACTGCATTGTGATTCCTAAGCAGGATATGGTTGTCGCCATTACTTCGGAAACGGGCGATATGCAGGCCATTCTGGACGAGGTGTGGAACAACATCCTGCCAGCCGCTCAAGGCAGTAGAAAACCGGATAAGACAGCGCAGGCTGAGTTAAAACAGAAGTTAACTTCGCTGACACTACCGCCACCCATGATGCAGTCAACATCACCCGTTGCTGCGCAGGTAAGCGGTAAAGTGTTCAGCATCGACGATAACCCATCGAAGGTTAAATCGGCAGTGCTCACGTTCGGCAAGGACGGGTGCATCTTTAAGATGCAGGACGATAAGGGAGATCACCAGGTGACCTGTGGCATCAACCGCTGGGTCGATGGCGAAACTACGTTCCCCACGACGCCCCTAAAATTAGTGGCGACTCCGGTGCCCGGCGAAACAAAAACGAAAGTGGCGGGTAGCGGTACCTGGAGCGACGCCAATACGTTTGTCATGACCTGGCGGTTCATTGAAACGGCTCACTACGATACCATTACGTGCAAATACGGCTCCGACGACGTTGAGATAAGTTTTCAGAACAGCTTATCCAGGCTGACCGGCGCAAAAGACCAGCGACCACCGCTACACGGTAAACTTCAGGCCGTATCGCAGAAAGGGTAATAAACCAGATGAGCCAGCTTCACCGAAGCTGGCTCATCTGGTTTATTGTTGGGGTAAGATTACTGAGGCATAACCCCGTCACGGCAGGGCTATGCCTCAGCAGAATGTCTAAACATTGATAGTCTTTCCTTCTTCGGCCAGATAAGTTTCTGGAAACACCGCGCGAGCTTCGTCCAGGAACGAGTCGAATTGCTTGTAGCGGGATGAGAAATGGCCGATCAGCAGTCGCCCAACCTGAGCTTTAGCGGCAATGGTTGCGGCCTGTTGGGCAGTGGAGTGGTATACTTCAGTCGCCCGCTGAGCATTATCCTCCAGAAAAGTAGCTTCGTGATACAGCAGATCGACGCCCTGCAACTGGGGCACCAGCTCTTCTACGTAACGCGTATCCGAACAATAAGCATAGGAGCGGGGAGCAGGCCCCGGTTCCGTGTATTCCGCTGCTGCGTAGAGAATCCGTCCGTCGGCATCGACTATATCATGCCCTTCCTTCAACTGTTTCAGATACTGTACAGGTACATCGGCCGGAAGCTTTTCACGTAACAGATGCGGTTTATGCGGCTTTTCGCGGAACAGATAGCCCGTGCAATCAATCCGGTGCTGAAGCGGAATCGACTCAACTGTTACCTGAGAATGGTCGAGCAGCAAAGTTGGCTGCGCCGGGTCAACAACCTGAAAATGCAGATTGTAACCCAGCCGTGAATCGGACACCCGGAAGATGGTCGTCAAGACTTCATCCAGTCCGCGTGGCCCGAACAGGTATAAATCTTCGGTGCGCCCCCCCAGGTTCAGCGTAGACAGGAGAGGTGCCAGACCAAAGTAATGGTCGCCATGCAGGTGGCTGATAAAAATATAACGTAAGCGGCCGGGCCTGATTTTTTGCTCGATCAACCGCAGCTGCGTGCCTTCGCCACAGTCGATGAGCATATAATCATTCCCCACAAGCAGCAACTGTGCCGTTGGATGCAGCCGCAACGTGGGCGTAGCGGACCCGGCACCCAGAATCGTGAGAGCAAACGGCAAATGTGCCGGTCGTGGGTGTTCTGATACCTGACTGGTCACTGACTCAGGTTTAGTCGCGGCCGATGCTTCATCCGGCGTCATATTGGTCGTCCTCACTCCGAAAATCGTTCTCTAATTCATTCATGAAGACGGCGTCAATGGCTTCTTCCACGGTAGGCAGAATGGTCAGGTCGCTAATGCCCGCTTTATCGAGATCCTCGATCAGCGCATCGTCTTTCGTTACCAGCACCAGCAAACCCACTTCATTCGTGCACTGCCGGTTTACTTTCCGGATAACCATGATGCCTGCACTGTCTACGGATTGAACCGGTGCCATATCCACAATAATATTGCTGTACCCCTCCCGAAACAGCACGCGGCTCAACGTTTCGAAATCAGTGGATACATCCCCCTCAAAAGCGCTTTCGGCCAGACGGATCAAGGCATATTGTTCGTTTTTTTCAATGGTGTAATTCATAGCAACGGCCAATCTATAAGGAATACTCTGAAATGAGAAATGTTGTTTGACGGTATTCCCCGGTTGTGTGGTTTAGTAACGTATTAACGAATTGCCCCCAGAATATTGGCTTCGATCCGGGAAACGGGGTCAGCATCCTCGGCGGCCTGAAACGGTTGACCCGTAACGGTCTCAAACAGTTCGATATAGCGGGTCGTAATTTGAGCGACCCATTCATCCGACATTGATGGAACGGCCTGGCCTGTTTTACCCTGAAACCCGTTTGCGATAAGCCATTCCCGCACAAATTCTTTGGATAATTGTTTCTGCGGCTGATTCGCCTGTAGATTGGCCTGGTACGTATCCGCGTAAAAATAGCGCGACGAATCGGGCGTGTGTACCTCGTCGATCAGGTAGACCTTACCGTCCAGATTGCCGAACTCGTACTTCGTATCAACCAGTATCAGTCCCCGTTCGGCGGCCATTGCCGTTCCCCGCTCGAACAAGGCTAACGCGTAACGTTCCAGTTGGACGTAATCGCTTTCACTGACAATACCCCGGCTTAAAATCTCTTCCCGACTAATGTCTTCGTCGTGGCCCTCGTGGGCTTTGGTCGACGGCGTAATGATGGGCGTTGGAAACCGGTCATTTTCGCGTAAGCCTTCCGGCAGGGCGACTCCACACAAGGTACGATGCCCATCGCGGTACTGACGCCAGGCGTGCCCTGCCAAATAGCCCCGAACCACCATTTCTACGGCATACGGTTCGCATTTCAGGCCAATGCTCACATTCGGATCGGGTACGTTGAGCAGCCAGTTTGGCACGATGTCGGCAGTTGCTTTCAGGAAGTAAGCCGCTGTTTGGTTCAGCACCTGCCCTTTGAACGGAATCGGGCGGGGTAATACGACATCAAAGGCTGAGATTCGATCCGACGCGATCATCACGAGTTTATCGGGAAAGGAATAAACGTCGCGAACCTTACCGCGGTAAAAGGCCGTCTGGCCGGGAAACTGGAAGTTGGTTTCTTGAATGGGCACAGTTTTAGTTATCAGGTTTCTCGTTTATGCACGAGCTGGATGGAAGATTAGCTTCCATCCAGCTCGTTAAATCGCCAATCCTTTGACGGAAGGCGTTACAGTTTTTCAAGGATCAGCGCCGATGCGCCCCCGCCACCATTACAGATACCAACGGCTCCGTAGCGACCACCGTGCTGCTGCAATACGTTGGTCAGCGTAGTCACAATGCGGGCGCCCGAAGCACCCAGCGGGTGACCGATGGATACCGCTCCTCCCAACACATTGAGTTTGTCCTGGGGTACGTTCAGGAGTTCACTAAACGCCAGGGGCACTACGGAAAAGGCTTCGTTTACCTCAAAATAATCAATATCGTCGGTGGTTAAACCGGCGCGTTCGAGGGCCAAAGGTACAGCTTTCGTCGGAGCCGTTGTAAACCACTGGGGTTCCTGTTCGGCATCGGCATAGGCTAAAATACGGGCCAGGGGCTTCAGGCCAAGTTCATCAGCTTTTTTCTGGCTCATGATTACCAGCGCCGAAGCACCGTCGCTGATTGGCGACGAACTGGCAGGAGTCACCGTACCACCAGACGTAAAAGCGGCTTTGAGCGTTGGAATCTTGTCGTAAATCACGTTTTTGTATTCCTCGTCTTCGCTAACCGTTACGCTGCCTTTCCGACCGGCCACCTCAACCGGCACAATCTCAGCGCTGAAGGTGCCGTTCTGCGTGCTGGCTTCCGCCCGGCGGTACGACTGAACCGTGTAGGCATCCTGCGCTTCGCGGCTGATGGCGTATTTCTCGGCCGTTTTATCAGCAAAAACGCCCATCGCGCACTGATCATACACGTCAACGAGACCATCGCGGGCAAGGCCGTCAACTAACTCAGCGTTGCCGTATTTATAGCCAAAACGAGCTTTTGGTACGTAATATGGCGTATTCGACATGCTTTCCATGCCACCCGCTACGATCACATCAGCCTGACCCAGTTGAATTGTCTGAGCGGCCAGCATGATGGCTTTGGTACCGGATGCGCACACTTTGTTGATGGTTGTGCAGGGAACATTAGCCGGAATGCCGGCTTTCAATGCAGCCTGTTTGGCCGGAGCCTGACCGACATTGGCCGATACGACATTACCCATGTATACTTCCTGCACCTGATCGGGTTGTACGCCCGCCCGGCCAAGAGCCCCTTTAATGGCAGCCGCGCCGAGTTCGGTGGCCGATAACGTTGATAATACGCCACCAAAGCCACCAATCGGTGTCCGGACAGCAGAAACAATTACGACTTCATTCATGATTAAGTGTTGATGTAACGTGTTTACCAGCGATTGCCTTCCGGAGCTGGTTTCGTTGAGCGCCGGGCCGCCCGCGTCAGCGCATACGGCAGATCGTCGTTCTGCATTGCGTCGAGGAGTTGTAATGCCTGTTCTTCGCTCAGGTTTAACCGCTTGAACCGACGTAGCAGCTCGTCCTGACGCTCGGATCGTTCCACCTGCTGCCCACCCGCCGGCTGGGGTTTATTCACCTCGTTTGGCTGATTGGTGTTGGGCTTCTGACGCGACTTCTTCTGGGGAGTTTTGCCCGAGTAGAACTTCTTTATTAACTCAAAATTGTACCGTGCGGGTTCATTATCGGGGTTTTCCAGGAGGGCTTGTTCAAATAAAGACAAAGCAACGGCGCTGTCGCCTTCCAGACAGGCCAGTACGCCCAGCTGCGTAGCGGCTCCGGTGCGTAAATCCGGTCGATCGGAGCGAAGCAAGGTTTCGTACTGAGGCTTTGCCTGGCTGTAACGACGTAGTTTGAAATACGTATGACCGAGGTTTAACCGTACGGCTGGATCAATCGTGGTTGTAGTCTGACTTAAATACGCGTACAAACGTAACGCTTCGGCATAACGCCCGGCTTTGTAGGCGCGCTCGGCCTGTTGCCGGGCCTGATTATTCCGTGAAATCTGGTTTACCGGCAGTGGATCAGTCCAGAACAGCCAGGCGAAAATGAACAGATAGATCATACAGTACTAACGTTCGACCGGCCAAAAATAAGACGAAACCCTGAGATGAACTTACAACCGAAAGGTTCGGATGGTAATAACCAGATCAAGGACCAGCAGGAATAAAGCCGCCAGCAGAAAATAATAATACTTATTCGTCGAAACGGCTACGCGGTTCTGGTCGGTGACTCGTCCATGCAGCGATCGTAAGATACCCGCCAGCTCGTTAACGTAATGGCCGTCGGCATCGGCCTCAATGTACTGACCCCGTCCGTCGCGGGCAAGTTCCTGCATAAATACCCGGTTGAGTCGGCTCCGGACAATCTGCCGATCGGCATCGCGCACGAAGTCGCGGCCTTCACGAATGGAGGAACCGGCTTCGGTACCCACGCCAACCGTAATGAGTGGCACGCCAAACGTGCGCAAACGGGCCAGTTCCGTGCGATCGCAGGACGTGAAATTCTCGCCATCGCTGAACAAAACAATCGCTCTGACACTCTGGTGAGTCGATGAGTCGGTAAGGAGTTTCTGACGGGCTAACTCGATGGCACTGCACAAATCCGTGCCGCCCGTTGGAGAAACGCTCGTGTGCACCTCGCGCATGAATTGTTTGAGTGCATCGTGATCGGTGGTTAACGGCGAAAGAACAAACGACTCCGATGAAGCCAGAATCAGGCCGAACCGATCGGTGGGTAACGTATCGCAGAGTTGTTGTACGTCGTATTTAACCCGTTCCAGCCGCGTCGGTACGACATCGCCCGCATCCATCGACCGCGAAATGTCGACAATCAGAAACGCATCCCGGCCAGTTGCGATTAGATCACTGCTCGCTTCTCCGAACGACGGACCCAGCAGGGCAATGATCAGCAGGGTAAGGTAACTACTCCGTAAAAAGAACTTCGGCACCACGCCCCAGGCCGACGTATTTAGCTGACGAGCCAGCCAAAATGTGCGCCAGATGTAGAAACCATACAGGCAGATGAAAATAATTATAAAAAAAAGTTCGCTCCTCGAAAATGGGTATAACCAGCTCATTTGAATTCGTAATCAGGCTGATGCGACGCTAATCGCGTACCGGAACTGCCGTCGGAAAGGGGCGAAATTAGCGATTGTGAAAAGATTTTCTGGCTTACCTCTTGCTGAAAAGATAGAATCACTCTATCTTTGTGTCCCAATCGTTCGGAAACGGATGGTTGAGCACGGAGAGATGCCTGAGAGGCCGAAAGGAACAGTTTGCTAAACTGTCGTACTGGTAACGGTACCGAGGGTTCGAATCCCTCTCTCTCCGCGGAGAAATTAATTGTAAAGTCAGAGCGTTATAAAGTTGTATGCCTATTAAGCCCTCAACTAAAAAGCTTTAGGACTTTCAATCACCTTCGGGGTGTAGCGTAGCCCGGTATCGCGCCTGCTTTGGGAGCAGGAGGTCGTAGGTTCGAATCCTGCCACCCCGACACACTAGTCAAGCACTTATCAGCAATGGTAAGTGCTTTTTTTTGTGGTCCCCCGTTCAGATAGTTCGTCTGTTACCCCTTGGCCAGTACGTCTCTGCATGTCTGAGTCAACGCAGTGGTACAGGCTGCCGGGTTCTACGCTTTGTCTATTTACCGCTGGGATTGGGTTCAATGGAGACCCATTTGTTGGAGGCAGTGCGCGATAGAGTTGGTGCTGTGAGTATAATTTGTATATCTCACGGGTTACTTCTGGCATTTACTGGCGTCAGTAAACCAGGTAACGAACTGATTCAGATTAGATGATTATTGGTTGCTAAGTTGGTGTTTTATGTCTTTTAGACAATTTTTTCCCGATATAAATCTATACACTCTTTCTGTACGTATATACCTTGAAAGTAACCGTAACAGTAATTAATATGGGCCGCGCACTCATAACAAAGACAATACCTTCTTCATCCCGCAACCAGTGGGTAGACGCCGTTGATGCGTTCAATCAGTCCTATTATCAGCTCGTTAGCGCCTATCTGAGTCAGGGAGAAAATCCAGTAGGGCTGTGTTCGAGTAAGCAGTTGTTAGCTCACATCTGGCAAATGGAAACCCAGTTAGAAACTTTACTGGCAGATGCTGATCGGTTAAAAGGGGCAGAGGGCTTAGCCGCTCATGCTGATAGTTTAAATAAACTTACCCTGCAGGCTCAACTGATGCTTCAGCTAACGAGTCAACCGGCTTGTTAACGAAACCGGGATACTATCCACACATTTTCTGGGTAGACAAACAGGAATAAAGTATAAGCGGACTGATCAAAAAATGCTGCTGGCTGTCGGAGGCTCGTTGAACTGAACTGGGATTATCTGTCACTACGTTGCCTGATACGTACAGGACTGGCGTTAACGAGCGCGTTGACTGCTTAGTCTGGCTACTCATGTGTGCCAACTATACCTGGGAATTCCGGGGCCGTTTCTATCGGTTCCAGCTTTGCTACGGACACAATCAGGGTTGCCAGGGCTTCTTTCGTAACGTCGTTGATCGTTAGGACCCAGTCCGTTGACAGCACCCGATGCGTTTTGTGGTGAATTGGGTTGCCGACGGCGTTATTTTTCTCCCCTTTCCGCGAACGGGTTACGTTAATGGCGTCCCCTTCTTTAAAGGAAGGAACGAAACTAAAATAGCCATCCGCTAGTACAGATCCTTCTTTATCCGCTGAGCCAGGCTCGTAAAAAATCACTTTCAGGTCAGAATCCTTGGCCATGGTACTTGTTGTAGGCTTGGTAGTGTATACTGCTAACTGCCACCGGCAAGCAAATGTTACGTAGTGCAGCCAGAGTTTGGCTAGAAGAGTGCTTTACGAGTGTGAAGCAGACGGAATCGCAGCGCCCAAACATCAATTTAAAAACGCTTATTTTGTAAAATACTCCCAATCGGCGTACTTTTGGGACATAGTTTATTCGACCTGTCACCTTCAGTACGTTGCTGGTATGGACGAGTAGGCATAAAACCGGTCCTGTAGCTCAGTTGGATAGAGCATCTGCCTTCTAAGCAGACGGTCAAGCGTTCGAGTCGCTTCGGGATCACGTTGATAATGAGCCGGTTAGCTTTGCTGCTGATCGGCTCTTTTGCGTTTGGTTTAAACGCTGGGTACAACAACGTATCGGTGTAATCGCTGCAAGTACTGTTGTTTGTTGGCTGATACGTATGCTGCAAACGGAGCCTGCTGCCTGATACGTTCGCAAAGGCGGGTAAGATCAGTGGTAGAAAGCTGATTATCCGTTCTTGTTCCTGTCTCCCTGCTCCACAAACAGCGCCCCCATACACCCCTTTTTTGCCTGCAATTTGCCCTCTCTGCTGGGTTTTGTATAAATATCACTAAAAGGCGAATTCTTAATGCCGGACGAGTGGTAGGCAGAGACACTAAAAGACTTTTTATACGTATTTACCCCAAAATCTTGTAAAAAGAAGGTTTTTATTCGCTTTCGGGTAAACAGCGAAAAGCGTGAATGAACTATCTTGTTGCCCTGTTTTCGTAAAATTTTCCTCAATTTTTCTGGTATTACATGATTATGCACGAGCAACAGTTTCTGAATGAGTTAGATAAGAAGCTGTGGAATGCCGCCGATAAGTTGCGGGCATCTATGGATGCCGCAAACTATAAACATATTGTCCTGGGTCTGATATTCCTGAAGTACGTTTCTGATGCGTCCGACGAGCGCCAGCAGGAGTTACGCGGCCGTTTCCTTAACGAAGCCGATGACTATTATCTGCCCCGCGACGATTACGAGTCTGACGAAGCCTACGAAGCGGCTATTGTGGAAGAACTGGAACTGCGCGACTACTACATAGAAAGCAATGTGTTCTGGGTGCCGCGTGAGGCTCGTTGGGAAACGCTGCGGAACTGCGCGGTACTGCCCGTTGGCGCTGATCTGCCCTGGAATAAGCCGGGTTCCGACGATCCGGAAAAGATGCGCTCGGTAAGCTGGTTGCTCGACAATGCGCTGGAAGCGATTGAGAAAGAAAATATACGGCTGAAAGGTATTCTGAACCGGATCAGCCAGTATCAGGTGGGTAATGATACGCTGATCGGGCTGATCAACTCGTTCTCCGATACGAGTTTTCATAACCCGGTGTACAAAGGCGAACGGCTCAACCTGAAATCGAAAGATATTCTGGGGCATGTGTACGAGTATTTTCTGGGTGAGTTTGCGCTGGCCGAAGGCAAAAAAGGCGGACAGTACTTTACGCCCAAATCCATTGTATCGCTGATTGTGGAGATGCTGGAACCGTACAAGGGCCGTATCTACGACCCGGCTATGGGGTCCGGCGGTTTTTTTGTGCAAAGCGAGAAGTTTATCGAGGAACACGGCGGAGACACAAAGAATGTATCCGTCTACGGACAGGAATACAACCCGACGACCTGGCGACTGGCGGCTATGAACATGGCGATCCGGGGCATTGAGTTTGACTTTGGCAAGCGTAACGCCGATAGTTTTACGGACGACCAGCACCCCGATTTACGGGCGGATTTTGTTATGGCAAACCCGCCGTTCAACATCAAAGAATGGTGGAGCGCGAAGCTGGAAAACGACCCGCGCTGGCAGTACGGTACGCCCCCACAGGGCAACGCCAACTACGGCTGGATACAGCACATGCTGTATCACCTCGCTCCGGCGGGCAGCATGGCGCTGCTGCTGGCGAACGGCTCCATGAGTTCCAACACGAACAACGAAGGCGAAATCCGTAAGGCGCTGATTGAAGCTGATCTGGTGGAGTGTATGGTGGCCCTGCCGGGACAGTTGTTTACCAATACGCAGATACCCGCCTGTATCTGGTTCCTGACCAAAAACAAGTCGGAGTCGCGTTCAACAGCGCATACCGGCAAGCGAAACCGGGAAGGCGAAGTGCTGTTTATCGACGCCCGTAAGCTGGGCTACATGAAAGACCGCGTCCTGCGCGACTTCACCACGGCCGACACACGCCAGGTTGCCGATACGTTCCACAACTGGCAGAAAGGCGGCCCACGAGAGGACACCGACTACGCCGACCAGCCCGGCTTTTGCTACAGCGCGACGCTGGCCGACATCCGTAAGCATGATTACGTTTTAACGCCCGGCCGCTACGTCGGTGCCACCGAAGTAGAAGACGATGGTATTCCATTTGCTACAAAAATGGCCGAACTTACTGCCAAGCTCGGCGAGCAGTTCCGACAAAGTGCCGTACTGGAAGGACAGATTACGATTAATTTGAAAGGGCTGGGATATGAATGGTGAGTGGCAAGTTTGTTCGCTTAGAGAAATTAACATTACACTTATAGACTGCGATCATAGAACTCCTCCTGCTGCTAGTTCTGGGTATCCTTATGTAGCGATTCCACAAGTCAAAGACGGAAGAATCAACCTGTCAGATACTCGGCTTATTAGCGAAGAACACTTCGCTGACTGGACTAAAAAGGCAAATCCTCAACCGTTTGATGTAGTTCTTTCACGCCGTTGTAACCCAGGAGAATCAGCATTCGTTGAGCCGAATATGAAGTTCGCTCTTGGGCAAAACTTGGTTTTGCTTCGTTCTGATGGTCAGAAGCTACATAAACCGTTCTTACGCTGGCTAGTTCGGGGACCGGAATGGTGGGGGCAGGTTGAAAGGTTTATAAATGTTGGTGCAGTGTTTAATAGCTTAAAATGTGCTGACATTCCAAAGTTTGAGCTTACAATTCCACCGTTGAAGGAACAGCGCCGTATAGCATATATCCTCAGTACGCTTGACGATAAAATCGAACTCAACCGCCAGATAAACCAGACGCTGGAAGCGATGGCGCAGGCGTTGTTTAAGAGTTGGTTTGTTGATTTTGAGCCCGTAAAGGCAAAAATAGCCGCTATTGAAACCGGCGAAGACCCAACCCGTGCCGCTATGCGGACGATTTCGGGTAAGACGGACGAGGAGTTAGACGCTTTTAAAGCCGCCGACCTCGACGCTTATTCACAACTTCATGCTACGGCCAGTCTGTTTCCTGATGAGCTTGAAGAATCAGAATTAGGACATGTGCCCAAGGGGTGGGAAGTTGGGAAGTTAGAGGATTTACTCGTTCTACAGCGTGGTTTTGATTTACCAAGTCAAGAGCGCGAAGACGGAGTTTATCCTATAATAGCTGCAAGTGGCCCATCAGGATTTCATTCAAAATACATGGTTAAAGCACCTGGGGTAGTAACTGGACGGTCAGGAGTTTTAGGTAAAGTTTTTCTTGTCTTAGAGGATTATTGGCCTTTGAATACTTCACTTTGGGTGAAGCAATTTAAGAAAGCTAGTCCACATTTTGCTTATTACATACTTAAACAAATTGATTTCAAAATCTTTAACGCTGGGTCTGCTGTTCCTTCGCTTAATAGGAATCACGTTCATTGTTTGGCACAGTTACTTCCAGATAACAAGTCAATGTCCCTTTTTGAATCAATTGTATCTGAATACCATAAAAAGATAAAAAATAACGAAATCGAATCCCAATCACTTGCAAATCTTCGTGATACATTACTGCCCAAACTTTTATCTGGTGAAATTCTCGTTGGTGAAGCCGAAAACGAAGTTTTAGCTTTAGCATAATTTTTAGCCTCCACACCGTACTACATGCTTAACGAAGATCAACTAGAACAGCTTTGTCTTGGCTGGTTTGAAGAAACGGGCTGGTCGGTTGCTCACGGTCCCAATATTGCCCCCGATGGTGAAACGCCAAAACGGGCTTATTACACGGAGGTTGTGCTGAAACGGCCTTTGCAGGAGGCTCTTGAACGACTTAATCCGCATTTGCCCTCGTCGGCGATTGAACAGGCGATGGCCGTTCTGCTGAAACCGGAAAGCCTCGATCTGCAGCAGAACAACCGCGCGTTTCATCGGCTGCTGCTCAACGGTGTGCCGGTCGAGTATCGGCAAGATGATGACGTTCGGCAGGATCACGCGCTACTTGTTGATTTTCAGAAACCGGAGAAGAATCAGTTCTTGGTCGTTAATCAGTTTACGATTCAAGGCCGCAAACAACTGCGTCGACCTGATGTGGTATGTTTTCTAAACGGCCTGCCGGTTGCCCTGCTCGAACTCAAAAGTCCCAAAGACGAAGCCACCGACATCTGGGACGCTTACAATCAGCTGCAGACGTATAAGGACGAGCTACCCGATCTGTTCGCCTACAACGAAGCCCTGGTCATCAGCGATGGCTTCACGGCCCGCGTCGGCTCCTTAACCGCCGATCAGGAACGGTTTTTACCCTGGCGGACGGTCAGCGACGAAGACGACAAGCCTTTACTCGACTGGCAGCTGGAAACGATGGTACGCGGCTTTTTTGAGCCGCAACGTTTACTCGACTACTTACGCTATTTTATCCTGTTCGAGAACAACGACGGTCAGCTGATCAAGAAAATTGCGGGCTATCACCAGTTCCACGCTGTTCGTGAAGCCGTGCAGGCCACCATCGTAGCGGCCGAAGAACTGAATTTTGTCGGTGTGGCCGAACGACGCGCTACCTACGGGCAAGCCATTGAAGCGGGTAGCAAAAAGGCCGGGGTCGTGTGGCATACGCAGGGATCGGGCAAGAGCATCAGCATGTGCTGTTATGCCGGGATGCTCCTGCAACAGCCCGAAATGAAAAACCCAACCCTGCTGGTCGTGACCGACCGCAACGACCTCGACGGGCAGTTGTTTCAGACGTTTTCTGCCGCTCAGGAGTTGTTGAAACAAGCGCCGGTGCAGGCCGATGACCGCGATGAACTACGTCGACTGCTGGCCGAACGCGAATCGGGCGGCATCATCTTCACGACCGTTCAGAAGTTCGCCCTGCTGGCCGACGAAGACACGCACCCGGTACTGAACGACCGGCACAACATCGTGGTCATATCGGACGAAGCCCACCGCAGCCAGTACGGATTCAAAGCCAAGCTGGACACCAAAACCGGCGAGTACAAATACGGCTACGCCAAACACCTGCGCGACGCCCTGCCCTGGGCTACGTTCATCGGCTTTACCGGTACGCCCATTGAAGCCACCGACCGCGACACCCGCGCTGTGTTCGGCGACTACGTATCGATCTACGATATACAGGATGCCGTAGACGATGGCGCTACGGTGCCGATCTACTACGAATCGCGGCTGGCTAAAATCGACATCAACTATGCCGAAATTGAGCAACTCAGCGAGCAGGTCGACGAGGTGGTAGAAGACGAAGAAGACGCAGCGAACCGCGAAAAAACCAAAAGCGAGTGGAGCCGGCTGGAAAAACTGGTTGGGGCCAGTCCACGCGTTAAGCAGGTAGCCGAAGATATTGTCGCCCATTTCGACGCCCGGCAGGCCGTTATGGAAGGCAAGGGCATGATTGTGTGCATGAGCCGGGACATCTGCGTTCAACTCTACGACGCGCTGGTTGCCCTGCGCCCCGAATGGCATGATACAGACCCGGAAAAAGGCGCGATCAAGGTAGTGATGACGGGTTCGGCTTCCGATAAAGCCTTATTACAACCGCATCTGTACAGTAAGCAAACAAAGAAGCGCCTGGAGAAACGGTTCAAAGACACCAAAGACCGGTTCAAACTCGTGATTGTGCGGGATATGTGGTTAACGGGTTTCGACGCGCCCAGTTGCCACACGATGTACATTGACAAGCCCATGAAGGGGCATAACCTGATGCAGGCCATTGCGCGCGTGAACCGGGTGTTCAGGAACAAGCCGGGCGGGCTGGTTGTCGATTATATTGGTATTGCTACGGAGCTGAAAGAAGCGTTAAAGACCTATACTGAATCGAAGGGTAAAGGCGAGCCTACGCACCACGCCGAAGAAGCTTATAGTGTACTGGTTGAAAAGATGGACATCATTCGGGGTATGTTCAGCACACCCGTTGATGGGCATACGATTGATCTGACCGGTTATGAGCAGCACGCGCTTAAACTGCTGGTTCCGGCGGCTAACCACATACTGGCCCTGCCCGATGGCAAGAAGCGTTTTCTGGACGTAGTACTTGCCGCTACAAAAGCATTTGCCTTGTGTGGTACGCTAGATGAGGCAGAAGCCGTGCGTTTGGAGCTGGCTTTCTATTCAGCTGTAAAAGCCGCTATCAGCAAGTATACCAACGTCGACCGTAAACGCACACTGGCAGATAAGAACTCAACCTTAAAGCTGATTCTGGACAATGCCGTAGTGCCGCAGGGGGTTGATGATATTTTCGCCCTGGCGGGTATCAACAAGCCCAACATCAGCCTGCTATCGGACGAGTTTCTGAGCGATATACGGAAGACGCCCTACCGCAATCTGGCCGTTGAACTTTTAGAAAAACTTCTGAACGATACAATCAGGTCCAAGACGCGAAACAACGTCGTACAGGAGCGTAAGTTTTCCGAACGTCTGCAGGCGACCCTCCGCAATTACAACAACCGGGCTATTGAATCGGCGCAGGTTATTGAACTGCTGATCGAGATGGCGAAGGATTTCAGGCAGGCCATTGACCGCGAAGAAGCGCTTAACCTGTCGCCGGATGAGGTTGCTTTCTACGATGCCCTGGCCAACAACGAAAGCGCCGTCCGCGAACTGACCGACGATACGTTGAAGGCCCTGGCGCGGGAACTGACCGTTAAGCTTCGGGCCTCAACAACGGTAGACTGGCAGGTACGGGAGAGCGTCAGGGCAAGACTACGGATTCTGGTACGGCGCACGTTGCAGAAGTACAAATACCCGCCCGAAAAGTCAGACGAAGCGATAAAGCTCGTGTTGGAGCAAGCCGAAGCGTTAAGTAATGGCTGGAGTAGTACGTAGTGTGCATGAAGAATTGTGTCAGACAAAGTAGTAGCCCATCTTCCCCGACAGGCGCGTATTCCTGTTGGGCAACAGGCCGACAATTGCGTGGATTTGGTTAAGGTCTGGGCAAATAGCTAAACCTATTCATCGGCAACCAAGGCATACGATGAGCAGGTACTGAACAGACTGGCATCGTTTGCTTCTGATGCTGAGAATCTGCGGACATTTTTTGAATGGAAGAATACTACAGGGGACAAGTTGACAATGAAGAAGACCGGCAGTTTGGCAGCTGATAACCTCACTCACACGCCCGTTATTCAGGGATCGGCCCTCTGATACCAAATGCGCTAACAAGCCATAAACGCGCAAACAGGGGCTGATTCAAGCGCAATTGATTATCTTGCCCACGCCTTAGGATAGGCACCAGTGTCTTGTTTTCTAGTTGCGCTTAAATAAAAAAATCATGAGAACATCTGTTGTACTTTTAGTAGGAAGTGTATTGGCAGGTCTGTCTTTCGGGGTCCGGGCACAGTCTGTCACGTTGCAGCCCGTATGGGAAACCGATACGACCCTGCGCACGCCTGAATGCGTATTGGTCGATTCCCGGAATAAAGTTTTGTACGTCGCCTGCATCAATGGCAACCCAACGCTGGAGAACAAAGGCAGCTACATTGCTAAACTGGACCTGAACGGCAAGGTGACCAAGCTGAAGTTTACCGACAACCTGAATTCTACAAAGGGGATGGGGCTGTTCGGGAACAAACTCTATGTTACCGAAATGACGCAGGTCGCCGAAATAGACCTGGCTACCGGCAAAATCCTGAATCGCTATCCTGTGCAGGGCGCTAAATTCCTCAATGATATTGCCGTTGACAGCCAGAAAGGCGTGATCTACGTCACCGACTCGAACGACAGTAAAATCTGGGCCCTGACCAATGGTAAGATGGATCTTGTGCTAGAAGGCGCCCCACTCAAAGGCACCAATGGGCTGCTGTTCGAAAACAACCAATTGCTGATTGGCAACGGAGATGGGTCGCTGCTAAGCCTCAACCCCGCAACGAAGCAACTGAGCACGATCGCCAAGGGCATGGGTGGTATTGATGGCATTGTGGCCCTGGGCGATAAGCAATACCTGGTAACGGAATGGGGCGGAAAGATTTGGCATATTCGTGCCGACGGCACGCCGGAATTGAAGCTGGATACGTCTTCACAGAAAATCAATTCGGCTGATATCGGCTATGATCCATCCACCAAACTGTTGTTTGTGCCTACTTTTTTCCATAATACCGTAAAAGCGTACTCGCTCAAGTGAGTTGCTGACGGGTTTCTTCAGAACGACCTGATACCGGCTTACCAAGTTACCGGCCGAGTTTTGCCGAAATCAGTACGTAGCAGCAGGACCAACCGGTTTTACGATCGTATTGGACAACTGACGTAACGCCTTTGCTAGCCAGCAAAGGCGTTACGTTGTGTTTATAAATTCCGTATCGTACGTACACTACGTAGCTGCAGCCTTCAACGGGGCAGCATAACGACAGCCGCTGCGTATGGTCAGGTGCTGTCCTGCTCGTCAGGCAGCATCAGGTGCGTTGCCCAACGGTAGGCAGACGCACTAGGCCGAACCAGTATTGGCACAAAGTGCGGACCTGCTCCAGGGTGTCTTGTTTGAAAATAACGGAGTTAGCCCCAGCCTCATACAACCGGATAGTCTCATCGTCAGATATGGAGCCGGTCCAGACAATGATCGGTATATAACGCCAGGCTACCGAATCGCGAATCCGCTGCACTAATTCTTCGCCGTTTACGACCGGCATGCGGGCGTCAATCATGATGAGGTCCGGTGAAGGCCCCGATTGCATCTGCTGGAAGAGTCCCTCTGCGTCGTTAATGTGCGTTAGGTTAACCGTTTGTGTACATTCTTTAATTCGGGTAGCCAGCAAGAGGAAGTCATCTTCATCATCATCTACCATTATCAAGTTGTATTCCATACGATGCGCTATTGAGGTCAGCAAAAGTACAGTGCGCTATAGTAAAACCGCCCTTATTTGCTGAATAGCGCGGTTTTACTTATTCTATGAACGTATCAGGGTTGGTGCGGTCAGCTCAGGAAGTTTATTTACTACGGTTCAGGCCAGCTGAGCATGCCGAAGCATCTTACTGCTCAGGCGGAAAGGTTAGAGTGCCTGTGTCGCCGACGGGCTGTAATACAGCAATGCCGATACCGGACGTGTCACCTGCGGAGTTGGGCGTCTGCCCGTTGCGGAGAAACGTAATTACGTCCTGCTCAGCAGCGAACCCGTACTGATCGGCTACTGTCCGGCCCTGTAGCCAGGTCGGGTCGATGGCGGAGTCGGCGGCTTGCTGCGGGAAAATAAGCAGGTTTACAACAGTGAAGTCTTTAGATCGGGCCATTACGTCCAGGTACTCCGATTCACTTGCCTGTGTATGCCGTTTCGTGTTCAGAATCGTGAAATAATTTCCTTCATCTTCCGTATTGTGAAGGAGCCATTCGTAGATTGTTTCCATGTTGTTCAGATTGCCTGCATTAATAACCCATACGGTTCTGTAGTGTTATGGGCAGCGAAGAAAACAGGACGTCAAGCCGTTGCCGTAGTAAACTTCAAAGCGTAGTGTCAAGCAAAGCGTAGATCAGACAGGGCGGGAGAGACCTGGTCTGGGAGTGGTAAACCGGTTAGCCCAGCTGGTTTTCAATGTCCCGATATAGCCTAACTGCCGACATGACGGCAACATCCTGATTCTTAGCGATCCAAAGGACTGTATCGACAATCAGGTAAGCGTCCGGGTGACCCTGATAAATTCGCCAGACGGCATAGGCATCAGCATACTCATGGCCGGTCTGATGGGCTATGCGGACTAATTGCTCTATATCTGAGGGCAGTGGATTCATGGCACAATCCATTAAAGATACAGGCCACGCATTTATAATCAGTGGAGGTAACTGCTCGCCGGGGTTCCTGGGTGCTTCCATAACATACTGTTTTACAGAATATTATGTTAGCAAAAACAGTACCAATCAAACAAATTCGAAACCCATGTACCTATGATTGCGAAGGAGTAACTTTTGACCTTTCAATGTTACTTATTGATCGTGAATATAACCGTTGACTATACCGTCTAATCAATTATAATACGGTAAAAAATAATATGAAAAAGTTGGCACGGGCGTCAGCGTAACAGGCCGACAGGTAGTGCGTTGGCCACCGATATTCGTTGCGACGAACAGAAAAAAAATTGTTCAGTCTTTTTTTTCGCGGAGGGCCAGCCGCACCAGTTCAACGGTATTTTTAACCCCGGCTTTCCGGATGATACTCGCTCGTTGATTGGCGACGGTGTTGGGGCTGACATCGAAGCGTTCGGCGATCTCGCGGTTGCTCATGCCTTCGGTCAGGCAGGTGAGGATCTGAGCCTCCCGCGTGGTGATTTTGTGCCAGATCGATCCTGAACTGACCGAGGTCTGCTCATCGCCGGTGAGGGTGTTGCTGGGCGAAATAAAGTGCTTGATGATGATTGACGACGCCCCCGGCGGGTAGTACAGTTCGCCCGTAGCGACCATACGTACCGCCTGCAAAATCTCTTCTTCGCGCGTATCTTTCAGCAGGTACCCGGCGGCACCGCTCCGAACGGCACTCAGAATATAGTCGGGGTTGTTGTGCATGCTGAAAATCAGGGTGCGTACTTTGCTGTACTGCTGCGATACTACTTTAGCCACTTCGAGGCCCGACATGCGCGGCATGGTAATGTCGAGCAGCATAACGTCGGGTTTACTGCTCGCAATGAGTTCGATGGCTTCGTCCCCATCCGTCGCTTCCCCCACGATCTGAATATCGTTTTCGTCTTCGAGTAAGGTTCGGATTCCTTTTCTTACTACGGAGTGGTCGTCGGCAATCAGCAGTCGTATGGTCATAATTAGTTGGCGGAAAAATCAGATACGGTCAGTCTGACCATTACTTTGGTGCCCTTGCGGAGTTTCGAGCTTATCGTAAAGTCGCCCTGCAACAGGCGGGCGCGGGTGCGCATGTTTTCAAGCCCGTGACTTACCGACAGCCGCTGCGCCTGGCCGGGATTCGAAATCGTAAAGCCTTTGCCATCGTCTTCCACCGTTAGGGTTAGTTTTGCTTTCGTACGTTCGAGCCTGATCCGAATGGTTTGCGCATCCGCGTATTTAAGGGCATTGTTGAGCGCTTCCTGGGCGATGCGGTATAAACCGATTTCGACGAGTGGACTGAGCCGTTTTTCGGAACCGGAGCCTTCAAAGATAATCCGGCTCGTTGCTGAATCGGCCGTTTGTTCGGCCAGGAGCTGCAGCGTAGCATCCAGGCCGAAATCGCCCAAGACCGAGGGCATGATGTTATGCGAAATCTGGCGGGTGGTCTGGATAATGTTCTGGATTAAGCCGCACAGCTCTTCGAACCGCTTTCGTTGTTTCTCATCGGGCAAGGGGCTTTTTTTGAGCTTCTCGGCCATGAGCTTGAGGCCCGTCAGCATCTGCCCGATGCCATCGTGGAGTTCGCGGGCGAACCGCCGACGTTCGTCTTCCTGACCTTCGATCAATGCTGCCGAGCGGACCATGTCTTCCGCCCGCTGCAGCTGGTATTTCTCGGCCGTTGTGCGCAGCAGTTCTTCCTGCGTCTGCAGTAATTTACGATTCGCGGCCTCCAGGTCAAGATTCGCGCCTTCCAGCCGACTGTTGGCCAGTTGCAGGGCTTCTTCGGATTCGGCCAGCTTCCGAATGACCTGCTGGGTCCGCCGAACTACCGGTCGGAAAATCAGGAAGCCTTCGATCAGTAAGGTCAGCAACGTAGCGGAGCCCAATAGCCACTCAATCTGCTCGAGGTGCCTGACACGGGCGAAGCTTTCGGCATCGAATCGAAAGACGATGTCGTTCATTTGCTGCAGGTAGGCGGGCTCCTGCTCCAGAATAACCCGCAGGGCGCTTTGCTGCTGGGCGGGCGTACTACGGGCGTCGTTCAAGCGGACAAAACTCGCGTAGATGGCCTGGTAAACCGGCTGAATCTGCCGAAACATCGCGTCGAGCTGTTCGCTTTTCCGTACAACGTACGTTTGTTCCATCACCAGCGCCCCGTGCTGCAATTGCCGATGATTGGTATTCCACGCATTCAGCAACGAGTCGAAAGAAACCTGATCGGCCGAGGGTAGGCCCGTACTGCGCAAAAGGATAAGCTTGGTCAGGCGCTGACTCAGCATCCGCTGGCGACCCGCTACGTTAAGCACGCGGCTATCGTCGTTCAGGTTATTGAGGGTGTGTTTGATGAACAGAAGCCCGCTGACGGTCAGCAGCGCAATTACGGTCAGGGCAATGACGTAAAAGCGCGTTAGTCGGCGGGCTACCTGCTGATCGAGTTGCTGCATATTCGGGTTTAGTTGGTCAATCATTGGCATTACGTAGGTATTTGCTACGCTGTCATCAGTAGAGTGGACTGAATGGCCACGAATGACAGCGTAGCAAATACCTACGTAATGACCACTATCTATTCCGTCAATCCAATATAAACGAACTCGTTTTTTACCAGTATGGGATACGTATTGATCCGGTACTCGCTGTCGGTTAAGCAGCTTCCGGTTTCCAGCGAAAACGTTTTTTTGTGAAACGGGCAGGCTACTTTCGGTTCATCGCCCTGGCTGCCGATCATGCCCCTGGCCAGCGCCATCTGCTGCCGATGTGGGCATTCGTTGTCGGTAGCGTACCATTTGTTCCGGCGGGTGTAGTGAAAGATGGCAATTTGCCGCCCCTCAATGAGCGCGCAGGCTCCCCCGTCGAGGGGCACATCCGATACGCGGCAGGCCGGGTACCACGTGATTTCTTCGGTATCAATGAGAATAGATTCCATGGGAATATAGGTTGTATGGGATTAAAGACAGGACTGGACTAACGCCACTCTTTCGCGCGTTTCTGGCTGCGCAGGGGCTCGAACTGTACCGACGGATCTTTATGCTGGGGCGCATTGATAAAATGAGCGAATCCCTGGCGTAATTGTGGGTTTTCGACCACTTCTTTCCATTCGCAGGCGTAGTTGTCGATCAGTCCCTGCATTTCGCGCTCCAGTTCTGCGGCAATGCCCAGCACATCATCGACGAGCACCGCTTTCAGGTAGGTCATGCCGCCTTCCATTTTGTTGAGCCAGGTAGCGGTGCGGGCGAGTGGATCGGCCGTTTTGATGTAGAACATCAGGAAGCGGTCAATCAACCGCAGGCAGGTCGCTTTGTCCACGTCCGATGCCAGCAGTTGAGCGTGCTGCGGTTTGGAGCCCCCATTGCCGCATACGTAGAGATTCCAGCCTTTTTCGGTGGCAATAATCCCGAAATCTTTGCTTTGGGCTTCGGCGCACTCCCGGATGCAGCCCGATACGCCCGATTTAAGTTTGTGCGGAGTCCGGATGCCTTTATACCGCTCTTCGACCTCCACGGCGAACGTAACGGAATCCTGAACGCCAAACCGGCACCAGGTCGAGCCCACGCAGCTTTTAACGGTACGTAACGCTTTGCCGTAGGCATGCCCACTCTCGAAACCGGCGGCAATCAGTTCTTCCCAGATGCTGGGCAGGTCGCTCAGGTGCGCACCGAACAAGTCGATTCGCTGTCCGCCGGTGATTTTCGTGTAGAGATCGTATTTTTTGGCGACCTGACCAATCACGATCAGCTTTTCGGGCGTTATCTCACCAGCGGGAATGCGGGGCACCACCGAGTACGTACCCCCCTTCTGGATATTCGCCAGAAACCGGTCGTTGGAGTCCTGAATGGTGGCCCGGTCTTTTTCAAGAATATTTTCGTTCCAGAGGCTGGCCAGCACAGAAGCAACGGCGGGTTTACAGACCTCGCAGCCGTCGCCTTTTCCAAACTGATTCAATACGCCCCCGTAGGTTTTCAGACCGTTGATCTTGACGAGGTCGAGCAGTTCCTGGCGGGAATAGTCGAAGTGTTCACAAATCACGTTGCGGACGTATTGGCCCTGTTGTTGGAGTACACCCTGGAGCAGGTCTTTAACCAGGGGGGTGCAGCCTCCGCAGCCGGTACAGGCTTTGGTGGCTTTTTTTATTCCATCGAGGGTGGTATGGCCATTATCGGTAATTTCGGTGCATAGGGCGGCTTTCGTTATGGCTTCGCAGGAGCAGATCAGCGCGTCGTCAGGCAGGCCCATCACGCCCCCACCGGATGAAGCTCCCCCGGTTTCAGCGCCCCGCAAACCGAGGATGAGGTCTTCGGGATCAGGCGGCAGGATGGTGTTGTTCTTACAGGTTTGCAGGAGCATATTATACTGCTCGGCCTCGCCCACCAACACCCCGCCCAGCAGCTGACTGCCGTCGGCCGTTACGTTGATTCGTTTGTAAACGCCTTTTGCTTTGTTTTCGTAGCAGATGGTGCGGCAGTCGGGACCCTCAGCAAAGGGATTGCCGAAGCTGGCTACGTCTACACCGATCAGCTTCAGCTTCGTCGACATGTCGAAGGGCTTAAACTCCTTTTCCTGACCAAGCAGTCGAGCCGCAACCACCCCGGCCATCTCGTAGCCAGGGGCCACGAGCCCGTAGATCATCTGATGCGCCAGGGCGCACTCGCCAATGGCGAAGATTGCCGGATCGGAGGTTTGCAGAAACTCGTTTACCACAATACCCCCGCGCGGGTGCGTGTCCAGTCCGGCGCGTTTGGCCAGTTCGTCGCGCGGACGAATACCAGCCGAAATAATGAGCATGTCGACGTCCAGCACGGACCCATCGGCAAACTGCATGCCTTCAATCGTGTCGTCGCCAAGGATGGCCTGGGTGTTTTTGGCGAGGTGAATGTTTAGTCCCAGCGATTCGAGTTTATGTTGCAGAATGTGTGAGCCTGCATCGTCGATCTGGCGGGGCATGAGCCGAGTTGCAAACTCAACCACGTGAGCCTCCTGCAGGCCCAGATCCAGCAACGCTTTGGCGGCTTCTAGTCCGAGCAGCCCTCCGCCCAGCACGGCTCCACGGCCTCCCGTATTACGTCGGATTTTGCGGGCGTACGATGCAATGTATTCCAGGTCTTCGATGGTCCGATAGACGAAAACCCCTTCTTTTTCAACGCCGGGAATCGTGGGTACAAAAGCCCCGGAGCCCGTCGCCAGCACCAGGTAGTCATAAGGTACCAGAAGACCGTGGTGCGAGCAGACCTCTTTGCGGTCTCGATCAATGGCAACCACCGGGTCGGAGAGGTGCAGCTGAATGCCCTGATCGGCGTACCAGTCGCTGGTGGCCAGGGCCAGATCGTCGGCCGTTTTTCCCGCAAAATACTCACTCAGGTGAACCCGGTCGTAAGCCACGCGGGGCTCTTCGCCGAAAACGGTCAGCGCAAACCGCTGCTCACCGTTTTGAAAGGCCATAAGTTTTTCGCAGAACTTATAACCGACCATGCCGTTGCCAATGACAACGACCCGCTTGTTTGTGTTTGTCAGCATAGTTACTTGTGACTATGTTAGTATAAAAACCCTGTTTTTTAATTGTAATAATCTAAGAAAATGCCCCCATCTATTAGATACTATTACGGTTCAAACTTAAACTGTTATTTGGTTAAATCCTAGTATTTAATTTGTTGTTAGTTAATTTTTAAAGCATAAATTATTGAAAAGGCTTGTTTTTTAGAATATGTGCTATACTTTTGAACCACAAATCAGCAGTAAAACTGATTTAAGTCAATAGTACATTATTAATAATCATCCTTAGTATAAAAGTACTATGAAGCCAAAGCTGACACTCGTGGGGGCGGGTCCGGGCGACGGTGAACTGATCACCCTGAAAGGGGTCAGAGCGCTCCAGCAAGCCGACGTAATTCTTTATGATGATCTGGCCAATGCCACCTTGCTTGACTTTGCGCCGGAACAGGCTGTGAAGAATTACGTCGGCAAGCGGGCGGGGCAACCGTCGGTCTCGCAGGACGAGATCAACCGGAGTATTGTCCGGCTAGCCCGTCGGTTTGGCCACGTAGTGCGGCTCAAAGGCGGTGACTCGTATGTATTCGGCCGGGGCTACGAAGAATATCTCTATGCCACGCAGCACGGCATCGACTGCGAGGTCATATCGGGGGTATCGAGCTGCATTTCGGTACCAGCCTCGCAGGGGATTCCGGTTACGTGCCGGGGCGTCAGCGAAAGCTTTTGGGTAATTACCGGCACCACGCAGCACGGCGAACTATCGGACGATATGCGCCTGGCGGTGCAGTCGAAAGCGACGGTGGTAGTGCTGATGGGTCTGAATAAACTAGAGGGAATATGTGCGATGTACAGCCAGTACGGCCGGGGGCATTTGCCGATGGCGGTTGTACAGAACGGGACGCGCACCAACGAACGGTGCGTGGTGGGTCAGGTCTGGGAAATGCCGCGTCTGATGGCCGAGCAGGGTGTGGGGGCACCCGCTGTACTGGTCATCGGCGAGGTGGTTGCGCTTCATCCGTCGTATACGATGGAATACTTACGCAGCCTACCCGTGGCTTACTCGTGAAAAAAGCCGATCCGGTGTGGGGGCACCTTTGGATCGGCTCAACAGGGTTGTCTATGTTTAACACAAACGCTTCAAAGAAAATGAAAAAAAGCGACTAACGCAACTTTGCTTCTCCGGTCGGGCGGGTAGAACAGGCCTCTGTTTTCAAGCACCTGCGCCGACCTCATCGCCTGCTTCTGACTGACTTTCCTGTTTACCCGCTTCCGGGTATCCCTGCTCTTGCATTGCCGTTCCGAACACGCTCACTGTCTCTTCATGAAATCATATCTACTGCGATTGGCGCTGGGCTGTATGCTGACAACAGCCGCACAGCCTGATCTTTTCGCTCAGTTTTCGCTGGTTGGCCAGCTCCGCACGCGCACCGAAGTCCGAAACGGGCTGGGCAACCTGGCCCCGAAAAATAGCCCTTCGGCCGTATTCACGTCGCAGCGCGCCCGACTGACCTTTACTTACAAATGGGATCGCATTACGTTCCAGACGGCCGTGCAGGACGTGCGGGTCTGGGGGCAGGATGCGGCTACGACTAACAACGTAGACGGTAACCGGCTGATGATGCATGAAGCCTGGGCGGAGGTGACGCTGGCCAATCAGGCCGACAGCACCATACACTTTAACGCCATCCAGAATCTGTCGCTTAAGATTGGGCGGCAGGAACTGGTCTACGACGATGTTCGTCTGCTGGGTAACCTCGACTGGCTCCAGCAGGGCCGCCGGTTCGATGCGGCTTTGCTCAAGGCTCAACACCACGGCTGGGGGCTTGATCTGGGCGTCGGCTTTAACCAGAACACCGATGCGTTCGGAACCGTCGGTACGTATTACACGGCGGGTAACGCGCCCGCTTCGGCCTTATCGACTCAGAACGTAACGCTGGCCATTCCAACCGGCTTTTTACCGACTAGCGGCAAAGGCGGTGCTCCGGTACTGGCGACGCCCTTAAGTACCAACGGCCAGAATCAGCAGTTCAAGTCGTTTCAGATGGCGTATCTGAGCCGTACGTTCAACGGCTCGGCATTGGGGCAGGTTAAGTTCTCGGGGCTCGTCTTCAAAGACGATTTTCAGAAGTACCGGATCGACTCGCTCGGTAATGCGGCCCAAGGTTACGTATACGGGAGACGTTACGACGTAGCCGGCGTTAATTCCCGCGTAACCTACGGCGGTATGCTGATCGGGCAGCTCGGAAACGCTACGTCCCGGTTAGGTAAAATGCAATGGCGGGCGTTCGCCTACGGTCAACGTGGAAAAGACCGGGATGGTTTAGCCATCCGAAAAGCGTATCACTACGGTGCCAACGTCATGATTCAGAAAGGACCGCTCAGTTTCGGGCCGGGCTACGAAGTGTTGTCCGGCAACAATGCCACAACCATTCAGGCCAGTGAAACCAGTCGCTTTGACCCGCTGTACGGGACTCCACACCGCCACTGGGGCTATATGGATTACTTCTACGTGGGTACCGGATCGCCAGCGGGTGGGCTGAAGGATGCATTTCTGAAATTTAAATACACAGGCAGCCGCCTGACAACGGGACTGGACGTACACTATTTTGCCTTGGCCGCACCTACGTACAACAAAATGCCCGATGCCCCTTCGGGTGCTCTGGTTGATGCCAGGTTGGGTATGGAGTACGACTTCACGGCGACCTACAGCCTCAATAAGTTTACGATGCTGGAATTCGGCTACTCGGTCATGAGCGGCACCAACAGCCTTGAATACGTTAAACAGGGCACGATGAACCAGAAGAATAAACTCGGTACCTGGGCGTACCTGATGCTTAACATCCGTCCTGAATTTTTAACCACCAAATCCGTGGCTGCCCGGTAAGTCACATCAACTCATCACTGTCTTTCAACACCGTTTATCGATATGCAACCAACATTAAATAAACCACTGGATTCGCTGAACATCTTCCGCGTCAAGGGCGTACAAATGCAGACCTTTCATTTGAGCTGGTTAGCTTTCTTTGTTTGCTTTTTTGGCTGGTTCGGTCTGGCTCCACTCATGAAAATCATTAAAGACGATCTGGGGCTGAGCAAAGAACAGATTGGCAACATCATCATTGCCTCGGTGGCGGTTACGGTGGTGGCGCGTATTGCCGTAGGTAAACTTTGCGATACCTGGGGACCGCGCAAAACGTATACCGTCCTGCTGGCGCTGTGTTCGATTCCGGTCCTGCTGGTAGGACTGGCTCACAGTTACGCTTCGTTTCTGCTGTTTCGTCTGGCCATTGGCGTTATCGGCGCTTCGTTTGTGATTACCCAGTATCATACGTCGGTTATGTTCGACAAAAAGATCGTCGGCACGGCCAACGCCGTAGCGGGGGGTTGGGGAAACCTGGGCGGGGGCGTCACGAACATGGTGATGCCTCTGATCTTTGCGGGTTTTGTGGGATTGGGGTACCTCCCGGCTTCGGCCTGGCGGCTGGCGATGGTTGTGCCGGGCGTTGGCCTGCTCATTATGGCAGTGCTCTATTGGAACTACACCCAGGATACACCCGCCGGTAATTTTGACGCCCTTCCCGGGCGTCAGAAGCAGGCCAAAAAAGGTAGTTTGGCCGATGCCGCCAAAGATTACCGTACGTGGGCGTTGTTTCTGGCCTACGGTGCCTGCTTCGGTATTGAAGTAACGTTCGACAACGTAGCGGCCCTGTTCTTTGCCGAAAAGTTTGAGGCTAGCCTGACCATGGCGGGTATACTGGCGGGTTCCTTCGGGTTCATGAACCTGTTTGCCCGTGCCCTGGGCGGAATTCTGGCCGACAAGGTCGGTCGCCAGTTCGGGATGCGCGGCAAAGGCCTGCTGCTGGCCGTGCTGTTGGTGCTGGAAGGAGCCGGTATCGTTTATTTCGGAATGACGGGCAACCTGACCATGGCGATTGTCGCGATGGTGCTGTTTGCCTTGTTCCTGAAAATGGCTAACGGGACCACTTACGCCATTGTTCCCTTCATCAATCGAAACGCATTAGGCTCCGTAAGCGGAATCGTTGGCGCTGGTGGCAACGTCGGGGCCGTGCTGGCGGGTTTCCTGTTTAAATCGTCGACGATCTCGTATTCAGAAGCTTTCATCTATATCGGTGTCGCCGTTGCCGTTGTCGGCGGGATTATAGCCCTGACGCGGTTTGCCAAAGCCGAAGTCTCCGTGGTTGAATCTGACTTGGCTGTCGCCTGATAAACACATCTGCAAGGGTACGTTCCGCTATTTAAATCCAGTCTGCCATGAAGACACAGTCAACCCAACATCAAACAACCTGCTGCTATTGTGGCGTAGGCTGTGGCGTTGTGGTACATCAGGAGGCCAGCGGCCGCATCACGGTCGAAGGGGATAAGCAACACCCGTCGAACCGGGGGATGCTCTGCTCGAAAGGCATGAATCTGCACTATACCGTGATGGATCAGTCGGATCGATTGCTGTATCCGCAGATGCGGTTCAACCGGTCGATGCCGTTGCAGCGGGTTAGCTGGGATATGGCCCTGGAACGTACTGCGGCTGTGTTCCGCAGCCTGATTCAAAAATACGGTCCGGATTCGGTGGCGTTCTACGTATCGGGGCAGTGCCTGACGGAAGAATATTATCTGGTCAATAAGCTCATCAAAGGGTTTATTGGTTCGAATAATATGGACACAAATTCGCGGCTCTGCATGAGTTCGGCAGTCGCTGGGTATAAGCTGTCGCTGGGCGAGGACTCGGTTCCGGTTTGTTACGACGATCTCGAAGAAGCTGATGTGTTCTACGTGCAGGGGGCTAATCCAGCCTGGTGCCACCCCATTCTCTGGCGACGTATCGAAGCGCACAAAGCTGCTAATCCAACCGTTAAAATCATCAGTGTCGACCCGCGCCGAACGGATACAGCGCGCTCATCGGACCTGCACCTGGCCATTCGGCCCGGAACCGATATTGTCCTGAACAACGCCATCGGTCGGTTACTGATCGAAAACGGCTATACCGACGACGCGTTCATCGTCAACCATACCGATGGCTTCCTGGCTTACCGGGAGCAGGTCATGCAACGTACCGTTGAGGAGGCCGCCGAACTCTGTGGAATCGACGCCGGAGACATTCATTTGGCTGCCGACTGGATCGGGCGATCGACAGGTTTTCTGTCGCTCTGGACGATGGGTATGAATCAGTCGGTGGTGGGTGTCAACAAGAATCTGTCACTGATCAACCTGCACCTGATCACGGGTCGGATTGGAAAACCCGGCAACGGGCCGTTTTCGTTGACGGGGCAGCCCAACGCCATGGGCGGTCGGGAGGTGGGCGGTCTGGCGAATGGCCTGCCTGCCCACCGCGACGTAACGAATGCCCGCCACCGTGCCGACCTGGAAGCATTCTGGAACAGTCCGGTGAAGATTGCCGATAAACCCGGACTAACGGCTACCGAAATGTTCGAGGCACTCGCTGATGACCGGCTGAAGGCCATCTGGATTATTAATACCAACCCGCTGGTGAGTTTGCCCGATCTTACTGCCGTTGAAACCGCGCTGAAAAAAGCGCGTTACGTGGTGGTGCAGGACGTATCGAATCGGGCCGACACGGTAGCGTTTGCCGACGTCGTATTACCAGCCGCAGCCTGGCTCGAAAAAGAAGGGACCATGACCAATGCCGAACGGCGGATTACCTTCCTGCCTAAAGTGCTTGACGCCCCCGGTGAAGCCTTGCCCGACGCCGAAATTGTCTGGCGATTCGCGCAGAAAATGGGCTTTAGTCCGGCGTTTTCCTATACCTCTGCCGCCGAGGTGTACCAGGAATACGCACAGATCACCGCCGGAACGCATGTAGACGTAACGGGGGTCAGTTATGAATTGCTGAAGGCGATACGAAGCGTACAGTGGCCTTATCCGGCCTTGCCTGCGGGGATTGGCGAAGAGTCAGAAACGACCGGAACAAAGCGATTATTTTCAGACCATCTTTTTTACACGCCGAACCAGCGCGCGCAGCTACACGCCGTACCGGATGGCAACACCTCCGAGCCAACCGATGAAGACTTTCCGCTTGTATTAACCACGGGCCGCGTTCGTGACCAGTGGCACACCATGACAAAAACCGGGCGGGTTGCCAAATTGAATCAGCATACACCCAGGCCTCTCTTACAAATCCACCCGCAGGATGCTAAAGCCCGCGCCATTCAGGACGGTCAGCTGGTAGTGATTAAAAGTCGGCGTGGGGAAGTACGGGTGAAGGCGCAGGTTACCGACGATGTGCGGCCGGGTTTGTGCTTCCTGCCCATGCACTGGGGCAAATTTCTGAGCAGTAACCTGGGCCGCGCTAACAACCTGACGAACCCGCTTATTGATCCGCGGTCGAAAGAACCCGATTTTAAGTTCTCGGCGGTGGAGGTCATGCCATACCAAAAGCCGGTCGAAAAAATTATTATCATCGGCACCGGATCGGCCGGACTAGGCTTCATCAATACGTATCGAACGCTCAATTCAGCGGATGAAATACACGTCTTTTCCAAAGAGATTTACCCGTTCTACAATCGAGTGCTGCTGCCGGACTACATCAGTGGCGCGCAACCCTGGGAGCAGTTGGTACGGCTGCGCGAAGAGCAGTTTGAAGAAGCGAACATCACCGTTCACAAAGGCGTCAGCATTGTTCACATCGACCGCAGAAATAAAGTAGTTACGGACAGTAATGGCGCTGAACATACGTACGATAAGCTCGTGCTCGGCATGGGTAGTCGGGCGTTCATGCCCAAGGGGGTGCCCCGGCTACCCGGTATTTTTAACATGCGGTCACGGCTGGATGCCGACTCGCTGCTCCCTTTTCTACAGCAACCCGTTACAGACGGTACATCGTCCGGAAGTGCGGCAGCACCCGTCGAAACACCCACTGCCGTCATTGTCGGCGGTGGGCTGCTGGGTCTTGAGCTGGCGGCTTCGTTACGGCACATTGGCATTGACGTAACGGTCATTCAGCGGAGCAGCCGCCTGATGGAACGCCAACTCGATCCGCTTGCCAGCGAGCTGCTGTATCAGGAATTGTCGGAGCGGGGTATAACCATTTATTTTAACGATGAGGTACAAACGTTTACCGGTACCGATCGGGTGACGGCTGTTCAGTTGCGCTCGGGCCGAAAAATTGCCTGTGGCGTGGTTGTTATCGCCATCGGTACCGTCCCGAACATTGAACTCGCCCGCGAGTCCGGACTGGATTGTAACCGGGGAATTCTGGTGAACGATTACCTGCAAACGTCAGATCCTGACATCTTTGCCGCTGGCGAAATCGCCCAGTGGCGGGGCGAGATGTGGGGCATTACGTTAGCCGCCGAACAACAGGCCGATGTAGCCGCCCGATTCGTGGCGGGGGATGTGACGCAGCCTTACCGGGGGAGCGTTTCGATGAATATGTTGAAGATGGAAGGCTTGCACCTGTGCAGTATCGGGCTGGCCGAAGCTCCGCCGGATGACCGCAGTTACGAAGAGATCGTGTTTATGGATAAAGCCCGGCGGTATTACAAGAAGTGCATCGTGCATCAGGATAAACTGGTGGGGGCCATTCTGATCGGTGACAAAAATGAATTCCAGGAGTTTCGCGAGTTGATTGCTAACGGCATTGAGCTGTCCGATAAGCGGCTCCAGCTCCTGAGAGCCAGCAAAAAGGTAGACCCCGTGGAAGGAAAACTGGTTTGTTCATGCAACAATGTAGGCCAGGGTAATCTGGAGCGGGCGATTACGGGCGGCTGTCTTGATTTTCAACAGTTGTGTCAGAAAACGGGGGCAGGAACCGGCTGCGGATCGTGCCGCCCCGAAGTACGTAGTATTCTTTTATTGATGAGCGATAGAGCGAATGAGCGAAAGAGTGAACTCATTGCCTAATACATCCCAAGGCCCTTTCATTCATTCTGCCACTCTTTCGCTCTTTATCCCATGCGTGATTATTATTCGCTTAAAATCAACCTGCCTGCGGGGATTGTGTCGCCGGGGGCGCTGCAAACAATTCTGACCCTGGCTTACGAAGCAAAGGTCCGGAAGGTTCGCTTTGGAGCCCGCCAGCAGCTATTGATGACGGTGCACTACGAAGACATGCGCTTTCTGGAGAAAGACCTGAAAAAGCACCGGATCAGTTACGAACTCAACGCTGACCAGCATCCCAATATTATCAGTTCATACTGTGGGGAAGAGGTGTTCCGGACCGGAGCCTGGCTTCAGGAAGCCGAATATCATACGGTGCTCGATCATATTGATTACCAACCCCGACTGAAGATAAACCTGTCGGACTCTAACCAGAGCTTCACGCCGTTCTTCACCGGGAATATAAACTTCATTGCCTCACCCGAGCCGCATTTCTGGTATCTATACGTTCGCCCAAAGCAAAGCAATGTCCTGTTCAAGTGGCGCGATCTGGTGTATACCCATGAGATTGGCCGAATTGCCAGAGCGGTGGAACAGGCCATGCTCGGTCAGGGATGCCGGGACGAAGAAGCGCTGTATGCGGCTGTTACGTCGGAGCAGACCTTTATTACCCAACCGGCGGTTCAGGACGTAGAGCTTCCGGAGTTTTCGTTGCCGTACTACGAAGGCTTCAACCGGTACGGGCACCGTTCTTGGCTGGGTCTGTATCGGCGTGACGAACAGTTTTCGATTGCCTTTCTGCTGGACATTTGCGCGATGTGTCTGCATACGCGCATTGGCGAGATTTGCGTAACGCCCTGGAAATCGCTCATCATCAAAGGTATCGAGGAGAGCGACCGGGCGAAATGGTCGCACGTACTGGGTAAGCACAACATAAATGTTCGTCACGCGGCCAATGAACTGGCCTGGCAAACCGAAGACGATACCGACGATGGTACGCGGATCAAGAACTACGTAATCCGGTATTTTGAAACGAATGACACGCGTACGTTCGGGCTTTGTTTTGGTGTACAGACCCGACCCAAATCAGAGGTGTTCGGCTCGATCCTGATCCGGAAGCGACCGCTGCTGCAAATTGGCCAGTTGGCTTTGTTTAGTGTGTACGATCTGTACTTCACCGAAAATTTTAACCCGAACAGCCGAACGTATCTGCCCTTCGATAAAGGCCTCCTCAAGATTCACCTACCGGCTCAGATCGATCGCTTGTGCCGACGCTACAATAGCCGCCGGATCAGCCAGAGCACTGAAAGTATTCGGCTGGAGGGACAGGAAGCAGAGATAAGTGTAAGTTCATCGTATACCGTTCACCAGTGCCAGCATTGTCTCACAGTATACGATGAACAGTATGGGGATACGTTACAGGACGTACCCGCCGGAACGGCATTTGATACACTTCCCGAAACCTACGGTTGCCCAGTTTGCGGTGCTTCCAAAACGGAATTTCTTGACGTTGACCTACAGGCAGTAGGCTAGGGGATGAGCTGCGAACGAACTTGGAAATTAGGCTGGAAGCCGATTATGATCGCAGCTTAAGATAAATAGGTTGAATGTTTTCGTAGGTGCCCCGGTAATCGCTGTGGGGGCAGAACTCGTATAACGTTACCTCGATGTCCTCAATGTCATCCAGGTTGAAAACCTGCCACCGGGCCGAGGACCCTGATTGTACGGTAGGGACTACGTCGCGGCAGAAGCCATAAAGACTTGTCTGTTGAGTACCCTTGTAAATGCCTGCGATATAAGGCTCAATGGTGCGCCAGGTGTTGTTGTGCTTGATCTGAACTACCCGGTGGTTGGTGATGGCCGAATCAATAATGGTCAGAAAATCATTCTGTAATGCTGCATCCATACCTGTAGTAATTTAGCTAACGTATCTGGTAATGTATGTGTGTAGTGATGTAAACACTCTTGTACACATAGTATGCCAAACCCAGTTTTGGGACGATTTTTATTTTTAATTAGGCAGGTTCAAGACCCGGAGAGCATTACGTCTATCAAAGCAAAAAGCCGCCCGGTCACTGACCGGACGGCTTTTTGTTACAGTAGGATCGAGATTACAAATAATCAACTAAGCGCCGACTGATAAGGCCGCTCTGCAATTCCCGGCGTAACACCGCTTTCCGACGACGGGGGTGAGTAGAGACATACATAACCCGCATCTTGAGTGTGAAACTGACCATCATATAAATGCCGAATAAACAGCCAAGAATAATTAATGACTGCGTATTTGAAATGTTACGGTGCAGGAGAAAAAACAAAACCGTATTCAAAAACGAGGCTCCGCAGAGAACGGCCGTTGCCGAAGCGTGTGACAAACCGTTATCAAGCAGAATATGGTGCATGTGATTCCGGTCGGCTGAAAATGGGGAACGACCCGCTAAAATTCGCACCAGAAACACGCGTAATGTATCGAAAATGGGAACAATTAAAATTACAATAGCAATGATGGGTGCATTGAAAAAAGCCGTTGGTTCGTAGCGATAGGACGCATTTAAATTCACGAAACGAACGGCAAAAAAAGCAAGCATAAATCCGATAATCAGCGAGCCGGTATTGCCCATAAATATCTTGCTGGTTTTCGAAAAGTTGAACCGCAGAAAACCAATCAACGCGCCCGATAATGTAAACGCCAGACACGCCATCGTGAAGTGATTGGTTAATAAAAACCAACCGCCAAACGTAGCGCTGGCAATGGTTGCAATGCCCCCGGCCAGGCCATCAATGCCGTCAATAAGGTTGATGGCATTCGTTAAAGCAATAAAAATAAAGCAGGTGAGTAATATACCAATGATCTCGGTAATGTGGTGAAAGCCCATAATTCCATAGAGATAATCGACGCGCAGGTCGCCGAAGAAAATCAGGATCATGGCGGCCAGTACTTGGAATAGAATCTTTTTATTGGGATCTATGCCAACCAAATCGTCTTTTATACCGATAAAAAACAGGATGGTCATGCCAGCCACCGACAGGTTAGTGCGATATATATCGGTTTGGTCAATACTGGGCCACAGAAAATACGCAACCAGAATAGCCGCGTAAATGGCAATACCGCCAAATGTAGGCGTAGGGGTAGAGTGAGCCCGGCGTACCCCCGGATTCTCCATCAATTGTTTTAACTCCGATATTTTGATGACAACCGGAATAGCCACTACGGAAATAAAACAGGCGACCAGAAACGAAAGTACACACTGGTATAAACCAAGAGTGAACAGGTCGTCCTTAAATTTATGTTCCAGAAAAGCGATTAATAAGTCAATATTCATACAGTGGGATGGTTGCGTTTAGTTAAAGTGCGGTCGGCACTTTTTTCGTAAAGCTCGCTAACTTTTGTCAGCTTATTTTATCCACAAGCCACGTATTAATGAAACATAGCTCGTAAAAATCAATGGTTTATTTAACTTCTCAACATGAATTTGATTTAACGGTTTGTTGGCCTAATTACTAAGTAATTCCGGAGGCTTGCTAACGTATTGAACCAGCTTTCGTAAAGGCTTCAGCCATAAGGTAAAAAAATAAGGCTTCAACCCGTTTAGTTCCCACGCCAGCCGATCTTCCTGATTGGCCCGCAGCCGATTCGTGAGGCTGCTGTTACTGATGCCGCCCGCCCGCATCACAATGGTCACCTCATCCATATAAGCAAGGTTAGCCTTGTTTTTATGGATGAACCGTAGCATCAACTCATAGTCGGCCGCACTCTTCAGGTCGAGCCGAAACAAACCATGCTGTTCGTATAACTTCTTTTTGGCAAAAAACGACAAATGGCCCGGCATCCAACCCCATAAAAATGCATTGGTCCGGTACCAGCCTGATCGCCAATATCGTTTCAATTTCGTCGTATCCTCACGATCCACATACAGCATATCCCCGTATACGGCATCACTTCCGGTCCGGGTGAACGTAGCAGCGACATGCTCGATAACGCGGGTATGTCGGTAAAAATCATCCGCGTTTAAAAGGCCGATCACATCGCCGGTGGCTGCTGTAATCCCCTTATTCATCGCGTCGTACAGCCCTTTGTCGGGTTCTGATATAAACCGGGCAACTTTTGTGCCGTAGGAACGTACGATGTCGATGGTACCGTCGGTCGACTGGCCATCTATGATGATGTACTCAATAGCTGAATACGTCTGATTCAGCACCGACTCGATGCAGTCCCGAATGTGCTGAGCACCGTTAAAGACTACCGTTATAATGGATACTTTCACGCCGTTATGTTTCGTTGCCGGACTCGAACCGCCGGATTTCCCTGATAAACACCGTATGCACTCAACGAATGCGTAGCAACTGAGTTTACCGCTAATACTGAATGCGATTCGCAGCGAACACCGGGACACACTACCGACTTGGCACCAATCCAGACGCCGTCCTCAATGGTAATGGGACGGGTGGTGAGCTCGAACGTTGGCGATTGATAGTTGTGGTTGCCCGTTAACAGCATCGCCCCCTGCGACACGCAGGTATTATCGCCCAGCACGACTTCACTCAGGTTATCAATCCAGACCTGTTCCCCAATCCAGACGTAATTCCCTATATGAAGTAACCAGGGATATTTAATATTTACGGCGGGCTTGATCATAACTCCCGTGCCGATCCTGGCCCCAAAAAACTTTAAAATGCTGATTTTGAGCGATACGGGAATAGGAAGATACGTGTTCAGAAAAATCGGGTTGACCAGAAACCACAGCAACACTTTCCAGCGGGGACCGGGCTTATACCAGCTGTTATTGAACCGCGACAGGTCCGTTTTACCGGGAGCCGGAAAAGTGGTTTGGGGCGACGGCATGGGTTCAGGACTGACCGACGGGTTGAGTCCGGATGGGTCTAAGGTCTTTGCCATATTCCGTTAAAAAATAGTTGATGATCGCTTCCTTGTCGCGACCCGCCTGAAAATACACTTCAAATAACTTCGCGTCTACCAGAAACCGGTACCATAACCCCTGCAAAAAATGCCACATCAGGCCCGCCCGTCCATCCAGAAAACCCAACCTGAAGATGTACCGATACAAAAAGTACAAAATTGGTCGGGTGAACAACGGCAGCGAAGCATATTGGATTTTAAGGTAACGGGTTCGCTGATCCTGGGAACCAAACAAGTTCGGAGTTACCCGCTGCGTTTCGTCAAAGTTATATTTGATATTGAGTAGATCAATGACCTCCCGAATCGCGTAGTTATTATGCTTCTGCGTCCACCAGGTCAGGTTGTTCAGGTTATGGTCGACCAGGTCATGCTGAAACTGAATGGTTTGAGCAGGTTTGGTGCCCACATCGGTTAGCTTGATGTGCTCATCCATCCAGATCTCTTCGCAAACGCCCTGCCCACGGCGCCAAAGCCGCAACAGCCAGATCGGGTAATAACCGCCATTCCGCATCCAGCGATTGAAAAACAGTACTCTACGCTTCACATACACTCCCGACACTTCAGCCGGTAAGGTCGATAAACGCTCCCTGATTTCGTTGGCCAGTTCAGGCATTACGTACTCGTCAGCGTCCATGCGCATCAGCCAGGTAGTCTGAAACGGGTTATTGGCGATGCCGAAATTAAACTGCTTGGCGTAGTTAACCCAGGGGTTCTGAACGACAACGGCCCCCATAGATCGGGCAATGGCAACCGTCTGATCGGTCGAAAACGAGTCAACAATGAATATTTTGTCTGTAAATACCTGCAGACTTTGTAAACACCGCTTAATGTGTTTTTCTTCGTTGTGGGTTAATAAGATGACAGAAATATCAGTCATTATTGGATGGCGCGAGGACAAATGCCGCTGCGTTTAGTGCAGATATACCCTTAAAGACGTTATTTTTACCGAAACGTTGGCACATCTATAAATTATGCAATACTATAACTTTTTTTAGACGCGAAAAAGCCGATGAAGAGACTTTACGGTTCTATTGTATTGTTTTTATACTATTTTTCGGCCTCAGGGCAGGTTACATTTGATAAATTACCGCGCGATTTACAACTCTATCCCCGTGAAGCAAACAATCAGGCAGACGTAGTGGTGAGTGGTCAGGTAACGGCCAGCGGGTACGCAAAAATCAGTATGAAGCTGCTGCGCGAAGGGCAGCTGACCAGCCTCGTCAGCCAGACGCTGGCACCCGAGGCTACCAACTCCGCCTTTACTTTATCGACTCCTGTCAAGGCAGAACCCGCCGAATATTCAGTTCAGGTATTTCTTCACAAGGCAACCGATTCAACCCTGGTAGCCGAACGGAAGCGCATCGTTTGCGGAGATGTGTATATCATTCATGGTCAGTCAAATGCCCTGGCCCTGGCGGGCCTGGAAACCAATTATGCCTTTAATTTCGATGACAAATATTTACGGAACGCTACGTATCCGTACGACTCGAAAAACATTCCGGCCGATATGGCCTGGTATGCCGCCAAAGCTCCGTTCGGTAGTGTCGGTGGATTTGGGTTAACACTGCAGCGGTTAATTTTACAGACTTATGGCATCCCGACGCTGGTTTTGAATGGGGCCGTTGGCGGAACGGCCATTGCGCCCTTGTCATTGCGCGATCCGGTTAACCACGCTAACTTGAATACCATCTACGGCCGCTTACTATTTCGGACTCAGTGGACGGGTGTCGATAAGCACGTAAAAGCCATTATCTGGAAGCAGGGCGAAGATGACGCCGGAAACGGTCCGGAAGGATACGGGGAAAAATTCAAAACGCTCTATAATCAATTCCGGGAAGATTATGGCGATGCCCGTATTTACGTTGGGCAGATCAATATTTTAGCCGATCAGCAGGATGGGGCGGCCGCCCTGCGCGACTTTCAACGACGTACCAAAAGCCTGTTCAAAAACGTAGAGTCGATTGCCACCGTGGGGGCTAATGACTATGACGGAATTCACTACGGGGCCAAGGGGCATCAGCAGTTGGCTTTTGAGCAGTTTCGGCAGATCGCCCGGGACTTCTACGGGGCAACGGATACGTTGCAAATTGATTCACCGGATATAAAAAAAGTATTCTATAACGCCCGTAAAGATTCACTTACGCTCGTCTTCGACAATACTATGCAGATGGTCTGGAAGAGCGATACTACGTTCTACAACTTCGCTACCGGAGCCGTAATAGCGGTCAGGCAGCTCAAGGATTATTTTTACCTGGACGGGCAGGCCGGTTGGGTTACGAGCGGTTCGGCCACTCAGAACCGGGTTACGCTGCGGTTGAAGCAGCCAGCCAGCGCCAAAGCGCTTCGGTATCTGCCCGCCTATTTCTCGGATGCTACGTCTGATTTTTACAATGGACCGACGCTGCGCAACACACGTGGTATGCGGGCGTTTTCGTTCGATGGCGTGCCCATTGCCGAGGCCATTCCGTCGGTGACAACCCTGGCGGCTAAACCCGTCACCGAAAAACAGATTCAATTGAACTGGACCCCCTCGGCCAATGCCCAAACCCAGGTGCTGGAACGGGCCGATGGAACGCCGACAACCTTCCGGCAGATGGCTGTTGTGAACGGGACCACAGCGACCTTTGCCGATACCGACCTGCCCGATCCGTTTGGCACCTATTATTATCGACTGAAAGCGTTCAGCAGCGTATCCGAATCAGCAGTAAGCAACGTTGTCAGCGCCCGTCCGCTCATTCTGGGAATCGAGCCTGCTGTTCCGCTCGCACGCTTATATCCTAACCCGTTGGCGGCTGACCGGATGCTATACGCAGAGGCCGACCAGGTACCCATTACAAACCTGGTTATTCAGGACCTGATGGGTCGGGTGGTAAAGAGCTGGTCTGGTACGGCCCGTAATGCGCTGTCTCTTTCTGTAACTGAGCTGGCAGCGGGAATCTACGTAGCCGATCTGCAAACCGCCACGGGTCAGACGATTCGTCATAAACTGGTTGTTCATTGACGAAATTGACACCAGCTTGACGCTAAATCTGTAGCTTTGTGCTTCTAATCACTACAACTGACGAGTATGCGCCTTGTGATTTTAACGCAGGATGATCCTTTCTACTTAGCCCGAAACATCGACTATCTTTTAAAAAAGCTACCCCCGTACGCCGAAGTCGTGGCAACGGTCGTCTTCGATGTATCTCCGTTCGGAAAACGGGAGAGCTTCAGTGATAAGATAAAAAAAACGTATGAAATCTTCGGACTGCCGTTTTTTGTGCGCTACGGCTTCAAGTTCGTAGCGTCTAAACTGGATAGCCGCAACAACGTTCGTAAAACGCTGGCCGACCGGGGGATTCCGCTTATTCACATTGAAGGTGCGATCAACAAAGACGAAAACCTGGAGAAGCTTCGGGCCTATAACCCTGATCTGTTTGTGTCCATTGCGGGCAATCAGATTTTCAAGCGCAAGCTGCTCGACGTGGCTACACACGGTTGTATTAATCTTCATACGGCGCTTCTGCCGAAATACCGCGGCTTGATGCCGTCCTTCTGGGTCCTCAAAAACGGCGAAACCCATACCGGGGTATCGGTCTTCTTTGTTGACGAAGGCATAGACAGTGGTCCGATTCTGGTTCAGAAGAAGCTGGCCATCGGAAATATGAGCCAGGCCGAACTCATCGACGTAACCAAAAAAATGGGCATGGATGCGATTCTGAAATCCATCGAGAAAATCCATAGCGGTACGTATGAGCTGATCGAGAACGATGCGTCTCAGATGACGTATTTTTCATTTCCTACCCGCGACGACGTAAAAGCATTTCTGGCGGCCGGTAAGCGGTTTTATTAACGTACCGGCAAGCCATAACGCTTGCTGACTTACTCATTGGTTATGAACATCCTGACGTTTGATATTGAAGAGTGGTTTCATATTCTGGACAATGCCTCTACGCGGACCGAAGCCGAGTGGGGCCGTTACGAAACGCGGATTTACGAGAATATGGACCGTATCTTTCAACTGCTGGATGATACAAACAGTAGGGCCACGTTTTTCTGTCTGGGCTGGGTTGCCGACAAGCATCCCGAAGTGATTCGACGGATCAATGCCGCTGGATACGAGGTGGCCACGCATTCGTATGCCCACCAACTCGCCTACGAGCAGTCTCCCGCCGAATTTCAGGCGGATCTGGAGCGCTCGATTAAGCATCTACAGGATTTGACTGGCAAGCCTGTTCGGGCGTATCGGGCCCCTGGGTTTTCCATTAAAGCGTATAACCGCTGGGTTTTTCCGATTCTGGTTGAGCAGGGCATTGAAGTCGATTGCTCGGTGTTTTCGGCGCGCAGGGCTCACGGTGGCGATGCGTCGCTGGGTATGTTTGCGCCGGGCTATCTCAACGTAGGTGGAACCCTGCTCAAAGAATTTCCGATCAACACGGCGGCTGTACTCGGGCAGGATCTGATTTTCTCCGGGGGCGGGTATTTTCGACTGCTTCCGTACCGGGCCATCCGGGGGCTGATGCGTCGCTCGGACTACGTCATGACCTATTTTCACCCGCGCGATTTCGATGCGGAGCAGCCGATGATTCCGGGATTGAGCCGGGCCCGGCGGTTTAAATCGTATTACGGCCTGAAAGACTGTCTGCCCAAGCTTAAACAACTTTTGGTTGAGTTCCCGTTTATCGACCTGGCCGAGGCCGAGCGCCAGGTCGACTGGTCTAAGGTAACGCAGCGAAACGTAACGCTTACCTAAGCGCTAACTAGTTTTTGTTTGGCGATGAGCTGCTGGTAGATCGTTTCCCATTTGTGAATGTTCTTCACAATCTCGTAGTCTTCGACCAGTTCGACGGCATTGGCGCGGTAGACTACATACGTAGCGGCATCCAAATCTGCCATTGCGTTCAGAGTCTGGGCCAGCGGCTCCACCTCGTTCGACGACCAGAAGCCGGCCTTGCGCTCGCTCAACACCTTCCAGGGCGTACCAAACGAAGCGATAACGGGGGTTCCCTGCGTAAGCGCTTCGGTAACGACGATGCCGAAATTTTCGGTATGCGATGGCATCACCATGCAGTAGGCGTTGGCCATAAGCTGGTATTTTTCGGTGCCTCGTTTATGGCCCAGAAAATCTATTTGCTGGCTGAGTCCTTTCCGCTCGGCCAGTTCGATCAGTTGCTTACCGTAGTCATTGTTATAATCCCCAATTATTTTCAGCCGTTTTTTTACCTTAACCAGTGGCAGGGCTTCGATCAGGCGTTCAATGGCTTTTTTTGGGTGGATACGGCCAACGTACAGCCAATAGTCGCCGGGGGTTCGTGTAAGCTTGGGCGTCAATTCCATGAAATACGGAAGCTGGACGATACGTACCCCGGAACCAAACTGATTCTGTATGTAGGTTGTCTCGGCGTCGCAGGTCGAATGGAAAACGACTCGCTTGCTCATCCATCGGATCAGGGTTAACACTACTTTTTTACGGCCTGTACTGTAGATCAGTACGTCCGGATCAAGTTCGCCGTGCGGAGTCCAGACCACCTGTTTTCCCAGCAGCAGTGCGAGTGGCGCTAACAACCAGGAAATCGGATAGAACATCGTAGAGAGGTGAACCACATCGCAACGAAACAGGGGGAGGAGCGAAGCAATGAGCAGTTTTAAAGGCGCGTAGTGAATGGCCGTTTTTACGTACCGAACCTGGCCGCAGTCCATGGTCAGCCAGCGATCTTTCACAACGTCTGGTCCGACACCATCGTCGGTAGTGGCTACCCAAACCTGATGACCGCGTTGAACCAGGGCTTTGGCGTGCCAGTACATGATATTGTCGGGGCCCCCGATCTGAGCCGGATAAAACGAACCGATTGGTAAAAAAATAGTCATTGCAAACTCCAGATGTATTAAATGCCCAGGTCTACTTTGTAAGTGAGGGCAACAGACGACTAAAACCGTTGAGCATTTCGCGGGCGACAGCTTCCGGTGCGTACGGGGCGATAAGCTGCTGAGCACATTCGCCCATGCTTTTCGTATCGACCTGATTATTCATAAATTGTACAAGATGACGGGTCAGCTCATGGGGTTGATTCGGGTCAAATACAAAGCCATTCTGGCCATTCCGCATCAAATCCGGCACACATCCACACTTATCAGATACAATGACTGGAAGACCGCAAACCATCGCTTCGTTGACGACCAGGCCCCAGGGCTCCGAACGACTGGGCAGAACTAATACGTCGGAAAGCGCCAGAATACCAGGCACCTGATACCACGGCCGGCCAGCCAGAAAAGCGACCGAATCCGCAATGTTTAAGTCGCTGGCCTGATGCTGCAATGCTTCACGCTCCGGTCCATCACCCAGCAGAATGATTCCCCAGTCCGAAGCGTTCGGGGCCTGACTTCGTGCTTCAGCAAAGGCTGACAGTAGGGCCGATACGTTCTTGAACGCGATCAATCGACCGACAAACACAAAGTTATGCGGCCGTAAATCGAGCTGTTGTTGCTGTTCAGTACGTTCGGGCAGCGCGTGCTGATAGGCTTTCCATAAGGCCGTGTTGTCGACGGCACTCTTGCTCGACAGAATTTTTTCGGGTGCCACGCCGAGGCCAATCAGGTAGTTGGCTGACTGACTTCCGAAGCAGAAAAACCCATCACATCGGCTCATGATCTGCCGTTTGACGGATTCTTTCCAACCCCCGCGCTGGTGATCAATGGCCGTGCTTTCGTTCTGCATAACAATACGTATGCCTCTTAATTTAGCCCACAGCAGCAGCAGAATCTGCGCGGGATCGTAATAACCCGTTAACGTAATGATATCGGGCCGAAACCGTTTAGCCTGGCGAATCAGGGCAGTCGCTCGCTCCTGAACGCTAGTGTCTTCCAGAAACCGGTCGAAGAGCAGATCATACGTATAGCTGTAGGCCGGTGCTGTAGAGTCAGCGGTGGCTTCGAGGGCCGCTCGCGAACGCTCGTTGCGGGCAATCTGCACTACGTTCAGGACGATGTCCGGCTGCTGATCCGTCAACTGCTGGAGTGCCTGAAAAACGCTTGATTTATAGTGCGCCCATACGATGTTGTGTATTATCAGAATGCGCATCAGGCCGGCTGAGCTTTTGGAATCACAGTGTACTGATCGCTGAGTGGTTTACCCTGATGATTCGATAAATAAGCTGGAAACAGATGATCGACGCCCATAAATCGAATCATCAGGGCGAGTGGTAACCAGAACGAGATTTCGTACGGTCGCCCATTGGTGAATGAAGTAACCAGAATGAGCAGATAAAAATAGGCCAGGAACGTATTCAGCGGGTTTGGGTTATCGCGCATGGCAATAACCGAATAATACAGCGTTTTGAGATTCACCCCCGCGAACAGTACAAAACCCAGTATGCCCAGATTCGTCAGCGCTTCGAGAATGGGTACGTCCAGATACAGGAATTTATAGCCAAATCCGAGAATGAGCCGATGAATATGCCCTTCCAGGACGTTGGAAAAGAACAGCGCACTCGTGGAGCGGTTGGCCGCCGAGTCATCCAGAGCGGCCTTATAACCTGCTCCGTTTGCTTTCAGTCCTAGTATGGCATACACGTTTTCCAGGTTACGTTCCATGAACGCAATGACGTACCCGTACAGAATGGCGTAGGCATCGTAGTAGCGCCGGAAGAAATAGATAATACCCAGTAAGCCAACAAACATAAAAATAAGTGGAACGGGTTTTATCAGGCTGCGAACCGCCGTCCGGATTTGAGCCGGTCGAACGTTGAAATAAACAAAGAAGGCAAGCGCCAGCAGCAGGGCAACGATGGATGACCGGGTCTGCGTTAAGACCAGCACGGCCAGGCTGAGTGCCCCGGAGAATAAACATACGAGCCGGAACAGGATGTTCGTTTGCGAACGGACCAGCCAGACTCCGCAGGCAATTACGCCCATGAAGGCATTGCGGGAAAACACGTGAGGGTTACCAGAGCCATCATCACTGTTGCCGAGCGTGATCGTTGCCCGCTGCCCGATAGCCCAGGTTGGATTCGTTATCAGCGAATAGATCAGGCCCAAATTTGAGACCAACGTAAACAGAATAACGACCGGGATAAACACGCGGATGATGTCATTCGGGATGTTGATGAGCAGAAACAGAAAGATGAATACGTACAGGTAATAAATGAGGTCCCGATCATAGTCTTTGAAGCCGGGATCGCCCATGTAGGTGAACATATAGAAAATGCTGAGCAGCAAAAACGAGATGCCCATCCAGAACATGGTCATGTTGGGCCTGTACAATCGACGCAGGATCGTAAACGGAACCATCAACAGAAGCCCTCCCGCAAAGGCAATGGCCGTGAAGGCTGTGCTGCCGGGAGCTAACTTCAGGGTTTCCCGGAAGAAGAAAATAATTGGGTAGCCATCTATAAGAATACAGATGCCTACAACCATTCGCATATAATCAAGCGTCTGCAAAAAGCGAAGAACACTGCCCATACTTCAATTAGTTGACGAGTTGAGTCAATCTGATACGACCCAACTGAGCCGATTACGAATTCATTACGTTAAACCGTCTCAAAACTGCTCGCGTTGCCCGGCTACCTTTGCCTGCTGAGTAACGAGAGCTGAACGGCTCCCTGATATGTAGCGGCCTTCCTTTCTAAACGAGTTAACAGTTGTATTATTCTCAGAAATACGTCCGCAAAAATAGGGTATTTATTGATACGTTCCGGTCTGATACGGTGCAATCAGCGAATGACGGGCAAAGGAACCTGATCAATGAATTGTTTAATACCCATTAATCCGTTAATGGTTGATCGTCGCCAGCCGCGTATTACGTTAGGTTCCGGTTGTTGGCCGAATGCGGGCGGAGTCGTTAATCCGGCTGAGGTGTGCTGCTGTACCGTTTGCTTATACTGAGTTAGCAGTTCGGTAACGAGCAACTCGTTTTTGAGGTCTATTCGGGTCTGATGGGGAAAGAAGCCTTCGTCGGGATCCAACAATCCTTTAAAATTCACGAAAAGAAGCGGCACCGACTGGCTTATGGGCCCATCGATCAGCCAGTCTGGGCCAGCTTGCTGCAAGCGCCGTTCGGCCAGATTCCACAGGGCGACATGCCAGCCTCGGTCTTTAACAACAACGGTTTCTTTAAAAAATACCGGTACGTGCATCAACCAGAGCTGGTCTGTGCAAAGTCCCGAGCAAAAATCTATGTGAGCCCGAGTCCGTACGCGGTCATCCCACCAGGCTAGCAACCGATCTGTTTCGGTAGATCGGCGAAAGGCCATAAAATCGGAACTGTACAGACCCACGTTCTGAAAGAATTTCTCGTCGGGCCAGGCCGTGTCGCTAATTTTCTGCGTAATGAGCGGAGTCAGCAGCACCGTGCTGCTTCCCAGCGCTTCCCATATAGGGGCTGTTGGCGCATAAAACGTGATGTTCGGGTCGGCGTACAATACGTGATCAGCCGCTGGATACCGACGAAACACTTCCGAGAGGAACAAGGGCTTACAGGCCGCTTTTAGCTCAGTGGGTGTATAGACTGCGGACAGCTTTTGCAACTGCTCCGGCGCTATTACGTCGCTGAATGGCAATAACGGATAGGGAGCAATAAAATCAGGTGGTAAGTTGGCTGGGTCATCGGCTAAACCAATCAGTACCGGTACGGGCTGATTAACAGATTCGGCAGAATACCTGATGAAGCTATCGCCAAGCGCAAACGCTTGTGGCAGCTGGCGGATTGTACAGATGGTTACTAACACAGTGGGTGCAAAACTAACTCATTCGAGCATATCGCCCAAAGCCGCCAGGTAGGGAGCCATCCAATTAGCCGCTGCGTCGGCATATCGCTTATAATTTCCCTGACGAAGATTGCTCAGTACGGGGCGTATTCGGCGAATGCGTTCGTGAGGTAAGCAGCTTCGCATGGTGAAGTGTTCTAGCCGCCGATGGAGCAAGGTCATTCCGGGCGCTGTAGGGGCTACCCGTTCGGCTAACAAGCGGCTGATAACAGCCAGTTGAGCCTGCTTCTCGCGGAGCGGGGCCAGTTTTTCGCCCCGGTGACGAATAAAGCGGTCGCGCAGACGGATACGACGTCCGGGTTCACTTTCGCGCACGCCAACCTGCTGCTGCACGTGTGTTCGATACAGCTGTAAAGGCAGGTCAATGAAATGAATCGTATTGTACGCGGCTCCTACCAGGCCCATCCACCCGTCGTAGATATAACCCGGGATCGTTTCAGGAATCGGCAAAACGGTTTGTAAAAAACTGCGCCGGATAACACTGGCACACCCCATAACGCGGTTGCCGTCCAGCATTATGTCCATCATATCGCCTGTTTGCCAACGCGCTTTGGCCTGGCCATCGAAGCGCACGCGTTCCCAAAACCGGCTTTCGCGCTGTTGCAGCGCTTCGTCAGTCACCCAGGCATCGCAAAAGGCAAGCTGTGTTTCCGGTTGGTCGATCATGTAAGCCGACATGGTACTGATTTTTTCGGGAAACCAGTAGTCGTCCTGATCGCAGATAAAGAGCAGGTCACCGGTACAGGCGGAAAGGGCTTTCTCAAAATTTTTGTTGTATCCCAACCGAACCGGGTTTTCCAGAACGCGAACTGTAAATGGCGCTTTTTCGGCAAACTCATGAAGCAATTTTACAGTTCCATCGGTCGACTGGTCATCGCAGACAACTACCTCGTCGGGAAGTTGATGTTGCTCGAGCAAGCTTTGCCACTGAGTGGGTAAGTAAGCGCTTCCGTTATAGGTACAGAGCGCTACAGAAATAGTTGGTTGTGCCGATGCCGTCATGCACTTCGTCATAGTTAGATGTGATAGCCGTAATCAGCGAATACAGATCGCCAGTAGTCGGTGCCGTGAACATCCCAGGCATGGCAGCCAAAAGGAAGCTGCCCCTGATTATAATGTTCAATGGCCCACTGTGGGTAAAATTCAATTGCAAAATGCAGTGCTTTCCGGTAAGAAGGAATACGCAATAATGGCCAGTAGCGATTTACTTCTATTCCCCAAAAAACATCTTCATTGTATTGATGCAGATGTTTCTCTTCGTAGGCCTGTAGTTTATGCTTAAACAGGCGAAGCCCGCGGAGCATACTTGCCGTTCGCCGAAGCGACAGACCACCGTTGCCCACGCCGTTGAGACTGACGATTTCGCGGGGCGTAATGCCATCGGGTTTTTTTAGATCAAACACGGTCGCTATCCGTTGTTTTACACGAAACCAAAGTTCATCCCGCCAGCCCGTGAAGTCGCGGTCACGGAGCCAGGGCGCGCCAATATAATCGTACCCCTGCCGACACCAGTTGGCCAGTTCGTCGCGGAAGACAAAAGCATCCAACTGGTGAATCAGTATATAGTCAACATCGGCAAATGCCTGATAAAACTCCTCGGACAACATCAACCGATTGTACCCCTGGATGTCGGCGAAATAACGATCGTCGAACGTTTTGAGTTGTAAAGTTGAGGATATTTTACGGTAATAGGAAGTATCGAGTGCGTGCGGGGCAACCAGACAGATTGGATAACTGCCCAGTACGCGTAAACATTGCGCTAATGAAATGTACTCGTTCTCAGTAATCTCAGGTTTATAGATGGGTATAACAACGCACACGCTGGGAGCGGCAGATGACTTCATACAAATTTTGGTTGGCTCAGTTGCTGCTGAGCCGCGGTTTGCACCCAGTCATAGGGAAGCTCAGCACAAGGATGACCCGAGAAGTTAAGAATGGTCACGCCCTCTCCGCGTTTATAGCGGCCGGAGTAGGGCAGGTAATGGACGAAATCGAACAACTGGCCCAGCAGGATAATCCCGGGCGTGTTCATGGCGTTCGCCATGTGCGCGGGTCCGCTGTCGATGCCAATAAACAGTTGAGCGCGGCCAATGACCTCCGCCGTTTCGTGCAGACTGAGTTGGCCGCACAGACTGCGGAAACGCGGATTTTCTTCGGTTACAACCGGAGTCAGGCCCACTTCAATAACCGAATGCGGGTAGTTGGCCAGTAGCCACCGGACGAGCCGGTTCCAGTTTTCACCGGGCCAGTCGCGCAATACATGGCTGGACTGGCAGTGAATCACGATCGGTTGATGCGGTAGCCTCAGGTTGTTTATCTGCTGTTTCACCGGCTGAGGAATATACATCTTCGGATCCGCTGTCAGGGCGGGCAAACCGGCTGCCTGCGAAAACATGTACAATAAATCGCCCCGGTGGTAATAATTATCGAACGTCAGCCCAATGCGGTCCGCTGTCGGGTTAATGGGGTCTTCGGGGCAGTATTTACACTTTCGGTGCGATATATGTAAGTTATACACCTCGTCATAAATGCCTGACTTTATCAACCATACGCGTTCGCTGGGGCATAGCTCGACTAGATACCCATCCAGATCCGGGTGCGATTCGACTAACTCAACGTACGGTTTGCGAACGACCCAGATGATATAGCCGGTTGGGTGCCGTTGGCGAACCTCCCGGATCACGGGCTCACAGGCAATGATGTCACCCATCTGCTCCGATAGAATAATGGCTACCAGCGGTCGATTCGGGTGGCGAGTCTTCAACCGGCGCAGATACATATATTTTAGCGCAACGGACCAGAATTTACGCACAATGTGCGTGTACTTATGGTACCGATGCGTCCATAGTGCCCGAAGGTGTGACCATGATTGGTCCGGCCGTACAGCCATATTCGTTAGGATTCTAGCAACGCGATAATTCGATTAATGGGAGCTTTGAGCCCCTTTCGTACCCGCTGGTATCGTAACACAACGGGCGATTTGATATAAACGCATGCATACGTCCGGTATTTATCGTTGTGATTGGCCCGTAACCGCTCTGCATACAGGTCGAATAAGGGTTTGGCATCCAGCCGCAAACGACGGGGTTGCTCCGAAAAATCAGCTGCCGAAAAACTATACCGCGTTTGATACTTTGAGACCTCGTCCGGTCGGTCAGGGTTGTAACCGCTATAATGAAAAAACTGCAATTCGCTTATCGTATTGTGTTCATCCGGGGATGAACTTACCTGCCATTGCCCGGCTGAGTTAGTAGAAAAGTAACGTTCGTGCAGGTTCCAGTAGGCGGCATTGTAACCTAAGTGATGTTCAATCAATACGTTGTCGTAATAGACCGGGGCGAAATTAACCCAGTGCTGATCGACAAAAAGACCCGCGCACAAATCAATACGGCATTCGTAAATCAACCGGGCTTTCCACCAGTCAACAAACTGATGAGCCGTTCCGTCGTTCCGTAAACCAATAAACCCCAGGTTAAAAATGCCCGTGTTCAGATGGTGCTGCTCGTTTGGGCGTTCCCAGTCGGGAGTTGGCGAGCAGGTGTGGGGCGTCAGAACAAGGCTATGATTCGTCAGATCGGCGTTCAGCTTATTCAGGGGCTGAAAAACAATGATGTCGGGGTCAAAATAAATAACCGACGTAGCATCCGGAGCCGTCCGGAAAAAATAATCGATATAAAACGGTTTTACGGCCGTGTTCAGTTCGGTAATGTCATACCGATCGCACATAGCCGCGAAATCGGGTATCCCAATCTGATCGACTTCCAGCATGGGATAGTCTGGGATCAGGTCGTCGGGCAGGTTTGCAGCGCTTAATTTGTCGACCAGCCCGATTACATATTGATAATCAGGGTTCGTTTGTCGTAATGAGTCACCAAGAGTACGGGCCTGCGCTAAATAGTTAATGGAGCAGATTGTAAAAGCAAGAGTCATCGGATCATGGATAGCCAGTCAGCAGGTTGTACGTCTACCGACTAATCGGATTTGGTACCGGTTTTTTATACGCAAAATACCGTTTTAATTTATTGATTGGTCGTTCAAAGGCATACCAAGATAGGGAAGAAATCGCTAATAGTACGCCCAGACTGACAAGTCGGTGCTCCCAGTAATTCAAGGTTGGTGATAGGCCGAATCGGTTAAAAATACGTAATAAAAGGGGAATAATGTAACCTGGTACGATCATGTGGAACACGTAAATGCCATAACTGATACGCCCTACGAATTGCAGCAGGCGGTTGTCGAGTACATACCCAATCGGCCCGGTAAGGCCGACGCTCGCCCACGTCACTACGTAAACCGCAACTATTGAAATCAGAAATCGCTGGAACAAAACCACCAGTAAGTGGTCGGGAGGCAACTGAAGTAAGCTGATAAAACCTACTATTGCCAGCCCGGCAGCCAGTGTCAGCGTTTTACGGTAGCTCGTAAGCAGATCGGGACGGATTAGGCTGATGTAAGCCCAGGTGGCTCCGAGGCCAAACGCATCCAGACTGGCGGGCGTCAGCACACCGTCCAGATCGCCATTCACGTATCCGTACCCCCGAAACGTAATGGCGAATACAATCATACTTGCCAGCAGCCACCGAAGCAGCGACTTGGGTGTCAGCAGAATCAACCAGGGCCAGACCAGATATAACTGTTCTTCGACGCCCAGCGTCCAAAAGGGAGAAAGCAAATCCCCCCAGTTGCCGGTTCGATGCAGCAGGATATTATATCCGTATAAATAATAGTATAGCGGATGCTCGTCGATGTCGGATGCGGCTGGCAAAAAAATCAGGACGGCCGTAATCACCAGGTAATACAGAGGAAAAATGCGCAGCGCCCGCCGGACGAAAAAGTTACGGTACGTAGCGCCCAGGAGGGCTTTTCCCTGATCGATTCGCGAACGGTTTTCGAGTAGAATCCGGGTGATGAGAAAGCCACTGATAACAAAAAAGACCATGACCCCAATGGTGCCGTTGGGGAGCCAGTTGATACCTTCGCCGGTAGGAAACCAATGATAAACGACCACTAACAGCACGGCAAACGTCCTGAGCGCGTCTAACTGTGGCATGTAGCCCGAAGGTAGTTTAAACATGGGTCAGCTGGTTAAACAGACTAATGAGCGTCTCTACACTTTGTTTGGCCGGGTGGCGCTCCAGAATTTTCTGGTTAAGTCGTTTCCCCATCGACTGACGGGTAGCGGGCTGGTCGAGCAACGTCAGGATACGGCTACTCATGGCATCCAGATCCAGATAAGGCACCACAAACCCGCCATCCGCTTCGACCAGTTCGGGCGCTCCGCCAGCACCGTCGAAACACACGACCGGAACTTCGCACAGGCCAGCTTCAAAAACAACCAGCGGGTAGGGGTCTTCCCGTGAACATAAGACGAATACATCAAACCGGCTAACGTAACGTAACACGTCTGGTGTAGGCGGAATCAAGTGAACCCGATCGGCCAGACCGGCTTTTTGAATATCAATGATCAGGTCGTCGTGGAGTGGTCCCGGCGGTACACCCACCCAGACAAAATGAATGGGTTTACCGGCCTGTCGACCAATGACCTGACGAGCAATGGCGATGAACAGATCATTACCTTTCCGCCATTCTGCGTTGCCGCAGCCCCCCACAATGAGCGCATCTTCCGGTAGGCCCAGCGGAGAATAAATAGTCGGCTGCTGCCGGGCCAGTTGAACATTGCGCTCCATCATCGGCGTATCAATGAGCGTGTAAAGCATGATCCGTGCCGGATCAAATCCATGCTGCTGTTCATAATACCGAGCCGTTGCCCTCGATACGGCCAGCAGCCGATTCGTTCGCCGAAGCAAAAATGCCAGCTCATCGGGACGGGTATACATACGTACTGACATAGCCAGCTCATGTACAAACGTAACAACTGGCGTTTGCGCAGGAATGGGTAACTGACCAAACCAGCGGCTACTGGTGACCGTATTGACCAGAATTAGATCGGCCCGATCAATCGCCAGTTGGGCGCTGACTGTCTGCTGATGCGTTGCGGTTTGCTGATTGCGAAATCGCTCCCACAGACCAAGCTTACCCAGCACCTTGTCCATGATTGGCCCAACAACGTACTGGCTAGGCGCGGGCCAGAGGGTAACGGGGCAGATCGCCTTATAATCGGTCAGGAGTGGGCCGCCTTCGCCTAAAAGCAGGTGCATCTGAATGCCCTGCGCTTTCAGCAGGCGCATCAGATTGAGCAGAACGAGCTGTGCGCCTGCGCGGTTTGCATCGTGGCCAATGAGGAGAATGGTCATTCGAAGTGAGGCAGAGCCGTGAACTGCCTTTAGAGAGCTAGTGATAGCTCAGGCGTTGCCAACGGCAGTAAATGGCCGAATCTAGTACGTTTCGTGGCTGGGCTTCGGAAGCTTGCGGGCCGGGTTGCCAATGTAAACGCCCCAGTCATCTGTATCCTTATAAATAGCCGAAGCCATGCCCAGCAACGTACCCGTAGCAATGTGCAAAAAATCGCGAATGGTGCTGTTCACCCCAAAAAAGCAGTACGGCTCAATGACGCAATGTCCCGACATCACTACGTGCGAAGTAAAAAAAACGTGATCTTTAATCTCGCCGTGATGACCGATGTGGTTACCGCTCCAAAGCACCACATTATTACCAATTTTGGTGAAGGGCTGAATGGTGTTGTCTTCCAGAATGAAGCAGTTTTCACCGATTTCGTTACCGAAGGTCGTTGCTTTTGAACTGATGTATGAGATGAATTCGTAGCCTTTCGCTTTAGCATCAAGATAGATACGTTCGCGGTTACGGTTCATTCCTCGTCCGGTCATTGGCGCGAAAAACTTGTATTCCTGGGGTGGAAACAACGTCTCTACGTCTTCGAAGGCAACCAGGGGCAGGCCCCGAAACTCTGTTCCATTCAGATACTCCCGGTTCACCGTAAAGGCGGCTACTTCATGTTCCGAATCATGAGTCAGGTAGAAGTGAGCGAGTTCGGCGGTATCCATCACACCGAAAATAACAATTTTTGCCATGCTGTTAGTGAATGATGAGGTTGGGCGGTTAAGCTGGTCTAGACAATGCGCGCTTTATCGGTCCTGATCGGTACACACTAAACCAGTTCGTAGGCATCCAGCATTGTTTTTACGGTAGCAATGTCGTTAAACATAAGGATATCTAAAATAGACAACCAGGGAACGAACGTATGGCTACCATCAGGCCGCTTGAACTGAGGGTATTCAACCCGCCTGGATTGAATGAAACACAACTCAATGCCCGACTGCGTAAAAGTTGGCTTGTCGTATAGTTCAGTGCCGCCAATCGGATTAATGTATCGGGTCGCCCGTTCCTGCCGACAAATATCGAGAATTCGCTCCTGCGCTTTAAGCTGACCGTTGTTGTACACCGCAGAAGAGGCTACCAGGCGGGTGGTTAACCCTAAGTAGCTGCTCAGTTCAACGAGGCTATTCCAGATCAGTTCGGCAATCGAGTCCGTTGCGAAGTTGATAATTTTTTCGGTTATCGGCATGACTGCACCGTAATGGGGAGCCTTCCGGTACCCCTGTTCAATCGTTTTCAGCAGTTTGCTGCGCCACTTCGGATCGTCGGCGAGATGCACTTCGTTGATTCGCTTATTCTGGCTTGCATCTTTTAAGGGTACCGTAAACAGATATTCCTGCCCGTTGATCAGCAGGCGATTCCGGTTCACCCAACCGCGGTTAATAAACGCTACGTCGTCGTATAACACGAACGTATCCACGGCGTTCATCAACTGCATGTAGCCGATGTAAGGCAAAAAATAGGGCTGCATGATGGCAAGTGTCATACGAATTCAGGTTTGAGCGTGACGTTACGTGTCGGATGGTTTACCGGCGCTACTTCAACTTACGCAGGTAATAATCTTCACCCGGCACGATCACGGCAGTACGCATCGTGGTGTCGGTGCCAAGGCGTACATCGCCGGGCTGAGGGCGAATGACACTTTTCGCGAAAAACAGGTAATCCGCATCTTTCGGGACAGGCCGTAGCCCCTGTTCAAACGGATTGATGGCGATCAGACGACGCGACAGTCGTGGTCCGTAGAGCGGATACTCGTAGTCGTCGTTGATGGTACCCAGGGCTACAGTCGCCGTATCGGGAACAAGCTCGTCAAAGCGTTTGTACGGTGCATAAATATCCGGGCGGCCAAGCGTCATCTGCCGTATGCGATCAGACTGGAACGCTGACGAATACGTATGTCCGTCGGGAGCTGTCCAGCCGAACGGTAAAGCGCGGATGTTCATGAAAACGCTCATCAGTGCTGACATACACCCCAACCCGGTTATCAGCGCTACGTAGCCTTTCCAGATCGTTCGGTTGGGAACGGCCACGGAGGTGCGCGGATGCAAAAACAGTAGGGCAAGAAACGTAACGCCGAACAGACCGGTCTCGATGAAGTAGCGCCCTTTGAACGGGTCGTATGGAGCCGAGTAGGAAAGGGCTGCGAAATGAAGCAGCAAAGCTAAACCCAGAAAGATGTGCGGAGTTGACCGAACGTATCCAATCAGAACCAGAAAGAGCAGCGGAAAAATCAAACCAAAGCCAAAGACACCCCAATAAGGATTGGCATTGTAGAAAACAAACCGACGGTCGAAGGCAAACGGCTGAATCGAAAAATCGGTTTCTTCGTCCAGTCGCATGTGCAATTTATCTTCCAGGGCAACCAGCGGTGTGCGCATGGTATGGTTTACGGATGCCCCAAGCGTTGTGTTACGTATACCATCCAGGTTCACGTGATCGTAGCCATACCGGACAACATTCCGGCTGCCCTGCTCCAGCAGGTTCGTCAGTGAGCCAGCCCGCTCCACGGACTGATGCTTTAAGGCGGTCGGCGGGCCAATGGGATGACCAAAAACTTCAACGTTTTTAAGGTAGCCGGTCGGAAGTGTCCAGAGGCAGATGCCCACCAGAATGGCCGCGGCTAACCGCCAGGTTCTGGTAAAGGTAATCTGCCACGACGATGACAAAAAGACCGTATAGACCATGATAACAAAGACCGAAGGCAGCAGTAGAGCGAAAGTGATCTTATGGCCAAAGGCAATGCCGAACGCCATTCCCGCCAGGTACAGATACCGGTTGTCCTTGGTTTGCTGGTACGTAAACAGCATGTAGAGCAGCACGCTTAGGTAGGCCGTTAAAACAATATCCGTTTCAGTGGTGATCGCCTGCATCAGAAAATCGGGCAGCAGGGCGTACGCCAATGCACAAAAAAAACTAGCCGACAGGTTTTTGCCAATACGCTGTACAATACCGAAAACCGCGACAACGGCAGTCCAGTAACTGAGGTGATGAATAAACTTGAAGCCGTTTTCAAACCGGCCCGTCATCAGAAATGAATAGATCTGAAGCGTACAGACGCTTTTCGGATACGTGTCTATGTTCCAGTTCGTACCACCAAAGTGCCTCATGCTGCCCCGTTGCAGGTACTGCATCACCCGGTTCAGGTGGCCCGTCATGCTATCCCATTCGTTCGGAACGGTGAACAGCACCAGCAACAAGTTAGTAAAGGCAATTACACTTAACGTAATGAGTAAACTGCCGAATACGAACTTCGTATACATCGATAAACTGCCAAACCAATCTGAGAAGGTTCTGAGACTGGTACGTACCAGCTCCGAGATAGAGAAACGCGTCCGCTCGGTTGATAAGCGGTTCAGAATTGCACTCAATACGGTAGCAGTACCAAAAACCGAGACGGCCCAGACAGGAGCGTTAGCCGTTTGATACAACGCGGATAATATAAATCCCGTCAGGATTACACTGCCGGCTCCTAATAAAAAGATAGTCAGTAGCCACTCGGGCAAGGACGGACGGCATATTCGAGCGGCTAACCATCCGAGATAGGCAATAAACAGAAAACCAGAAATAAGGTACAGCAGCGTCATTCGGTCGAATTACTGAAGCATATAGCTCAAGGGGATGAGTTTAACGGCCGGTTGGCTAATGATCAACGTGGTCTACCGCAACAGCTTCATTGACAAGCGTTGCAATCCGGTCGACATCCGCTTCGGCTAAGTCAGGATAAAGTGGGAGACACAACACCCGCAGCGATATGTCTTCGGAGATCGGACAAGACTCGACCGCTCCCGACCGAAGCTGATTTACGAACGGTAAGGTATTGAGCGATGGATAAAAATAGCGCCGGGGCACAATGTCCTGGGCTTTCAGACCATCAACCACCCGCAGCAAGGACTCTTCGGAATCGAAGACAACCGGGTAATAGGCGTAATTGTAGTCAACACCTGGAGCTAACGTCGGACGGCTGATTCGGGTAAAATCAAGCCGGTCGTTATAATAGCCAAATACCTGTTTTCGGGCGGCAATCAGGTCCGGTACTTTCGGCAAAACGCACAGGCCCATGGCCGCGTGAAACTCGGAGTTTTTCGCGTTTATGCCAATGCTGTAGTAATCGTCGTTGCGATGCCCAAACGATCGGTAGAAATGCAGTTTATTCGCCAGTTCATCATCGTTCGTGGCCAGGCAGCCGCCTTCGACGGTATGAAAAACTTTTGTGGCGTGGAAACTACACGTACTGACATCGCCGTAGCTTAAGATAGATTGCCCCTGGTAATTAGCGCCGAAAGTGTGGGCTGCGTCGTAGATAACTTTTAGCTTGAAGCGCTCGGCAATGGCCTGAATCTGCTCAATCCGGCAGGCGTTACCATACACGTGGGTAGCCATGATGGCCTGCGTATTTTGGGTGATCAGCGGTTCAATCTTATCCGGATCAATGCAGAAATCATCCGGACGGATGTCGGCAAATACGGGCGTACAGCCTTCCCACAACAAGGCATTCGTGGTAGCAACGTAGGAAAAAGGCGTAGTAATTACTTCCTTGGTAATGTCGAGCGCTTTCAGGGCCATCTGAAGAACGATCGTTCCGTTGGAGCAGAACTTCAGGTGTTTCACACCCAGATACTCCTTCAACTGATCTTCAAGCTGGCGGAGCAGAGGACCGTCATTCGTCAGGTGAACACGCTCCCAGATACCCGACAGGTATTTGGTGTATTCGTCTAAGTCCGGCAGGTATGATTTGGTGACGTTAATCATGGATTGTCTTCACGGGAACGCTCATCTTTTTTTCAGGATTCAGGAGTATATTCGCCGAAACGCTGAAAATAGCTGAGCTGTACATTCATTTTACAGGAACCTCCTCCAGCATTTCCATCTGGAACGGAAACTGGGGACGTACGTAGCCCGGCCATTTTCCGTACCAGGCAATGCCTTCGCGGTAGTCCTCAACATCAAAGGTAATACCCTCATCCATAACATAAAGCGGAGTAACGGTATCCTTCACAATCATTACGGAAATCGTATACGTACCGTCGTTCAGGAAATAGCCGGGAATGGTGCATTCACCGACAATCAACCCTTTTCCGTAGGGTTGCGACTGAGTACCAACGTTAAAAATGCATTCGCCGGTTAACGAATTAAGGTGCAGGCTTAGGTTTAAATTAGCGCGTTCCATCATGTTCCAGAACTCGAATCGCACTTTCATCGGTGTCCGAACATCAATGGTCGTTAAGTCATCCTGGTATTCCGGAATCAACTCAATCCGACGAACGCGCACAAGATCGTTGCCAGGAGCATCTTCGGGGTTATCCCAATGGCGGGTCAGCCGCGTCTTCGATACTTTGCTCAGGTACGAGGCAATAACCTGGTTGGTTTCGCCCTGCTCAATCAACTGGCCCCGCTCAAAATACAAGGTCTTGTTGCAGAGTGCCTGTACCGCCGTCAAGTTATGGCTAACGAAAATAACGGTCCGGCCGCTTGCCGAGTTGTCGCGCATTTTGCCCAGGCTCTTTTTCTGGAACTCCGCATCACCCACGGCCAGTACCTCATCGACGATCATGATTTCAGGGTCGAGGTGGGCCGAAATGGCGAAGCCCAGCCGTACGTACATGCCCGACGAATAGCGTTTAACGGGGGTGTCGAGAAACTTTTCGACACCGGCAAAGGCCACGATCTCGTCAAACTGTTTACGGATTTCGCTCCGGGTCATTCCAAGCAGCGACCCGTTGAGGTAGATGTTTTCGCGACCGGTCAATTCCGGGTGAAAACCGGTGCCAACTTCGAGCAGGCTGGCTACTCGTCCGCGAATGCGAACACTACCGGTAGTTGGTTCAATAATTTTACTCAGGATCTTGAGCATGGTCGACTTACCGGCTCCATTATGGCCGATGATACCAACGCGATCGCCTTGCTCAATGGAAAAACTTACGTCACGCAAGGCCCAGAACTCTTCCCGGGTTATTTCAGTCTGCTGCTTTCCTTTTCCGAATAGCTGCCGGAAGTTTTCTGAAATTACATCCCGGAGCGTGGTCGAGCCCTTGCCTTTCTGGTGGTCAATGATGTATTGCTTACTTATATTTTCGACAGTAATGACGGACATAGTAATTATGACTTACGATTAGCCGAGTATGGTGGATGATGAGTCTTCATATCAGGTCAATATCCTGCCCCATACCGCGATCATAAATCGTTAAATATCATCGACAAAGGTGTTTTCGCGTTTGCGAAAGAAATAAATGGATATAGCCAGGCAAACCCCGACAATCGCAACGGAAGTCAGTAGGCTCCGGGGGTTAAAGTACGCATTTTCTCCCAACAAAGACCAACGAAACCCGTCAATAATGCCAACCAACGGATTCAGGATGTACAGTGAATACCAGGATTCATTGGCTACAAGTCGGCTACTGTAAGCAATCGGGCAGGCGTAGAATCCAACCTGCACCAAAAATGGAATCAACTGCCCAACGTCGCGGAATCGCACGTTGATGACAGCAAAAAATAGTCCAAACGCAAACGAGGCTAATACTGCCAGCAATATGAACACAGGCGCAAGCAGAATGTGCCAATCCGGAACGAATCGGTACCAGATAGCCAGCAAAATAAAGAGACCCAGCGACACCAAAAAGTCAATGAAGCTAACCGCGATCGAACTGATGGGCATGATCAAACGCGGGAAATAGACTTTGGTGACCAGATTTGAGTTCAACGTAACGCTGTTGCTGATCTGGGTAAACGCGGTTGAAAAAAACGTCCAGACGGTAATACCGCCCAATACCATAAGCGGGTAAGGAACACCGGGATCGGCGGGCAGCTTGGCAATTTTGCTGAACACGAACACCATGATCAGCATCGTCGTTAATGGGCGAATCAGACCCCAGGCCGTGCCAAGGGCGGTCTGTTTGTAACGTACCGACACGTCGCGCATGGACAAGATATACATCAACTCGCGGTTGCGCCATAAATCTCGCCAATAATGCCGCTCAGCGCGACCGGGTTCAATAATTACTTCGTGCGTTTTCATGGCAGTGGGTGGTGCCGTTCGATAATGGTCTGTTCTGCAATTTGGTCTGGTGGTGGCTGAAAGGTCGGTTACCCTTCCTGCATAATCGAGCGATACGTTTCGCGCAGAAAGACGATAATGATTGACAGAATCAGCCCTAATGCGATGCCCGCCTGCATACCAACCTGCGTTTTTATCTCCTTATACAGCGGAAAGGCTACCGGCTCCAGAATGGTAAATAAAGGCGCTTCACGAATCAGCGACAACCGCATATTATCCGCGCTTTGCAGGGCCTGGTAATATAGCGTTGTCAGGAACGTAGAATTACGGGTCAATCGGTTTTCCATAATCCGCCCCTGCGCAACGACTACCTGCTGATTTTGGTCCATGTACTTAGCCAGCCGATTTTCTGTTCCGCTCAGGATACGGGCGATCGAGTCGGCCCGGGAATTCAGCAGATCGAACATCTCACGCGTTTTCTTGGTTTGCTTTTTCCGATAATCCTCTTCGATCGTTGTGAGGTGTTTGGTAATGAAGTGGGCGGCCAGCATCTCATCCTGCATACCGCAGCGAAGCTCCATAAACGAGGATTTTCGTTCGGGTTGCGTAACCCCCATTTCTGATTTGATGCGGGTGTAAATGTCCGACATCACCCGTTGTTCCAGCTTGGTGTACTCGACTGGCTCTTTGCTTTTCTTGAAGTAAAAGGCTCGAAGGGTATCATCTTCTTCCCACTCTTCATCCCGAATTCCACTGTGACGGATGTAATAGTTCACCAACAGCGTGTCTTTGCCGTTGATCGTATCCCGTTTCATCAACGTTTTTTCGACTACGGGTCTCGATTTGGCGTAGATCAGGAAGTTGTCCCCCACAAAGATGTTCGCATCTGCGGCACCCTGACTCAGACCAAATGCACTGGCCAGCGCGCCCAATTCGCCGAAGCTGCTCCCTGATGAACCACCCCCGAGGTTGAAGAGCATCGTGGCACTATAAATAGGCGCTTTTTTGTGGGTCAGATCGTAAGCAAGACCGATGGTGCCGCCAATCGCCGTCAATATGAGCAGAAGCTTCCAGTTCCGGCGGGCAACATCCTTTAGTTTAAGAATACGTACTACAACCGACTTCGGCGAAATTTGATCGGGGGGCAAGGGCCGACCCGTTGCCAGGACGTCAGCATTACTGTTTATCGGATTTGTTGGAGTCATAGCAATGTTAGATTATCGTCCTACCCGACTTAAGGCGATGACCAGGCCAATTACTGATAAGAGCGACGAAATAGTACCAGCTGTTGAGCTAAGAATTTGCTGTGGCGTGAGAGGAACAGAAGTCTTCTTCGGAATCACAACCTCGGCACCTGGCTCAACACGCGGATACACGTTGAAGAACATGAATTTACGGGTGCGGTCGATCGAGCCGTTTGCGTAAATTACGAATGATTTCCGGCGCTGTGATTTAGCGGTAAATCCACCCGACTGCGAAATGTAATCCTGGAAGGTTTGGTTGGGGCGGTACTTAACCGTCGTGGGCAGCAATACCTCGCCCTGAATCCGCACCGTTTCGAGCAGTTTCGGGATACGTAACAGATCGCCTTCCTGGACCAGAATATCCTCGGAAGAACCAGGCTTAGCCAAAATCTTTTTCAGGTTGATTCCGATCGACTCTGGCTTGTCGGAAGACACGCTATCTGTTTCTACGGTAACCTGGCCAATACTGGCTGCATCAGCTACATCCTCCAGGGACTGTTTCCGACGCGCAACTTCGTCGGCACTGAGTCTTACGCGCCGAACCAGCGTTGCCCCTTCCACATAGGCCTGTGGAGTAAGGCCCCCGGCTAAAGTAACCAGATCAGAAATTTTCTGGTCTTTGCTGCGGATCGCGTACGAACCAGGGACGATAACCTCGCCTTCGATGTTGGCGTACGTCTGAACCAGGTAATTCGGCGACCGACGGACGATAACCTGATCGAAAGGCTCCAGGATAAACCGGTTCTCATCCGAATTAATCGACAGATCACGGTTAACATTGAACCGGTGAATTTCGGCTACCTGCGCCGAAGCGGAGCGTGGGTCGACATCCTTCTTCCGCCGAACCACTTCGACCAGCGAAGCGGCTGCTGATTCTTTTAATCCACCGGCGCGGAGTAAGGCATCGTTCAGCGACATGTTCGCCATGTACTGAATGTTTTCGTCGGGATAGTTGACTTCGCCCATCACCGAAACTTTAGCCTGCTCGGTCAGATCAAAGCGCGATGGAATAATAATCTGGTCTTCGCGCTGAAGCGTTACGTCGGGTTCTGTACCGGCCAGGATGTTGGCTAAGTTGACGGTTATGTTCTCGATGGCCAGGTCTTCGCGGGTCCGGACAATATTAACCCGGCCCGTAAAGGCATCACCTTTTAGGCCCTCGGCAGTGCTAATCAGTTTCTTTAGGGTCTGGTTGTTATCAAGTGAGTACTGCCCCGGCCGGTAAACTGCTCCCTCAATCGTAATCTGGTTCTCGAAACGATCCAGAAGCTGTTCGACCGTAACCAGGTCGCCATCCTGCATCTTAAAGGTTTTAAACTCGGAAGCCGTTACGTCAATCACTTTACGTTCGCGATCGGTCAGGCGCGTTACTTTAACCCGGCTTTTGTAAGCGTTAGCCGCGAAGTCACCGGCGTAGAAGAGAAGCCGATCGAGCGTTTCGTTCGGCATCATCTCAAAAATATTGTTTCGTTTAACAGTACCGGAAATTTCGACCCGTGTCAGATACGTAGTAAACCGGATGTTGTCGTTATCCTGTAGCCGGAAGTCGTTGCGCTGCGTACCGTTCAGCAGGTAATCATACAGATCCAGCGTAGCAATAGCCCGGTTATTACGGATCAGCTGCACCCGCCGGAAGGAACCGAGTTCATTGGGGCCACCCGCCTGATAAATGGCGTTCATCGCCGTCGATAGGGAGGAGAGTGTGTACGTGCCCGGCCGAACCGCATCGCCCGTTATAGTTACGCGTATGCTCCGGATAGCGCCCAGAGAAACCTCTAAAAATGTATTTTTAGGGCCGTAGGATGAGGACCGCAACCCCACAAATTTAGTGGCCAGCCGACTTTCGATTCGGGCTTTGGCCTGCTCTACCGACAGCCCTAATACAGAGACCGGACCAATCCCCGATTGATTGGCGAAGTAAACCGCTCCTTCGGGTGAAACTGTCTGCGAATAATCAACCTCCGAATAGCCGTAGATGCGGATATTCAACTGATCGCCGGGCCCGACGATGTAGTTCCGGGGAGTCGCAATATTTATGTTGGGCTCAAACGAAGCCGCCACGTCGGGGTCATTAAATATCGAATAGCCGAAGAGTTTTCGACGCGTTTCTTCACGTTCCTGGCGACGCGCCCGCTCGTAGCCATCTTCGATCACCTCTTTATCCGTCTGTGGACCCCGGTCGGTGGTGTCTGCCGGATCAACGGCGGTTTGACTGCGTCCGGTCGGATTCGTTCGGAGTGGGTTGTTGGTCGGTTGCGATGTTGTACGACCGGTACGTACGTTACGTCCCGGAATTTGTCCACCCGCCTGGTTGATCTGCTGCTGAATATTGGCTGGTAGATTACTGGTGTTAACTCCACCGGGCAACGTAGCGCTTCGGCCAGACTGGGTTGAGGTGGCCGGTGATGAGCCGGATCGAACGGCACCGGGCGAGGCTGTGCCTGTACCAGCGGGGGCAGGGGCAATCTGGGCTTGCGTGATGAAGCCCGTTACGGATAGCAGCAAAGCCGTAATGCCTGTACAAATTCGACGTTGAAAAAGAGCCCTTGCGGTATGAAAAGAATTTAGGGGAAAGTCGTGAATAATTCGCAAATTTTGCATATTTTTAAGATGTCGAACAGCTTCTGCGGCAATAAAGGCGAAGACTTGTATCTAACGACATTTTAGGTCTTATAGTACAAAGCACAGTTCAGCTGGCAAAGTAAACGAACTTTTGTCGGATTGCGAACAGTTTTCTATTCAGCGGAAACATTTATTGCCTTGCTTGAGCAGGGTATGATTTTTCCGATGTTCGTCAAATACACACGTTAAGCCAGCCGCTTTCATAAAGTCTATTATTCACTATTCCTGTATGGCAGAATTGACAAATCAACCCGTTCAATACAATGAAGATAGTATCCGCTCACTCGATTGGCGGGAACACATTCGTCTCCGGCCGGGTATGTATATCGGTAAACTCGGCGATGGTTCAGCGGCTGATGATGGGATCTATGTTCTGCTCAAGGAAACCATTGACAACTGTATTGATGAGCACGTCATGGGCTTCGGCAAGATCATTGATATTCGCGTAACGGATCACCGCGTCGAAGTTCGTGACTATGGCCGGGGTATTCCATTGGGCAAAGTCGTTGAGGTTGTTTCCAAGATAAACACTGGTGGCAAATACGACTCAGGGGCCTTTCAGAAATCGGTAGGCCTGAACGGCGTTGGTACGAAAGCCGTCAATGCCTTGTCGACGTATTTTCGGGTTCAGTCGTTTCGGGACGGACGTGCCGTGTGGGCTGAGTTTGAACGGGGCGAACTTAAACAGCAGGGTGAAGAAACTACCAGCGAACGGAACGGAACGCTGATCTGCTTCGAACCCGACGACACCGTCTTTAAGCATTTTCATTATATACCGCAGTATCTGGAGAACATGATCTGGAACTACTGCTACCTCAATGCCGGACTGACGATTGCGTTTAACAAGCAGAAATACATATCGCAGAATGGCCTGCTGGATCTGCTCCGTAATAAGACGGATGAAGATTCGCTACGTTACCCAATCATTCACCTGAAAGGCAATGACCTGGAGATTGCCCTAACACATGGCAACCAATACGGGGAAGAGTACTACTCATTCGTGAACGGGCAGTACACCACGCAGGGCGGTACGCACCTCAACTCTCTCAAAGAGGCCGTGGTTGAAACGGTACGTAAACACTTTGACAAGAACTACGAAACTACCGACATCCGGGCCAGCATCATTGCGGCCATCAGCATTCGCGTGCAGGAACCGGTATTTGAGTCGCAGACCAAAACAAAGCTGGGTTCGGTAAACATGTCGCCGGAGGCCAATGCGCAGTCAGTCAATTCGTTTGTTAAGGATTTCGTTAAAGAACGGTTAGACGATTTTCTGCACATGAACCCGACCATTCGTGACGCGCTAAAAAAGCGGATCGAGCAATCGGAGCGGGAACGCAAGGAACTCGCCGGCATCAAGAAACTGGCCAATGATCGTGCCAAAAAAGCAAGTCTGCACAACAAAAAACTTCGTGACTGCCGCAACCACCTGCCTGACGTAAAAGCGGACGATCGGTACCAGTCGACGTTGTTCATTACTGAAGGCGATTCAGCCAGCGGTTCAATTACAAAGTCCAGAAATGTGCAGTCGCAGGCGGTGTTCAGCCTGCGGGGTAAACCGTTGAATTGCTACGGCCTTACCAAGAAGGTTGTGTACGAAAACGAAGAGTTCAACCTTCTTCAACACGCGCTGGACATTGAAGAAGGGTTAGAAGGGCTACGCTATAATCGGATTGTCATCGCGACTGATGCGGATGTCGATGGGATGCACATCCGGCTGCTGATGCTGACGTTTTTCCTTCAGTTTTTTCCGGATCTGGTACGTAACGGACACCTGTATATTCTGGAAACGCCCCTGTTCCGCGTGCGAAACCCGAAAAACCACAAGGAAACTACTTATTGCTATTCCGAAGAGGAAAAGCAGACGGCTATCAATAAGCTGATGAAAAGTGGCAAGAAAGTAGAGATTACGCGGTTCAAAGGCTTAGGCGAGATTTCACCCGAAGAGTTCGGTTTGTTCATCGGTGAAAATATGCGGCTTGAGCCGGTGATTATGGAGAAAGAAACGTCGGTACCCAAGCTATTGAGCTACTACATGGGCAAAAATACACCCGACCGCCAGCGCTTTATTATCGACAATCTGCGGATTGAGAAAGATGTTGACGAAGCGGCATTAGTTTAGCCAATTGTTTGCAGTAGGCATCAGGCAGTGTACTTTTGTGGTACACTGCCTGATGCCTACTGCAAAGGCTGCACTTTTTGACTGATGACTCTCGAATCGCTCCGTAACAACATTGACGCCCTGGATGACCAACTGCTGCTGCTGCTGAACAAGCGCATGGAACTGGTCCGAAAAGTGGGTGAACTGAAACGGTCTACCAATACGGTTATCTATCGCCCCGAGCGCGAAAAACAAATTCTTGATCGGCTGCATAACCAAAATGATGGTCTGCTGAATCGCCCCGCCATCGAAGCCATTTTTCTGGAAATATTTGCCGTATCGCGTAACCTCGAACTGCCGGAGCGAGTAGCCTACCTGGGTCCAGAGGGAAGTTTCACGCATCAGGCCGCCGAAAGCCGGTTTGGAGCAATGAGCGCCTACATGACCCTGCCTACGATCCGCTCGGTATTCGAAAGCGTCGAAACCGGGCGTGTTCGGTTCGGAGTGGTACCCATTGAAAACAATCAGGAAGGGATTGTGCTGGAGACCATTGATCTGCTCCTTGAAAAGGACCTGACCATTGCCGCCGAGGCTCAGATTCCCGTACATTTTACGTTTGCTACAAAAACGGAAAATCTGGCCGAGATTACGCACATCTACTCTAAAGACATCGCCTTTCGGCAGTGCAGCAAGTTTCTGAACGATACGTTCGACGGATTACAGGCTGAACTGGTGCCCGTTGAATCGACCTCAAAGGCGGCCAAACTAGCCGCGCAGCAACCCACCGCAGCGGCCCTCTGTTCGAACATCGCAGCCAAGTTGTTTGATGTTCCGGTGTTATTCGACAACATCGGCGATAGTGATCTGAACCGGACGCGATTTCTGATTTTGGCGAAGAATTTTGTCAACCAGCCCAGCGGGCATGATAAGACGACCATCATTGCCCGGCTGCCGAATACGGAAAAACCGGGGGTACTGGCCGAATTTCTGCAGGAGTTCAACGCCCGTGGCATCAACTTAACCAAAATCGAAAGCCGTCCCCTGCGCGAAGGTGCTACGTTCCGGTACTGGTTTTTGATCGAATGTGAGGGTCATGCCAACGAACCCGCCTTGCAGGAGATCTTAAATCACCACGCGGCTGAGGTTAAACTGCTGGGCAGTTACGTACGCACAGCGTAACAGAGTTAGTTTTTTGGGGGCGATTTTTCGGCCTGGATGCGATCCGCAATCCGCCGTCCTAGTTGTTCACCCCATTCCCGGCCGATGCTGGCCGATTCCTGCATGATGGCCGGAAGTTCGCGGATGGATTTCTGACCAAGTGGCGATTTGTAGAAAGCTAATAGCTCCTTGATTTCATCATGGGTGTAATGCTTCTCGTACACAGGAATCAGCCTATTGATCAGGTCCTGGTAGTTCGCTTCCTTTTCAACACCAGTCCAGAAACTCTCCGGAAGGCCGGTATTCGCTTTTTTAAAGGTTTCAACGAACCGACTCATCGACTGCTCCATCAGGGAGGTTGTGCCCATCATGGTCATAAGCTGACGAATATCATCCTGCTTGGTGGGTGCGCTTTGAGCAGATGCGTGAAAGCTAATCAAGGCGAGGCATAGGAAGGCAAAGAACTGACGCATAAGGCTGAGTTTTTAGGTTAACAAAACTACTGATTCCTGTTTACTGTTTATTAAGGGTAAAAAGAGAAAACTCACAGGCGCGTATGGAAGCCAACGAAAAAACAGATAAGATTGTCGATGCCCGGATGAAACTCAAACGTCGGTTTGAGGAGAAAATGGCGCAGACACCATCAATGACGGACGAAAAACCACGCGGGTCAGGGGCACCGAACCGCCACGGAATGCCAACGGTACCCATTGGGCAGACCGTCACCGCGAAGTGGCCGGTACTGGATTTAGGGTATCAGCCCAGCATTCCACTTGATAAGTGGCAACTTAATATTGATGGCGAAGTAAACAGCCCGGTACGGTTAAAGTGGGAAGACCTGATGGCGTTGCCGCAGGTTGAGGATGTAAGCGACTTTCACTGCGTGACCACCTGGTCGCGGTTAGATGTTCCCTGGGTAGGTGTCCGCTTTATGGATCTGGCCGCTTTAGTCGATCCAAAAGGCACCGCTACCCACGTAATGTGCTACGGCTACGATGGCTACTCGACCAACGTATCCTTGGAAGAAGCGCTCAAGCCCGACGTTCTGCTGGTGCACACCGCCGACGGTCAGCCGCTGGCTAAAGAACATGGCGGACCGCTACGAATGATTACGCCCCAATTATACGCCTGGAAGGGAGCGAAATGGATAAAGCGTATCGAGTTTCTGGCTAAAAATCAATTGGGCTTCTGGGAAGAACGCGGCTACTCGAATACGGCGTACCCGTGGCGTAACGACCGGTATTCCTGAAAGGGAAGAAGGGAGGAAAGGAACAAAGGAGAAGTCTTTGCTTCCCTGCTTGTCTCTCTTCTCGTTCCCTTAGCTTTCTATAAACCCGTAACAAAGCATGTGACAGATGGTCATCTGGGCGTCTTCAACCCGTCCGTAATGCTCATCCTGGATAACGATGGATTCGTGGGCAAGATCTGCCAGCCTGCCCCGCTTACCTCCAACCAGGGCGATGGTAGTCAGGCCATGGTTGTTCGCCCACTCGACCGCTTTAACCAGATTTGGGGAATTGCCGCTTACGCTGAGTGTTAGCACCAGGTCGCCGGGCCGGGCGTAATTCTGAAGTTGCTGAGCGTATACATCTTCATACGAGTAATCATTACCCAGGGCGGTAATCCACGATAGATTCTCGTTGAGTGACAGGCAGTGAAAACGTTTGCCCATCTTGTCGGATGCACTTTTGCCAAGATCCGTAATGAAGTGGGATACGTTCGATGCGCTGCCACCGTTGCCAAACGCGAACAACTGCCGATCATCTTGCCAGCACTGTTTGATGAGCGAACTAAGGTGTTCTACGCGGTCCAGCGGAATGGCATCGTAAGCCGCTTTCTGGCGATCAATATAAGCCTGGAAGTAATCGGTATTCATTTCCTATACGTAGCATTTGGTTCAAACAGAAGACTGCGTTTAGCGAACTAACGACAAGGCACCGGTCGGTACTGCATCTTCCCGCAGTTTCGCAAGGAGCACAATGGGAGTAGGTTGAAAAGCGCTCATTACGAATCGGGGTAAGGCGTGGCGAACCGCAGTCCGCAGTGGCTCGCCAAGCAACGAAAGCCCACCGCCCAGGACAATCGCGTCGGGATGGAACAGGTGGACGACATGCGATAAGCCTAGCGCCAGTACCGAACCGATCTGCTCGATAAGCATTCGGGCCACGGGGTCACTGGCTTCGTAAGCCGGGTGCAGGAACCGGGCTTCTTTACCTATGTCCCCGGCAGCATGGGCGTCGAAAACAAGTCGTTTCAACGGAGAATCGTCAGGAAGCTGCGGAAGCAACTCCCGAATCTGTTTATCGACCGCCCAGCCCGATACGGTTTGTTCAATCGTCTGACCCGGCGTGGATTCGCCCGGCGGAACGAGCCATAGATGGCCGATCTCGGCTTCGCCGGGCGTGGCTCCGTGGTAAATCTGTTTGTCAATCACCATGCCCCCGCCGACTCCGCTGCCTAACGTACTGTAAAATACGTGACGAAAACCGGTGGCAACCCCGTGTCGGGCTTCAGCCAGGGCGGCTACGTTGGCATCATTCTCAACCCGTACGGTTACGCCCGGAATCCGCTCCTGGAGCCAGCCCGTCATATCGAACCCTGACCAGCCGCCAACCTGATGCGACGTCGCGATACGTCCACTTGTCCAGTCGACCGGTCCGCCAAAGCCAACGCCAATGGCGCGGGGGGCTTCTGGTAGCTGTTGTAATACGTCCGAAATATGGGTTAAAATCCCATCCGCGCCCTTTGCCGGGTCAACCTCAAAGCGGAATCGTTGAACAAGCTGACCCTGCTCGTTGTCGGTTACCAATTGCAGCTTCGTGCCGCCTATTTCAATGCCAAGATTCATAGCTGATCAGATTGGTACTGCCCGTTGTGGTAGCACCAACCGCAATTTATTTCCGACGGCTCATTGTAGCACGACCCAGATAAATTTCGTCGCCTTTCAGGGAAATCTTTGTATAAAAGTTGTAGCCATTTTGAATATACCGTAGCATCACCTGCGTAGTCTGTGTTGGCTGCGCGTAGGCTTTCGTAGCGGCTACCAGAATTTGATCGCCGTTGACAATGGCGCGCACGAAAGGCAAATCCCGTGTTTTGATCTGATTGGCGTTATACTTAATCCAGGTTTTTCCACCGTCGTACGAACAGTCCGTATTTTCGTTCAGGTACGTTTCCCGGCCATTGAACATATTGCCGTGGTGCTTGAAAAGCCGCCAGAGGCCGTGGATATAATGTTCGTAACACGCATAGTTCCGATCGTTGGCCAACCCCTTTAACGCAGGGTCAGTGGGAGAGGGCTGATCGGGGGTAAGATCTTTTTGGTCGTCCCAGAATAGAACACCGTACGCGCCGGTGAACCAGTAAAAGGTGGCCATACCTTCGGCAACGGCTGGCGGAGCCGGGTGCTCGGCCTTACCGCTGTTGGGGAACTCACTGTTTTGGGTATTAAAGACCCAATGCCAGGCAATCCGTTTTTTGGGAGACAGCTTGCGATTCACTTCCTGTTCACCCAGTAGGGCCCCCAACCAGTGGCGGTCGGCATCGTTGGTATGGCGGGCCGTATAGTCAAATTCGGGGTATAAATAGTACGTACCGGGCATTTGAAAATCGGCGTAATCGGCAAACGTTTTCCCGATAAGGTTGTCTGGCATACCACGCTGTCGGCTGGTGGTGGTGTGTTGAGCGGGGGTGCTCCATAGCCAATCTGCCGCCGCCGTGTAGTCTTCAGCCCGCGAGTAACCGTAGCTATTATGCGGCACCGGAGCGATGGAGCCAATCTCGGTCTGCGGACTTACGTTTTCCTTCAGCGTTTTCATCATGAAGGTATAGAGGTTCACCTGCTCCTGCTGATTTTCCCGGCTGGCTCCTTCGTTCTCAATATCCAGAAATATCTTGCTGAAACTGCTTTTCATGCCTCCCGGTGGACAGTCTCCGAAGCCCACGCAGCCGCCCTGCAATTCCATTGATGCCTGATAAAGCGTGTTGCGGGTGGCGCGGGCACCCGGTGCGCTCTTGTAAAGAACATCCTTGGCGTATTGGCTATTACGTGCCCAGCCCAGCCCGAACGAGTTGGCGAAATAATCCTGATACAGGATCAGCGCTCGCTGGCTCTGCTTGAGACTGCTTCTCCAGTCTTTCGCCGGAAAGCCGTCAGTCCAGATTTCTACGCGGGGAATCATCCGAGTTTGCTCGACGGACGAAAAGCCGCGCCGGAAGAGTTTGCCGGGGTCCTGCTGGAGGTGTAGGTTACGGCCCGCTCCGCAGAAAGTGACGGTCTTTGTCACTGGCAGGCTGAAGTCGCTAACCACATCAATATTATAATACCCTTTACGGGTCGTGGGGGCGAACCGGGCGCGGGGTGTTGGAGTAAGTGCGGTAGGCGCAGGTAATGGCTCCTGCAGTTGTACGCCTTCCGGAACGGGCGGACCAGCCTGGCGGGTGAACCAGAACCCTAGACCAGCCAGACCAGCTACCAGCGAGGATACGATTACTTTCATTAAACGAGTTAAGTTACTTGCCGAATAAAGGGTATAAGAAAACCATTAGCCAGCAAGTTTCAACGGCTGACGAACGACTAAAACATTACGTTATTCATCAATATACCGTTTCGTAATCGGCTGATACGAGTCGATACGTCGATCACGGAAATATGGCCAGGTAGTCCGGTATTTCTCCGACAAGCCCAGATCAACTTCCTGCACATGCACCAACTCTTGGTCGTGCGGAGCCAGATACAATAAGGAACCAAACGGATTGGCCACGAACGAGCCACCCCAGAACTGCTGGTCAGCCTCTCGTCCAACCCGGTTAACTGCTACGACGTGTACGCCGTTCGCGATGGCGTGGCTGCGCTGAATGGTCTGCCAGGCGTTGTATTGCTCCTCATTTTGTTTCGGATCGGGCTCGTTGGTATCCCAGCCAATAGCCGTCGGGTAAAAGAGAATTTCAGCCCCCATCAGCGACGTAATGCGGGCCGCTTCGGGATACCATTGGTCCCAGCAGATAAGCACCCCAATCCGGGCGAATTTGGTGTCAAACACCTTGTAACCCAAATCGCCGGGAGTGAAATAGAATTTTTCGTAATAACCCGGATCATCCGGAATGTGCATTTTGCGGTACTTCCCCAGATACGTACCGTCCGCGTCCAGCACAGCGGTTGTATTGTGATAAAGCCCCTGCGCCCGTTTCTCGAATAGCGACGCAATAATAACGACGCCCAGTTCGCCCGCTACCTGCCCTAGCCGTTCGGTAGTTGGCCCCGGAATGGCTTCGGCTAAGCTGAAATTATGATGATCTTCGACATCGCAGAAGTACAGCGATGTGAACAGTTCCTGCAAACAAACAATCTGAGCTCCTTTCTGAGCGGCTTCACGGATACCAGTTATAGCTTTCTGGATGTTCGACTCGACATCGGCCGAGCAACTCATCTGCACTAAACCAATCGATACGTTCTTAGACATGCGACAAAAATAGGCCGTTCTATACTGACAATGCCTATTCTCAACAAAAGTCTTAGTAGCTGGGTTCGACCGAGGCTTTTTTGTGCTTAGATTGTAGGCGCAGGTGTTCGTTTGTATTCCGAATCCCTATTCTTGATAAACTTGCGCCTTAGACGACAAACCCGAAATCCTATGACCTCTCGCAGAACTTTCCTGCACACAGCCGCTCTGACGAGTGCGGCCGCTACGTTATCGCCGAATGTATTACTAGCCGCTACACGTCCGGCTAAAGACCGCTTGGGGGTAGCCCTGGTTGGACTGGGTTACTACAGTACCGATCTATTAGCGCCTGCGCTTCAGAAAACCAAGAATTGCTACCTGGCCGGCCTTGTAACGGGCACGCCTGCTAAAGCCGAGAAATGGAAAAAGCAGTACAACATTCCTGATAAAAACATCTACTCGTACCAGACGTTCGATCAGATCGCCAACAACCCCGACATTGACGTCGTATACGTAGTGCTGCCACCCTCCATGCATGAAGAGTATGTCATCAGGGCCGCCAAAGCGGGTAAGCACGTCTGGGTAGAGAAACCGATGGCCGTTACGGCGAAAGAATGTCAGAACATGATTGATGCCTGCGCCAAAAACAAGCGCTCTCTGGCGGTTGGCTACCGGCTGCACCATGATCCTAATACACAGGAATACGTTAAAGTGCTGCGCGACGGACAAATCGGAAAGATTCAGATGGTGAGTTGTGCCGCTGGCTACTACGACGCCCGAACCGATCACTGGAAACAAAAAAAAGAAATGGGCGGGGGCGTCATGTACGATATGGGCGTCTACGTATTACAGGGGGCGCGGTTAGCAACCGGCGAAGAACCCATTGCCGTTACGGCCCAGCAATACACATCGCGGCCCGATGTGTATAAAAATGGTCTGGACGAAACGTCAATGGTGCAGCTTGTTTTTCCGAGCGGAGCCCGCGCTTCGGTAGAGTCGAGTTACGGAATGAACATGAACTACCTGCACGTAACGGGCAGCAAAGGGACGTTGCACATGGAGCCTTACTCGGCCTACAACGGTGTAAAAGGCCAATGGAACGGTAATCTGATTAATCATCCCTACGAAATGCCCTGGCAGCAAGCTAAGCAAATGGATGACGATGCGGAGTCCATCATGAAAAACAAGCCGATGCTCGTACCGGGTGAAGAGGGTCTGCGTGATATAAAAATAGTAGAAGCGATCTACCAGGCCGCCCGGAGCGGACGCGAGGTGAAAATTGCCTGAGAAGCGGTTCGAGGGAGCCCCTTGATAGAGAGTCATAAGTTGTCTGGTCTGTAAGGTATTACCATGGATAATGTTTTAGTTGTACGATACGACTGTTTTTAGTCTGGTATATAAAGTTGAGGTTGGAGTTTGGCCGGGCCCTTCGATTTGATTTATTTCGCCTGACAACTCAGGCCATTATGCAACCCGCCGACTTTACGCAACTACCCGCCCAACAGCAACTCGACACGCTTTACTTTGCCGGCGATATTTTGGCAAACCGGTACGAAGGTGATACCATCTTTCTGTTGTACAACCTGCGTGACTTTTACGTAGAACTTTGCTACGACGCATATAACAGTCAGCTCAATCAGGTAACGGCTTTTCGCGATACAGACAAACTAAACCCGTATCTGCCGTATCTGGCCTGATCCCTGCCAACGTAGTGTATAAGGATACTGTATATAGATAATCGCCCCGACCTGCGCAGGTCGGGGCGATTTGTGTATACCTAAATTTGGCCTGTTTGGGCCTATTTAGAAGGATATTATGAGTTAAATGCGGAAATTTTCGTCTGATATTTGGAAATCATATTTATTGTGACGTCCTTCGCTTAAATTTAAACATACAATGCAAACAGGAACAGTAAAATTCTTTAATGAAACCAAAGGGTTTGGGTTCATTAAACCAGATGACGGTGGCGAAGACATTTTTGTACATGCTTCCGGTCTCATCGATCAAATCCGTGAAAACGACAAAGTTAAGTTCAATGTCGAGCGCGGTAAGAAAGGCTTAAATGCCGTGAACGTCGAAATGGCTTAATCGTAAGATATACCGAAGACAACCGTTGTAAAAAACATGCCAGCTGGCATGTTTTTTTTTGCTCTATCGGTTCCTAGGCCCATTTTTGCGCTTTATTATCTTACTTAGTACATGTCCCAATCTTCGGAACTGCGTCGGCTTCCAGAACGTACGGCAAGCCAGCTTGGGCTGCCTGTTCGCTCTGTAACCGCAGCCATTGACCTATTGAACGGAGGAGCTACCGTTCCTTTCATAGCTCGCTATCGCAAAGAAGCAACCGCAGCTACAGACCGTGGCCCCTTGGATGAAGTCGAGATCCAGGCGATCAAAGACACGTATCAGAAACTTCAGGATTTGGACAAGCGCCGGGAGGCCATTCTAAAATCAATCGACGAACAGGGCAAGCTCACGCCTGATCTGCGTCGTAAACTGGAAACCACCGATTCCTTAACCGACCTCGAAGATTTATATCTGCCCTACAAGCAGAAACGGAAAACGCGGGCCTCGGTTGCGATCGAGCGCGGGCTGGAACCTCTGGCCAATGTAATTGTGATGCAACGGGAATCTGACCTTGAGCGAATTGCCCAACGTTACGTTACGGAAGCTGTACCGACCCTGGCGGATGCGCTGCAAGGGGCTCGTGACATAGTAGCTGAGCGGATCAGCGAGGATGCCGATGCCCGTCAGCGGATTCGAAACCTGTTCGAACAAGAGGCTATTATCCGCTCTATTGTCAAAAAAGGCAAAGAAGCGGAAGGCGTAAAGTATAAAGATTACTTCGATTTTGCCGAGCCGCTCCGGCGTGTTCCGTCGCACCGGCTGCTAGCGTTGCGAAGGGGAGAGGCCGAAGGATTTTTGAATGTTAGTATCAACCCGGATGAAGAGGTCGCCATTGAACGACTCGAACGGCAGTTTATCAGTAAAAACTCGTCGTCTCGAAGCTGTAGAGAGCAGCTTACACTTGCCATTCGCGATGGGTATAAGCGCTTGTTGAAACCGTCGCTGGAGACCGAGTTCGATAACCGGTCCAAGACCAAAGCGGATGCCGAAGCCATTCAAATTTTCGCCGATAACTTACGCCAATTGCTATTAAGCCCTCCTCTGGGTCAGCAACGGGTGCTGGCTATTGATCCGGGTTATCGAACGGGCTGCAAAACCGTATGTCTGGACGCCCAGGGCAATCTGCTGGCCGATACGGTTCTGTACCTTGTTCAGTCGGAATCCCAGAAACAGCAGGCCGCGCAGAACGTACAAAAGCTCGTTGCTCAATACCGCATTGATGCGATAGCGATCGGTAATGGGACCGCAGGCCGCGAAACCGAAATGTTTATTCGGAATCTGGAACTCGGCAAGCCCATTTTTATGGTGAGCGAACAGGGCGCATCGGTGTATTCGGCTTCCGAGGTGGCCCGCGACGAATTTCCGAACCATGACGTAACCGTACGCGGAGCTGTAAGTATAGGCCGACGGCTCATGGATCCATTGGCTGAACTGGTTAAGATTGACCCGAAGTCGATTGGCGTGGGACAGTATCAGCATGACGTTGATCAAACGGATTTAAAGAGCAGCCTGGATACAGTTGTTGAAAGTTGCGTAAACCAGGTAGGAGTGTCGCTTAACACGGCCAGCGCCTATCTGCTGCGTTACGTGTCTGGATTAGGGCCGCAGCTAGCCGGTAATATCGTTGCGTACCGGGCCGAACATGGCGCGTTTACATCGCGTGAGCAGCTCAAAAAAGTACCGAGGTTAGGACCAAAAGCCTTTGAGCAGTGTGCAGGTTTTCTGCGCATCGAAGGCGCTGAAAACCCGCTCGACAACAGTGCCGTTCATCCGGAACGCTACGCCGTTGTCGAACGGATGGCGGGCGATACGGGCAGCTCAGTTGTAGATCTGGTCAAGAAGCCGGACTTGCGAAAGCAGATACGTCCGGAGCGTTACGTATCAGCAACGATAGGCTTGCCGACGTTACGAGACATTCTGGCTGAACTGGAAAAGCCGGGCCGCGATCCGCGCGAACAACTGTCGGTCTTCGAGTACGACGAACGTATAAAGTCGGTCGAGGATTTGCACGAAGGTATGGTGCTGCCAGGCGTGGTAACAAACATCACAGCCTTTGGCGCATTCGTCGACATCGGCGTGAAGCAGGACGGACTCGTACATGTGTCTCAACTGGCTCATCACTACGTTTCCGACCCGAAAACGGTTGTGAACGTGTACCAGAAAGTAAAAGTTAAGGTTCTGGAAATAGATACCAGCCGGAAACGGATTGCGTTATCTATGAAAATTTAATAGGTTGCACTTATCGCTTAGGCTACGGATTCCATCAGTCGGTAGCTTAAGCCTGACCCTAATCCCATCCGTATGCAACAACGCTGGTTCCGGGGCGTTTATTCCGTTCTGCTAAGTGCTTGCCTGCTTTCAGTACTCACCGCGTGTGAGGCTCTTCGTTCTTCCGGACCGTCCGTCAGTCGTCGCTCAGCAGCTACGCGACCGGTGGCCCGTCGTACACCCACCGGCCGAACACCGGCTCGTCCGCCAGCCGTTCCGACTAAACCCACCGGCAAAGTTGTCGATTCAAGGACCTACGAAAGTCAGTACGTGCCCGAAGTTGTTAAGATCGCTCGTACGTATACAGGGACGCCGTACCGGTCTGGCGGCAATACTTCCCAGGGGATCGATTGTTCAGGGCTGGTATACGCTGTGTTTAATACGGTAGGCTTACGAATGCCCCGAATCTCCTGGCAACAGTCGGAGGTGGGCCGTGAAGTGGAGGTTAAGGAAATATTACCGGGCGATCTGATTTTCTTTGTGCCCGATAAAGGACAGGCTGGGTACGTTTCCCATACCGGTATTGTGACGGAGGTGAAAGGCACTCAGGACATTCGCTTTATTCATGCCTCGTCGTCGAGAGGAGTTCGTGAAGATAATCTGTACACAGATTATTTCAAAGGGCGTTTTGTGAAGGCATTACGTCCATTCTGAAGAAAAACAAAGGCCGCTTCGAAGCGGCCTTTGTTTTGCTATGCTGTCAACTGGGAGTTGTTGATCAATTCTTCCCAGTAGATTCGGTCTTTGTTTTTCAGTTTCATTTCCAAGCTAAGCGCTTCATTCCGGGTGGCGAACTGCTGGGTAAACTTCACCTCCCACGGTTTACCATTAGCGGTAGACGGATTGGTTTTGGCATTATGCTGCCACAGGCTGATTCGTAAATCTTTGGTCTGACCGATAAAGTACTGGTCAGTTGTAGGGCTATAGATGATATAGACGGTATGCATACATGTCTGGACTGTTACCAAAGCTACGCATTTGTTTGTATAAAACAAACACCGTCCGGGCAACAATTATGCAACTCTGGTTACCGAAAAAAAATGGTGTCTGCATTTGGGACACGTTGAATTTTTGCTCATATTTGCCCCACGAAACCACGTAACGCGGTTTTTATGGGGGATTAGCTCAGTTGGCTAGAGCGCTACAATGGCATTGTAGAGGCCATCGGTTCGAATCCGATATTCTCCACAGACGTTGCCGATAAATTACTGTTTTTCAGTAATTTATCGGCATTTTTGTTTTCGGTTGCAACGTCGGCCTTTATTTGAGCGCTTTCTCGATGATATAGGGCGATACCTCTTTGCCTGCTTGCGCTGCTTTTCTGATAATCTCGCTCCATTCTGAATCGGTCGCATAAACCTGATGAGGTTTCTTTTTTACCGTTTCAGGCTTTTTCTTCCTACCTCTGGTTTTGGGTTCATTTTCTTCCATGTATCAAATGTAGATAAACATTTTTGTAAATGGTAATTAAAAAGCTTTTCAAAACATTGTAAAATAGGAGTGAATTGGTTATATTTGATCTGGAAATCAACCAACAACAAGAACAATGAACAACCAGCAAACCGTCGAATCCGATAAGCCCAGCACAACCCTCAGTATGCTTTTGTCTCCTATTCGTCCCGAGGAAATTGAGTGGCGTGTGCAGAACCAGACTAAGGACGGTCAGAAGTTGATCGTTGTGCCTTATATCACCAATCGCTGTGTTATGGAGCGCTTCGATGCGCAGTTTGGCTGGAGTAACTGGGAGAACAGTTTTGAGGAGGTTGGCGACGGCTTTATCTGTACAATAACGGTGACACTGCCTGATGGACGCCGGGTAAGCAAAGCCGATGCGGCCAGTCGGACCAACGTGGAACCGCTAAAGGGTGGCATTAGTGATGCCATGAAGCGGTGTGCGGTGCAGTTTGGCTTAGGTCGTGACCTGTACCGTTATCCGAAGGTAATGCTGCAAACCGGGGACAAGTTTATTCCCAACTGGGCTGAACGCCTACTGGATGCGCTAGTGATCAAGATTAACAAGGGCAATTCAGTCAATGATATTATTGTCTTAAAAGAAGAACATACTCGAAGTCTGCAGCCTGCTTAATGAAACCAATGTCTGTAAATGGCCCCGTCTTGGCCGCTCAGTTGCTCCAACAAGCCATTGAGCACTATGAACGCAATCCCAATCTTCGGCGACAGTCTGGTATTGATCTAAAGATGCTAGCTGAGGCCACTAAGGTTCGTCGGAGGCTGCTTCGCCAACGGCCCCGATAACTATCTACAAATTAGATGCCCTAATAACTGGCACCCTTATCCACCTCTCAACCAAGCTGGAACGTTCAGGTCCGGCTGCTGGTGGGTAGGGTGCCGGGACGGGACTACTTTACTTTTCCGATGCCCACCGAGTGGCCAGCAACAAGCAGCCATCCATCTGCACAAGCTGGATCTTTTAAACGTCGGCTTAATGTGAAACTGAAGCCTGACCGAGTGTGATCAACGGGCTCAATGAGCGATCCGGATGGATAGAGACTCATAAACTTACAAAGTCCTAAGCCCTTATTTTCTATTACCATACCTTATACAGAAACCCTTACCCGTCTTTATCGCTGGCCTGCTCTGCACGCTGGCTATTCAATCTATCAGGAGCTCAGTTACGTATCTACGGGCGTGGCTGGCTTCTGTATTGGCATGACGCTACTATTCACGCGCTGGATAATCCGTAAATATTCAGCATAAAATTTATTTAAAATCACCCATTGCCCAGCTACGTTTAGCTGGGCTTTTTATTGGCGCTGGCAAACGTCAGTGGTTTTGGCGGCTTCGGCAAAGACATCATTCGGAATGTAGCTCAACCGACGATCATCCGTCTGAACGAGCACTACGCCGGCATCAACCAAACGGGGTATGTCAGCTTCATGCGTACCGATGGTAAGCTGTTAAACGCGGGTGCTGTGAAGCTTTCCAAGCACGCAGATAACACCGATGTTGACTACGTGAGAAAAGCTTACGGAATCCGAAGAAGAGAAGGGGCTGGTTAAACAGTCGGCGGCTGAGCCTGTCAAATCCACTCCTGATGTCGTCGAGCCAGCGCCTGACGTAATGAATGGGGAGTGGAAACCCAATGGCGATCTGGTAGCGGTGCCGATCCAGCCCGAACCGGCCATAAACACCGGCCGAAACCGATGACGAAGGAAATCTGGTTAATAACGAACCGAAACCCGTTCTGACTGACAACTAAGATGAAACAGATCCTGATCTTTCTGCTTTTGCTGAGCCAGATCGTAACCGCTCAGACGTATCAAACCAAGCTACGCCCGGAGGGGAACGATTATTCCTTTAGCCCACAGACAGCGAAGGCTGTCGTTAGCTGGAAGCGCTTTCCTCGCTTCTCGCTCAGCACAACCGAATGGTTGTACTGGGGGCCTCGGTTTCGTCAGCGTTCGGACTGGGACGACGATTTTATGGGTCACGGTTTTCGCGTGGCCATCCCGCAGCGAAATTATACGGACACCGGCCTTGAGGAGAACGCGATTGATCTGAAGCTACCGGCCGAGCAGCTGATGGGTTTCATCCTGATGCCTGGTGATCCGGGGCAGATGCCGGATTACTTAAAGGCGAATTATAATGCCCTGCCTGACTCAGATTCGCGCAAAGCCCAGATTACACAATACGTAAACCGGCTGATTCCAGTCACTGACGAAGCAGCCGCCCGGCTTATGGGTCGATGGATGGGTGCTGTGATCAAACAGCAGTGTGGAGGCAAGAATCCTAAATACGTTACGATCGATGAGGAATCTGCGCACTATTGGGAGCATCCTATGGGAGAGAGTTCGCTTCGTGTGTTTGTAGGTTATCTGTATTTAGGGATTCAGGAAGTCTGTCAGGGCTCGAAGGTATACACCTACGGGCCCAAAATTGTCACAGCTCCCTGGTATTATGGCTATGCGGATAAAGGAAGGCATATTAATAAGTACCATTTCACGGAACACCCACTTTATGCCCCCAATTTTTGGTGGAAGAAAAATAGCACTACTGATCCGATCGATGTTGATGGCCCACTCGCTCAGGCGCTCAAAGCAAACGGGGGCGGGGTTGCGGCCGGTGATCATTACTGGAGAAGTACGATCGGCACGGGTACCATCTATCAGAAGGATGCAGCTGGTAAGTACATCTATTCGAACGGTCGTCGGGTGCTACGTACCGACAATAGCACCGTTACGTTGTTTGGGCAGACGGTCAAGATCTACGGGAACGATCAGACTTTCCATGGTAACAATGAGTACGACTTCTGGACAAGCTGGCTGTATGAGGATGTCGCGTCGGAGGAGGCTAACCGCTATTGGATGAACGGTCAGAAGTACGCCCTTCGTCGTAACGATCGTAGTGCCGACTTCGCAGGCGTTCACTATGGCGACTGGTACCGAACCAATACAGAGGAGGCCAACGCGCCTGGTCAGGGTGATTCGCGGCCATTGAATCCACAATCGCTGGAAATGAGTGCCATCTTTCGCTCAGTCATGTTTGATGTGAATTTCCTCTGGCATGGAGAGTATCTGCAAAGAGGACCAACGACGCACGCCAATGGAGCCATACAGTTCCCGGGTGTGCAGGGCGGCCAGGGTGGCTATAAAACGAACCTCGGCCAGTACGAATACATCGTCAAGGGCCTGCACAGGGTAAGCGAGCTTGACGGCCGCAACTGGGGCAATTGGTATTGGATACGGGCGCAACGGGGTATTGGAATTACTGCCGACAAATGGAAGGAGCCGGTCATACGTGGCAGGATTTCCGAGACAGGCAACAACGTTTTAATTGCTGCCGCCTGGCCAATGCTCGATCCGGAAGACAACGTTCGGGTTGATGTATGGGTAGATACCGGTGCGTGGAAAAGTGGTTCGACCTATTTTACAATTACCGGCCGCACTACGTATCTCGACGCATGGCAGATCCCTGCTGTACCGGCTGGTGTGCAGATCCTACCGCAACACCTAAGATTCCGCTTTACGACCCCCTTGTTGCAAACACCGCAGACGGTGACCTGGACGGGGGACTATCGGTTTACCGCGTCTAATTCTGAAGCCTTACCCACTGCAATTCCATAACGTATGAAAATCGCTAATCTTCCCGCTAGGATACCCATCGAACAGAACGGGCCGCGCACCAATTTGGCAAAGAAGCTCAATACCAAAACGTAACACTTATCTCTTCCTGATCATCAGGTCAAGGTCAACGTACCGAGCCAGGACGCCCTCGACCTGACGATCAGCAACCGAGATTATCGAACGGGAGATTACCGTCGAAGCGGATCATATTTATCTGCCGGTCGGGGGTGGAGCCGCCTACGAGCTACCCATTGACAGCATGATCGACGTGTTTGTCACACTGTACGATCACCAGTTGCCTCACGTGCGGAGATTATGTGCTGTTGGCCGTACTATCCATAACTTACCAATACTAGGTAGTTAATCAACCAGTTCGTTTTGCTGGTGCTTAAAAAATGAGCCGTATCAAGCCACAGGCCAGTAAACCGGCAATCAGCAGCACAGTAAACCAGGTAATCAAATTGAGCCAGTTAATCCGTCGGCGTCGGCGCACAAGAGTATAGGTGTATAGCATACCCGATATACGTAATTCATCCCCGTGCGGATTTTGATGTAACCGTTTTGGGGTTAATAGTAATCGAATACGGGCTTGTCTAGTCTATAAATTCTTTTTTGGCTACGTTCAGATCGTGCCTGATCTATTCACCCCAGGCTTGAGTAGGCTTATAAATAAGTTGATGAAATTCCTGTTCATGAACCGTATAACACAGCAAACAACTCAGACTAAGGCCGCCCGGTAATTGTATTACGTCAGCCACCCCGCCGTCAATCACTTTGTGCCAGGTTGTATCACCATTGATCGGCGAGCCGTCCATAGACTTTACCGCGTCCGCGTCCAGACTGTCGGGACTGCGGTAGCCGGGGCGAAGTACGTAAGCGTACAAGTGGTTGTTTGAACTGGAGATAACCCAAAGGGGCTTGCCCGAACGGTTGCTAACGTGCCCATTGACATGAATGCCAAGTCCGTGCGCCCGATCCCGGATGCCCCGCATGGTCAGCGGACCAAGCCAAAGCGACACCACTATAATCAGGCCAAACGCCAGACCAGACAGTGACAGCCAAAATAACACTCTGCGCATAAGCTAAAGAAAGCAAGCACAAAGGTAAGCGGGAACGCAAACAAATTGCCCAATACTCACCGGCTCGACGGCGGCCCTAAAGAGTTAATCAGCACTCACCGTACTACCGCAAATGGAAGAAATCAGTAATGTCGTTTGCGTAGATACGTTTGTAGTGCCGAGACAGCCAGGGGCTGAATAAGGGAGATGATCAGGTTAATTTTGGACCGAAAAGAAAACGGATCAACGGGGACCTGAATGGATTAGACGATTGGAGAAATTTGCTGACAAGCAGTAAGAAGATTTTTTAGGTAGACAACCGGCATAACAAAGCACCCGACCGGTGCTTGCTGACCGGGTGTTTTATTTATTAATAAATGGAATCTACGTTATCTAAACAGTAAGCTGCATTGCGTGTCCGCTTGGGTGTTACCTAAACTCACGTACCTGTAAGCTCAAAAACACGCAATGAACAAGTACAAAAACAAGCACTCTTGGCTAGTAATTCATAGTAGCGCATACCTCAAACTTATCATCAAACTATCTTCACCTACTTGTTGAAACATAACTACACTTGTGTTTACTGGACAGGTTTTGGAACTTCGTAGGTGACGGTAACATCGTCGAAATACACGGTACCTGTTGTGCCCGGTAAGTAAGCCAGGATCACCGCTAAATAATCGGTGTTACCGCCGTAACCATCTCGGCTGGCAAAATACTCTTTGAAATCTGCGGTGCCATTGATCGTAACTACACCATCGGTGCTGGTATAAAAGACAGGGTTGCCTTTCCCGTTAACAATTTTGTCGCCCCGCAATGTAATCGAAACCCCTCTGCCTTTCAGGTTAACGGTTCTGATCTTCGCTTTCAGCGTAATCGTACTACTGGCGGGAATTTGGCTAGACGCGAAGCTTTGGTAAATGAAACAACTGGCCGATGAGTCCCGGATGGCTTTGCAGCTTAGTTTCAATGAGTGCGTACCTGAAGTGGCCGCTTCGGTTGAATGTTCATACAGGTACCCATTCGGGTTGCGGTTATCTCCGTTGTGATAATTAAATACCCATTCCTGTCCCGGTGTTTTCTCAATGTCACTATTGACAACAAATTGCGGTTGATTGGAGGTTTCTTTGGTCGTGCAGCCCAGTAACGAGGCTATGAGCAGGGCAACGGTGGTAACTTTTACTAAAGTCCCCATAGAGAAGAAGTAAGACAGGTAGTGAATGGAAAATCGTTCTGATTGAACAGGTAAAAGAAGTGGACTCAATAAGCCGCTTTTGCATGAAAAAGCCCAAGTATCGTCGTAAAAATCACTTGGGCTTTTTTATAAATATGTTCGCTGATTATTGCTCAACCATCTCAGCATCAGCTATGATGTAGTTTAGCTCATAGATATTGTCGGCGTTTAGTTTAAGCGTTCCCCGAAACGTACGGCGCTCGTCCGTTTTGAATTTCTTCCCTGGTTTTTTGAATTTAAGCGACACAACCGATTCCGGACCGGCACCCCCGCAGAAGAAACACGCACTGTACGGAAAGGCCGAAAGCACGTATAGGTTTGACTCCAGGTCAACAGGCAGTACGTAGCCCGTCAATTCAACCGCTTTGCCATTTAACTTCTGGATACCCTGGCCAAACGTTGGGTAAAGCATATAAACCGATTCCTCGGCGTACCATTTCTTCTTGAAGGTTACGTCGCGCAGAACCTCCCACGAAAGTTTAACGGGTTCAGCCGCAGCCGGTACGCTAGCCGGCCCAGTGGTGCTGGCTAGGGGAGTGGCCGACTTAAATGCCGGAGCAATGAGTGAGACAAGCAGCAAGACAATCAGTAAACGGGCCATGGCGTTGGTACTTATAAGGGAGAAACAAGGGTAAAATTACAAAAAAGATTACTTTTACTAAACCAATTTGTTTCGACCACGCTTGACGGTGTCCGATACGCTTAACGATAACGCAGAAGACGGCTTTGCAATTCCCGTACGGTTCACCCGGCTGTACATGACATTGCTTATTATCTTAACTGCTCTGCTGACAGCAGGGCAGGTTCTTACCCAGTGGCGGCTGCGCGCTTTCCAGGATGAGTTATGGATTATTCGGGTTACGGCCTTACAACGCCATCAGAGCCAGCAGATCGTGAAGCAGGCGCTGCAACTCACGGACGTGAACGAACAGGCCAAGTTTGAAGAAAATATCGGTGAATTACGGCAGGTTTTTCCGCTCTTCGAACGCTACCACTTGCAGGGTAAGGAAGGAAAAGTGTATGATCGGAATATCTATATATCGAATTCCGATACAGTCCTGCAGCTCTATAAAGGCATTCGACCCGAGTTTGAAGCGTTTCGGCAGGCCGCCCGCCGACTCATGCGTTTGCAGCATTATGAAGAAGTAAACCAGCCCGATGTTCAGGCTAGTTTACAGTTGCTGTTACAGAACGAGAAACCGTTTCTGGAGGAAATAGACGCTATTGTGCGCGAGTACACGACCGAACTCAGGGCAAAAATCAGCTTACTGCAAACAATTGAGTTTTACCTGTATCTGGTTATCATCCTGGTGCTGGTGGGCATTGGCCTGCTGATCTTCCAGCCGGCAGCCCGGAAACTGAAGCAGACCATTGCGCAACTGGTGGAAGCGGAAAGCCGGACAACAGCCGCGAACAAGAAACTGTTGAGCGCCAACAAATCGCTGCGGGAAACGCGGCAGAAGTTGTTCGAAGCAACCAAACAGCAATATCAGCAGCAGATTGATGAGCAGAAGCTGCGCACCTCTTACCTAATCGCCGGGCAGGAAGAAGAACGGAAACGACTGTCGCGGGAGCTGCATGATGGGTTGGGGCAGATGCTTACGGCTATAAAACTACAGATCGAAGGGTTAGAAGCTAATCTCGCAAAAGTAAACGGGTCTAACGGGACTGGGCAGGTCGGCAGTGCAACGCAGACAAAAACTCTGAAAACCCTCAAAACGCTCATCACCCAGACCATTCAGGAAACCCGTACGATTTCAAACAATTTAATGCCGAGCGTTTTAAGTGATTTTGGCGTAGTCCCCGCCATAAAAATGCTGGCTGAGCACGATCGTAACGAGAAGATTGACGTTACGTTCGAAACCAACCTGACCTCCGATACGCCCCGACTCGATAAGAACATCGAAATTATGCTTTATCGGGTAACCCAGGAGGCTGTCAGCAACGCGGTTCGACACGCCAATCCTTCCCACATCCATATTGAGCTGGTTGAGCGAACCAATGCGCTTCATCTGATCGTTACCGATGATGGACGTGGGTTTCGCATCCCACGTAACGAGTCGGCAGATGCGCCTGCTTCGGATGCTGGTGCCCTCAACAGATACGAAGAAACAGGCGGGAAACAAGATGTTCAGGTTCACACCTCTTCGCAGGGCATTCACAACATGCAGGAGCGCGCTAAGCTGCTCAATGGTAAATTTAAACTTTATTCTACATTAGGAAAGGGGACCAGGGTGCAGGTTAGCATCCCTTACCAAACGTATCCCGCTCATTATGACACCTACTAAAATAATGCTTGTGGACGATCATTCGATCGTTCGGGACGGTATCCGGCTGTTGCTGGAACAAGCCGATGGCTTAGACATTGTTGACGAAGCCAATGACGGCGAGGAAGCCCTCGATAAACTGAAAGCCATGCCATCCGACGCTGATCGGCCGGATCTGATTCTGATGGATATTTCGCTGCCGGGCATGTCGGGTATACAAACTACCCAGATCGTGAGCCGATTGTACAAGAACGTTCGCGTGTTGATGTTGTCCATGCATAACAACGAAGACTATATTCTTAAATCCGTTGAAGCCGGGGCTTATGGCTACATCCTGAAGGACTCCTCGTCGGATGAAATGATTAAGGCGATCCGGACCATTGCTTCCGGAGAAAAGTACTATAGCTCGCCGGTCGCTTCCATCATCCTGAGCGGCTATATGCAGCAATTGAAGCGGGGCGATAAACACGGACGTACCGAACGGCAGTCCAAGCTGTCTAACAAGGAAAAAGAGATTCTTCAGTTTCTGGTCGATGGCATGAGCAGTCGGGAAATTGCGGAAAAGCTTCAACTTAGCGTCCGGACCGTCGACAACCACCGGGCGAATATGATGCGACGGTTGCAGGTACGTAACGCGGCTGAACTGGTACGCATGGCGGTGGAAGATAAATTGATTTGAAACTTTGTTAACTCTTCTATACGTTTGTCAAGGAAACCGGCCATCGCCGGTTTTTCCATTTTTTATTTACTACATTAACTAGATAGAATTAATTAACTAAAACGCGTAAACTTATGTCACTTCGCTTAGGAGACATTGCCCCTGATTTTGAGGCTGATACCACGCAGGGCCACATTCGGTTTCACGAATGGCTGGGTAATTCCTGGGGAATGCTATTCTCGCACCCAGCTGATTTCACGCCTGTATGCACCACCGAGTTAGGCAGAACGGCTTTGCTGAAGGATGAGTTTGGCAAACGGAACGTAAAGGTTATTGCCGTGTCGGTCGACGATCTTGATTCGCACAACCGCTGGACGCCCGATATTAAGGACGTAACGGGTTCGGAAGTGAACTTTCCGATCATTGCCGACGCTGACCGTACCGTTGCTACGTTGTATGATATGATTCACCCCAACGCCAGCGAAAAAGCAACCGTTCGCTCGGTATTTGTGATCGGACCCGATAAGAAAATCAAGCTGACATTGACCTATCCGGCGTCTACGGGACGTAACTTCAATGAGCTGCTTCGGGTAATTGACTCGCTTCAGCTAACGGCCGATTACCAGGTGGCAACGCCCGCCGACTGGCAGCAGGGCGACGATGTGATTGTAATGCCCGCCGTATCGAACGACCAATTGGAATCTAAATTCCCGAAAGGCGTTACGTTTGTGAAACCTTACCTGCGCACAACGCCCCAGCCGAACCAATAACGTTGCCTTTCCCTAATTGCCCGGTCCGGCCCATTAAACATTGTTTCGGGTTTTAAGTTGTCTCATTGTTCATTAATCATTTATTGACCAACGTTATGGCAAAGAAAAATTTGAATCCGACGCATGATGAGGGGCCAGTTGCCGAGGCAATTGAACAGCAAACCGCTAAACTACCATCCGACCTGTTTTTGTGGGGTGGTTTGGGCTCACTCGCAGCAGCAGCCATCTGCTTTGCACAAGGCAAACGCCACGAAGCGCTTTTAATAGGCCAATGGGCAGCTCCCATTCTTATATTGGGCCTGTACAACAAAGTAGTGAAACTGGAAGGCAGTGATTAGGCTGTATTCTAGGTATAACTTATCAGAAAAGCTCCTTATCGATATAGGGAGCTTTTTTTTGTATCATCGACAAGAGGATGTATAGACCACTGAGCAGTGGTCTATACAGAATAAATTTCGCCTTACTCGGGCCCTGAATCAGAGCCAGCTTTCGAATCGCGGTTATTTTCCAGATAAACATAGATCTGAATCGCGTGATTGAAGCGGAAGGTGCGTAAGGAGGTTGCAGGGCTATGTTGAACCGAGAATTGGTTGAGATAGCCTAGTTCTATCCGTATGTTGTCCCGAAGTTTTCGGCCTAAACCTATGTAAGTTCGGTTCTGATCGAAGCGGACGCCCGATTTCGATAGCACTGCCATCGGCTCTACGCTGAGATGCGTATACCAGGGAGATGAATTGATTTGCTGGGGGAAAATAGGATTGATCCAGCGGGCCATGGTCCGGAGCCGGATGTTGAATTGGTCGGCCAGCACCTCCTGAGGTTCACCATCGGATAAAAACACGTAGGCATTTGCCAGCGTATCTGTTTGAGAGGACCAGCGTAGTTCGGTGCGGATGCGCTTAATGAGTTCGCCATCGCCTAACTTACTGGTGATTTGTAGCTGCGGAATAATCCGGACTTCCTGAAAAAAAGTAACGGGCTGGTACTCGCTGACACGCCCCCAGTTCCACCACAGGCCAATCGGCGAGAGCGACAAGCGGACCGGCCTGGAAACCTGATAGCTGATCCAGGGACGAAAGACCTGCAGGAGCGGGTAGCGAAACAGGTTCAGATCGCGGCCGTTGTTATCCTCCGCCTGCCGTCGGTACTGACTATCGAGCTGAAAACTCCACCTACCCGCCGTTTTGTACACCAGATTAACCTCCGACCAGAACACGGCCCGGTGGCGCACCTCGTCGTGGTAGGTTTGTGCCATACTGGTAAGTGGAAGTAGACAGACGGATACCAGAGTAAACCGATTGAGCATAGTTTGAGTGGCCGAAGTAGTGAGGGGCTAACTTGTCTGAATAACGGAATGTTCGGGTAAAAACCAGGTCGGTTCTGGCGACGGTAATTAATCGTATTCGGTCTTAACCAAGAGCGTATAGATAACCCGTTATGAATTGTCGGCCCCCTCAAACCTTCGCTTTTTCAAATCGAACGTATGCGGAGGAAACATCATGAGAATGCTGTGTTGGTCAAACGCTGTTTTCAGAGCTTTGATAGCTTCGCTCATCGCCAGTGAGGTATCTGCCTTCGACTGATCGATCCAGAACCAGATGAAACCCTGAACATTATCAATCGTGAAACTGCGGTAATACATCTCAACGGGTTTGTCGATGCGCACGAAGGGTAAGTCCAGAATAGCTGCGCGGGCCACCTGCTGCGCTTTCGCTAAATCGCCGAGGTAGGAAATGCCGTATGCCAATTCGAGCCGCCGTTGCCCGGTGCGCGAATAATTCATGATGGGCTTCTGAAATACGTCTTTGCTCGGAATTTCGATAGTCTGGCCCTTGAAGTTGTCGAGCAGAATAGAACGCAGCTTAATGTCCAGTACCTTGCCGGTATACCCATTCGTTTCCACAACGTCGCCAACCTGCACTGGCCGGGCAATGGCGATCATGGTGCCGGATATGAAATTCGTGGTCAGATCCTGAAAGGCAAAGCCAACCGCCAGGGCGATCACACCGGCACCCGCCAGTAATGAAGTGACGGTTTTGTCTAACCCCAATACGCCCAGGGCTACAAACAGACCAATAGCCATAACGGCTACCCGAGCCACCGCTCCGGACAGATTGATGAGTGAATAGTTGTTACTAAACCGGTCGAATCCACGTATCAGCCATTGGCTCACCCATCGGGATAGAAAGGTAAACACGACCAGAATCAGGATGGCAATGGCTATTTTGGGGATGTATCGAATGGCCGTGTGAATCCAGGCGGAAAGTTCGGCGTAAATTAGGCCTGCGGCTTGTGGTAGGTTCATTGGCGTACGGTTGGTGGTGCTAAGAGAACGTCTCAGGTTTGGATAGTGTTTGCTATAAACTAGACTTGGCAGGCCAGAAGTTGGGCAGAAAAAGACTTCGCCGTACCTTTGCCAGGGCTAACAAGGCCAATCCAATCCGCTGACAATGAAATCTGTTGCTCCCGTTTACCTCGATAATGCCGCTACGACCCGGCTCGATCCTGAAGTTTTGGACGCTATGCTGCCCCTTATGACTGAGCAGTTTGGCAATCCATCGTCGATTCATAGCCACGGTCGGGCGGTGCGGGCGGCCATCGAAAAGGCGCGTAAAACGGTAGCTTCTCTGCTGAATACCTCGCCGGCCGAAATCTTCTTTACGTCGGGTGGAACAGAAGCCGATAACACAGCCATTCGGAGCAGCATCGAAACCTACGGCCTCACCCACGCCATTACGTCGCCGTTGGAACACCATGCCGTGCTGCATACGCTGGAGCATGTACAGAAGCAGGGACATGTACAGTTAAGTTTGGTTGACGTCGACGCAAATGGATGTATCGATCTGGCGCAGCTTGACGAGTTATTGCAAAGGTCGCCCCGTTCGCTGGTTTCACTGATGCATGGAAATAACGAAATCGGTAATCTTCTAGACCTGAACCGGGTAGGGGAGATCTGCCGCGCTCACGACGCGATTTTTCATTCCGATACGGTACAGACGATGGGTCACTTCCGGCATGACCTGCAACAACTGCCCGTTGATTTTATCGTTGGGGCGGGCCACAAATTTCACGGCCCCAAGGGAGTCGGATTTCTGTACGTCAATTCCGAACGGGCCAAGATTCACCCGTTCCTGTACGGTGGCGCGCAGGAACGGAACATGCGTGGGGGCACCGAGAATGTGTATGGTATTGTTGGCCTGGCCAAAGCCCTGGAGATTGCCTATCGGGACATGGATGCTCATCGCCAGCATATCACTACGTTAAAATGCCGGATGATCGACCAGCTTCGGGCCAAACTGCCGGAGGTTCAGTTCAACGGCGATTCGGCGGACCTGGACGCCAGTCTGTACACAGTACTGAACGTTAGCTTACCGGCCTCGGAATTAAGCGATATGCTGCTGTTCAATCTCGATATTGCCCGCATATCGGCTTCGGGTGGTTCGGCCTGTTCGAGCGGATCGAATATTGGTTCGCACGTACTGACGGCCTTGCCCGGCCTGGATCAGGAGCGGGGCTACGTGCGGTTTTCGTTTGGCAAATACAACACGCCCGACGAAATTGATTACGCTGTCGATACGCTCGTTGGCTTGTATCAGAAAGAGCAGGTTCTGTAAATAACCATGAACAAGCACCGGAAAGGCTAGACGTCTATGTCCATTTCCAGCAAAGCATAGCTCAGCGTTTTGCCGTGCGTATCCATCGCCAGGGACGTAGTAACTCCGCCCATCAGCGCCTGCTGACACACAAACTGCAGAGCCGGCAGGTTAGGCAGTTCATACCGGGTAATCTCTCCGGCTACGATACCCGTTAGGTGGTTCTTTACAGCCTCGGCGGTTACGACCGCGCAGAGCCGTTGATAATCTTCCGCTTGGTACGGAATCAGCGAGAGCGTTAATGTATTGCCTTTGTCACCCGCCCGGCTGTGGGCGAGTTCGTAGAGTTTTACTTTCATGGGTGAAAGACGGTTACGTTGGTCTTGACCTGCGTTCGGTCGATAAGCGTTGAGACAATACCCACTACGTCGTGAATATACTTTCGGGCACCACCGCCCCCGGCCGGTCCGTTCGTGTACAGGGCTTCCACCTCTTCGCCCACTAACGCGGCCTGGTTGGCGGTAGTAGCTCTCCCCGCAACGCGCAGCCGAATCTCGTACGGATCGGGGTAGTTGCCAGGTGCCGTTCGGTGGACCGACGTGCTGCCAATGTAATCAATTCTGAGGTCCGCAAAGTGGTCCCGGAGCCGCTCCTGAATGATTGCTCCGGCGAGTTTAGCGCGCCCAAGGGCATTGGGCCCGGCATACGAGATTTCGCCTTCGCCAGTGTATCCGGCGTCGTAGCCTACGCTAACTTTTAACGTATCGGGCCGAGTCTGGCCGCACCCTCCGGTGGCTCTAACCTGGTCTGTGCCCACTTGTTCTAGGCGGACCTGCGTAAAATCAGCGATTACATCAGGCGTAACGTAACGGCCGGGGTCCATAACTTCGTACAACAGCTGCTCTTTCGCCGTCGCTACGTTCAGGGCTCCGCCAGTGCCCGCGACTTTGCCGAATAGGGCCGTGCCATCGGCGAAAACATCGGCAAATGGATGACCTAGGTAGGCCATATCCGGAACGTCTTTTTCGGCCCGGCCGGGGTCGGCAAAATATCCGCCCGTCAGCTGACCGGCGCACTCCAGCAAGTGCCCGATGACCGTTCCCTGACCAATCAGCTTCGCGTCATCGAGCGACCACCCGAATTCATGAACAAGTGGGGCAACGAACAGCGAAGGGTCAGCCACGCGCCCCGTAATGATAATGTCGGCTCCGGTAGCCAGTGCGGGTAGAATCGCGTCCGTTCCGAGATAGGCGTTTGCCGATAGTAGAGGACCCGATCCGTTTAAGGGTTTTTCCGTTTCCAGCGCCGGTTCGTCGCCCGAGAGCTGATCGAATACGTCGTCGCCGGTAACGACGGCGACGGTTACGGATAAGTTTAATCGAATTGCAATCTGACCAATTTTCTCGGCCGCTGCCAATGGGTTAGCCGCGCCCATATTCGTGATTAATCTGACCTTGTTAGCCAGCAAATGGGGCAACAGACTTTCGATACGCCGTTCCAGCAGTGGATCGTACCCAAGCGCGGGGTCCTGACGTCTGCGCTTCTGGGCCAGCGCAATGGTTCGTTCGGCCAGACATTCGAGCACGAGGTAGTCTAACTGGCCCTCTTTTACCAGAATCATGGCTGGTTCGAGCCGGTCACCGGAGAATCCGGCCCCGCAGCCGATGCGAATTGTTGATTTCATCAAACAAAAAAGGAGTAGGTGAAAGAGCAAACGAGTCGCCCTATTCTGGTCCTGACTAAATACTAATTGAGCCCGTTAACAGAGCGGTTAACGTCATAATGACCGTTGTGCCAAACGCCCATTTCAGAATAAATCGCTGGTGATCACCCAGGTCGACCTCGGCCAGTCCAACCAGCAGAAAGGTCGACGCCGTTAAGGGACTAACCGGAAAGCCAACCGTCATCTGGCCGAGCAGAGCCGCCCGGCCAATCTCCAGGGGATCGATGCCGAATTGGGTAGCCGTATTGCTGAGTATGGGAACCACGCCGAAGTAGTACGCATCCGGCGTAAATAGCAGGCTGGCGGGCATACTGGTCAGGGCCGTGAGGGTGGGGAGCCAGGCCGCGTGCTGTTCCGGAATCAGCGATACCAGCGACGTCGCCATTGCGTCAATCATCTTGGAACCCGTCAGGATACCCGAAAATACGCCCGCTGCGAAGATCATGCTCGACACCATGAAAATGTTGTTCCCGTGGCTCCGTAGCACTTTCTGCTGATCAGGCAGTTTCGGGTAATTGATCACCAGCGCCACCGCAGCTGCCACCACAAACAGGGCAGGGGCCGGAAACCAGCCTTTCATAAGCGTTATGATGAGTGCCACCGTCAGGATTGCATTGATCCAGAAAAGTTTAGGCCGCCGGAGTTGACGCTGCTCATCGGTTAAGCTTTCGTCATGTACGTAGCGTAAATCGGCTACGCCTAGCCGTTTTCGTTCCTTTAGTCCGAACCAGTATGCTACAGCCAGCACCCAGCCAATGCCCGCCAGAATGGCCAGGATATTTGGGTTAAAGAGCTGAGTCGCATCCGTTTTAAGCGTCGATATGGCCCGGGCGGAAGTACCCGACCAGGGTACCAAATGCAGAGGCCCAACACTCAGCGCTACAATACCCGGCAAAATGAGCTTATTGATACGTAGCTGTCGGTAAATTGGCAGAAAGGCCGACATGACAATCATAAACGTAGCGGTCCCGTCGCCGTCGAGGTGGACGACCATTGTCAGGATGGCCGTACCAAGAATAACCTTCAACGGATCGCCCTTTACGTACCGGAGGATGGCACCAATAACCGGGTCGAACAAACCGGCGTCAAGCATCGTCGCGAAATACAGAACGGCAAACATGAGCAGGATGCCCGTTGGAGCCACTTGCTTAAGCCCGGCCAGAATCATTTCGCCCAGCTCCTTTGGGTTGAATCCGGCCAGCAACCCCATGACCAATGGCACCAGTACCAGTGCCGTAATGACGGATAGCCGTTTGGTAATGATCAGGATAAGGAACAGAATAATGGTAGCAAAACCGAAGAAGGAGAGCATTAAAGAGGTGAAGGCAGATAGTAAAAAAAGTCCCGCGATAGAGATAACGCGGGACGACTCGTAGCTTACATTAATTAGTCAGATTTCAACGTGGATAAGAAACTGACCACATCCCGAATCTCGCGTTTGGTGAGCAGGTACTTCATATCGGGCATACTCGACGGCGCGTAGGTCGTTTTGGCGATCTGATCCTTCCGAATTTTGGCGTCCGGTTCATCCCCGCTTTTCAGCACCAGTTCCGAATCGGTTTCTTTCTGAACAATGCCGCTAAGCGTCTTGCCATCTTTTAGTTCAATTGTTGCCGTCCCAAATCCGGGAGCCAGTCGGGCACTTGGATTGACTACCGCTTCGAGCAGCTGTTCACGCGTCAGGCGGTTGGCTATGCCATTGAGCCGGGGCCCGGCATTCCCACCCAGGTCATCGTAGGAGTGGCAGCGAATACACTGAGCCGTCTGGTGGCGGAAGAAGATACGACGTCCTTTGTCGGGCTCGCCCCCAAACAGCGCGACCTGATACGAGGCCAGAACCGCATCGGGCGACTGTTTGGCTAAGATTGCCTTGTGCTGGTTGATCAGCGCAGCAGAACGCGTTTCGGCAATGGCTTCCTCCAGTTCCAGACTAATGGCGACGGGGACTTTATTGGCCGACAGATCGGTCAGCAACTGGTCGAAGACGGGTTTGGTATCCGCAATCGGAAGTTTACCTAAGGTCAGCAGGGCGGCCTGTTTTTCTTCGGTTGAATGAGTTTTCAGTACCTCCGATAGCTGAGCAACCATCTGTGCTTTAGGCATACTGGTTTTGCCGATCAGATCCAGTGCGGCTACCCGTACCCGTTTGTCGTCATCAGCAAGGGCGGTCTCAATGGCTTTCCCGATCTGCTTGTCGTTCAGGGCGGCCAATGCCCGTAACGCTTCTACCCGGATCTCGGCATCCTTGTCGGTTTTGAGCCGATCCAGCAACACCGGGCTGGCCGTCGTTATCGACAGCTTACTGATGGCCCGGATCGCACTGCGCCGAATCGAAACTTCGGCGTTTGTAGCCAGTGTCGTGTATACCCCCGCCGATTTTGTTTTCACCACCGCCGGGTCGCGCGTTACCGGACCCCGGTACCGACCGTCCACCCGGTCAAGCACCGACGGTTTGGCCCAGGTGCTTAAGGCATCCATCGCTTCCGCCCGTAAGGCGGCCGGGTTGCCGGTACCTTCGGCATACTGGATCAGGTTCTGCATCGCTTCGGGCGTTCCCACGCGCAGGTTTGCGTTGATGGCCCGCCGAATGAGAGGTTCGTTGGTGAATTTAGAACCGACCAGTACCCTGCCCAGCGCCGGTAACGCCTGTGGAATCGACAAGTCATCATTGATGCCGCGAGCCGCTTCGGTGACGATAAACTCATCACTGTCGTTCAGGAACGTAGCAATACCGGGGTTACTCATCCGGCGCAGCGCTACGACAGCCGCAATACGTACCGCCCGCGATGGGTGATTGGCTAATGCAACGATCGGTTCCGCTTTTCCAATACGGGCCAGGGCGATACTGCCAGCCTGCCGGATATACGTGTCTTCGTCTTTGTTTGCTTCGAGCAGGGCAACCAACGGTTGAATGGCCGGCGCATAGGCGATACGTCCGAGCGCTTCGGCGGCAAAGAAACGAGTCCGAATGTTCTCATCCTTGAGCATGGGTACCAGGGCCGATCCAGCCGCTGTGTAGCGGATGTCGCCTAGCCAGCGAGCCGCCTGGGCTCTGATTTCAGGGTCACTGTCCTTGAGCAGCGGCATCAGGCGCTGGGCGTATTTCGCATCTTTGCGGGCCAGTTGACTCAAGCCCCAGATGCTGTGAACGCGAGCCAATTGGCTATCGGTTTGCTGAAGCATCTGGCCGAAAGCTGCTGCGCCCGCTTCGCCCCGTTTTGCCAGCTCGAACTGAGCTTTCTGCCGCACCCGCATGTCGGCATTTTTGAGGTAACTGCTCAAGTCGGTCACCGACGTTTTCGCGAAGCTTTGACCGAGTAATTTCTTAGTCAACGCCCGTTCGGCCCAGTTTGCGCCGTCCTTGTCGTCGAGCTTCCAGATGCGACCGTAATCTTTCGTATCCCAGCCGTTGATCCAGTCCGCTACGTACATGGACCCATCGGGACCAAAATCGAGTCCGGTAGCCAGCACCCCGCCCAGAATCTTCTTGGACTTATCGAGCTGAAACGAAGCACCCTTTGGCTTCAGCGTAAAGGCATGAACACCCGACTGTGCCGGGTTGCCTACGAACTCGGCAATGAAAAAGGTGTTCTTGTACTTTGGACTCAGGGCCGTACCGGGGTTATAAAGCATACCAGCCGGACCACTAACGAAGTTAGCCAGGGGCGGCAGGAAGTAAGCGGCCTGCCCCTCAAAGCGCGGTTTGAACATCTGCTCGTCCATCCAGACCTTATACGTATTGTTGAGTGGGTCGCGGTATTTGCCGTACTGCCAGTTGCTGCGCCAACCCGTATCTGAGCCGTTGATGATGTACACCAGCCGCTCTTTCTCGCCGGGATGGTCACCGTCGTTGTCTTCACTGATCAGATTGCCATACTCGTCAAAGACGAACTCGTGCGTGTTACGGACTCCGTACGCAAATACTTCAAAGTCGCTGCCGTCGGGGTTCGACCGGACAATGACCCCGCTGTTTGGGTGCTCCCATTTTTTGCCGTCGGAACCTTTTCCGTTAAACCCAATGTCGCCAATCTGCCAGTAGATACGTCCGTCTGGTCCCATCTCTACGCCCGAAAGGCCGTGTCCGCTAAAGCCAATATGAACGCCGTAGCCGTGCGAAAGTGATTTCTTCTCGTCGGCAATGCCGTCACCGTTTTTGTCACGTAACCGCCAGAGGTCCGGCGCAACGGTGACGTATAGATCATTTCCGTCGGACAAAACACCACCCATTACGTCGGTCGTTTCGTCGTTGAAGTCTTCGACGGCCAGTTTAGATAAATCGGCTACGCCATCGCCGTTGGTATCTTCCAGCCGGAAAACCTGCTCTTTTTCCACGGTCATGTCGCGCCAGTCGTGCGAACCGTCACCGTTTACGTCTTTGAGCCACTCATTTTTCTTGCTGTTGGCGGGCGAAAGCACGCGGTGCAGAAACGCCCGTTTGTCTTCAACGGTCTGGAGCCGGTTCGATTCAATTTCCCAATCCTGATGGCCGCGGATGTCGAACTCCGAATTTTTCTGGCGATTCGTGCGGGTATAATACAGACGGCCAAGATCGTCGATGTCAATCCCGATCGGATCGGACACCAGCGAATCGACCCCCCATAGATTCAGGGTAAGTCCTTCGGCGAGTTGTGGTTTAACCAGAGCTTCGACGGCCTTCGCCATTTCGGCGGCTTTCTCGGGAGCCAGCTTTTTAATGCGCTTGCTGATCGGGTCGTCCATGAAGCTGGTAAGACCCACCCAGGTGGTTAGGCCAAGAGCCGCCAGGGGAATAACGGTTTGTCGAAGTGAAAATCGAGTTATCTTTTTCATGAAACGAATCGGTTGCCAGGCAAATTGACTAGTACAGTGTTGAAATTCTTGCAACCTACTACTAAAGTGACTCCCGGAATTGATTTACTGCCAAAATTTCTCCGCCAACGATTGGCTGATCTGATATAGTTCAGCTAACCGTTGGCGGGGAAGTATGAGAAGTTAAACTTATTTGGCCGCAGCTATGATGGGCTTGCCAGTTACAATCTCGATCAGTTCCTTGTCGTGGTGATTCTTCACCTGGCAGGTGTTATCGAAAATCATATTGGCTCCGTTCTGGGCCGTGTAAGCAGGCCAGGTCGGTAAACTTTTGTGGTTTGGGTTGCCGGTATGCGCGAAGGCAATCCAGGCCCGGCTCATCTTATCAGCGAGGGTGTGTGCATCTTTTCCGCCCCCCGTCATTTCCTCACAGCGGCTGATGTTGTCGAACACAAATGGCAGTTCCATGCAGTGCATCGACTTATAAATGCCATCGTTTACCGGCGAATTCCAGGTGAACAGGTACATATATACCGGGGCGGCTCCCGCAACGGCTTTCTCACTAGCCTGCTGAATAGCGCCCGCCCGGAAATTAATGTCGATGTTTATGTAATCGGACGGCTGAGTGGTTTCGGGATACGCTTTTTTCACCGCGGCCAAATACGCATCTGTTTTGTCGCCAATTCGTTTTTGCATACTGGCTTTGGCCGCTTCCATATCAGCTGCGCGGTTCGCCGGGTTGAACGGGCCAAACTCGGTTTTCGTCGAGCCGACCAGCAGCGGAATGCTTTTCGAAAGGGCCATTGCCGCGGCTTCTGAAGGTTGATAGGGGAGGAAGCTGCCATCGTGGACAGGGCCCCAGCCTAAGCCGAACGCAGGGCGATTTTCGGCTTTCAAACTCTCGCCTACTTTACGTAATGCTTTTTTGCCAGCCGCGTTCAGCCGTTCGTACGAGATCGACTGAAGCGAATCAACCTGATTGGGCTGCAATTTTAATTCGTCAAGCAGGGCGGTGCCAATTTTTTGGGATAATTCCTTTTCGGTGAAGCTCGTTACGTAGCTTCCGCTCTGAATAATGGCTTTGTGAAATAGACCTTTGGCCGAAGGCGCATTCATCAGGCTGGTCACTTTGCCGCCACCACCCGACTGCCCGAAAATCGTTACGTTGCTGGGGTCGCCACCAAACTGCGCAATGTTCTGCTTCACCCATTCCAGCGAGGCTACCAAATCCATCAGGCCCGCGTTGGCCGAATTCCTGTATTTCTCGCCGTAAGCTGACAAATCCAGGAAGCCCAGTATGTTCAGGCGGTGATTGATGGTGACGACCACTACGTCGCCTTTCTTCGCCAGGTTTTCGCCATCGTACGAAGGCAGCTCAACCGACGAACCGGCGGTGAAGCCACCGCCGTGAAACCAGACCATGACGGGCCGTTTCTTAGCCGATGTTACTTGTGGAGACCATACATTCAGGCTTAGGCAGTTCTCGTTGGTATAGCCCCAGTTATGCTGAAACGGAAACTCAATTTCATCGTAGACCGTCGTGGTCAGGTCCATCGGGCAAACGGGGCCGTACGTCATCGAGCTGCGCACGCCCGTCCAGGAACTAGGCTTCGTGGGGGCCATGAACCGATCGGCTTTCGCGTACGGAATGCCCTTGAACGTAAACGTACCATTGTGAACGTAACCGCGTACTTTACCCGACTCGGTCGGCACAACGGCAACATCTTTGCCAGCTACAACGGGCGATGAACTAACCTTGGCGGCTTGCCCTACAGCGAGTAACGGTAGCGTAAGTACAGCAAGGGACAATAAAATAGGGCTGAATTTCATAGAGTTTTATTAATACAAATTGAATGTTAGGCTGAGATTACGATTTAGTTGGTTCGGGTTGCCTGGGGCTTGTTCAGTAAACTGACCAGCAGATCCAGCGAAGGAGCGTCGGCAAGTGGTTGAGCCTGATTCTTGTCGCCCAACAGCATAACCTGCTTATTTTTTGTTGAGTAAGTGGGCCACTTGGCTAAGCCGTTACCGTTTGGGTTCCCGGTCTTTATAAAGTTTGCCCAGTACGTCGATATCTGGTGGGCCAGTTTCGTATCAGTGGGGTCGAGTGGCCGGAGGGTATGGTCGATAAACTTCAGATTGTCATACGCATAGGCTACTTCGCCAGTGTGAAAAGCACCATAGGTGGCGTACTGACCGGTGGCTGGCAGTTTGCGCGTAAACCGGTAGACGTATACGGTTTTGCCTTGTTTGCTGGCGACATTGGCCCAGGTATAGTTTTGAGCGCCGAAGGCCATATCGCGCGACAGGTAATTCTGCGATTGGGCCGCTTCCGCATCCGTACCGGCGGGGTAGTATTGCAGCAGTTGCTGCGCGTCGGCTCCGTACTGCTGTTCGAGTTGCTTCCGAAATTCGTCCGCGTTTTTGGGTTTACCAAAGGCCATGCCTTCATCCTGATTCCAGCCGGTAAGCAGCGTTACGTCGTTTTGCTTGCCAGCCGCAAACATATCGGCGATGGGTTGAGGTAAAACATAGCCATCAATGACCGGCCCGCGCCCCTGCACTTTCTTCAGAATTTCGTCGGCGGGTTTGCTACGCAGCTCCGCCAGCGATGCGGCTCCCAACGTTTGCATGGCTTTAAGACCACTCTCCTCGGCCTGTGGCAGCGATGCGTAGCGCCTTGAAAAACCGGCTCCGCTTTCGGCAATGGCTTTGTTGAACAGGTTTTTGGCGAGGGGAGACGCCACCAGGGCATTAACACTCATCGACCCGGCCGACTGACCCGCGATCGTTACGTTGTTGGGGTCGCCCCCAAACTGCGCAATATTCTGTTTCACCCACTGCAAGGCTGCAATCTGGTCCAGCAGTCCGTAATTGCCCGACGCGTTATGGCCCGACTCTTTCGTCAGTTCGGGATGGGACAGAAAGCCAAACGGCCCAACCCGGTAATTCGCGCTGACAAAAATGACGCCTTTCTTAGCCGTTGCCTCACCGTCGTAAATGGCGCAGCCAGTGCCTCCGCTGTTGAAGCCTCCACCGTAAATCCAGACGAGTACCGGCAAGCGTTTTGCTTTGGCCGCCTTAGCACCCGTCGGGCGTGCCCCGGTCCACACGTTCAGGTACAGGCAATCTTCGCTGATGGGCTCTTTGGGAATGAGGAACTCCGCGCTCCAGGGCCCAAACGGCGACGGCGAACCCTGCATAGGACTCGGCCCGAACTGATCGCAGGTCCGAACGCCCGACCAGGGTTTAACCGGCTGTGGCGCTTTCCAGCGCAGGTCGCCAACTGGCGGAGCCGCGAACGGAATACCTTTGAAGCTCCGCACGTCACCGTCTTTATTAACGACTCCTGATATCAGTCCCCCGGTAACGTTTACTGCATCCAGTTCAGCCGTTACGGGCGCGAAGGCCATGAAGCCAACGAGCCCGATTGCCGCCAGGCTCATGGACAGACTTATTTTTTTCATTAGCTTAGGGATTGTAGCTGGTCATTGACGCGTTAAATTCAGGGATTATAACCACTAGTTAAAGGGGACCGCCACCTGATTTGCTTTCAGGATTTTACTGAAAAACAGCATTTGGTAAGGAAGGGCGTTCTCCCAGTATTCCCAGGTATGAGCCCCCGGCCGTTCCGTGTAATCGTGCGGGGTCTTGTTGTCCATCAACTGGCGGTGTAAGTCGCGGTTGCCGTTGATGAGAAAATCGTCTACGCCAATATCGAAGATCAGCGGGAGGCCGTTTGCTTTAAGCCGGTCGGCCAGGGTGACCATCGTGTAGCCTGGGTAAGGCGCATCGCCTTCTTTAGCTGGCCCCAGCAGTTTGGTGAAATTCTCGGCGCGAGATTTGGAAAAGTCAGCAGGCACCTTCCACGTAGCGGTGTTAATGTTCATGACGCCACTCATGCTCCCGGCAGCCGCGTAGAGGTCGGGGTGCCGCGATGAAATAAACATAGCACCGTGTCCACCCATCGACAATCCCGCAATGATCCGCCCTTTCTTATCCCGAACCGTACGATACGTATTGTCAATTTTGTCGATTAATTCTTTTGCGATAAATGTCTCAAACTGGCTGGTTTTAACCAGGGGACTGTCGAAATAATAGCTGGTCGGGTCGCCATCGGGCGTAACAATAATCAGATTATACTGATCCGCCATCCGGTGCAGAAGTGTTTTGTCGGGCACTTTCGTAAGCCAGTCGCGAAAACTGCCCGTTCCGCCGTGGAGCAGATACAGCACTGGATAAGCCTGTTTTTTCGCTTTGCGGTACGTTTCGGGAAGCACCACTGCAGCCCGTAGGGTACGGTTCATACTGGCGCTGGGTACGTCTAACGTATCAACCTTGGCCGCGAATGTACTCAGCGACAGGAGACAGGCGAGAAAAACGAGTGAAGTTTGTACGGTCGTTTTAACCATTATTTTTATTGAGCGAGGGCTCCGTTCGCTTTCAAAACATTACTGAAAAATAAGACATGATTCGGCAGGGAGTTCTGCCAATACTCCCATGAATGCCCGCCGGGCCGTTCCGAATAGTCATGGGGCATCTGGTTGAATACTAACCTGCGGTGCAGCTCCCGGTTGGGCTCAATCAGGAAATCGTCAACACCGCAGTCAAAGACCAGCTTGAGGCTATTTGCCTTCATCTTGTCAGCCATACCAACGACGGAGTAAGCTGCCCACCCATCGGGCGATTGGTCGAAGGAGCCTAGAATCTTTTCAAACTCCGCTTTTATGTGTTTAGCCGCGTCCGGTGGGAGTTTCCACGTATTCATATCCGGATTAAGCGCCCCGCTCATGCTGCCAGCCGCACAGTACAGGTCGGGATGACGAGTGGCCAGGTACAGCGCACCGTAACCGCCCATCGAAAGACCCGTGATGACACGGCCTTTTTGGTCGCGTATGGTTCGATACGTCTTGTCAATTTTCTCAGTAACGTCCCTGGTCAGATAGCTCTCAAACTGACTGTCTTTGAGAACCGGGCTATCCAGATAATAGCTGAAAACTTCGCCCTCCGGCATGACGATGATAATATTGTATTGATTGGCCAGACGGTGCAGCAATGATTTATCGGGCGTTTTGGTGATCCAGTCGTTAAAGTGCCCATAGCCACCGTGGAGCAGATAAAGTACCGGATAGGCCGTTTTGCTTTTAGCATACGATTCGGGGAGCACAATAGCCGCTCGCATAGTCTTTTTCATTACGATGCTCGGCACATCTAACGTATCGACTTTGGCCGCCAGGGTATTCAGCGATAGCAGGCAGGCAAGCGCCAAAAGAAAATTGTTCATCGGAAATCTAAGCATCATTTACTGGGAAACAGAACCGTTCGCTTTCAGCACTTTCTGGAAAAACAACAGGTGATAGGGCAGTGAATTCTGCCAGTACTCCCAGGTATGGCCCCCGGGATGTTCGGTATAATCATGCTCCACTTTGCCATATACCAGCCGACGGTGCAGTTCCCGATTCGGCTCGATCAGAAAATCGTCGACACCACAGTCGAATATCAGGGGCAGGCCGCTGGCTTTAATCTTATCGACCATATTCACCACCGAATTGGCTGCGTACAGATCCGGCGTTTCACCCATTGGCCCGAGGATGCGGGCGAACCCCGGCTCAATCTGCCTGGCAAACTCGGGAGCAATGCGCCAGTTGGTCGCATTCAGATCAACCGCTCCGCTCATGCTGCCAGCCGCGCAATACAGATCTGGATGGCGGGTGGCCAGGTACAAAGCCCCGTGCCCACCCATAGAAAGGCCCGTGATAACGCGCCCTTTGCGGTCGCGGATTGTGCGGTACGTATTGTCGATTTTCTCGACCACCTCTTTCGTAAGATACGTCTCGAAGAGATTGTCTTTTTGAACCGGACTATCCAGATACCCGCTGAGCCGGTCCCCTTCGGGCATCACAACGATGAGGTTGTACTGGTCGGCCAGTTTATGAACCAGCATCTTGTCGGGCGTTTGCTTGAGCCAGTCACTGAACTGTCCACCGCCACCGTGCAACAGATACAGCACCGGGTACGCGGTTTTGCTTTTGCTATAGGACTCGGGTAGGACAACAGCCGCGCGCATTTTGCGATTCATAGCAGCACTGGGTACATCGAGCGTATCAGCCTTGGCGCAAAAACCAGCCAGAGGCAGGGTGGCTAAGCTTAACGTAAAAAGAGATCGGGTAAACAGGTTCATAGACAAGAAAGACAGTGGGTAGATAGGCTAAATCAGGACTTACATTTTGTAACTACTATCTTTACGTCAAAACTACGTAAAGATTCATTACGTTAAAAATACATAAAGCGATACTTGTACCATTTTATGATCGATTATAACCATCCGGGGGTTCAGTATTTTCGGCAGGTATCAGAGCAATGCATTCATTACCTGTCGATTGACGGGGTGATTTTTGGCTTTCACGAAAACCAGTTGAAAATTCTGCTGCTGCGCTGGAAGGGAACGAACGAGTGGAGTTTGCCTGGTGGATTTATTTATAAAACTGAGTCCGTTGATGCAGCCGCAGAGCGGGTCGTTCGGGAACGAACCGGTCTGGATAAGCTGTATCTGCACCAGTTTCATGTCTTTGGGGAAGCGAATCGGTATGACCAGGCCGATACCTGGCGTCGGACTGGAGTGCCATCGGGAGATATTCAATGGTCGGAACGAACCATCTCTATTGGCTACTACGCCCTCGTCGACTACTCAAAGGTGACGCCCACGCCGGATCTGCTCACGGATGAGTGCCGCTGGTGGACTCTGGACGAGATACCGCCATTGCTTTTTGATCACAATCATATTATCAACGTAGCGTTGACCGCACTGCGCAGGCAACTCAGCGACCAGCCAATCAGCCATCTGTTACCAGAGCCATTCACTATACCCGAATTGCAACGGCTGCATGAAACGATACTGGGCGGTTCGCTGGATGCTCGTAATTTTTATAAAAAAGTAATGGCTTCCGACCATCTGGAGCGCCTGGCAGAACGACGAGCGGGAACCCCTCATAAAGCGCCTTATCTGTACCGGTTTAAGCCTCGGACGGAAAACTTCACATAGTTTGATTACGGCATAAAGGCCGATACGCGCCCCCCGCCACAGGGGGCGCGTATCGGCAGATCACGGCTTGTCGATCAAATCGAACTGATCATCAGTTAAAAGTCAAGCCGTTTCCCAACGGTCGAGCCCCAGTAATTTCTTGCCTAGCGGAGACAGTTCCGCAACGGGGTACTTCGTTTTCTCCCAACCGCGTGGGTCGCCGGGGAACGCGTAACCCTGGGGAGCCTGCCGGTCGCGCCAGGAGGTGATTCGCCATTGCCGAAGTGCTTCGTTATCCTCCTGAGCGGGCATCATCGAAATGTATTGAGCAATACGTACTTTATCGGTCGATAAGTTGGGCCGGATACCGTGAGCCAGTGTACTGTTAAAGATCAATAGATCTCCTGCTTCGAGCTTTACCTTCACGAGTTCGAAACCAGTAATGTCGGGCTTAAAATGGTTCCGGTCTTCGGGCTGCGTCAATTTCCACATATCATATGTACGGTAAAGTTCCGGCACGCACTGGAAGCCTCCCATATTTTCGTCGGTCTGGTCGGCCAGAGCCAGTACGCCCTGTACGTTCTGCGGTTTGGTTTCCGGGTCGTAATCCCAGTGGATGAAGCCTTTGAACTCAAAACCAGGCCGAACCGGAAAGTTCAGATTGGCACGGTCGATTGTCACCCAGAGCCTTTCCGTGCCCCAAACGTCAACGAAGGCATCATAAACACGCGGGTATTGACGGTTTGCCCACATCAGCGGATGGTTGTAGATTTCAACCATGCCACTGTTGGTCAGTTCCTTCATTTTCATTTCGGCCCGTGGCGGGGCGTACCAGGTCGTCGGATCGTTCGGGTCTTTCTCGTCAAACTCCCACAGCGTAGTCGCCAGCGTTTCGGCCTGCTCGCGCGGAACCGCTTGTCTAATGATTACGTATCCGTTGTCAATCCAGAATTGCCAGTCTTCCTCCGACAGCACCCGCAGCGGCTTCCCGCTCGAGCGGTCGTTGAGCCTAAGGTGACTACTAGTCGGAGTAGACGGATTGCCAGGGATGTCCGTATGCGCATTGTCTGGAATCATGGTGACAGGCTGATCCATTGGAGTTAGGGTTGGGGTTTGAGCTTGCATTACGAACTGTAAGCAGTTTTAGAGCTTGATTTGGCTAAATGCAAAAAGGGCCGCAAGTTGGAAATCCCCATTTCATATCCTACGACCCGTGAGCATTGAAGCGGTTCTCAAGCCAATATTGGCTAAACTTTTCAAACTGGACAAGCATTAGCCCGCTTTTCTAACTGAACTCTACGCTGTTTTATTAAGCCGACCGGGAGGTGCTACGTTTAAACATCTGGCCCCCCTATTTTCCATCTACTGAGCTTGCTTTTCGCCGACACTTTGCAACTTGGTTCAATTGGTAAACCTTTTTTAGGGCCTGTATCGACTTCACTCAAGGTTCCTTTTACTGGGGGCGTTACTTACAATTTCATCGCCATCGCTGCCACCTGAAGACGACATTGAGCGCGGTGAATGTTACTCGTTGATTGCAGGTACCTGATGCTTCATTACTCAAGTCTACGAACCTTTGGTCCGACGGGAAACCAACCATTGGACGTGGAAACCGATTTCCATCAACTCAGTTCGGATAGCTCAGTTGATGGAAATCGGCTTGACACCTTGAATTACCAGTTCTGGCAGCGCAGAGCTGCCCAGGCTTACCTATAATCAGCTTTAGTTCGACCATTATCCAGCAGTTGGGGCAGAGAGTCCTTCATTCGAATAAGTGAACCGATTCAGAAAAAAGGCCGGGCTGATCAAGAGCAAACTTCGGAAGATGTGCTTCTAAATATCCGGAAAGAGCCTTCTGCATCTGGCAAAAGGAGACTTAGCTGTGGAGGTAATCTTGAGCAGTTTCGGCGAACTTAAACTTACCATCAATCAGCTATTTTGCTTTTCAATCTTCACATAACCCGTAAGCTAAAACTTTGTACCACAATTCAAGAGTCTCTTCAGATCGACTGCCTGAACTGATCGTTTAGATTCTGCGCATTTATTGCTTTTTCAACGGCAATCTGCTCAGTCTCATGGGGAAGGTTGGATTCAGGCGTTTGCGAATAAGGCACGTTTTGAGGGATAAAATCTTCACTAGCTCCTGGCTTGCTATAATCGTATGACCAGCGATAGACCGCCGGAATTTCGCCCGGCCAGTTGCCATGGCCAGGAATGATGGGCGTAGTCCATTCCAGGGTGTTGGATTGCCAGGGGTTCTGGGTGGCTGGGCGACCTTTAAACATGCTATAGAAAAAATTCCAGACGAAAACCCACTGTGCGGTAAACGTAATAATGGCTGCTACGGTAATAAAACTGTTCATGTCGGAGAAGGTGTTCTTCAGGTAATCATAACTGGTAAAGGAATAATACCGGCGTGGAAAACCGGCAATGCCCAGATAATGCATCGGAAAGAAAATGAGGTACACTCCGATGAACGTAAACCAGAAATGAATGTAGCCCAGTTTTTCGTCCATTAACCGCCCAAACATTTTTGGAAACCAGTGATAGACGCCTGTCAAAAGCCCAAAAGCCGAAGCCGCTCCCATAACCAAGTGAAAGTGGGCAACGATAAAATACGTATCGTGCAGCTGGATGTCTAAGGCGGAGTTTCCCATAATAATACCCGTAAGGCCGCCGGAAATAAAAACAGACACAAACCCGATGGCAAACAGCATGGCCGGTGTAAACCGAATGTTACCCTGCCAGAGCGTCGTGAGGTAATTAAAGGATTTAACGGCAGAAGGAACGGCAATAATTAGCGTCAGGAACATGAAAACCGAGCCCAGAAATGGGTTCATGCCCGATACAAACATATGGTGCGCCCAAACCACGAACGAGAGGAACGCAATGCCCATCAGAGAGACAACCATGGCCCGGTAACCAAAAATAGGTTTACGGGCATTGGTCGCCATTACCTCCGAAACGATTCCAAAGGCGGGCAGGATAACAATATACACTTCCGGATGGCCCAGGAACCAGAACAAATGCTGAAACAGAATGGGGCTTCCTCCAACGTTGGGCAGGGCTTCTCCCTGGATGTAAATTTCGGACAAAAAGAAACTGGTGCCAAAGCTCCGGTCAAAAACCAGCAGCAGCACCGCAGCAAACAAAACGGGAAAGGAAATCAGGCCCAGTACCGCCGTCAGAAAAAATCCCCAGATGGTGAGGGGTAATTTATTGAACGACATGCCACGGGTCCGTAAGTTGATAACCGTTGTGATGTAGTTGATACCCCCCAGCAACTGAGAAATGATAAATAGGGCCATGCTGATGAGCCAGAGAGTCATGCCTAGTTCAGACCCTTTATGCGACTGCGGCAGAGCACTAAGCGGAGGGTAAATAACCCAGCCCCCGGCAGCCGGGCCCGTCTGAATAAACAACGAAGAAAACATGATGACACTGGAAACAAAAAAAAACCAGTACGAAAGCATGTTCAGAAATCCTGATGCCATATCGCGGGCACCAATCTGGAGTGGTATCAGAAAGTTGGAAAACGTACCGCTTAAGCCCGCCGTCAGCACAAAAAAGACCATAATCGTGCCGTGCATTGTGACTAAGGCTAAGTAAAAATCAGGATCAATCTTGCCTGATTCCGTTATCCAGGTTCCCAGTATGGGGCGCAGGAAATCGAGTTTTATAGCCGGAAAGCCTAACTGAAGCCGGAACATGACCGACAAAGCTACCCCGATGATTGACCAGACAATCCCTGTAATTAGATACTGTTTGGCGATCACTTTGTGGTCGGTACTGAACACATAACGGAACCAGAATGAGGGGGGCTCGTGATCGTGCATAACGGGTAATGGTATCGCAGTTTCATTCATGATAGACAGAGAAATGGCCGGACTGCTACAGAGGCTGCCGGTACAGGAGCACGCTATAGTGCGTTGAACGAGGGCAAAATTACCCCTGGCCTTCCTGGCCATCAATAGACAAAGCCCTCCCTAATCAGGACAAATCAACGATTATCGACCTGCTGTCTGAGTTGCTGCGGAGTTTGCCCCGTATGCTTGCCGACGAACCGGGAGAAATAAGCCGAATCCGAAAAACCAACGGCGTAACTGATTGCTTTAATGGGCAGGTCAGTATTGAGTAGCAGCCGCCTGATTTCTGCCAGCAGGCGGTCGTGGATGAGCTGACTGGCGGTTTTGCCGACCTGTTGGCGACAGCAGTGATTGAGGTGATTGGGGCTAATGCCCAACTGATCGGCGTAGCTAGCGCAGGTTTTCTGCTGAACAAACTGCGAGTCAAGTAATTCGATAAAGCGGCTTACCAGGCTAGTGTTGTAGTGTTCACAGACGGGAGTTGCCTGAGTATAGAGATGGTTTATTCGTTCGAGCAGCAGATGCAGCAATGAGGCAAATACCTCCGTTTGCTGGGTACCAGGCAGTGAAAATGCCTGATATGACCAATCAAAAAGGGTGGGTATCATCAGGGCATCCGTCGCAAGCGTAAGTAGGGAGGTGGTTCGATCAGCTCGAAAAAAGGTATAATCGAACAGTCGTTTCGGATAACGGGCCTGAAAAAAAGTGGCGTCGAAAAAAAGCAGATATCCTTCCGTATTATCGGTCAAGGACCAGCTATGAACCTGGCCCGGCGTCAGAAAGTATAGTTGTCGGGACGCAACCCCATACACATGACCATCAATCGAGTGCGTACCCGAACCTTCCCATATATATAACAGCACATGAAACGAATGCGCATGAGGCTGATCGATCGTTTCAATCTGTCGGATGAGGTCCCGGAGCCGGATCATGTAAAACTCATCCTGAGTTGTTGACTTGGGATATTCCTGGAGCTGATAAGTATGAAATGCCTGTTTTTTCATTGTAAAATATCGTGGGCCGACGCATATCGTTTAGGATTAGGATCATTGTGCATCAGGGTGGCTGGTTTGCGGCATCCCGCAGTTATCGGTCTGCCGGAGTAACTTTCGGCTTTTAGCTTGTTTAGCGTACGAAAGAATGGTTTGTAGGTCGTGGCCGCATAGACCGCCAAATCTGGCCGAGTCAGGATCACCGCGATCTGCCTTGTTTCGGCAGCGCCAGATTTGTTGTGTAGCCGAAACACTGTGTCAGCCCCCGGCCTTTCACGTCCATCAAAGCTAAATTACGCATGCGCTTTTTGGCCTCCTGGAGGGCATTGGCGTAAAAAAAGGGTAGTATCTCAGTTTGAATTTCTTTGCGCATACAAGCGATAAAAACCTCTCAGTGACCAAACCCCTTCTAAGATACCAAACCACCAGATACCGTCCAAAAAACCATAGAATGAAGCTAGTGTACAGGACACGGCAAACCCCAAGATTCACCACCTCGAGCGGTTTTGGAGAAAAGAGCAGATGACCGATATCCTGATGGTAATTAGACCAAAACCTGTTAATGCTTTCATGATCGTGCTATTTTGTAGGTAGCTTGAATTTAATCCGTTGGGTCAACTATCTGCCGGATACTCATAGGACGGGTCGCCAATTACGCTTCAAGCGTTAAAATTCAAATGGAGACACCAACAACCGAATTGATTCTGCCGAGAAGTAAACCAGAGTAATTGGGTCGTTGGCCCTTATCCACTTCAATATGCAGAAATTCGTTTTTGAACTGCCAACCATAAGGGACATCCCCTTTTTCGCTCACGCTGAATTCATCATTGTAGAACGGGGCAGTTGCAGCGGCTCGACTCTGTGTTCCCAACAAGGTAAGAGCTTCCTGACGAACCCGATCCAGGTCTCAACCGGATGCGTCGGTAGTAGCCGTCAGGTTTTTTAAAATCGGTGTAATGTCTTCAGGCTCATAGAACGGTCCGTTTGAGCTTTAATCTGAGCGTTGGCCTGGTTAAGCCGCTGCCGTTCGTTCTGAACGACTTGCCGTGCCAAACCGGCGTCGATTTCTTTGTTGAGCAACGGTTTTCTACCCCGACCAGGTTTGGTTTGTAAACCACTAAATCCCTCTTGTTCATAGCGAGTTCGCCAAGTATTGACCGAGACGGGGTGTAGTTTACCGATCCTGGCTACTTATCTGGAGGAGCGTCTTTCGCTTTTGAGCAGCATGATCTGGTAACGTTGGCGCAAGGCGTGAAAAAAGTTAGTCCGAAAAGTGTCTTCGAGTGCTTGTCGGTCGACCAGTCACAACGCCCACCTTGTTAAACCAGCTAATCTTGACGCACTGACGCATCTTCCGGTTATATTTCCGTCAGTAACAAGCAACCCGACTAACGATGCTGATCGTGGTCGGGTTTGCTATATTGGTTTACGTGATGAGGGTTTCCGCACAGATCAACAGACTCTTTGGCTGAAAGTTTTTGCAAGCGGTTTTCCAGTGAGGCAACGGCCCAAAAAAGCCCGATTGCAAAAAGCAATCGGGCTGGTCGTTCCAAGACGGTAGGTTAACCTCATCACTTAAACTTGATTCATAATCTATAACTCTGGTAGTTTTGTGGATGTTTAGCCGCTGACTCAAAAAACAAACAATTTAAACAAACAAAACGTAGCCAACGGCTTTAGCTGCTCAGTCAATTATGCCGGTAACTGGCTTAGTTTCTGTTAAGTAATTTGTTGAATACAGTTATATCTTCTCATAAATCAGTTCTGAATCATCCTGTCAAATAAGGTTGTGGATAAAAGGCTGACGCTCGTCTCCATCATCACAGGGACGAGCGTCAGCAAATGCTCGCTAAAAGCTATAATCTAAACCGAGCTATTGTTTAAACAGAATGCAGCTGGGCTAATGAGTAGCTACTCGTTAGCCCAGCTGCATGTAAGATACTACGCTCTGGAACAGCTCACTGATTGAAAGTTATACTGTTCAACTGAATGATGTCGTTGTTGGGTTTGGTACGTTTCACCACTACCACATAAACATCGTGCTTGCCACTGATGGGTTTGTCGAGCGTCATTGTTACCTGCTTCGCCGTTTTCCATTCGCCAGTGGCGGTGTAAGGGGTTCGGCTGACAACGGGCCCGGCATAGGAGTCGAGCCGGAGTTCGATCTCGCCGTCTTTATCAACCGACGAATAGTCGTAGGTCAACGATTTGATTCCCGTCATGTCGATGGACTTTAACAGGACGTACGCCTTGTGACCACCTGCGCTCAAACGGTTACCCCAACGCGGAAAACCTACGTACGAGTCGGCATCGAGCGTCCTGACCTTCGCGTTACGTAGCGTGACTACGTCCGTACTCGTCAGGGGGCCAACCACCTTTCCGCCATTGTCCGTGTAGGTCGCCACCAACGTATACTGGCCACGGGGTTCCTCGGCTTTGTGCTCGTTTAAGGCCAGTTGACCTTGTATCGGAATGGTCTTTTGCTTTTGCTCGTCGGTTAGCGAGAAAATATATTTCACCATTTCCTGCGCATCCTGCACCGGAATCTGCGGGTGAGCGCTCATCAGGTGATCTTTGCTCCAGTTGCCGCCACCGCCTTCAATGATTTTCTTAGCGAGCCGCTCCGTGATACCGGGCTGCCCTTTGTAACGGCTGGCAACGGCCAGGAACGTTGGTCCTACCGAGGGTTTGTCGATTGTGTGACACGCTTTACAGTCGCTGTTCGCAACCAAGGTCTTACCCAGCGATCCATTGCCAATGGCGGCCAGGTCCTGGTGGCCCTGCTGAGGAGCGGCCACAGGTCGGCTGCCCGGCTGTCCACTATAGGCGTAGTACACCTTAATCCGCTTAGGGTCAATTTTAACGTCTTCTTTATCGGTTACTTTAACCGCGTAGGTAAAGGGCTTACCTTCCCAGAAGAACGATTTGTTGCCGGGTGTCGTGATCGCTACGTCGGGTTTGGCATTGCCAACTTTAACCACAATGGTATCCATGCCCACCAGACCGGTTTGATCCGACACTTTCAGAATGGCATTATAGACACCAGGTTTGGTGTATGTATAAGTCGTGTTTGGTTGTTTGGCACCTACTGTTTTTCCGTCGAACAGCCACTGATACGTCAGAACGTCGTCCTGATCGAGGTCGGTACCCCGACCGCTGAACTTAACGCGCAGGGGAGCCTGCCCGACGGCTTCCCGAATGACGGGCGCATTTCGCGTGTCGGAGGTCAGGAACGAGCGGGCGCTCAATTGCGCCATCGCCACTGAGTCAACCACCGCAGCGCGGGCAATCGGCGCGCGGTTGCCAGTGTTGTATTCAATCTTTACCAGACGGGCATCGTCGTTATCGGCACCGTAAACGGAACCATATTCCAGCATGTACATAACCCCGTCTTTGCCGAACACCAGATCAATCGGGCGTCGGAAATCGCCGTTGGTGGCCATAAAAGGTTCGTTACGTACGTAGTTTTCGTTCTGGTCGAAACGGGCGGCTACGACCCAGTTGCGCATCCAGTCGAAAAGGAACAGGGTACCGTCGTAATATTCCGGAAACTTGTTTTTCGACGGAGAACTCCGGTCATAGCTATAAAACGAGCCCGCCATAGCGCTTCGTCCGCCCTGGCCCAGTTCCGGAAACTCTTTCGAGGCTGCGTACGGGTACCAGATCATCGCTGAATTGGTGGGCGGCAGGTTTTTTAAACCGGTATTATTCGGCGAGCCGTTAACGGGGGCTTTCGGGTCAAATTTAGGGCCAGCCGTGTTGGTTGCATAGTCGAGATCGGGGTAAGGCTGGCTGTTGCCGATGAACAGGGGCCAGCCGTGGTTGCCGGGTTTCTTGGCCTGATTAAACTCATCGTACCCGCGTGGGCCAATCGTGCTGTCTTTCCCGGCATCCGGGCCGATTTCACCCCAGTACAAGACGGACGTTTTTGGGTTAACGGCAATCCGATAAGGGTTACGCAGGCCCATGGTATAAATCTCGGGGCGGGTTTGTGCCGTGCCCTTAGCAAACAGATTACCATCGGGAATGGTGTAGCTACCATCAGCCTGGGGACGGATACGTAACACTTTGCCGCGTAAGTCGTTGGTGTTTGCCGCCGAACGCTGCGCGTCGAGGGTCAGGTGATCAGGCCGTTCGTCGATCGGCGAGTATCCATTCGACGGGAATGGGTTGGTATTGTCTCCGGTCGATAGATACAGATTACCTTCTTTATCCCAGGCAAATGAACCACCGTGGTGGGCACTGGCTTCAAACTCGTGGGGAATCTTGAGCAGAACTTTTTCCGAGGCCAGATCCAGCGTATTGTCGTTATTAACCACAAAACGCGACAGGTGATAGGCCGGATTTGCGTCGACATTGGGCGAATAGTATATGTACAGAAAGTGATTGCTCACAAACTTCGGATCAAGCGTTACGCCCTGGACGCCGAAACCCTGTTTGGTGGTTACGCCAAACTTATGAACCAGCTTATGTGTGTTCGTTTTGGTGTCGTAGACCGAAAGGTTGCCGCTCCGCTCGGTGAAGAACACACGGCCATCGTCCGAAATCGCCAGCTCCATGGGCTCGTTGAGGTCATTGACGAGTACGGTTTTGATGAACCGGTTCTCTTCGGGCATCACCACAGCATACGACTTGCTGTAATCGAGGGGTTTGCCATTACCCATTACGTAGTTGAGCCCGCCCAGTAAATGCTTCACGAATAGGGGCTCACTAAAACTGGCGTCTTCGTGGCCACCACCCGTGTAATAAGCCCGGCCACCATCGAATTCGTGGTACCAGGCGATGGGGTGGTTGCTGCCGTTGATGCCTCCCTCATAGGTGTTCTCGTCGAGATTGGCCAGGACGTTGAGGTCGGTATAAAACGAACGGTAGTTGTACCATTCGTCGGTACGTTCCCAGTGGTCGGGCAAGTGGGCCGTCGACGGGTGATTCTTGTCCGTTACGTCGACCGTAGCTTTGCGAACGTTCGAGTTGCTGGGGTGACTGGCAAAATAGGCACCTACCAGTTTATTATACCACGGCCAGTCGTATTCGGTATCGGCAGCCGCGTGGATGCCCATGTAGCCGCCACCGGCCTGAATGTACCGCTCGAAAGCCGCCTGCTGAACTGGATTCAGGACGTTGCCCGTGGTACTCAGGAAGACAACGGCCTGGTAGTGTTTCAGACTATCGTCGTTGAAATAATCGGCGTTCTTGGTCGTGTCAACCCGGAAATTGTTTTCCTGCCCCAGTTTCTGAATAGCCGCAATGCCGAAGGGGATGGACGTGTGTTTCCAGCCTTTGGTCTTCGAAAAAACCAGTACGCGACGGGGAGATGCCTGAGCGGGCGGAACGGTTTCCGTTGTCTTACTCGCTGTTGTGCTGATTGATGGTTGGAAAACAGCCTGTTCTGAATTCAGGGTGGCAAACAGGCCAGCCGTTGCGCTTGCTGTCCCGAGCAGATAAATCCAGTGCTTAGCCAATGAGGATGACCAAATCATAATAGAGTACCAGTGTTCATGTATAGGTAAAATCATAGGCAGTTTTATGACGCGAAGTCGTATCACAAACTGATAAGGTAGTAAGCCGAATCAGTTCATAAACTACCCGTTTGTTTGCTTTGCGATAAGCATTGGCTGCCAGCGGCCTCATTACCTGGATATATGTATACTGAATTCAACTGTTTGCGCACTGCTGATACCGCTAAGGCGCCATGGGCGGTCGTTGCCCTTACGTCTTTTTAAGGGATGAAATCCAGTAGTCAGCCCCTCAAAAAGAAAACCGCTCAGCCGGTTACGTCTGAGCGGTTTTCATAACTGATTACGGATACGTCACTTTGTTTCGACCAGACTGGGCGTTACCCAGCGCTGGGCTACATTCAGCGTGTAATCCAGAAAGGCGCGGGACGTACGTTCGTAGATTTCATGGCCGACGAAGCGACCATTTTCGTCAAGGTTTTTATCCGTTTCGTGCGATTCATACAACTTCGGCGACACAATCGAGTAGCTGTTGGTAAAGCTGATAATCTTGCTCACTACCGTGGTCATGTCCAGGGCCGGTTGCCGACCACCGCGCCCGTTCGATATGCCAACCATAGCAAACACCTTGTTCTCAAACAAGTGCTTAAAGGCCGGGCCACCCAGTTGGTGAATCGTATTCGTTGCCTGCGGAGGAGCGGTCCAGTTATACTCCGGCATGGCAAAAATCACCAGATCAGCGGCTTCCCAGGTACCAATCAATTGTTGCTGGAAAGGGGTCAGGGCATCTTTCCTGACCGGGCTTTGGCCGGCAAAGGGTATATCGTATTGCTCGAAGTTGACAATCGATACGTCATGCTGACCGCTTTCGGCTACTATATGCTCTAGGTATCTGGCAAATCGAAGAGAGTTGCTGTTTTTACGTGAGGAAGTTGAAATTATGGCGATATTCATTGTATAGGCTGCATCAATCTGGATTACTAACTCTAAGGGTAAGCGTTTAGTTTCTTTGTTAATTTCAGCTCCCAAAGCAACGTTTTCAATGAACTCAGAGTCTGATAGATAGCCTATTGCCTAAACGGGTCTTTACGTCATGAAACAGTTCATTTGTCTTCTCCTGCTAAGCGAATATACCTACGCGCAGGTACCCGCAGCAGCCATCCGTCGCGACTCGGTACCAGCGGTGTTTCCGCCCGACCATATGCCCAACGTAGTGCCGAACGTATCGTTTTATCGGTACCCAACAGGCCCTGCCACGATTATGCAGGCCGACCTAGACAACATGCCGGTTAAACAGCCCGATTCGTCAATTACCTATGCGAAGAAATTACGGTCAATACAGCCGTACATAGCGCCTGAGCAGCCGCTGTTTCTAAAGCCACAACTGCAAGTGCTACCTAAGAATTGGCGTTGGAAATAACCCTAGCTGACCAGTGCCTGTGCCAGATCAGCAATGAGGTCTTCAGGGTGTTCCAGACCAATTGAGATACGTAACAGATTTTGCGGAGTTGCCGAAACCGGGCCTTCTACCGACGCCCGGTGCTCGATCAGGCTTTCCACCCCGCCCAGGCTGGTAGCTCGGGTAAATAGCTTAAGCTTACTGATGAAACGTAGTGCAGCGTCGGCTCCTCCGTTCACCTGTACCGATAGCATAGCACCCGGCCCGTTCATCTGCTGGCGAATCACATCCCGATCGGGGTGTTCCAATAAGCCGGGATAATGTACATGTTCGACCGCCGGATGTCCGTTCAGGAAGTCTGCTACTACCTGCGCCGTTGCCATTTGGGCTCTCACCCGAACGCCCAGCGTTTTAATCCCCCGACTAATCAGCCAGCAATCGAAGGGTGACGGAATTGCACCCGACAAACTCTGAAGTGCCCGAATCCGCTGCGTAAAGTCAGTATTATGTTTAAACACCAACGCACCGCTCAGAACGTCCGAGTGGCCGCTGAGGTACTTGCTCGTCGAGTGCATCACCACGTCGCAGTTAAGCTCAAGCGGGCGCTGCAGGACCGGAGTCGCCCAGGTGTTATCGCAAACGACAAGGGCACCGGCTTCATGAGCCAGACGTACGACCGAAAGCAGATCCGTAATCGCCAGCATGGGATTCGATGGCGTTTCGCACCAGACAATACGTGTGTTTTCGTGGATCGAGCTCTGCACGGCGTCCAGATCGCTCATATCCACGCGGGTGTAGGTCAGGCCCCACGGATGAAAAACCTGTTCGAGCAGGGCTGGGGTACCGTAGTACGCTTCGTTGGCCAGCAGAACATGGTCGCCCGGCCGCAGCGCCTGCAAAAGCGTCATGGTTGCCGCCTGGCCGGAACCGAAGGCCATAGCGACAGCACCCCCTTCCAGCGCAGCCAGCGCTTTTTCCAGCGCTTCGCGGGTGGGGTTGTTGGGCCTTGCATACGAATAATCGCCTGGCAACTCATTGGCTTCATTGCGGGCGAAGGTCGTGGACAGGTGAATAGGAGAGATCACCGCACCAGTGGTTGGGTCAATCTGGTGGGTAGCGCGAAGGGCGAGCGTGTCGAAATGCATGTGGGCGAGCGTTTGAAGACACCTGGCTTTTGAGGAGCAAGGACGATTCCGTAACGCAGTAAATGGGCATTTGATTCCGCGGGGTGCCGGACCTGGAAAGCGTCTGCCGAATGAGTACCCCTCCCGGCCTCCCCTTCGAGGGGAGGCCGGGAGGGGTATTGGCACTACAAAGCGTTATTCACTCTTTAAGACCTTGGCTGGGTTGCTGCGGGCGACGCGAATCGTTTGCGAGCCAATCAGCAGAAAAGCGATACCCATCACTATCAGCGCCCCGGTCAGCAGTTCCAGGCCAATGGGCAGATGGTAGGCAAAATTGGTCAGTATAACCTTGTCGAAAAAGAAATAGGTGGCTGGCAGGGCAACCAGCGCAGCCAGAACCAGCAAGCTCAGAAAACTTTTGCTTAGCAGATACACCAGCCCGCCTTCACTAGCCCCCATTACTTTCCGGATGCTGATTTCCTTCAGCCGGGTTTCGGTCGTAAACACCACCATGCCAAACAAGCCAATAGAAGCGATACAAATGGCCAGGAACGTAATGAAGCCGATAACTTCAATCATGACCGAAAACTGACGGTAGGCTTCTTCAATCTGATCGTCGTAAAATTTAGCTTCGATTGGATGCACATTGTCAATCGTCCGCCAGGCATGTTCAATACGTGCCATCGTTGCGGGCAGATCGGCGGAGGTGATTTTAACGTTCAGATAACCCCAGGGCTCATCGGCCGAATAGCGGAACATGACGGGTTCAATCTTCTTCTCAACTGTGCCGTAATGAAAATCTTTCAGTACGCCCACGATCGCCAGCTTCTTATTGTCAACGGTTATGAGTTCACCTATGGCTTTCTGGGGATTTCGTTTCGCGATGTTAAAGCGCTTCAGCGTCTGCTCATTGACGATAACCTCGCGTTCCTCTCCTTTCTTAGGATGTAAGGTGAAATTAGTCCCGGCCAGCAGCTTGTGCTCATGGATGGGCAAGTAATGTTCATCAACCTGGTTAAGCCAAACCATCGCCGAGTCCTGCGGATTTTTGTACTTCACGGACGTACCCTGGATGCTGCCCAGACTGGTAATCATCATAGATTTGGAAATAGCATTCACTTCGGGTAGCTGGGCGAGCTCTTTAGCCAGTACGTCGCCGTTTGTGCCCATCAGTTTGATATTCAGGATGTTTTCGGTAGTGAAGCCTAAATCAAAGCTGAGGAAGCCTTTGTATTGACGATACCCTATTATGGTCGTGGTAATAAAAACAAGTGAGAACGTATACTGGATCACAATCAAGGCTTTGCGCAGGTTAACATGCCGGAATACGGTTAAGGACGACGCATCTTTCAGGACCTGAACCGCTTTGAGTCGGGAAAAGAAGATGGCGGGGGCAAAGCCAGCCAGAATGCCCACCGTTACGGCCAGTAACAGAAAATACAGAATCAGCTTCGGCGAAAGCGCCAGCACCACCAGGTTGTTGAGTTGAGGAGCCAGGGACAGGAACTGGGTACGTAACACCAAAAAAAGAACGAATGAAAACAGCAGAGCTAACAGCGAAAGAATCACCGATTCGGTCAGGAACTGGCCGAGTACATGCCCTTTGAGCGCGCCGTTAATCTTCCGGATGCCGACCTCGCGCGAACGGCGCAGTGATCGGGCGATGGACAGGTTCGTGTAGTTGAAACAGGCCGATATAATGATTACCAACGCCAATCCGCCCAGTACCCATAGCACAGCAGGCATCATGCTGGGACCGATCTGGTTGTCGAGCCTGGGGCCCAGAGCAATCTGTTTGAGCGGTTGCAGGGATACGGCAATGGTTCGATTCGCCAAATGTCTTTTCTCCTCGGCGTTTATCTTGTCCAGCGAAGTTTGCACCGGTTGAGGAGTGCCATTTCTGGACAAAAGCACATACACGTAATTCTGCCAGATATTGTCCCAACCATAGAAGTTAGGGTCATTTTTGCCAAGCTGTGCTTCGGCCGTTGCAAACGAGACCAGGGCACCGAACTGTAGGTGAGATAGTCTCGGAACGTCTTTCATCAGACCCGTCACTTTGTAGGTCAGCGCATCGAATCGGACCGATTTGCCGAGCGGATCAACGTCGCCAAACAGCTTTTGGGCCGTTTTTTCGGTTAACACCAGCGAATAGGGCTCCTTTAAAGCCGTGGCCGGGTTGCCTTCCAGTAAGGGAAATGTAAAGACCTTGAAAAAGGACGTATCGGCATAAAGGCCGTCGAGGGGCAGGGTAGTTTCGCCGACCGTGGCATCGCCCTGGAAGCCATTCCGCATGATTGTTACCTGGTCCAGACCAGCTACAGATTCACGAATGTTCCTGCCTATTTTCACCGACGTAGATGCCAGGCCTTTTTTAGGCTGCTCTGGCGTTTCGTAGCTGCTGATAACCCGGTAAATACGGTCGCCGTTCTGATGAAAATCATCGTACGAGCGCAGATCGCTAACAAAGGCAATCACCAGTAAGCCAACCGACATGCTGACGGCTAAGCCGAAGACGTTGATGGCGGAAAATAACTTGTTGCGCACCAGGCTGCGCCGGGAGGTTTTAACGTAGCTGCCAATCATGATCCAGTGAATAAATAGGTTTATAAAATCGGGTTTGTGGACGGTATACAGCCGGAAAAACTTCAGTACGTCGAGTACGTAAATCAGGCGCGCCCGTTTAATGCCTTTGGTACGTAGGTTGCGGGCAAAGTATTCGTTCAGATCACCCTGAAGGTCCTCCAGTAAATCGGGGCGGCAATACCAGCGGAGTAATCGTATCGCCCAGCGAGGGGGCTCGGGAGCCGGTTTTTTGGAAGTTTTCATAGCGAGCCTTCGAGATTAAAGCCGGGAATAATGCGCCAGAGTCCCTCACGAACTTCTTTGGCTTTCAGCAAGGCCACCTTGCCGGCGTGCGTTACCTCGTAAAAGCGTTTGCGTTTACCTCCGCGTGTGCTGGTTGCTTCACCCAACTGACTTTTCACCAGGCCTTTTTCTTCCAGCCGATTCAAAACCGCATGAACAACACCCAGCTTGGCGGCCCGATCAGTGTGTTTTTCAAGTTCATCGCAAATGGCAACGCTGTAGGCGTCATTTACTAAGGCGGCAATGGTCAACAGCACCAGTTCTTCAAATTCACCCAGGTTTGTGCCTTTCATTAATCTCGTTCGTATAGACGTTATCAATTAAGTCCTTAAATGTATGTAAAATAGATTTATTAATTCATGCTTTGTATGTAAAATAATAAGTCTCAAACAACTCCTTGACTGATTTAGTCTACTACATGAGCACCAGGCTGGCATTGAATCCCAGAATACTACTACCTTTATGCCAGCCGTATGCAAGCATACTACAGGTTATGGAACAATCGTATCAGAGTTTATCATTTGAAGAGGCCAACGGCGTATTAACCGTTTCACTGCTGGGTCCGGGGAAAGGCAACGCCATGGGGCCGGAGTTTTGGGAAGAATTGCCCAGGGCAATGGACGAGATAAACCGCATGAGAGACGTGCGCTGTCTGGTTTTTCGGGGCAGTGGAGACCATTTTAGCTACGGGCTTAATGTGCAGCAGATGATGCCCAGACTGGCCAGCCTGACCACGGGAACGATGGTCGCTCACCAGCGCGCCGAATTGATGGAGCAGATTCGGCAGATGCAGTTAGGTTTTTTTAAGATGCACGAATCGCCGAAACCCGTTATTGCGGCTGTGCACGGCTGGTGCATTGGGGGTGGGGTCAACATGATTGCCGCTGCCGATATCCGGCTCTGCTCACGCGATGCCAGGTTCAGTCTACGCGAAACGAAACTGGCCATTACGCCCGATATTGGCGGTCTACAGTGGCTTCCGCCGATCATTGGTCAGGGCTTTACGCGCGAAATGGCCTTTACCGGGGGGGATTACGATGCCGCGTATGCCGAACGGATCGGCCTGGTCAACCACGTATACGATACGCCCGACGCGCTGTTCGAAGCGGTTGCTACGTTGGCCCGTCAGATTGCCGATAATCCGGCGACTGCGGTACAGGGCGCAAAACGAGTCTTAAATTACAGCATGAATAAGTCCATCGAGGATGGACTGCAATACGTTGCCGTCTGGAATTCAAGCCAACTGCAATCCGACGATTTCAGCGAAGCTATGCAGGCAACCGTCGAGAAACGTAAAGCCGAGTTCAACAAGAAAATTGAGCGAGGTTATTAATGAGTGAACGAGATAAAATATGACTACAGGAATGCTGCGCGACGACGCGTTTACGGGAAAAACGATTATTGTCACCGGCGGAGGTACCGGGCTGGGCAAATCCATTACGCGCTACCTGCTCCAGCTAGGGGCTAACGTCACGATTTGCAGTCGTCGGTTGGCAGTGCTGGAGCAAACGGCCGAAGAATTGATGCAGGAAACGGGCCGGTCGGGTCAGGTACTGCCTGTACAGTGCGACGTCCGTAACCCGATGGAAATTGAGGCTGTCATCAGCCAGACGATTGAGAAGTTTGGAAAGGTCGATGGCCTGCTCAATAACTCGGCCGGAAACTTCATCAGCCCCACGGAGCGCCTGTCATACAAAGCATTTGATACCATTGTCGACATTGTCTTGCGCGGTACGTACTATTTTACGCTGGCTGTAGGAAAGTACTGGATCGAGAACAAGATACCGGGCGTCGTGCTGAATATCTCGACGACCTATGCGACAACGGGTTCGGGCTACGTAGTACCAAGTGCCGTAGCCAAGGGTGGTGCCTTGATTATGACGAAGTCGCTGGCGGCTGAATGGGGTAAATACGGCATTCGGCTAAACGCCATTGCTCCTGGTCCATTCCCAACCAAAGGGGCCTGGGATCGGCTGTTCCCTGAGCCCCTGGCGAGTATGATGGACCCAACGAGCCGTATTCCCCTGAAACGCGTCGGTGAGCATGGCGAACTGGCTAATTTAGCCGCTTATCTGCTGTCCGATTATTCAGGCTACATCACCGGCGAAAGCATTACGATTGATGGGGGTGAGGTGTTGATGGCTGGTGAGTTTAGCCACCTCGAAAACGTTACGTCCGAACAATGGGACATGATTGGCGAAACGATCAAACAAGCCAACCGCGCCAGCAAGAAAGAAGGGCAGGGGTAAATAGAATGGCTAACGTTTGTGAAACGCAAAGGGTTAAGTCTCACAAACGTTAGCAAAAGTAGAATTACAGCTTCTTCTCGTACGCCAAAAAACGAAGGCCGGGCCGGAAGCTAAGCGTGATCTCGCCGGCATATGCATAACCCAGCTTTGGAAATAGCCGCTGAGTTACCTGGTTTTCCGAATTCGTGTCGATCCGTAAGAAGGCGATGTTGCGTTCCCGAGCAAGCTGCTCCGCCTGGGCCAGTAAGGCGGCAGCTACCCCACGGCCCTGAAACACTGGATCGACCGCCAGGCGGTGAGTAACAATAGCTTTCTGGCTCAGATCGAAGCCTACCTGTGCGTATTCGGGTTCCTGATCTTCGGTCAAAGCCGCAACTCCGGCAATCTGACCGTCTAGTTCAGCTACCCAAAGCTGTTGCTTGGCAATATCTTCGCTGAAAACAGCCTCGTTTGGGTAATAGTCATCCCACTGGAAGTTGCCGGCCTGGTGCATAAGCGGCACCACGCGATGAACCAGATTTAAAAGGGCGGGTAAATCAGCTGGAATGGCTAAGCGGATGCGCATGAAATAAGGGTAAGGGCCATTCAGTAATCATGTGTTGTCATTGTGGATACTCATCAATCGTTTTTCTACTGAATGCCTATCTAATGACACGCGGCAAATGACTACCAGATAAGCATGTTAGTACCGCGAGCAGTTTTTGATTCGGTAGATTCTGCCGTCGGCTTTTGTGTAGATGTAGAACGTATCGTTCAGGCCCAGACCAAACCGGAGGTCCGTTTTCTTACTGCCCGACAGCTCCTGGAACGTAGTGACTTTGCCGCCAACTTCAATCTGCATTTCTTCAATTGGCGCTTGTTTGCCGGGTTTCAGCTGATCGTTCTCCACAAAAAAGACACGCCCGTTAACGATGTCGCCGAAGATGTATTTACCTGTCAGTAAGGGAAGGTCGGTTCTCGAATAAACAAAGCCAGCCGAAAACGCATTGCCTTCGTCGTGGTCGTACATCGCCACGGGGTAGGTGTAATGCATAGCCTGATCGTTATCGGGAAGCGCGTAGACGTAATCCATTTTTGCCCGGTAATTTATAATAAATAAACCTTCCCGTTCGGGCCAGCCGTAGTCGGCTCCCGCTACGCCAATGTTTAACTCCTCAATATTGTGGTGACCAATGTCGGAAATCAGCATTTTACCATCGGGTGTCCAGCTAATTCGGTTTGGATTCCGGAACCCGCGACAAAACACTTCACCCAACGTATTGGGGTCATTATCCTGGGCGTAGGGATTGATGGCCGGAATACCGTAGCGTCCGTTTTTGCTGTTCTTTCCCCGTGGGTCGATACGTAGCACTGAACTCCAAACGTCCGACTTATCATTACAAATAAATGGGAAGCCATTTTCGGTAGCCCCACCGTCACCCACGCCGATATACAGTAAGCCGTAGTCCGGACTGCCGGTTTTGGCGTGCGGATTAAACGTGATTTCCTGCATACCGTGAATGGGCGATATCATGTTGATCCGCATCAGTTCCCGACCGGTACCGGCAAACGTATCACTCGTCGGATCGTTTACCTTCCATTCCGTCAGCACCCATTGTAAGGTAACTTTAATCGAGTCGGCATACGCAAAATCAGCGGGAGCGACATTCGCTTTTTCGGTGTGGGTAGTGTACAGAAGGCCGTTGCTGTAAAACTCCGGGTGAAACGCATAACTTCCGAATCCGGTGGCTAAACCCGGCGCATTGATGAAACCGGACCGTTCTTTGCCCATCTGCATGTACGGACGTAATTTATCGTCGACTAGCTCATACAGCGTACCCCGCAAATCTTCCAGAAATACCCGGTTTTTTTTGCCGGGCAGAACCTGCATTTTATTGATTCGGGCAAGCGGAACCTTGTCGGCACTAGCCGGAGCCGTAAGTACTTCTTCTAAACTTAACCGCAGGCCGGAGCTGGCGATTTTGGTCGGGACAGGATTGGTTAAGGCGGCACCTAAGTTAGCGGTCCCGGCAACGGATGATTCGCGCTTCTGATTGGCGTGGATGTACGACATAATCGCCTGCACATCCGCGTTGCTCAGCGTTGGAAACGCCGGCATCACCTGCTTGTACTCGTCAACCAGCCTGGCTGCCCGCTTATCGCCATGTCTGATGACATCGGGCGCATTGCGAATAAACTTACGGATCCAGTCGGGCGACACGTCCGCCGTTACTTCGGCCAGATTCGGGCCGATGCCTTTTTGCAGAAAGTTATGACAGGTAGAACAGTTATTCTGAAACAGTTGCTGTCCTTTAGTAAGGGTTTGTTTATCAGTCGAATACGAGCTTTTAGCTGAAGCTACTTCAACGGCTGGTTGTGCTTTCCTCGATGCGGTTGGCTGTTGAGCGCAGGCAGCGGCACTTACGCCGATACTGCTTCCGATCAACAGAGCCCAGAAACGATACGAGCGTAGAGATAAAGTAAGGGTTACGGATAAATCCTTTTGGGCAGGCATTGACGTAGTATAGTTGATCGACGGGAGCGTCAGTTGGATTCGCGTTTCTTATAGCTTACGAGTAAAAATAATGAAGACCGAAAATCTACTTTCCTTCTTTCAACATCTCCACCACCATCGTCAACTCGTCGACTGTAGCCTCCGGATTCCCATTGTAACCGACCGCCCGGTAACGAACCCGACCACTGGCGTCAATCACTACTTTGGTTGGAATCCCCTGCACCTTATAGGCATTAGCCACCCGCTGTGACCCGTCGAGGGGAACGGTAAAGTCGTACGGGTGCTTGTTCATGAAGTCGTACACGCGCTGGACAGGGCCGCCCTCGCGTGTGTTCACAAACAGAAACCTGACGTTCGGATCGTTCTGGAACCGCGTCTTAGCCTGTTGCATAGCCGGGAATGACGCTATACAGGGGCCGCACCAGGTCGCCCAAAAGTCCAGCACGACCACTTTACCCTTTAGGGCAGCTGAGGCTATTGTCCGGCCCTGTAAGTCCGTCATGGAAAAAGCGGGGGCAGGTTCATTGATCATTAATTGCTTTAATTCGTCGCGTTGTTCAGCCCGTATGTCGGCTTCCAGCTCCGCCAGGTACGTATCGGCTTTGGCCAGATCGTTGCCGGGCTGTTTGGCATACCAGTCGCGCAGGGCGGTTTTCAGGCGCTTCGTCGCTTTCCCAATCTGCACGGCCGCTTCGGCCATGGGCTGGGCGTCGGTTCCGTGATTTGTCCGAACGGCGCAGAGAAAGTAAAGCTCATTGGTCCGTGGGTCGCTGCTATCGACATCGTCTGGATTCATCACTTCCTTATAAGCCGCAAATGCGTCGGGGTCTTTGCCCTGCTGTTCAAGGGTTCGGGCGTAAGTTATCATCAGCTGCCGGTGTCGGACTTGTTTTTCAAGAGCCCAGTCACCCGTTACGCTGGCTGGCTTAGGCTGCGTTTTCAGTACGGCCAACGCCTTTTTGATGAGCTGCTCCGCTTCGGGTAAGGAGCGACGATCTTCCGCCAGTTGGGCCGCCATGCCGTTTAGCATCAGTACGTCAATCTGAGAAGCCGGTTGCGGCTCTACAAACGCCAGTAAGCCACGAATGTCGTTATTCTTGAAGTACCCGTCCGTCATCATAACGGTTAACGCGGGTAGGTGAGGGGAGTTTGGGAACTCCTGGGCGAACGCCTGATAAGCTGTTTTTTTGCGATTCCAGTCAGGTTGGTTTCGAACAGCCATGGCCTTATCCTTCTGGGCAAGCGAACCCACAGGATCAACCGTTTTCAGGCGCTCCCGCAACGTATTGACCATTTTCAGGTCACCAATGCTTTCGTACAATTGTATGGCCGTGTTCAGATCGCTCGTGGTTGGTGTAGGCCGCGAAGCCAGATACGACTCAATACCGGCTTTCACTTTGGGACCATACCCCGGCTTTTTCTGCTTGACCAAGGCGGCCAGATAATCAGACCAATAGAGCGAATGCAGTTCTGGATGTTTCCGGATTTCATATTCGTACAGAGCCGCTACCCAGTTGGGGTCAGGACGTCCGCCTGCTTCGTAAATGAAGTTCGTTCGGGTGTATACCGACGCCTGGCCACCCATGGCGTGCGGAACCAGTCGACCGGTTGCATCATAAACGGGAATCATGTACAAATGTCCGCCTGCCAGATCCGTACGTTGCGGTTGTTTGCTATTTCTGAACAGCAGCAGAATGCCAGCCGCGTCTTTTTGGGGAATATATACCTGCCCAACGTAGTCTTTCCCCTGTCGAACAAGCGTAACGGTTGTCGGGCGACTCAACTGCATGGTCGACGGTGCTCCGTAACGCACGTAACGCCCTTCGAGGGTGCTGTCACTGGCGAGTGAAGTGCCCTGGGGGGTATACGTAAACGACACCGTTTGACCAACCTGCGGGGTGGCTGGCGAGTAACAGATCTGCGCAGTAGCTACCCGAAAAGCAGCGACTGTCAAGCTAAGGGTTAGGATTAGTTGTGCGTTCATAACGTAGAAGGAAAAGGCTTAGGCCGCCACTGGCTGCTTCTCCCGAACGGGTTTAGAAACAGCCCATAGGCCAACAAAGGTGAACAGACCGTTCAGCAGGAGCCGCTCGAAACCGAACTGATACCCGCCGAACCAGGCCGCCGAATTTTCATTGACGATATAAGTCAGCACCGGAGAGACAAGGCAAATCCAGGGCACAAAGCGATCCATAACGGGCCGTTTGCTGAAGATGCCAAACGCATACAAACCCAGTAACGGGCCGTATGTGTAGCCCGCAATGTCGAATACGGCCGTAATCACTTCTTTGCTGTTGAGTTGGCGGAAAACAATAATCACTATGTAGAACAGGAGCGAAAAGCCGATGTGAACGATGTGTTTAATGCGTGACCGCTCGGCCTCGGGCCGGTTTTCAACGTTCATAAAGTCAACGCAGAAGGAGGTTGTCAGGGCCGTCAGCGCCGAATCAGCACTGGCGTAAGTAGCCGCGGTAATACCCAGTAGGAACGTAATACCAACCACTAAACCCAGGTGATTCAATGCCAGGGTCGGATACAGATCGTCGGTACGTTCGGGAATGGCAATGCCTTCGCGTTGTGCATAAATGTATAGCAGCACGCCCAGCGACAGAAACAGGAAGTTGACGATAACCAGCGTAATGGTAAACCAGAACATGTTTTTCTGAGCCTCACCAATGTTCTTACAGGTCAGATTCTTTTGCATCAGATCCTGGTCGAGGCCCGTCATGACAATGGCAATGAAGGCCCCCGAAATGAACTGCTTGAAGAAGTTTTTCGGATCGTTACCGTCCCAGAAGAAAACCTGCGACATCGAGCTTTCCTGAACCGTATTGACCAGGCCACCGAACGATAAGCCAAGGTCTTTCGAGATCAGAACAATGGTTAAAATAACCGCTGTGATCAGAAAAACCGTCTGTAGGGTATCGGTAACGATAATGGTCTTTACCCCCCCTTTAAAGGTATAAATCCAGATGAGTCCAATGGTGATAAGCACCGACACCTCGAACGGAATGCCCAGGCCATCGAACAGTGCGAGTTGTAATACGCCCACGGCCACGTACAGGCGCACGGCCGAGCCAACTGTGCGGGCCAGCAGGAAGAACCCCGCCCCGGCTTTGTACGACCAGAAGCCAAACCGCTTTTCGAGATAACCGTAGATCGAAATCAGATTGAGTCGGTAGTAGAGGGGCATCAACACCGTTCCGATGACAATATAGCCAATGATATAGCCCAGGACAACCTGAAAATACGAGAAACCAATTTTGCCCACGGCACCCGGCACCGAAATAAACGTAACGCCCGAGAGCGACGTACCAATCATGCCGAAAGCCACTAACCACCAGGGCGACTGTCGGTTTGCGGTAAAAAACGTAGTGGTATCCGCCCCCCGCGCCGTGTAGAATGAGACGGCGATCAGCATGGCGAAATAGGCAGTCAGAATCACTAAAGCAACGGTGGTATTCATGGGGAACAAAGCAACTTTTCGGGCCCAATCGGGGTTCTTCTATAGCACAGTTGGGGCTTTTAAAAATGCCCATTTTGCCGTAAATTTGCTAAGTAAACACGATTTTATCTCCCATGCAACCTTTTGAAGAAAACGAATGGTCCGACACTTCGGTGGATGTGCTTGACGAAGTTATCGAAACCGACGTTCATAACCTCGTGGTCTTCAACGACGATGTAAATACGTTTGAGCACGTTATCGAAACGCTGATCGATGTATGTAAGCATACTCCCGAGCAGGCCGAGCAGTGTACGTTGCTGATTCACTACAAAGGTAAATGCACGGTCAAGAATGGTTCGTGGGAAGAGCTTGTGCCGATGCGCAACGAGATCTGCCGTCGTGGCATCAGCGCGGAAGTCTTAAACTAAAGAGCGACAGTACGAAAGAGTGAAAGAGCGAACGTTGACGCTTTCACTAACTTCTGTTATGGCACTCTTTCGCCCCTTCGCCTTTCACTCTTTAATTCTTAGGAACGTTGGAGTATCCATCCAAACTTATAGAAGACGCGGTAAACGAGGTGTCGAAACTGCCGGGGATTGGAAAAAAAACCGCCCTCCGGCTCGTATTACACCTGCTTAAGCGCGAGGAAGAACAAACGGAGTCACTGGCTCAAAGTTTAGTGGCTGCCCGTACCAAGGTTAAATACTGCCAGAAGTGCCACAACTTATCGGATCACGACTTGTGCAGCATCTGTTCCAGCAATAAGCGCGATGAATCGCTGATTTGTGTGGTAGAAGATACCCGCGATGTACTGGCTATTGAAAATACGTCGCAGTACAAAGGCCTGTATCACGTATTAGGCGGCATCATCTCGCCGGTAGAAGGTATTGGCCCCAGCGACCTGCAAATTGATTCACTGATCAATCGCCTGAGTGGTTCCGAAGGCGAACAGGTACGCGAAATCATCCTGGCAATCAGTCCAACGATGGAAGGCGACACTACGGCGTTCTATCTGCAAAAGAAGCTCAAGCCGTTTAAGCTCAAGATATCGACCATTGCCCGGGGAGTGCCGATTGGTGGCGACCTGGAATATGCCGATGAGATAACCCTCGGTCGGAGTATCCTCAGCCGAATTGCTTATGACTAACCGAAGAAGCCCCAACTGCTGGGGTTTTTTTTTGCCCCGTACCTCACATTGATAAAAGTACTGATTTATAGATCATACTTATAGACGGGCGTGCTCCACCAAGTCATACCGCTTAGGTAAAACGCTCAGACAGGGTTTGCTTATTCGGATTGGAGGTAGTGAAGTTGTTTAGGATTTCTTTTTTCGATTGATTCTTCTCAAAAAGAACACAACAAAGGCCAACCAATGGAACGAGAGCCAATTCTCCACGTTCGGCTCATAGCAAACCAGCCGGGATTTGAAACGGTCAAGCCAAGCATTGGCATGTTCAATCACAGGGCGCCGTTTGTAAAGCTCTTCGTCAAAATAGCCCTATTCTATCGGCTGCTCATTGGCCGAACGGGGGTTGACCGAAATGTTGGCTTCGATCTCTCGGTTGGTACAAGCCTGGCGTTAAATTCTGGGCGTAGAATCCACTATTGGCATTGAGAAACAGGCCCTTAAGATTGATATGGGCCGACTCCAACAGTAGGCACAGTTCCTCGAAAAGTTTCTCAATCTCAAACAGGTCATGATGATTACCGGAGTGTGAAAGCTCTTAATCGGCGGACTCATTTGATATTAATTCCCCAGCCTTCCTCTTTGAGGACCACCAGACGCCGACGTCTCAGGTCAGGATGTTCCATATACCACACGTCAAGCCGACGCATGATCTGCAAGGTCGGCTCATCGGCCGTGACAGGCTCATAGGATAGGCCTGCCCGGCTGACACTTAAAAGCCAGCATTGTCGTCGGAGACTCAATTCAATGGAAGGTTGCTCGATCATGGCGCGTCGCTGAAGGTCGGTGCCCCATTTTTTTTGAGCCAGCTCAACTCCATGGCTCCGACCACCCGGCTGGAGCCGTCCGATCTGTTCGTAAAGTGGTGTTGTTTGATCGGCAACCGGCTTTTCTGCCCCTTTTGTTGATCAAACACTTGGTAAGTCGCAGCTATGAATGCCTGTTTCCAGGTTGGCACTAATTGGGGGTGCAAATCGTAGTCGCTGGCGATCTGACTAAGTGTTTGGCCCTGACGCAATACTTCTAAAACGACCTTCACCTTGAACTCGGAAGTGAACTGGCGACGGCTTTTTGCTTTCATGCAGGGCCGCCTGAGCGGTTAACTAAGTTAGCAACCATTTCGACAAGCTTAAGGGCTGGTACAAATATGCGGCACCACTATAACTAGTTACTTATTCTCATAAATTTCTCCTACCTGAGACGAAGGAACAGTCATACGTCTGCTTCTTAAAAGGGGGGTTGATAAGTCACCTAAGTTAAGGCTCACCCCTTGACCAGCTTACTGATTATTGTCTTCCAATCAGCTTTTATAAGTAGCTTTAACCTAATCGGAATAACTACTAAAGACCGTCCAAATCAGGACAGACCATCGTCCGTTTTCGGACGAAAATAAGCCAATAGAAGTATAGAATGGCCATTTTTTGGCACATAAGGCCTACTGATATTGTTGGCCTTTGATTTGCTATGCAAAAAGGAAAGATACTTTCTGATAATGAGATCCTCTACCAATTTATGAAAGGTACTCAACTAGGCGAGTTCGAAGAGATCGTGCTGCTAACGATTGCCCGACTTTACGATGATGCCTACGGCGTGGCCGTGTTGGAAGAACTGAGTCAGCGCTTAGAGCGACCTGTGGGCTTAGGCGTTGTGCATCGGACTATGCAGCGCTTAGAAGAAAAAGGACTGCTTCAGTCCCGCTTGAGCGAACCAATTGCCCAACGGGGTGGACGTAGCAAACGCTTGTTTACAGTTACCATGGTGGGCCAACAATCCTTACAGCAAGCGCGACGTATTCGCAATGAGCTGTGGGACGGTATTCCCAAAGCCGCTTTTGATCACCTGACATGAATCGAAAAAATAAATCTCATCAAAGCAGACAGGTGGCTCCTCCACGCTGGGCCGAGCGGTTGCTGAGTCGAATTACGGCTCCTCATCTACGGGACGAGGTAATAGGCGACCTGTATGAATTATTTCAACGGCGAGTTCAGCGATACGGCCAAAGCCCGACTATTGTATGGACTGGAGATGCTGCTACTCCTGCATCCCCGGCTTTGGCGTAAACAAGCCCAATCCCCCTATATATACACGAAATCGACTGATTATTCACAACCAAACCCAATGGCTATGCTAAGTAATTATGTTAAAATTGCTTTAAGAAAACTCAGTAAGCACAAAACCTATACACTGATTAACCTAGTGAGCTTGAGTCTGGGCATTGGCTGTGCCATTCTGATTTTTACCTTGGTTAACTACCATCTGAGTTTTGATACCTTCCATGCGGCTCAAGACCGGATCTACCGCATTACGACAGAGCTGTATGCCGAAAAAGTAACTTATAGCACGGGGGTTCCCAATCCGATGGGCGAAGCCTTCCAAAAGGGATATGACGTCGCCGATAAAGTCGGTCGGATTGCCTTTCTAAAGGGTCGAGTCGTGGCCGTATCGCCCCAGAAGAAGTTTGAGGAAGATCTCGCGTTCGCCGATCCGGAGTTTCTGGCCATGTTTGATTTTCCGCTCTTACGGGGCAACCCCCAAACAGCTTTGCAGGAACGGAATACGGCTCTGATCACGGATCGGATCGCCAAACGATATTTTGGGGATAAAGACCCGGTTGGGCAGCTGTTGCACATCGATGCCTCGTTGGTCGTTAAGATAACGGGGGTCCTGCACAACCTGCCGCCAAACACGGATTTTCGCTCCGAGATCTACCTTCCCTTCATCAATTTGCAGGACCATAGTCCCTGGATGGTTGAAAAAGACTGGTGGCTGGGTTTTAATAAAGAGATGCAATGTTTCATCCGGCTTAAACCGGGGGTATCAGCCCAACTGGTCGATTCCAGCTTGCTGTCGGCCATTTCGGATAAATACTACGACAAAGCGAATGCCCGGAAGTTTCGATTTAAACTACAACCGCTCGCTGACGTCCATTTTAATCCAAAACTGCGGGGGCAAACCGAGAAAAAAAACCTGTGGACCTTTGGCTTGATCGGCTTTTTCCTAGTCATTACAGCCTGCGTCAACTTTATTAATCTGTCCACAGCTCAGACGCTTATCCGCTCCCACGAAATTGGCGTTCGCAAAGCCCTGGGCAGCGGGCGAGGAGCGCTTTTCTGGCAGTTTATGACCGAGACTGCGCTCATCGCCGGATTCGCCCTGATGATTGGCTTGGGCTTAGCGTACTTAGCCCTACCGTTTATTAATCAGTGGTTTGAGTTACAACTCGTACTCAATCCTTTCACCGACCCGTATCTACTGAGTTTTTTGGTCGGCCTGTTGCTGATCGTCATTTTTTGTTCGGGCGCTTACCCGGGCTTGATTCTGGCTCGTTTTCAACCCGTTCTGGCCTTGAAAGGCAAGCTCTCCCAAAAATCGGTTGGCGGCTTCTCACTGCGGAAAGGGTTGGTCGTCGCTCAGTTTGCAATCTCGCAATTGCTCATTATCGGCACACTGATCATTACCCATCAGTTGCGTTATTCCGAGCAGGCCGATATGGGCTTTCGCAAAGAGACGATCGTCATTCTTCCGGTGCCTGACAATAAAACTGCAAAAATCAATACGTTGGGGGCCCAACTTTCGGAACTACCCGGGGTGGAAAACGTAACATTTTTCAATACCCCACCTGCTTCTGAAGCCATTGGAAGCACCACGTTTCTGTATGATTCCCGCCCCAAAGCCGAAGACTTTTCTATTTCCACCAAATCCGCGGATCATCATTTCATCCCGACCTTCAACATACCCATTCTGGCTGGTCGCAACCTGGCACCCTCGGATACGATCCGTGAGTATCTGCTGAATGAAACGGCCGTAAAAGCTCTTGGACTAGCCTCTCTGCAGGCGGTGATTGGCAAATCCGCGACGATTAATAACCGGCCAGGCACCATTGTCGGTGTAATGAAGGACTTTCATTTTAAGTCGTTTCATGCAGCCATTGAACCGCTGTGTCTGACCACCTGGAGTGAGGTTTACGGGAGTTGTGGCGTAAACGTAAATCCGGCTAAGCTGGGGCCGACCCTAGCCGGTTTAGAAAAAGCCTGGAAAGCCATGTACCCAGCTTCCATTTTCAGCTACCGTTTTCTAGATGAGGATATTGACCGACTTTATAAGCTCGATACGATACTACTTCGGCTGATTCAGGGGTTTGCGGGTATTGCGATTTTTGTGGGTTGTCTAGGCCTTTATGGGTTGGTCTCGTTTATGGCGGCCCAGAAAACGAAGGAAATAGGTGTACGAAAGGTACTGGGAGCGAGCTCATCCAGCATTCTGTGGCTGTTTGGGAAAGAGTTTTCTCGCCTGCTGCTGGTTGCGTTTACGCTGGCGGCTCCGCTGGCCTGGTGGACGATGAATAGGTGGCTGAACAATTTCGTGTACCGGATTGAGATCGGGGCTGGCATTTTCATCCTGGCGATTCTGATCACCTTCCTCGTGGCGGTGCTGACCGTCGGTTTCCAAAGCGTGAAAGCCTCTTTAATGAATCCCATAAGAACATTACGGACCGAATAGGTTGCCAGCAGCGTTTCCGTTTAAAGGTTACGGTTTGACCAGATAAGCAATAGCCTTGCAGTTTGCGAATGGCAACTTCCGCAAGGGCCATAAGACCTTATGGATACAGCGATGGCAGGAACTTGGCTAAAAGACCAATTCAAATACAGGGGATTGTTGAGCTGACGAATTGATCGACCTACAAGTGTAAACTGTCGGCCTCTACCGCTAACCTGTCGAATTGGTTAGTAAAGAAAACGGAGCCCCCTAGCTTTTGTCCAGTAATAAAAAGCTATATTGTTTAAAGCATGCTGGCACTGCTGGCACGCTTTTTTGTTTGTATATGAATGTTCATTTCAAGCTGAGACACCACCAAGTTGTAAAAATACTTGCTCCTCAGCAGCATCGTATGAGAACGAGCTTTTGAGGAGCAATCTGCGTCGTGTTTATCGTATGTTGGAATCAAATGTTACATGTTCTTATAAAAACGCTCTCATCTTGATACGAAAAGTATTACATGTATCTGCTTCCCAAATGGCCGTGCAGCCGTCGCTGGCCTCTAACAGGCCGAACGAACCTTCCTGTACACCTAGTTAGCTGCTCCTAGAACCGAGCTTTTTAAGCCACTGAACCGGCGAAAGTCAAGCCAGGAAAGGTAGCCCATGCAATTGTGCCCTGCAAAGAAAAAAACAGAGCATGCAACTAATTGTCTTTCAATTGCATCCAGAAGGAAAACCGGCATAGTTTTATGAAATACGTCTGTCAATACTCAATGAAGAACCATTGCATATATATCGCTTTAATAATGCTCCTGACTCAACGAGTACTCGCTCAGACACCTGACTATGCTAGTAGGGCTATTCAATCATCGACAGCGTGGGTGGACATCGATTATGTAGGCGATGGTATAGTCGGCCATAAACTGGATATTTATTTGCCCATCACTGGAAAAGCTCCCTTCCCAGTCATTATTTGCATCTATGGCAGTGCCTGGCTCTCCAATAATGCCAAAGGAGCCATCTTCACGGATGGCTTAGGACAACGATTATTGAAAGAAGGATTTGCGGTTGTCGCTATCAACCATCGGTCGAGTAGCGATACGCTCTTTCCCGCCCAGATTCAAGATGTAAAAGCGGCCATTCGATTTGTTCGCGCCAATGCCGCTACGTTTTTGTTAACAGACAAGTTTATTAGCATCACCGGCTATTCCTCCGGTGGTCATCTGGCTTCGCTGGCGGGTACAACCAATGGCGTCAAAACAAAAACTATCGGGGGGATTGAGTTTGACTTGGAAGGTCATTTAGGCCATTTCGCCCCTGTCAGCAGTCAGGTAAATGCGGTCGTTGATTGGTTTGGTCCAACTAATTTTTTACTAATGGATACCTGCGACCCCAGGATGCATCACAATGACCCCCGATCGCCCGAATCCTTACTCATTGGGGGAGCCATAACACAACATACATCAAAAGTTGAACTGGCCAATCCGATCACATATGTCAGCAAAGCCAGCCCACCCTTCCTGGTGATTCATGGAGAGAATGACCAGCTAGTCCCCCTTTGCCAGAGTGAGCAGTTGGCCAGCAAGTTGAAGCAGGAAGGGGTAAAAAGCGACTTGATCAAGGTATCAGGTGGCGGCCATGGCCCAGGCGTACTGAGTGAGGTCTACTATACGAAGATGGTTTCATTCTTCACTAATGAATGGAACCGGGTAAAGAAATAAACCGATTGGCCAGCCGATGAACAGCCCTATGTCTAACAGCTTGTAATCTTAGAAAATGCTGCAAAGTAAAACGATAGAACCTTATTGACCAGTGAATAGGCTTGTAAAGATTTGTCCTTTGATACACATGGTAACGGACAAACCATCTGACTACGAACTGTTACGTCGACGATGTGCTCAATTGAAAGAGGAAGGCTGGGTCAGTCGAAACCTCAAAAAATAGCAGCATGGCCAAGCTGGTTTAGCTTGGCGCAAGCCTAAGGGGCCCGATTGTCGGTTGACAAATAAGCAATTTACTCAATTGGTTGAGGAGTTGAACAAAGGAGCCGAGCAGCATGGCTTTCCAGGTCACATCTGGACTCGCCGGAAACCGCAGGCTAAGGCACGCCAACAAAACGCGTACCGTGTCGAGTACTGGCGGAACGAGCGCTTACCTGAACTTAATCGGATTGCCGAAGCGAAAAAGCCCAGACTGAAAGGCGCGTCATCGTATACGTGGATGAATCAGCCTTTTCTTTATTACCAATGCTGGGGCTTACTTGGGCACCAAAAGGAAAAACCCCTGTTTTACTGGAGCAGGCCGGTCGTGATCGTCTCAGCCTAATTGCGGCCATTGCTCCCAATCATAAGATAGAGGCTTCGTTCTTTACAAACTAATTCACCGATCAATAAGCACAGGCTAAGTTTCAATGAATAACTGTGTTCGTGTCAGTAGGGGCCAGTACACAGAATGCGATGTAAGTCTCTAGGTAGGATAAATCTGCTATCTATGGTTGCCGGAGTAATAAAAATAAATTATGGACAAGCTTTCTGCTGGTTTGACCGGCATCGCCGGAGAATATTTCGTAGCTGCTGAGCTTTCGCGACGAGGGTTTATGGCATCTATAACCTTGCGAAATAATGATAGTATTGATATTCATGCCTCCCGGCTGGACGACAATAAAATGTTTGCCATTCAGGTCAAAACTACTCAAGTTAGAAGGCGGCAGTGGCCACTGAGTGCGAAGGCCGAAAAGCAATTTTCTCAGAATCACTTTTATGTATTTGTCAACTTAAAGGGCCTTGACGAACGGCCCGACTACTTTATTGTTCCTAGTGCAGTGGTGGCGCAAAGCACTCGAGATTCTCACCAACTTTGGTTAGATACGCCTGGCAAACAAGGACAGGTTCATAACGATAACTCGATGAGAGTCTTTTCAGACAAGGAAGGTGAATACTTAGAACGGTGGGATTTGCTCGCTTAGCCTCGCATTCATAACGGCCCGCGTGGGTTTGCCCTGAGTGCCAGAAAGCGCGCTCCGTAGGCAAGTGAACCGCCCCCGTGTTAAAGGTTTCGAGAACGTAGTGTTCCTTCCAGTGTTCGTTGAATCGATCACTTAATGCAGTATCAGCACAGCAGAACCTTGGGAATAAACAAGCCCATAAGTGAATCCTGAGCACTTCTATATGGTAGGAAAAGCGGCCAGCAGGTTCTTTCTTTGCGTTTACAACGGTAGTCCAGAAAACATCCCTTAAGTGGGTTAGTTAATAGGTAATGGCGTTGTAAACGCATTTTCATTCTTCTACAAACCAACATTCGCATGAATCGCTCCGAGTTTTTGAAGTTGGCTTTCGGTGCTTCGGCCAGTATGGTCGCTTTCCGCTCGTTTGGTTTTTCGAACCAGGCTGAGGGGCCGTTTAAACTGGCTCCACTGCCATTTGATGCTGGTGCCTTAGAGCCTCACATCGATAAAATGACGATGGAAATTCACCACGATAAGCACCACAAGGCGTATGTTGATAATCTCAACAAAGCGGTGGCCGGTACCGATATGGCTAAGATGGACATCGACGCGTTGGTGAAAAGTGTGAGCAGCAGCACGTCCGCTGCCGTTCGGAACAACGCGGGTGGGCACTGGAATCACACCTTTTTCTGGAATATCCTGGGCCCGCAGGGGGGGGGAGCACCGAAAGGAGCGCTGGCCGACGCCATCAATAAAAAATTTGGCTCGTTCGATAATTTCAAAACCGAATGGGGCAAGGCGGCAACCGGTCGCTTTGGCTCGGGTTGGGTGTGGCTCATTAAGAGTGGTAACGACGTGGAGATCACATCAACACCGAATCAGGACAATCCATTGATGAGCTTAGCCGAGAAAAAAGGAACGCCGATCATGGGCCTCGACGTATGGGAGCATGCGTACTACCTGAAATACCAGAACCGTCGCCCGGATTACGTAGCGGCCGCCTGGAACGTATTCGACTGGAACAAGATCGGGAAAAACTTCGCGGGATAAGAAGATTACGTCCGCATTGTCAGAGGGGTTGTTACGTCAGTAGCGAATGGCTTAAAACCGTTCATGCCCTGATGGAGCAGCCCCGTTTTTATAAACTGGCAACCGGTTCGACAGTACCTAACGGTAACGGCAGGTAGACGTGGAACGTAGTGCCGCGATTTAATTCGCTTTCCACCGTTATGGTGCCGCCATGGTTTTCGGCTACCCGTTTGCAGGTGGCCAACCCTATGCCCGAACCGGCAAATTGCTGCTGGCCGTGCAACCGGCTGAAAAGGCCAAACAGTTTGCCGAAATCCTCAGGCGCAATGCCTATCCCCTTGTCCTGTACGCTGACCAGCGCGTATGACAAAGAACGATCGACGCTGGAATAATCCGGAACGGCGTTACCAGGAATCACCTGACCCGAAACGGTTATGTCCGGCCGCTGGCCGGGTCTCGTAAATTTTATGCCATTACTGAGCAGGTTTTGGAACAGTTGCCGTAATTGAATCGGGTCACCCAATACTGGAGGAAGCTGCATGTTTACCGTAACGGTAGCCTGTCGTTCGTTAATGAGTACCTCCAGGTCGTTCTGAATATCGGCCAGCAACTCCTGCATATTAATCAGACTACCCTTGGCAGAAAGGGTCAGGCTAGTCGGGGTTGTGATGCGTGCGTAGGCTAACAAGCCTTTAATGAGCCGGTCCATCCGCTCGGCCGCCAACTGCATTCGCCGAACCAGATCCAGCCCGCTTGGCCCCAGTGTTTCGGCGTAATTGTCGTTCAGGAGATTGCCGAACGATCTGATCTTCCTGAGCGGCTCCTGTAGGTCGTGACTGGCTACGTAGGCAAATTGCTCCAGACTGTGGTTCGATCGCTGAAGATCGTTGTTCATACGCTGAAGCCGTTGCTGCTGGCGGAATTGTTCGGACATATCGCGGTAAACGCACATGGCCATCACCACATCACCCCGTTCGTTACGTACCGGTCCGACGAAACATTCGCAGCGCCACCCGCCCCATTGGTCGCTGAAAGTATTTTGCTGACCCATCAGAGCCGCACTTACGTAGGACTGCCAGTCTTCCCGAAACTCAGGAAGAATGGTATCGGCGATACGTTTGCCCACGACATCGCCGGCTTCCTGGCTGTCAAACAGGCCGGGTAAACTCCCGTTTGCGAACAAAACTTTGTGGAAGTAATTGACTACCACTACGCACATACCCGGCACGGTAGACGACAGCGATTTAAACAGAATGGCTTCGCCCAGCAGGGTGCTGGTTGTGTTCTTCAGGGCCGTTATGTCGGTGAACGACACCACGGCGCTCTGACCGTCGCCGAGGGGTTCAATGCACAGGTCGAACCACTGCTCCTGTTTGGTGCGGCTTATCCGATAAAACAGTTCGCTCCGGTGGGATTCACCCGAGTTAATCACCTCGGCGATATCATCCCAAAGTGTGGTAGGCTGGGTGGGAGGAAAGAGCTCGGCGGCTGTGCGCCCAAGCATGTTGTCGCGTTCCAGCCCTAAAATCTGCTCGGCACGACGATTCGCCAGTCGCACGATGAACGTATCGATGTCGTCTTCTGCATTGCGGACAGCTTCATAAACGAGTATTCCGCTAGCAGACTGGTCCAGGGCTTTCTGCCAGAGGGAGACAGGCGTTTGGACCGCGTGGGCGTTCTTTACATTCATACTGGAACAGTGATCCGGAAGTAACGTTTCTGGATTTGGATAACGACGAATACAAAGTAACAAATCAAAAAGTAGTCTTGTTGTAAAATTTATTGAATTGCCTTTCGGCTAGGACTGAGGGCGTTTCGTACACAGCCCACAGAATTACCAAACTTTCGTATTTTTGTGAAAATAGTTTAGTCTATGTCATCACAAGAGTTATACGACGAAATCCCGTCGCTTGATTTAGCTGATTTTACGTCGGGCGATGCCGGACGGAAAGCCCGATTCGTTCAGGATTTAGGGCGGGCGTTCAATCAGATTGGGTTTGTGGCCATCCGGAATCACGGCCTCACGGCTGAATTAACCAAGAATCTATATGATGCCGCTCAAGCTTTCTTTTCGGCCCCCGATGAGCTAAAACAGAAGTATGAGCATCCGGAGCTGTTTGGTCAGCGTGGCTATATCGGTAAAGGAAAAGAAACGGCTAAAGGCTTTAAAGTCGCTGACCTGAAAGAGTTTTACCACGTTGGTCAGCCCGAACCCGTTGGCGACATGCCCGCTAACGTATTACCCGACGAGTACCCCGAATTTGGCGAAGCTACGCTAACCGCTTACCGGACCCTTGAGAATGCCGGCAAACAGTTGCTTCGGGCCATTGCCCTGTATCTGGACCTGCCCGAACATTACTTCGATGATAAGGTAACCAACGGCGACAGCATCCTGCGGGCGTTGCATTATTTCCCGCTCGATCCGGAAACAACACCGGATGGGGCCGTACGGGCGGCTGCCCATGGCGACATCAACCTGATTACGTTGTTGATGGGAGCCTCGGCCGATGGCCTGGAAGTGCTTCGGCGGGATGGCAAATGGATTGGCATCACGGCCCTGCCTGACCAGGTGGTGGTGAACGTCGGTGACATGCTTGACCGGCTGACGAACCATAAGCTGAAGTCAACGATTCACCAGGTGGTGAACCCGCCCCGTGAGAAAATGAATCAGTCACGGTATTCGATTCCGTTCTTTATGCACCCCCGTGCCGACATGGATCTGAGCTGCCTGGAAAGCTGCATTGACACCGAGCACCCGAAGCTGTACGTCGACATGACCGCCGGTGAGTTTCTGGACGAACGCCTGATGGAGCTAGGCCTCAAAAAAGCTTGATTTGCGGGCTGGTTTAGTGGACTGATGCAGCCGCGGGTTCACTAAACAAGCCAACGCTACGTTTCTCCTTCTCCTTCCTAACCCGCTACATGCTGCCTTATCTACCGACCGTTAAGCCCGTACGTCGAATTCGGTACTTCATCTTTCTGAAAGATGTGCTGATACTGGCATTGACAACGTTCGGTGGGCCGCAGGTACATCTGGCCATGCTATTCGACCGGTTCGTGGAGAAACGGCGGTATCTGACCGAGGGCGAACTGATGGAGCTGAATGCGCTGTGTCAGGTGCTGCCAGGTCCTACGTCTACGCAGACCATCACGGCCGTAGGGTATAAGATCGGCGGGCCCAATCTCGCTTACGTTACGTTGCTCATCTGGGTTTTGCCCGCCGTTTCCATCATGACTGCGGCTGCTATGGGCATTTACTACCTCGAACAGCAGCATCTTACACTTCAATTCGCCCGGTTTATCCAGCCCATGGCGGTTGGTTTTCTGGTGGTTGCCGGTTACCGAATTGGGAAGAAAGTTATTAAGAATCAGATCAGTTTAGCCCTGGCCATTACCGCGGCTCTGGTCGCCTACGTCTTTCGGTCGCCCGTGATGACCCCGATAGTTATTGCCGTTGGCGGACTCACGACGGCGCTCACGTATGAAAAGCAGGAACGCATGGAAAAAAAACCATTGCAGGTTCAATGGGCTAATTTTCTGCTTTGGTTAGGTGTGTTGATTCTGGCGGCTGGGTTAGGGGCCATCACGCAATTGTTACCCGTTCGGCTCTTCGAGAACTTCTACCGGAATGGCAGCCTGGTTTTTGGCGGAGGGCAGGTGCTGACGCCTATGCTATACAACGAGTTCGTAGCCTTTAAGCATTACCTGAACCGGGAGGAGTTTTTGTCGGGTTTGGGCTTAGTGCAGGCCCTACCCGGACCCGTATTCGCGTTTGCTTCGTATATAGGAGCGTTATCAATGCGCGACGCTGGTTTATCCGGCCAGTTCTGGGGCAGCTTCGCGTCTACTGCCGGTATTTTTCTACCGGGCACCTTTCTGATCTTCTTTGTTTACCGCTTCTGGGAGCAACTCAAACGCTACCGGGTTGTGCGGGCATCGCTGGACGGTATCAACGCAGCCAGTACGGGACTTACGGCCGCTGCGGCCATTGCCTTGTTTGAGCCAATGTCTCCTCACTGGCCGTCGGTAGTGGTGGTGCTGGTTACCGTCGTTGTGTTGCTATACACCAAAATACCGCCTTATCTGCTCATTCTGGGCGGGTTGCTGGCAGGTGTGTTCCTGTAACCGCCTGTAACGCGAACAGATTATCGTGGAGGCCAGCCCTGTGTTTGTAACTCCTCAGCGCGATGGTGTGACCGGGCCTTTATCGAGCAGCGTCAACTGATCACCCTGCACAGAAATCCCCGTAACCTCAAGCACACGATCAGCTGCAACAAAGGTGTAGCCTGGCTGATAATTACCCTGACTTATTCGTTTATCAACCGATTGGTCTGTTTCAAGCACGTCAATGCGAGCTAACCGGGTATTATAGGCAAGCCCCGGTACAGTTGTGACCAATATCTGAACAAATCTTCCAAACAAAGACGTAGTAGTCTGCCGGTATTCGTGCGCCAGTAGCGACAGGTGAAACCGATTTTGGTCTGGAGTTGGGTATATCCAGCCAGTATTGTAGGGAGCACATTTCAGCGATACCATCCGCTGTCCCCTGTAAGGGAAATGATCTGGTGTGGCCTGTGAGCAGACAAACGGATCTCTAAAGAAAAATAGTTTGGAATATGAAAGCTCAGGTAAGTGACAGAAAGTATGAAATAAACTCTAAATAGATAATGCCGATCGATTTATACTATTGAGTAATGAAGTATGGTAAGTAATTCTGCACCAACAACCATGCCGCAGCGCGTCACCCGGATCGATAAGCGAGCGAACATCACCCGTGACGAACTGATTGCCGAATATATTAAGCCGGGTATACCGGTTGTGCTGACAGATGCCACCCAGGGTTGGAAGGCGATGGGGAAGATTACCCCCGAGTTCTTTAAAACCCACTACGGTCATCTGACAAAGCAACTGAAAGGAACGACCTACACGCTGGCTGAGTACGTAGACCTTATGCTGGCTTCTACGCCCGAAAACCCCGCTCCCTATCCGTTTAGCTTTAACGTCGGCCAAACGTGCCCTGAATTATTTGAGGATATAAAGCCCGAAGTCGTGTATGGGAAGTCCGACCGGATCAAGCACCCGTTGCTGCCGAAGTTCATGCTGCATGGGACCGAGACGTATGAATTCTTTTTGGGTGGAAACGGCGCTAATTTCCCCGTTCTGCACGTCGATGCCTTGTTTTTACATACGCAGATTACCCAACTTTACGGAGCGAAAGAGTTTATCTTTTACCCGCCCGATCAGGACGAATACATGTATCCCAGCGCGGAGAATCCCAAGATTTCACAGGTAGATGTGTTCAACCCCGACTACGGGAAACACCCTTTGTTCAGGAAAGCAACTCCAATTACGATTATGGTCGAAGAAGGGGAAACGGTTCTGTTTCCCACCCGATGGTGGCATACAACCCGCATCCATGAGCCGTGTATTTCACTCGGTCGCGTTCACCTGAATGCCTATAACTGGGCCGATTTTGCGCGGGATAACTATAGTCACTGGAAAAAACAGTACCCCGCTATTGCACTACCTGCGTTTCTTTACGCCAAGACGTTAGGGTATGTGATGGATATACAGGAAACGTTTAGCTAAACGTCCTGCTCTGGGTAAGTGGCTGTTCCATTAAAAAACCCGGTTAGGTCAACGATCTAACCGGGTTTTTTATGCTACGTATTAAGCATATTGTACACGTCCTCGCGAATGAATGTGCGCTTCATTGCTTCTGTGGAATGGACCAGGACGTAGCCCGCTCTCTTTAGTTTATCGCAGGCGTTTTTAATGCGGAAGTGGAAGAGTTTGTCGGTAGCATTGTGAACCTCGTCGAACTCGACCAGGATCACTTTAATATCGAGTTTGTCTTCTACGATTGTATCGATAACCGTATACTCCGCCCCTTCGATTTCGATCTTAACCAAATCCAGAGCCGCGTGATCAAGCATGCTCATCAGGTTGCTCAGCCGATCTACGGGGGCTTCAATGTATTCGCCCGATTCTTTGAAGAGATAGACCGAATGTGACGGGTAATCGTCGCGGGTTGGGGCGTAAAATTTGAGTGTCGTCTGGCTGTCCCATACCCCAATATCTACGAACCGGATCGAATCAAGCTGCTCCTGAGTGATCCGATACGTAAACGGATCGTTGACATGAATCGTCAGTGGCTGATTTCTGCTCGTATACTCGTTCAGTTTCTCAAAGTGAAGTATACCTTCCGGCATCGGGTCAAAAATAAAGACCTGCGCATCAAAGAGCACTTTAAGCTCGGTATCGAACGAAATGTCCTCGCCCGCGCCGATGCAGTAGCAAACCGAATTGCTGTTTAAAAAATTGGCGGGTACGTAATACCCATGATAAGTCGAGCCGACATGCAGGATGTTACGTAGAGGTTTTAAGCCTTGAGTGGGGTGAATTCCGATTACTTTCTTAGCAAGATCAATCACGTTAGTCATTATTCAGGTTACTTACTTTGTACATAGTACGTAGTGAATATCCTAATGGTCACTATCATGTGAAAATATCTTCACATACTTACCCTAAACATTTGTTTATCGGCTAGATAGCGGGGTTTTATTGTGAAAAATTCTGATAAGTATCGACTCTCAGAGGGGTTTCTGATGGACAAGCGTACCCATCTGTATAAACGGCGCCTGGCTACTTCCCGATTTCACAGACATAAAACAGCCTGACGAGCAGGACCCATCAGGCTGTTAACGCAATCACTATGTAAAAGGGGGTTATCTACAGTTCATCCGATAAAAATTTGCGGATGGTCTGGTGAGGCCGCAATGGCTGGGTTTTACCGTTGGCAGGCGGTGTGCCATTCGTGCGCTCGGTCGGGCGGCTACCATTGGTGCGATTGCTATTCTGGAGCGTAAGCATCTCTTTGCGTAGCTGTTGCTGCTCGTCGTCCGACAGGACAGTACGTGTTGCTTCGCCCTGGCCATAGCCATCGTTGAAATTACTGATGCGGCTGTCGGTTTGAGCCAGCTTTAACTCGGCCAGCAACTCATTCAACTCCGCCTGTATAGTTCGGCGCTGCTCACGTAGCTCATCGAGAGCGGGCAGCAGGTCGAGGTTATGCTGCAATACGTTCTGGCGGATGCGTTGTTCGGCGAGCTGGGCTTCGAGGGGCGCCAGCTCTTTGTCTACACGCTTGAGCCGACGACGTAACTTCCAGAGTTTCACGTCGGCCTGTAACCATCGGAACCAGTACGCAGACAGCACAGGAAGCGCGATGCCCAGACACACAGCTCCGGCCAGGGCGAACAAAATGCCGCTAAGCACGAACGACAGTAAGGCCCAGGGGCTATTCACCAGAGCCAGATTAAGTTCGCTCGACTCACTGAGTTGTTTCTCAATCTTATTGACTATCGACGGGCTAAGCGTTTGCGTAGCGGCTGTTGGATCGGTATTCAACTGAAGCTGCCGGACCGATTTGTTAATGGCTGCTTTTAGCTGATCGGTGCGATACGCTTCGTACCGAAACCAGCCCAAAACGGCCAAGGTGAGCACCGAGAATACCGCCAGGGCAATCTTGAATCGCTCGTATTTGGTGCGGTTCTGCTCGGGGTTTTCCTGATAAGGCTTCTCGATCAACCGGTCATACGCGGGTTTCAGCAGAATCGACACCATCGCCAAACCGACCGCAAAGGCCCAGGCTTCATTGGTATTTCGGATGTTCAGGGCGTAGGCAACAATTTCGTGCGAAATGATCAGATCACCCGCCAGAAAAGAAATGCCGGCAACCAGGAACAGAAGTCCTGCCACCAGCGAATAGTCCGGAGCCGCTTTCGTCCGGCGCTCCCGCAGATTATCACGGTCCGCTTGTAAGGCTTGCCGCTCGGCTTCACGGTATTTGACCTGCTTATCCAGGCGCTCGACCTGGAGGCTATGGTTCTGCAAATCGGCATACGCGCTGCGGTTGGCTTCCGTCGACTCCGCAAGCTGCCGCTCCGTATTGGTCAGTTCAGTCCGTTTTTCGTTGATTCGGTCAGTCAGCCAGTCCGTATTTACCTGACTGGACAGATAGCCCTCGTATGTTTCCCGATTGACTCCTTCGACGCCACTGGTGTAGCCATGCTGGAAGTCTGGATTATTGGTTGGTTCCATGCCGTTAGTTTAACGTTATAGAGTCATAGCTGGTCAACTGACCTTAGTCAGCAGCCCGTAGCGTTTGTTCAGATTGTATGCGACTCTGTAACTGTGTACCTACATAACGTTATAACTCTGTAGTACTTCGGTTCGCTGCGATTCGGAAAGGCGGTCGCGCAGGCTTCGGGCAAGTTCGAACTCGCTCAGAAATAAGCTAACAAGTCTGTCCCGCTGTGCGTTCATTTGTGCTAAATCGGCGTCGGTCTGGCTTAGAGCGGTTGCAATTGGCCAAAGCTGAGTCCGCATAAGGTTGATTTCCTGCTGTAGCTGGTCAGCCTGCCCTTCCCAGACCGGAATTAAGTGCTGTTTATCGCTTAGAAGTTGCTGATTCGCCCGGATACTGGCGAGGTCATGGCGCAGAGTTGTCAGCGTACTGAGCAAAAGTTTTCCCGCGAGCAAAAACAGGAAAAAGATAAAGATAAATAAGGCGAAAGCCTGCCAGACCGACTGGGTCTGTATCGCCTGAACCAGCACAAACACCGATGCTGCCAGCGGTAATCCAATCTCTTCGAGAAGTCTTCGCCCCGACAGCTTAGACCCCTCTTCGTAAAAAAATGATTGCCGCCCGAACAAGCTAAACATACCGGCCAGGTACACGCCCACCGCCACCCAGCGATTCGGAAAAGCGGGTTGCAACGTATTGTCGACCAGAAAGAAAGTACCTACGCTCATAACAACAGATAGGCCCAGGCTGATCAGGGTACGTATCAGATTATCCCGAACGGGCTTGCAGTCGCGTAGGTCGCTGATGCGGGTAAGTAGGTCAGTACGGCTGGCTTTGCGTTGGGCGATAAGCGAATTAACGTCGTTGATACGTTCGGAACACTGATCCCGAAAGGCCTCAAGAGGAGCCGTTTGCTGAGAAAAATAAGCCGTTATCTCGGCGATTTTCTGGTCGGGCTGCGCGTCGGTTAAGCCGAATAAGACGCCTTCATCACGCAGTAACTTTTCATCAGCTAACCAGTCGGGCGACTGATGTGCTGCCTGATGCGTAGTGGATTCTGCGAGTACCGGTAGCGGTGGAGTGGGGATTGGTGAAGGCAAAGGGATTGACCTAGGCCCTGGCGCTACAGGATTGGCAACCGCAGCTACTGGGGCAGACGAGGAGGCAGTTGATAAAAAAAGGCGTTTGAAAATCGTCATGTATGAAACCGGCTACCAGACCAGTCGGATTAGCGTACACAGAAAACGCCCTTAAATACGCGAATAGTACCCCAAAGAAGCAAATCTTAGTCAGAAGTTGGAAGCGATGGCGACTGAATGGCGGGGAGTGCCAGCCATCTGAACAGAAACCAAAGTCCCGCCATTAGCCCAGCGTACAGCACACTAAGACCGGGACTAAAGTAGACAATCGCTACTAATCAGATAAGGGGTAAGACTAACGCTATGAGCGGAACCGCCGGATAAAAAGGCGTTAGAAAGGGCCGGTTCAGGCCAGGTTCCGTTCGGCGAAGGCGAAACAGGCTGAGTACACTACTGATATACATAACCAAGGGCCCCGATAACCGACAGCGTAATGATTTCGCCGGTTGTTCCCAAAAATAAAGCCGCCAGGCCAATAAGACCGCCCACGAGCAGCGACCAGTGGAGCGTACGAAACCGCTGGTTCACATCGGCCAGGAACCGCGGTAAGCAACCCGTTCGGGCCAGCGCAAACAGCTGGTGGGAATGCCCGAGCGTGTTGGCATGAAACGACGCAATAAGACCGAATAAATCTAATCCAGCAAAGACTTTCGCCCAGGAATTTTGTCGCCCAAGTACGATAGCCAGAGGGGATAATCCAACTGGCACAACTGACGCCAATCGCCGGAGCCAGCGCACAGCAGCATCGTACCGATACTCAGCAGATAACCTCGTGGAATGGTTTTTCGGGGATCACGGACCTCCTCGGAAACCATCGCTACGCCTTCAATGGCCAGATAAAACCAAATGGCGAAGGGCAAAGCCGCAAATACGCCCGCTACGCCAAACGATTCGTTGTGCGCCAGTACGTTCTCGGTTTTATAGGCTGTTGCCACCAAGGCCATAAACACGAGCAGTTCTACGACCGAAAGGACGGTAATGATCACGGAGAAGTTTGCCGATTCGCGCACGCCCAGAATATTGACACCGATGAAAATCACATACGAGACTACCCCCACGCCCAGCACAGACAGCGCTGGATTCAGAAAGTGGGCATAAGCCCCGAGAGCGGCTGCATGGCGGGTGGAGCCATTAAAAAGTCGACCAACGTAGCAAAACCGGCGATAGATCCGCCGGTAGGGCCAAAAGTCCGAAGCGCGTAGGCAAACGGGCCGCCAGCGTCAGGAATGGCTGTGGTCAATTCGGTGTAGCTGAAGATGAATGCCAGATAAAGCACCCTAACGAGCAGGGTCGCGATGAGAAAGCCAATTGTGCCAGCCACGGCCCAGCCGTAGTTCCAGCCGAAATACTCACTCGAAATGACCATGCCGACGGCAATCGCCCACAACTGCGTGGTGGAGATTACCTTCCGTAAGCCGGATGGAGCCTACTCCGCCGGAGCCTGACCACTCGCAGAAGGCAAAGGAGAACCGTCGGCGGAATCAGGCATAGAAAATCACTACAAATCAGCGGATTAACGTCAGCCTATCGGCGCAGGAATACGCGCTGAAGAGCCGCCCAAAGCCGTTTCTTTAAATTCTGATCGGCTTCGATGGTAGGCAGTGAATCGGCCATCAGGAACGTAATGCCTTCGAAACGAACGGGCGAATACCGGTCCATCATAATATCGAGGTTGATGCGCTCAAACGGCACTCCGAACGTAATGAAGTGGTTGATGTATTTGCCCCGCAGAAGTTCGGCGAAGTTGAGGTCGTGTGCCCCGTGCAGATTTAACAAATCGACCCCGTCAACATTCAGGTTAACCGCCTTCAGGATCTTCTCCAGAAACAGCAGGTTGCTCGGGTCCAGGGCTTCGTCGGCGAGCAGCAACACTTTATGGTTCAACTGCGGGAAGCGTGGCTGCTGTTGAACGGGCGGAAGAATAGAAGGGGTTGTGGCACGCGGAACGGGTTGGGGTAAGGGCTCAGGAGTCGGAATAATTACTCTTGGCTCGGGTACAACAGGCGTTGCCAGCGGGGGAGCCGGTGTATCGACCAGCGGGGTGTTATCCCGCTCGTTGGTAACCAGGCCATTGGATAAGGCATCCAGCTCTTTGAAGAGATCAGGCGTTTCGGTCTGCTCAGCTTCGTCCATGCGGGGCGCCAACTCTTCGGTGACACCCGTAGCACCTGCCCATACGTCGTTCTCCAGCCGGAATAGCTGATCCGCCTGGTAAAACGCCTGATAAAAATTCTTTATAGACATAAGACTAACGGCTGGGGCTTAACGGATACCATTTTACTGCTTTGAGGGGCTCCCGTCGCCCGTCGAATTGCTGGTCCAGCGGACCGTAATATTTAACTAAGTAGTTTAGGATGGTAGGTTCTGAATCGCCTAAATCCCAGAGCTTCTGCGTTCGCTGCATCCACCGGATTCGCTCAATCCACTTCTCCCGCGAAAAATGACTTTGCAGAATCAGCTTGCTCGAATGACAGGCCGTACACTGGGCTTTCACCAGCATCAGGTGTTCGTCGACGGCAAGGCCGGTCTCGGCGTCGGTTTTCAGCGAATCGGCAGCTTGGCTGGTTGCCAATGGGTGTGTTCCGTCAGGCCGTCGCTCTGTCCGGGAGAGCGACGTATTAACTTGGTCGGAGACCTGCGAACGAACATGCTCCTTGGTTGCGGTTAACGTAGTAGCGGCTACCGATGCCCAGGCGGCAACAGCCAGCCCCAAAACGATACGTTTGCTGATTGTCATCCTTTGGCTCCTTTCGTCTGACCGCCCATTTTCACTGCGATCCGGTGACAGGCGTTGTTGCAATACCCTTCGGGGTTCCACTGAGGCATAACCATTGGCTGCGATACGCCCGCATCATCCGTTGCCCGCGCCCATATTTCGTAGTAACCCGCCTGCGGAAGTTTGACCGTAGCCGACCAATGCTGCCAGGCAAGCCGGTTTTTGGGTGGTTTTAGCTCTGCTTTTTGCCAGGTGGCGCCAAAATCAGTCGATACGTGCAGTTCACGCACTGCACGGTCGCCAGCCCAGGCATGACCACGTACCGTCAGTGGTTGACCAGGAGTAAGGAGCGCTCCCGTTTTCGGGAACGTAATGAGCGATTTAACCGGCATCGACTCAATAATCCGGAACTGATCTTCGGGTGGGTCAACGCCTGGTTCGACCGGGTTTATGGGCACTCTATAGCTCTTCCCCGTCATTTTGGCCCCGTCGTGTACTTTGTTACGTACGGCGATGGTATGCAGCCACTTCCCCGATACCGAAGCTGGCCAACCACCGACGACCAGACGTAACGGAGCGCCGTGTACGAGCGGAATATCCTGGCCGTTCATCGCCCAGGCTACCAACGTTTCGTCTTCCAGCGCCTTTCGCATGGGCACGCCCCGCGAGATAACGGGTTTCGCCGGGTCGAGACTTACGTGCAGGTCTTTGCCGTAATAGCCAATGTACACGGCATCACTATTTACGCCAACATCGGCCAGGATGTCTTTCAGACGAACGCCGGTCCATTCTGCGCAGCCTACGGCACCGTCGGTCCACTGGTTGCCCGATGTTTTGGGGAAATAGCCTGCCCGGCCGTTGCCCGCACATTCCAGCGTCAACTGATACGTGTAGGTCTTAAACTTCTTCTTAAGCTCGCTCAGGGTATACGTCTTCGGTTTTTTTACCGACTCTCCATTGATGGTCAGCGTCCAGTTCGCTACGTCGATTGTTTCGGGAGCCAGCCCGTTGTTGCGGATAAATAGTTTATGGGCCGGGGTAATGGCATCATCTAACAAATGAGCGGGAGCCTCTACGTTCCAGGGTTTGTCGCTCAGCACGACCATCTCCTTACTCTTGCCCGCCAGCGGGTTGGCATCAAAGACCAGCGGTATGTACTGTCGGGGGAGCTGATCCGCGAAAACAATGTCAGTGCCGAGTAAAGTGGTCAGCGTTGCCAGCGAACTCTTTTTGAGGAAGCCCCGGCGGTCGAATAAGCGATCCGATGAACCTGAAGATGTCATGGGTTGTGCGTAAATTCCGATTGTAATTCTCAAAAATACGCAAAAAAAGACAGCCCTGCTCAGAGGAGACAGGGCTGATTAAGCAGAAAAGACTTTCGGTAACTAGGAATCAACTTCCTGCCGGGTCGAAATTTTCAACGTATCGTAGAGCCAGCAGTAGCCGGTAACACAGCTTACAAACAGCACCGCTGCCATCGCCAGCATGAGATAGGAAAAGGGGCTGGAGACCAAGCCTAATAGACAGGGGATAACGAAATCGAGGATAAGTAAGGCCCTGATGACCAAATCAACCCGACCAATGTTTTTTGCGAAGTTCATAGATTAAGAATAAAGTTACGATAGGTACGAGGTAAATATAAAAAGTTTACAAGTAGTTACTGCAAATACTGTGCAAAAGCCATAAAAAAAGCCCTGTTAAGCAGGGCTTTTTTACATAAAATATACTAAACGGACACGTAACAGGCGTCTAATCAGACCATACCAACAGCTTGCCGGTAAATGATTGCCTCCCGATCAGGGCTGGTCGAGATGAAACTAATCGGCAGTCCCAGCGCATCTTCCAGAAAATGAACGTAGGTCGCCAGTTCAGCAGGCATTTCATCAAACGCGTGCACATCGGCCAGGCTGGTTTGCCAGCCGCTAAAGGATTTGTAAATCGGCTCCACCGTCGTATCGCACAGGTCGTACGGGAGCGATTCGGTGATGGTGCCATCGGGCAATTTATAGTGCGTGCAGATCTTGATCTCGTCGAAAATGTTTAGCACGTCGACTTTCATCATCACCAGTTGCGTCACCCCATTGATCATAATGGCGTATTTCAGGGCGGGCAGATCGAGCCAGCCACAGCGACGCGGGCGACCGGTTGTGGCCCCAAATTCCCGGCCTTCCTGCCGAATCCGTTCGCCAGTTTCGTCCGACAATTCCGTCGGGAAAGGGCCGCTGCCAACGCGGGTGCAGTACGCTTTGAAAATACCGAACACTTCGCCAATCTGGCGGGGTGCAATGCCTAAACCCGTGCAGGCACCGGCCGTCATTGTATTCGAGGACGTAACGAACGGATACGAACCAAAGTCTATGTCGAGTAACGATCCCTGAGCACCTTCCGCCAAAACTTTCTTTCCGCTTGTCAGTGCATTATTTACCACGTATTCGCTGTCGGTAAGCTGGAATTGCTTCATGAACTCGACTGCCGCAAAGAATTCTTCTTCGGCCTGCGGCAACACCGCAGCGTAATCAAACCCATTCTGTTCCAGGATCACCTTGTGCGTATTGACCAGCTTTTGGTATTTAGCCGGAAAATTTGGCGACAGAATATCGCCCACACGCAGCCCCATGCGGGCTACCTTATCCTGGTACGTCGGACCAATACCCCGTAAGGTTGAGCCGATTTTCGATTCGCCTTTCGCCTGTTCGTAGGCCGCATCCAGCAGCCGATGGGTCGGTAGGATGATCGAAGCTTTTTTGGAGATCTCCAGGTTTGTGGTTAGGTCGAGGTTGAATTTCGCCAGCCCGTCGATTTCCCGTTTAAAGACGATCGGGTCCAGCACAACACCGTTGCCGATGATATTCAGAATATCGGCCCGAAAGATTCCCGACGGAATCTGGTGCAGCACGTGCTTAAAGCCGTCGAACTCAAGGGTGTGTCCGGCATTGGGCCCACCCTGAAACCGAGCAACAACCTGGTACTGGGGAGCCAGCACGTCTACAATTTTACCTTTTCCTTCATCGCCCCATTGGAGGCCTAATAAAACATCTACCATTCTGATCGGACCGCTGCTGCGGTTTTGATTAAGCTAATTCATTAAGGATACGGACATCAGACGGCATGGGCTGAATATCCCGAAATGTAAACGCCAGTGGGCCTGATCCGTGGGTGTTCAGGTACTCAAGCCGTTGGCGGGCTTCCTCCACCGTTGGAACATGCCCAACCGGAATCCACCACAGCACGGTCAGTAGCCGATCTGGCTTCTCAAACCACTTCCGGCGGTCTTTCATGACCACCGTATGCATACTTTTGAATACGAATGCCTGCAAGGTCTCGGGCGAACTCCAGACCGACATATTGACAATAATACGGTCATCATCAAACGGATTGATGTCCGTTGCATTATTGCCCTCACCCGTGAGCCGCCAGATAAACCCCTCACTCTGCTCGGCTAACTCATTAATTGTATTGAGCTGTGCTACAAACTCCGCCATAATTGGATGGCTGATGTCGGGAGCGAGCATCTTGGAAACGTTTAATTGAGCAAGGTGCATACGAGTTACAGATGATCTATTCGTCTGGCTGTGCCGGACGTAATACTGCCTGACAGCACAGGGTGCAAAGGTTAATTTTCAACGGGTACTTGCACGCCCTGCTGGTCTTTTTCAGTTATCTGGCGGTTCTCGCATTGGTCACGCGCGCAGGAACCGTAGAAGATCAGCGAATGGTGCATTACGTTGAACTTCAGCATATCACCTACCATGTTCTGAATGTTCTGAACCCGGGGGTCACAGAACTCCATTACTTTATGACAGTCCGTACAGATGAGGTGATCATGCTGACGGTACCCGTATGACTTTTCGTACTGGGCCAGATTGCGGCCAAATTGATGCTTTGTAACCAGATCGCAGTCTACCAGAACGTCCAGCGTATTATATACCGTTGCCCGGCTGACACGGTACTTCTTGTTTTTCATCGAGATGTACAATTCGTCCACATCGAAGTGGTCCTGCCGATTATAGATCTCTTCCAGTATAGCAAATCGTTCGGGCGTTTTTCGCAGGCCTTTCCGTTCGAGATAAGCCGTAAAAATCGTCCGGGCCGATTCTAAGTTTGTTTGAGTGGGAGCAGACATAACGCAAAAATAGTGATGCGTGATGAGTTATGAGCGATGACTTGCAATTAAGTGAAACGAGACGCGCTCTTAACTCATCACTTTTTAAGAATCAAATCGTACAACCTCAAACACGCCCTGAACCCGTTCCAGTTTCCGCATCAGCGTTTCGAGATGAGCCGTATCGTTGACATACAGCCGAATGTTGCCCTCAAAGATACCATCTTTTGAGTCAATCGTTACCGAGCGCATGTTGATGTGCAATTCATTGCTGATCACCCGCGTTACGTCGTTGACCAGCCCAACCCGGTCGGTTCCCGTAATCCGCAGGCCAGCCAGAAATGCCAGCTCTTTCTGGGATGTCCACTTGGCTTTGATGATGCGATTGCCGTGGTTTGACATCAGCTCCACCGCATTGGGGCACGTAACACGGTGGATTTTAATGCCGTCGTTGATGGTCACAAAGCCGAATACGTCGTCGCCCGAAATCGGGTTGCAGCATTTCGAGAGGGTATAGTCGATCCGGTCCATATCCTCACCGATGAGGAGCATATCGGCATCGGCGCGTTCGCCGTGAATTTTTTTCAGCTCTTTAACGAATGCTTTCGCATCCGGCAGTGTATCGGTGTTGAGCTTATTGGCGCGGTTCTCTTTGGCTTCCTTATCCGCTTTAAACTTCTTAAGCTCCTGAACGTCAACGTGGCCTTTGCCAACCCGGTAGAAGAAATCATCAGCCGTTTTAGAGCCGAAGTAGGCACGTAGCTGATTGATCACCTCATTGGTCATTTCCAGCCGCAACACGCGCAGTTTCTTCGCCACCAGATCCCGACCGTCGGTCACGTACCGCTTGTTGTCTTCCTTAATTAAGTCCTTGATCTTGGTCTTCGCCTTCGAGGTCACCACAAAACGCAGCCAGTCTTCGCTCGGCTTCTGGCGGTTCGACGTAATCACTTCGACCTGATCGCCGTTCTGGAGCACGTGGCTCAGCGGCACCAGCGTGTTGTTCACCTTAGCCGCCATGCAGCGCGCGCCAATCTGCGTGTGAATGTCGAACGCAAAGTCGAGCGCTGTGGCTCCGCGCTGCAACACTTTCAGATCGCCTTTCGGGGTGAAGACAAAAACTTCTTCGCTGTACAGATTACTTCTAAAGTCATCAACGAACTCGATGGCGGCTTTTTTATCGCTGTTGCTGGCCGACTCGATCATGTCGCGTACCTGACTGATCCAAGCTTCAATGCCTGCACCGGTCTGGGTGTCATTGCCTTTGTATTTCCAGTGAGCCGCATACCCCTTTTCGGCAATTTCGTTCATCCGTTCGGTTCGGATCTGCACCTCAACCCACTGCCCCGACTTGCTCATCACCGTGGTGTGGAGCGACTCATAGCCGTTGGTACGCGGTGTACTGATCCAGTCTTTCAACCGGTCCGGATTAGGCTTATAATGATCCGTTACGATGGAGTAGGCTCGCCAGCAGGCCGCTTTTTCTTCTTCCGGCGCTACGTTCAGAATAATGCGAACGGCGAACAGATCATAAATTTCCTCGAAGGGCTTCTTCGATTTATTGAGTTTCGTCCAGATGGAGTAAATCGATTTCGGCCGCCCTTTTATTACGTATTTGATGCCGGTTTCGGCTAAATCAGCTTCGATTGGCTCAATAAACCGGCCGATAAACCGGTCGCGGGCTAATCGGGTCTCGCGCAGTTTCTTGGCAATATCCTTGTAGGCTTCGGGCTCGACATGCTTTAAATAAAGATCCTCTAACTCCGATTTTATGGTATACAAACCCAGCCGGTGGGCCAGAGGGGCGTAAATATAAATCGTCTCAGAAGCAATCTTCAGTTGCTTATCGCGGGGCATGGAGTCCAGCGTGCGCATGTTGTGCAGCCGATCGGCCAGCTTAATCAGAATAACGCGGACGTCATCGGATAAGGTAAGCAGCATCTTCCGGAAATTCTCGGCCTGCTGCGACGTACCGTATTCAAAGATGCCTGAAATCTTGGTTAGCCCATCAATGATCTTGGCCACTTTCGGACCAAACGCCCGGTCAATATCCTCGATGGTGGTATCGGTATCTTCGACTACGTCGTGGAGCAGGGCCGCTACGATGCTGGTTGGGCCCAAACCAATCTCTTCAACGGCAATCTGCGCAACGGCTAACGGGTGGTATATGTACGGTTCACCCGAGCGCCTACGCATATTTTTATGGGCTTCGGCCGAGGTGTTAAACGCCTTTTTAATCAGTTTGGCGTCATCCCCCTTGAGCATTGGCTTGGCCGCCCGTAACAATCGTCGGTAGCGTTTCAGGATTTCCTGACGTTCCAGTTCCAGGTCGATCACGGGTTCAGCCGCGTCAGCGGGCCGGCCGGGTCGACGGTCAATTGCATTCATCATGATTCGGCGTCTATAGGGGCAAGGGCCCTTCGGGTTGTACTCGTACTACCAAGATAACAAATTAATAACCGAAAGTAGACGAGATAAACGTTAAAAATAAAAGCTCGGTCCTGTTTCTTGGTGAATTAAATTCTTTTTGTACCTTTGCAGTCCCAAACGGCCAAAATCATTGATTCAGCCGAATATTTGGGGTGCAGCCGAGACGCTGTACTGGCCATAAGTTCCGCGGGCGTGGCGAAATTGGTAGACGTGCCAGACTTAGGATCTGGTGCCGCAAGGCATGGGGGTTCGAGTCCCTCCGCCCGTACAACGATTCAAAGAGCGAAAGAGTGAAGGAGTGAAAGAGCGTTGCTAAACAATCCACTCTTCATTCTTTCGCTCTTTCCCTATTTAAAACTGATACACCTGTGGATATTACGTTAGAAAAATCGAGCGAAACGAACGCGTCGCTGAAGATTACGCTGACTCCGGCCGACTACAAGCCCGAAGTAGATAAGAAACTGAAAGACTACGGTCGTAAAGTCCAGTTAAAGGGCTTTCGTCCGGGCCACGTACCGGCTTCACTGGTTCAGAAGATGTACGGCAAAAGCATTCTGGTTGACGAGATCAACTCGATGCTCAGCAAGACAGTTAGCCAGTATATCCGGGACAATAAATTACAGGTAGTTGGTGACCCAGTACCCGACCGTACGGAAGCTGACGCCATCGACTGGGATAACCAGACCGATTTTGCGTTTAGCTATACGCTGGGCCTGGCTTCTGAATTCGACATTGACTTTGCCGATCTGCCGAGCGTAACGCAGTACGAAATTCAGGCGGGCGAAGCGGAGATCAACAGCACCATTTCCGATCTGCAGCAACGCTTTCATACGCACAGCCACGGCGAAGAAGTCGGCGATGGTGACACGATCTATGGCGAATTAAAGCAGCTGAACGTTGCCGAAGGCGCTGAAGGTTTCTCGGCTAAGACGGCGTTTCCGATGAACCAGATGGCCGAAGAAGCCAAAGGTCAGTTCGTCGGTAAGAAAAAAGGAGAGGTTATTACGTTTGCGCTGGAGCAGGCGTTCCCCGATGAGAAAGCACGGGCCACGGCAACGGGCGTTAAGAAAGAAGAAGCGGCTGATCTGACGGGCGAGTTTACGTTTGAAATCGACGACATCACCCGTCACGAGCCAGCCGAACTGAATCAGGAGTTTTTCGACAAAGTGCTCGGCGCTGGTGCTGCTACCAACGAAGAAGAGTTCCGGACCAAAGTAGCCGAAATTATTCGCAGTAACTACGGCCGTGAATCAGCACAACTGCTGCGGTTAGACATCGAAAAAACCTTGCTCGACAGTACGCCGATCCTGCTGCCCGACGAGTTCCTGAAAAACTGGCTGCTCGAAGTAAACGAAGGTAAGTTCACGCCGGAGCAGGTTGAGGAGCAGTATGATGACTTTACGAAGTCGGTTAAGCTGCAGCTTATCAAAAATAAGATTGCCGAAAAAGCCGACATCAATGTCGAATTCGAGGAAGTGCTGGAAGTGACCCGCCAGATGGTTCGTGAGCAGTTCGGTTTCATGAGCGGTGAAAACGAGGAGATGAACCAGACCATTGATCGCATCGCCCGTAATTATCTGGTCGATGAGAAAAACAATGGTCAGAACTACACGAGTACGTTCAACCGGGTGTACGACGATAAAGTCATTGAATACGCGAAAACGCAGATTACCCTTGCCACCCAGGAGGTGTCGGTTGATGAGTTTAAAGCGCTGGTTGAGAATCGCTAGTACACGATACAGCTATGTAAGACGAAGGCCCGGTCATTGACCGGGCCTTCTTTCGTTTAAGGCGTTTTCGGACGCTACGTTACGTAGCCAGGGTTTATCTCCAGACCACGCTACTCACCGGAACATATCCGCGATAGCGTGTTTATAGTTCTCCAGAATAATTTTGCGTTTGAGTTTAAGCGTTGGGGTTAGCTCACCGCCCTGAACCGTCCATTCGGTCGGTAGCAGCTCAAATTTTTTGATTTGTTCGACGTGGTTGAAGACCTCATTGAAGCGGTTAACATCCGCCGAAATCAGCGCCCGTATTTGTTCGTCTTTGGTAACATCACTATCTCCCGGATACGGTTTATTCTCCTGGGCGTACCATTCCTGGACCAGCCGGAAGGCGGGCACAATGAGCGCTCCGACGAACTTCTGCCCTTCGCCAACGACCATAATCTGCTCGATCCACCGGCTTTCCACCATTTTGTTTTCGATAGGCTGGGGCGCTACGTACTTGCCGCCACTAGTTTTGAACAATTCCTTTTTTCGGTCGGTAATTTTTAAGAATTTTCCATCTACCAACGTACCAATGTCACCCGTACGCAGCCAGTCGCCCGTCATTACCTCCGCCGTCAGATCGGGGCGTTTATAGTAGCCCATCATTACATTCGGCCCTTTGCACAGAATTTCACCATCTTCGGCAAAGGACACCTCTACATCCTTAAGCAAGGGCCCAACAGTGCCAAACATCCGGTTTGCTTCACTGTAGCGGTTGCCGCTGATGATAGGCGACGCTTCTGTTAAGCCGTAGCCTTCCATAACGACAATCTGAGCTGCGCCAAAAAGACGTAACAACCGAACCTGACAGGCCGCTGCGCCGGTAATAATTGCCTTTACCTGGCCGCCCAGTGCTTCCCGCCATTTCGTAAATACGAGCCGATTGGCCATGGCCAGCTGCAGCCGATATCCTACCGTGGTTGGCGCATTGATCGTGTACTGTTCTCCTAACCGAATTGACCAATCGAACAGGCGTTTTTTGATACCGGTCAGTTCGGCTCCTTTTGCCAGAATGCCCTCGTATACTTTCTCCAGCAGGCGGGGTACCGTTGTGAAAACAGTTGGTTTTACCTCGCGTAGATTCTGGGCGATAACGTCCATGCTTTCGGCATAGTAGATCGACACTCCGCAATAGATGTAACAATACGTAGCCATCCGCTCGAACGCGTGGTTCAGGGGCAAAAAACTGATCGCCCGGTGGCCACGAACGCCTATTTCGTTGATGACCAGCGAACTGCTGAACATGTTGCTGAGAATATTACCATGCGATAGCATCACTCCCTTGGGCGTACCCGTAGTGCCGGACGTATATAGAATCGTAGCCAGATCGGCGGGGGCTACCGACTCACGGAGCGGCTGCAGCCGCTCCTGCTGGCCTGTATCCTCAACGAGCAGACTGCGCCAGTGGTTGGCAGTGGCAACATGCTCAAAGGTGAAGATGGTTCGCAGTGAGGGGACACTTTGGCTTATGCTCTGTACTTTTTGATGCAGTTCGGCTTCTCCGGCGAAGACCATTTTTATCGACGCGTCGTTCAGTATGAATTGAAGTTCAGTCGGGTTAATGGTTGGATAGATCGGTACAGAAACGGCACCAATCTGCTGAATAGCCAGATCGACCAGCATCCATTCGGGGCAGTTTTTGCTGATGATCGCTACCTTGTCCCGCCCTTCGACCGTACCATCGCTCCGTGAAATACCCTGGTTCAATAATCCGACGCTAAGCTGGTTCACCAGGCTAATGACTTCCTGCGTGCTGTATTTTTTCCAGTCGCCAGCTTCCTTAGCCGCCAGCATATCGGCTAACGGATAATTTGCCAATTGGTACGCGAGGCAATCAAATAATCGGGTTGGTTCGTTCATGTAGTACTAACAATTTGCTAAATACGTATGTAGATCCGTGCGGAAACGGCACAGAACAAAAACACGTCGGCGACGAAAATGTCCTGCCGACTGACAAGGCGTTTTCGTCGCCGATTCAATTAAAACGGGCAGCCCGACATTCGTGTTTTTACTTTTCGGACTGAATATACGCGGCCATAAAGCTCCGGCCCCAATTTTTTCTTTCCATCGGTCAATTGAATTCGAAACCAGCCGCAACCTTATCGGTTCTGTTCTCCAGCTTTCCCCTGGACGGGTTAACGGAAAAGTAAGGGCGCAAACTGATATCAGTTCTGCCGCCACGCCCGAAATGAGTGGCCGCCCGGCTCAATACCGCCCATTGACAATCCCGCTAACGCCCGGCTCTCTCGCTGATTCGAGACGTTGTAGTGTTTCTCGATATACGGAATAATATCCTGCGCAAAATCGCGGGCGAACGGGTCCTGGTCAGGTCCGACACCCATCGGCAAGTCTGTACCCGGTGCGCCCCGATGATAAGAACCCGCATGTGTTTGCTGATATACTCTAGAATTGAACGTCTATATCGTTCTCTACCCACTTGCAAAAAGATAGAAAGATGCGGATAAAATCTAATCGTATTTTCTTACTTTCTGATAAGTAGGACTTATCAGCGCTTATGGAATTGCGTCAGTTTCGCTGTTTCGTCGAGATTGATCAGGAGCTCCACTACCAAAAAGCGGCTAGTCAGCTGTTTATCTCACAGCCCGCTTTAAGCCAGCAGATTCAACTTCTGAAAAATGAGTTGGGGGTCGATTTATTCGTTCGCAGCCACCGGACCATCCAGCGCAAGGTGGAACTGACAGAAGCCGGTTAGGAAATCCGGTTCACGAAGCGGTGGAAGCCCTTTGCCAACAGACGGGTTCGAACGTACCATCAATAGGAGGTGAGTTCGCTCGAACTGTTATCCGATTTTGTGCAGGCGGGCAGGGGGATAGCGCTTATTCCTTCTCACTTTGACGTAACGCAGCGCGACGGGGTTATCGCAAAACCACTCGTTACCAGCCAGCACAACGCGTATCCTGAATTGAATCTTCAGCAGGTGGTCGCGTTTCTGGCCGGAAACACGTCGCCAGCGGTAGGCGCGTTACGGCAACGCGTTTCGTCGCTTCCGTAACAGCTGCTGCCGCTGGCGTTATACTACCTGATCGACGCGTAAATCCGGGCTCGAACTTACACCTGTCTTTTGTCTTTACTGGTACTGAATGTACATAGGCGTTGGCGTGAGTGCCAGCACCTCCGACGGGGTCATGATACGTGAGCCCGGTTTGCGGAAATCGTTATCGTAGAACAACTTAAAGCCGGTGTACTGAACGGGCTCTTTCTGAATATAGTCGTGGTACGAATCTTTCTTTAATACCGGCGGTCCCCAGCCGTCCATGTTCATAACGATCTGAACGTTCGGGTCGAGCTTGATATTTTTGTAATTTTTAACCATGCCCTGCGTAAAGCGGTGAACTACCAAAACCTTGGGCGGCAGCTTGTTTTCCCGAACGACGCGGCTTAGGAACGCGACCGTCTGATTGATATCGGCGGCATCGTAACTACCGATTTTCGTGCCGGGCCGGGCCCCGGTTACCATCGAGAATTCAGGATCGATACCGAGGTGAACGAACGGAAGTTTAAGGTATTTTTCCATATAGGCCAGTTCCGGGCCCAGCGGTGCGTGTCCCCGCTGAATGTCGAGGAACACGATGGCTTTGTGTTCGTTACCCCATTTGATGATCTTTTTGATGGTTTTATCAGACATCCGCATGCGGTAGCCCCCATCTTTACCGGGCGCGCCCTGGGCTGAGGTAGCGACCAGGTGCAGCGCGGGCTGAACGGGGGTTTTGGGATCGGCTTTTTCCCAGTTCTTAATTTCTTCGTCTAACCGACGTAGCATATCCTCTTTAGGGTATTTACCCAGAATACCCATTTTTTTGGAGTGCGGGTTACCGTAATAGGCGAAGATGCGCTTTTTGGGGAGAATCGCTTCGGTAGGGGCATACGTCAGCGAGTCGAGGGTTGAATCGCCGGTGCTTACGGTTCGGGTTGAAGTAAGGGCCGGAGTTTCCGAAGAATCGGTTTTGGCGGAAGCCTCCGCAGATGTGGCCGAACTGGGCTCGGCTGATGCTTCGGTAGTGAGCTTACCGTTTTTTGACGTACTCTCTTGTTTCGATTCTGTTGACGAACAGCCGGTGAGCTGACTCAGGGCCAATAGGGAGACAACGGCCAATGACAAACGCATACTGTAGGGATGAAAAGGTTAATTCACAAAAAAAGGGTTAAACTCCGTGATGAAGGAGCGTTAACCCTACGGTGCAAGTATAGAATGTTACGTTGTCTTTTCAAAACGCTAATTCGCCCAGCCCCTGACGAATGATCGAAAATTCGTCGTTGGTGGCATCGACGATTGTTGAGGGGACATTGCCGCCATATCCGCCGTCGATCACGATATCGACCTGATGCTGAAACTTCTCAAAAATCAGTTCGGGGTCAGTTGAATACTCAATTACCTCATCCTCATCGCGAATCGACGTCGTAATAATGGGGTTGCCAAGTTCGTGCACGATCTGCCGGGGAATATCGTGGTCGGGTACGCGGATACCGACCGTTTTTTTGCTGGTATTCAAAAGCCTGGGTACGTTGCCGCTGGCTTCAAGCAGGAACGTATACGGACCCGGCAACACCTTTTTCATGAGCTTGAATGCCTGGTTGCCGACCCTGGCGTAGTCGGCGATATGGCTCAGGTCATAACAGATAAACGAAAAGTCGTTTTTGGTGGGTTTAATTCCTTTTATACGAGCCACTCGCTCAACCGCACGCGTGTTGTGGATGTCACAGCCCATTCCGTAGATCGTATCGGTTGGATAGATAATGACGGCTCCGTCCCGAAGCGCCCGCACAACGTGCTCAATTCGACGGGGGTCGGGGTTTTTAGGGTATAATTTGATGAATTCGGCAGGCATGGCGACGAAAGTTTACCGACGTTAGGTCGTACAAACGTCTAACTATAAACTGTGTCGGGTGTTTTAAATGAGCCTGGCCGGTGATTAAAGCGGCTGGCGGATACGGCTCAGCTTTAGGTATCGGCGATAGAGGCCGTTGACTGGGGGGCGAACGTAGCTTAAGGCCAGAATGACGTTCGTGACCAGGTCCGATTGTTCGATGTGCTGGAGAAGCTGGCCGAATTTCAGGGCCAGATCGAACTGCTCAGCGTAGAAGGCTTTCCGGATAAATGTACGAATGCGTCTGGCCAGAGCTTTGTACTCGGCTGGGGTAGTGCACCGCTCAAAGGCTTTCTGACAAACGACCAGCGTAGAACTCAACAACGTATTGTCGGGCAGCACCACCTGGGTCGACAGTGAATTCGCCAACCGTCGTTTAAGGGTTAAAACTTCATCCAGATAGGCGTAATGATAGAGCCGGGAAGAGCGAACCCAAAAGTCAAAATCTTCGTAAGCCAGCGTTTCGTCGTAGCCACCTAGTTCATTCAGGACGTCCCGGCGCATCATCATGGTCGGCGTGCAAATGAAATAAGAGGTTAAAACTGGCTGGAAAACATCGCCCGACGGCACCTTGCAGCGAGCCCGTCCCCGGCTATCGACTTCATAATGCACCGCCGTTTGCTGGTTGTGCTCATCAATATAGGCGGCATTTGAAAACACGACGGCATAGGGACCCGATAAGCGCTCAAACAAAGCCACCTGTTTCTCAATGCGGCCCGGCAGCAATACGTCGTCGGCCGCCAGGTCAATCACGTACCGACCGCTGGCAAAGGCTAATCCCTGGTTGAAGGCTTTGTTCAGGCCTACGTTAACCGGATTCTGAATGAATTGAACGGATGGATGCTGTTGGATAAACTCGGCGATGGTCCGGGCCGACTGGTCCTGGCTGCCATTGTCGATCACAATAAGTTCGACGTTGGGGTAATCCTGCTCGACGACCGACTGAAGGGCCTGCGGGACGTAACGTTCATGGTTGTAACACGTACAAATAACGCTCACCCAGGGTTTGATCCCATTGAGGTAGGGACTCATCGGAAGTGGATTCGACTGACCAGTAACGGAAACCATGCGGTAAGACATTGCTCCTGTCGGAACAGGAAGCCAAAAGGCCTGTGGGTTAGTTGTACACCCAAAATTACAAACTGGTTGTTACCGAATTGACTGGTTTTTGAGCAAACGGAAAAAAGCTATTCAACAAACTGTATACAATATGAAGTTGGCACGGTTTTTACCCATTACTAGTCAAACGCAGTCTGACCCGTGCCTGGCACGATACGTTCGTCAGGCTGTGCATACTACATTTATGGGTTAGGGTTTGCAAACGCCACTTCAGGTCTTGGAGGTGGCGTTTGTTGTTTTCTTTGGCTCGCGTGGGTGCTTTTTCCCTTCCAGATCGTACAGCGCGACGTTCATCTCGAACCCCATAATGAGCAGTAGGGCAATCAGATTGATCCAAATCATCAGGGCGATGAGCGTACCAATGGACCCGTATACCTTGTTGTAGGAGCCGAAGTTGGACACGTAATACGAGAAACCCAGCGTGGTTAAAACGATTAGTAGGGAGGAAATGACCGAACCGGGGGTTACAAACGCCCACTTCATATCCACATCGGGGCCGTACTTGTAAATGACAGAAACTGCCGCGACGAATACCGCAAACACGAGGAGATAACGAGCAACGGCCAGCAGGTTAACAAACACGACATTGTTCAGAATGCCAAAGTGCAACAGATAGTCACTGACAACTCCGCCAATAATCAGGACGACCACGGCCAGGATCAGGGCAAAGGCCAGGGTGATTGTCAGCGCAATGGCAATGCCGCGAATCTTAAAGAAACCCCGGCGGTCGGCCGACTCGTGGCTGGAGTTGAACGCGTTCATCAGGGCAACCAGGCCGCTCGTGGCTGAATATAAGGCCAGCAAAAAGCCAAACGACAGCACCCCCCCCCTCGGCCGACTGATAATATCCCGGATGGTTGTGTCTACGGAACTGAACGTATCGCCGGGGAGTGCACGCCGGAAAAACCCCATGATCTGATCCTGAAGGTGATCGATCGGGAAATAGGGAATCAGGGTGAACAGGAAAATCACCGTCGGGAAAACGGCCAGAATCAGGCTGTAGGAGACCGAAGCCGCCCGTTCGCTGGTGTCGTTCTCGGCGAATTTATCGATTACGTCGTTCAGAAAATGATACCAGCTTTTCTGGGTACTGAATGCGTTATGGGTAAGCAGCCACGCACGAACGTTACGCATCGCACCGAAGCTCATGAGTTTTTCGAACATAGCCTATCCGGGTCAGTGTAGTAGTAGGTTAGACAAGCCGCCAGTCAATCTGGTTGTTTAGCAACTTAATTGGTGGCCATCCAGCTGATTTTCTAACCTATGAGTTAAAAAAAGGTTTGGCCGCTGCCACCAGGTCATCGGGTGCTGAGCAGGGGCGCCCCGTGTCGGATCGCAGAAAAACCAGCGTCGTCTGTCCTGTATTCAGCAGCTGACCGTCCTGATTAAAAATCTCGTAGGAAAACATGAACCGGGTTTTGGGAAGCTGCGGAATCGTAACCCGAATCGTGAGCAGGTCATCGTACTTAGCCGGACGAATGAACCGCGAGGTCAGATCATAAACCGGCATTGAAATGCCGCGCTCTTCCAGGTCTTTATAATTTATGCCCAGGTGCCGAATGGCTTCTACCCGGCCAATCTCATAGAAACGGGCATAGTTGCCGTAATACACAATGCCCATCTGGTCGGTATCGTAGTACCGAACCCGAATATTTGTTACGTCGTAAGTCAGCATACCAAGGGGAGCGAGGAGTAAGGGAAGAAAGAGAGATAGTCCACTATGCCTCTTGTCCTGTTTCTCCGCTTACTCCTTTTATTTCATAATCTTCATACGAGTGAGGGCCTGTTGGTACAGGCGCGCGTTGGCCAAGTGCTCCGACAGCGTTTTCGAGAACGTATGGTAGCCGTTGAAACTGGCATTGACCACGAAATACAGGTAATCGTGTTGCTCGGCGTTCAGCACTGCATCGATCGTTGCCGGGGCGGGCAGGTTGATCGGACCCGGTGGTAAACCGGCGTACCGATACGTATTGTAGGGGGAATCGACCGTCAGTTGCTTGTTTAACAGACGCCGGATGCTGAAGTCGCGCAGAGCAAAGATGACCGTTGGATCCGCTTCGAGTTTAATACCTTGTTTCAGGCGATTCAGGTAAACGCCCGCCACGCGCGGCTGCTCGTCGCGTTTGTTGGTTTCGGCAGCCACAATCGACGCCAGCACCTGCGCCTGCGTTTGGCTCAAGCCGAGTGCTTTGGCTTTAGCCTGACGTTCGGGGGTCCAGAACTTTTTGTATTCTTTACCCATCCGCTCCAGGAATGCTTCAGGCTTGATTGTCCAGAAAAACTCATACGTATTGGGCAGAAAGAGGCAGACGATCGTGGTAGTATCGAAGCCAAACGACTGGCAGGTTGCCGGATCGTTCAGCAGTTTACCCAGAGCCTCGGGGCCAAATTCAAACTTACTGCCCAGTCGCTGGATGAGGTCGCTTTTCTGGCGGATGTTGTTGAACGTAACGGGCATGGCATCCTGACTGCCGCTCCGTAGTTTAACCAGCGCTTCGCGGTTGCCCATCCGCGGCCGAATCTCATAACGCCCTTCTTTTACCCGCTCCGGGTACTTCATCATCTTGGCCAGAAACCGGAACGACAGCTCATCGTTGATGACCTTATGGGTTTTCAACGTATCCATCACCGACTCAAACGTAGAGCCTTTCGGAATAAGTAAAGCAAAGGTTTCATCACCGTCTCTGACCTGGAGGTTTGGACTTTTAAAAACCTGCCAGAAATAGAAGGTGAACGTAGTGAGCAGGATGGATACGGTGAGAAAGAGGCCAATTTTAAGGTTACGCGACATAGCAATGGATCAGTTACGATTTCAGAATGGCAGCGCTGGTTTCAGGCGTGGGCAACGATTTCGGTACGATTTTGGATAGGTGAACTGTAACCGTAAACCAAAGCCTGCATTCTGGAATCAGCGCGCAAATTTACGGCAAATCATAACCAATTAATCTACCCAAAATGAAGTACACCGCATCAATTTTACTTATCCTGGTGCTGATCAGCTCCTGCCGATCCCGGGTTGAGAACCCACGAGCAATGAATCCGGCCGCAGCCGCGCGCCAGAAAGCGATCGACGAGATCCGGGAAGCGGATTATAATTTTAGCGTACTCTCCGAAAAACAAGGCATGGCGAAGGCATTTACGACCTACGCAGCCGACGATGCGATAAAACTGAACGATGGAGCACCCCCGGCGATTGGCTTTGATTCGTTGCGGGCACAAATGGCTCGTATGCCGCGCGATGGGGCAATACTGACCTGGCAACCGCTTAAAGCCGATGCGGCTCTTTCGGGAGAACTGGGTTATACATTCGGGCAGTGGATGCTGACGAACCGCGACGAAGCGGGCAAACGCTCGACGCAATACGGTACGTATGTGACCGTCTGGAAACGCCAGCGCAACGGCCAGTGGCGCTTTGTGATCGAGGGCGGCAACGAAACCCCCGAACCGAAATAAGCACCCGTGAATTTGAGTCGGGGGTAATCTAGTCTCAAATGAGCGACGTTTGTCATCCCGGCGGCCCGGTCCTGGCGTCGTGATGACAAACGTCACGCGGAAGAATCCTAAATAACTCCATTAACAGCCCTGGTAGAATCGGGCAGACTGTAGAGTGGAGTCAGCGTTGATTAGGGTTTGATGACAAACGCTTTCAGTTCGGCCATTTTACCATCGCGGAATCGCCATACGTCGCAGTATAGATAGTCGGCGGCTTCTCCGTTTTCATCTTTCAGGCTGACATGGCCAAGCGCGGTAACGAAATCACCCTCAGCTATTAAGGTTTCGACCCTGAATTTTGGCGGCTCAACGTACGCTGTTGCCATCCACTGTCGAACCGCTTTCTTGCCGTCCAGGGTTATATCGCCGACAAATACCCATTTCGTGTCCTCGGTGCAATAAGCCAGAAACCCCTCATTGTCGCCCTTTGTGATAGCCGCGTTCGCCTTTTCTAAAATTGCTTTATTCGTCTCGGTCATTCTTCGAAGATTGACTGTAGTTGGTTGATCATATTAGGTAGAAATGTGTCCTTAATGACCTAGACGATGGAATAACCTATACCAAAATAGTCATGAACAATCCGGTTCCTAAACCCACGAATGCGATACCAATCTATGTCGGGGAGTTTATCTTTGAATTCTTCCGGAAGACGATTAGCCGCTTCACCGATAATCTCGAAGTTCCGAATCACAGCATCTATAGTCTTATCGTCTCGAATAAACTCCTCAAAACTTAGCTCGGCAGTGTAATCGAGGATTTTGTGGGCGCTATCGAGAATGTCCTCAACCAAGAGCTTTGAGTCCCGTTTAGACATATACTATCTCCTGTTCTATATTTTTAAAGTACTTATCTTTCATGCCATTTCGAGATACTAGGTCAACCTTTTTATTGAGCCGCTGCTCCATATAATTGGCCAAGTCAATAAACTCAACCCCTACAGGCTGGTTGAAGTCGACAATAATGTCGATGTCGCTGGAAGGAGAGAAGTCGTCACGAACCACCGAACCAAACAGGCCTAGCGTTTGTACGTGATACTTCTCGGCTAGTTCAGGTTTGAGTTGCTCCAGCACTCGCATTACCTCAGTGAGTTGTCTCATTGCTCAAATTTTGGAAAGTTTGCGTAGCCAAATTGCTCATAACGTTTTGCGGCTTTGCGTTGTGGGGGATTTTTAGCACTCATGTTCATACGAATCACAAATGTTGAACCTTGCACAGACGTTTCATCGAAGCGAGTCAGCCCCCATAACGCAAAGCCGCTGTTAGCGGTTTGGGCAGTGATCAGTTGTTACTTGCCAAGTTTGTTCTAAAGTAATCCAATAATCTCGTTTTAAATTTTGCTTCTCGTTCTTCAATGTCCACTTGAACCCAATCGTTTTTTGGATAGTTTGAAAGTTCTAATACTGTCGCAATACTTGAAACTTTATATTTCTGTTTCTTCACTCCAAAATAGCCATTGCCTGCTTGTATGTTTAGTTTTTTCTCAAAAACTGTCTTGTTGCCAAATCTGTCTAAGTACAATGCCGCATCATCGTTAGACCAACCGTTATAGTTTGTGTCTTGCCATTTTTTAGGGAAAATGTGTTCAATGTCAAACGTGCTTGGAATTAGGTCAGTTTGTTGTGGATTTAGATAAGCATACAACAAAAGCAAAGCCCTTGAAATTCGTGAAGAAGAATGTCCGTCGATTTGTTGGCTTAATAAATCTTCATTTAGGGTGAATTTGTATTGGTGATCCTTACTTGTGTTTAGAGAGATACAAGCACTATAAATGTCATCTTTGATAGCGTTTACAGACGGTTGCTCTATAAACTTAGCAAACAAAAACGCGATTAGTTTTTGCAACATATTCTCAAAGTCAGATTCAAAAGTTTCGCTGTCTTTGTGCTTTAAGAAGAAAACGCTTGTAGCATATTTCCAAAATTCGTTTGGATAGCAACTTAAACAATGTAAATTGATTCATGCCTTTGTTGAAACTGAATATGTATAGTTGTTTTCAGGTTCAATTTCTGTATTTAGGAAACGCCAAAAGAAAGCCAAATCGATGATTTCGGTCATTAAATTTTGGCTTTTCAAGCGGTCGTATTTGTTTTCTGCGTAAAACTTACGTAATCCTACTTCTTTAGATTTGTCGTTGTTTCTTGCTCGTAGAACGTGAGTATAATAACGGAAAATGTCGTCAATGGAAAAGTAACCTTGTTTACAAATTTGGGTAAGGTCTTTCCACGTTTCCGTAAATTCTTTTCTTTTTTCTTCTGTCGTACAGTTGCGATAAATCTGTGCCTTGAAAATATCAGAGTCAGCCAATGGCATACCTCTGTCATTAAGCGTTGAAAAAATTGTCAGTGCGGTATCTTGCGCATCGCATTCAATTGGAAGAATAATACATTTTTGGAGAATAGTTACACAAAGTTCTTTCCATTGCATTGGATTAATCGTTGCGTATTTATCGCATTTTTCTTTAAAATAGCGATAGTTTTTCGAGTAGTTGTCTTGAGCGTTATCATTGAAGTTGCCTGTTTCTAAGATTTTATGGAAAGTTTCGTTATCTTCTTCTGTTGCAACTTCCGAAACAATATGAATTTTTGTTTTGTCCGTAACTTTTTGTGAAATAGGATTTATGTCCCAAATACAAGGTGCAAGTTGATTTTTCAAACCAATTACATCTTCGTCCTCCACCATATCGTCAAGTTTCTTGTAAAATGAACGCAACAACAACATAAACGAAGTAATACGCTGTTGTCCATCAATTATCTCTTGATTTTTGTCATCATTGACGTAAGAAACGATTGTTCCTAAAAAATAGTCCGCACCTGCTTTGGCGTCTGTTTGAGCAAAATTTTCAATGTCGCTCCACAATGTTTCACATTTTTCAATGTTCCATTTGTAAGGTCGTTGATAGTCTGGAATAACGAACTTTTTGTTTTGCATTTCGCTGAATAATTTTCCAACGGTCTTTTTGCTTACGTGTAAATCTGCCATATTTTATTTTCTGTCGTTTTGTCGTTTTTTGTCTTCGCAGGTCGCCTTTGCCTGACCGCTAACGGTTTGGCGATTGGCGAAGAAGCGGATTTCGAAGCGCTAAACTGTCAATCTAGTACAAAAGTTGATACGAGGTAGAATATTCAATTAACCACTGAACCCGCTTTTTTGCCAAACGCCTGTTATCTGCTGGCATTCTTGACTTCTATTACTTTGGGCACTAATTTCAAATGTTGTTGTCTCAAAAATTATTTGTCTGACTCCAACCTTTTGATATATTCTTTCATTTCTGCAATTTCCTTTTCTTGTGCCTTTATAATTCCATCTGCCAACTTTCTTACTTCAGGGTCTTTTATATCTGCCCTTTTACTTGTGAGTATTGCTATTGAATGATGTGGAATCATTGCCTTCATATACAATACATCACCTATTGGAGTTTGTGTTCTGACCAAAGTTAAAGCACTTACAAATAGAATTAAACTACCTAAAAGTATGGCAATATTCTTTTTCTTGTCCTTGTACATCATTTTCATAAACAGTAGCATAATCACCGCCATTGCGGAGATGCCTAAGCAAGTCATATAAAATCGTGTAAGGCTAAAATATACGTGGTCTATTTCGTAGGTATTAAAGTACATTGTTATATACATTGCTATAAATGATGCAAGCAACATCGATAAAAATTTCGTGTAGTGATTTTTCCCTTTCTTGGCTTAGTTCATTTCGTGATTATTTTCCATTTTATGTCTATTTATTAGTTTATGCTGTTTGTTCTTTTCTTATGCTTGCAGATAACTCGTAAATATACGCAAGTATATTGCGTATATTCGCCTGGGTGGGTTGCATTAACGCAATACGCCCGTAGCTCATACGTAACATGTAGTACCAAGTCGTGCCAACTGACTACATAAGTGGCCACTTAATAAGAACACCCGGCGTTTGGCGAAAAAGCGGTAAATTTGGGCGAACTAAATCGAGTTGTTTTGGTAGTTCGCCCGTTTTTTATTCGTCGTGTTGCCGACGGCCCCTCTCTGTACACGCTTTCCTTTTGGTTGCTCTGCGTCAGTAACTTTTTGTTTTCAGCGAGTTTTTCCATGATGATTCCCGAACTGCCCGATTACCTGACCGGCTTGGGCGGCCGCGAATACATCGGACTCATCATCGCGCTTTTTACGCTTACAGCAGGCCTTTCCCGTCCCTTTAGCGGGAAGCTCACCGATACTATTGGCAGGGTGCCGGTCATGGCGTTCGGTTCGCTGGTGTGTTTTATATGCGGCCTACTGTATCCGTATCTGATTACGGTCTGGGGCTTTTTAACACTTCGGCTGGTTCATGGCTTTTCAACCGGTACCAAACCCACCGCCACGGCCGCGTACGTAGCCGACGTAGTACCGGCTACCCGTCGGGGCGAAGCAATGGGCATGTTGGGCCTGTTTACGGCGATGGGCATGTCGCTGGGGCCGGCCATTGGCAGTTGGTTAGCCGATGATTTCTCCATGAACGTCATGTTCTGGACCTCGTCGGCGTTTGCGCTGCTGTCCATCGGCATTCTGCTCCGGATGCCCGAAACGCTGGGCAATACGCAGCCGTTTCGGTTCGGTCTCTTAAAACTGACCAAAGAAGAAATTTTCGATAAGCAGGCGCTGCCGCCGTTTATCGTTCTGCTGTTGCAGTCGTTTTCGTCAGGAGTTGTATTAACGGTGATTTCCAGCTTAAGTACTTCGCTGGGCATCACCAACCGGGGGCTGTTTTTTACGGTGTATACCATTGCTTCGCTCGCGGTTCGGTTACTATTCAGTCGCTCCTCTGACCGGCACGGTCGTTTGCCCGTTTTGTTCATCTCCACCGCCGTGCTGGCCGTATCGATGGCGATGCTGGTCGTTACCGATTCGCCAGTGTGGTTCTGGGCGTCGGCCATTGTGTATGGGATGTCGTGGGGAATGAACTCGCCAACGGTACAGGCCTGGACGGCTGACTTAAGCGACGAAGCGACCCGCGGGCGGGCGATGGCTACCATGTACATTGCGCTGGAAGCCGGTATTGGACTAGGGGCCGTATCGTCGGGATGGTTATTGAATCACGTAGTCGGCAAGGCCGGTTGGGATGCTTCGTTTGCCGTTTCGGGTGGCTTGGCCGTTCTGGCAACGGTGTATCTGGGGTGGCTCTGGCAGAAAAGCAGACGCAAGGTGATGGCCCAAGCTGGACATGAATGACATTGAACCACATATACATCCCTTAGTCGACGCGCTGAACGCAACCGGGTTGGTGCAGACGTTTTCGAGCTGCGAAGGTCATTTCAGGCCCGACGAACAAACGCTCGTTGATCGAAACCGGGCCGAAGTGCGGTTTTTGCCCGCGCCGAACGTATCAAACGAAGCGGTTGAGCGACTGTTAAGCTACGTCTTGACCCGTTTCAAATACCGGCACGGTTTGCTTCCTATTCAGGTTAGTGCCCATAAACTGTACACACCGATCGACAGGGAACGTATTGACGAAACCTTTGTGCTGGAGTTGCGACCCTTTAATCGCTTCGACCCACCCGACCGCAAGCGTAGCGATACTGATCGGGCCATTGAGCAGGTTGTCAAGGTGATTTGCGAGTTCAGGGAGATCGTTGATTAATGAGTTGCTGACGCACGGTTCGTCGTTATGGGGACGCGCGTCAGCAACTCATTGACCAAAATAAGGCAGAAAGCTAAACGTTTCGCCGATTAAAGAATGAACTGGCTCAGGTCGCGGTTTTTAACCAGACCGTTCAGCTTTTCGCCAACCAGCTCTTTCGTCACCACTACGTGCGCGTTGGGGCCAATGGAGTCCGGAATGTCGAACATAAAGTCGTTCATCAAGTGGCTCAGCACCGTTTGCAGCCGCCGGGCTCCGATGTTCTCTACTTCACCATTCACCTCGTACGCAATACGCGCCAGTTCACGTAACGCATCGTCCTGAAACGTAAGCTCGACACCCTCGGCCTGGAGCATTGCTTCGTACTGCTTCGTCAGGGCATTTTTGGGCTCTTTCAAAATCTGGTAGAAATCATCCTCCGACAGGCTCTGCAACTCGACCCGAATTGGGAAACGGCCCTGAAGCTCGGGAATAAGATCGCTCGGCTTGGCTACGTGAAAAGCGCCAGCCGCAATGAACAGAATGTGATCGGTATGAATGACGCCGTATTTAGTATTCACGGCACTGCCTTCGACAATCGGCAGCAGATCGCGCTGAACGCCTTCGCGACTTACGTCGGGGCCACCACCGCCATTACCCGAACGGGCCGACGCTACTTTGTCGATCTCGTCGATGAAAATAATGCCGGCATCTTCGGCTTTGCGAATGGCTTCTTCTTTTACTTCGTCCATATCGATCAGCTTGGCGGCTTCTTCCTCCAGCAGAATCGTTCGGGCTTCGGCAATGGTTACCTTGCGTTTTTTGCCCCGCTTCGGCATCATGCCGCTGATCATCTCCTGAATGTTCATCATCGAAAGATCATCCACTGAGCCGCCCATAACGCCAATGTTTGGGGTTTGCGTCTGCTGCACGTCGATCTCGATTTTCCGATCATCCATTTCGCCGGATCGGATCTTGTCGCGAAACCGCTCCCGCGTTCGTTCGTTCAGCTCGGCATCGGGGTCCTGCTGACCGTTCTCGAATCCCAGATGCTGATTTACGGCCGGTTTAACGGGCGGAATCAGAATGTCCAGAATAGCGTCTTCCACAAGTTGGGCGGCCCGCACTTTTACGGCTTCTTTCTTGGCCGCCCGTACCATGTTCACGGACTGCTCCACCAGGTCACGGACCATGCTCTCCACATCGCGGCCAACGTAACCGACTTCCGTAAACTTCGAGGCTTCGACCTTAATGAACGGAGCATCGGCGATTTTAGCCAGCCGCCGGGCGATTTCGGTTTTGCCGACGCCCGTAGCGCCGATCATCAGAATATTGTTGGGAGTTATCTCGCGCTGCATATCGGCCGCGCTGTTCATCCGGCGCCAGCGATTCCGTAACGCAATGGCCACGTTGCGTTTCGCATCGTGCTGACCGATAATGTATTGATCTAGCTCGGCAACGATCTGCCGGGGAGTAAGGTCTTTGAGTTCAATCATCAGAAAAACAGAGCGCCTTGTGCGCTCCACTCAAAGAAACACCAGAAACAGCAAAATGTGCCAATGATGCCCAAAAAACGTTGCGGGCGGCTTCTGTACAGCCCGAAACGCTGGTAATCCGAATGGGTGATTACCAGCGCCTGCCGTGCGAAAGAGACCTTACTTCGCCTTGCGGATATAAATATTGCCGTGCATATTTTTCATCATCATCTCGGAGCCTCCGCCGTTAATTTTGCCCTGCACCCAGTCTTCAACGCTTACCCGATACATGCCCGACTGGCTGGTTCGGTTGACTTTAGGTTGATTTTTATCAATGTCGATGTCAAAGTCGCTGAAAATATCGCCCTGATCAGACTTGATTTTGACTGATGCTTTGGCGGTTGAGGGTAGCGTTACGTCCACGTTACCGTTCAGGGTGGAGAAGGCCATCGGCGTTTTCGGATCTACCGTTTTGAATGATGCTTTCAGAACTCCGTTCACGGTGTTGGCTACGGCCGATCCTGAGATGTTCGTCAGCTGAATGGCCCCGTTCACGTTCGTCACTTCCAGCTCACCCGTTACGTTATCGACCGTTATATCCCCCTGGTTCACCGTGTTCAGTTTCAGCGAGAAGCGCTGGGGAACCTTGATCGTTAAATCGATTGGCCGCTTCCAGGAGTCGGAGGATACCTGAATGCGGTTGTCTTTTTCTTCGGCGCTGATCTCCATGGAATTGGTGTTCGCTATGCGCTTCATGCCGTTGGAAGCGACCTCTGTAGTTCCTTCCTTATGTCGACGTGCAGTCGATACCGCGTCTATTACTACGTCTTTGCCGCTGTAGCCCACTACGTGGATGGAGCCGTTTACCAGACCAACGGTCAGGAAACCCGGCTTTCCCGGATCGCTCAGGGAAACGGTTAACTGTTCTTTTACGTCGCTCTGGGCGGCTAAAGGCGCGGTCCAGAGGCTAGCTATTAATAGCAGACCTGCCGTCTGTAATTTCGTTGTATTCATGGTATTCAGGATTGCTTTTTAATGTAAATATTTCCGTTAAACGTTTCGAACCAGAGGGCCTTGCCGCCCTTGCCGATCCGAATGGAGGTGTCTTTGTTTAATTTATAGACGGTCTTGTCGCCCTGACGCTCCTGATTCTTAACGACCTGCGTTGGCAAAACTTCGGCGTTCGGAAAGTCGGTGTAAAACGCGCCCTGGAAGCTCTTGAAGTGCAGGTCGGCGGAGAGGTCAGCCGGGTAGGAAACCCGAATGTTTCCGTTCAACGTATAGTACGATGATTTTTCGGGCGGACTTGCCAGGTAATTGATGTCGACGTCCCCATTTATGGTTCGGGCTTCGGTGGCTCCTTTGGCATTCGTCAGCGTGATGGCACCGTTGATATTATTGACCTTAAGCTGTCCGGTAACATTGTTGACCGTTACGTTTCCGTGGTTGATCGTCGATACGCAGAGGTTCATCTGATTCGGGACTTTTACGGTAAAGTCAAGATTAAAATTATAGTCAATGCGGTGGTTTCGCTCCTGTCGGTTCCGGTTAGGCCGTGAATCGAACGGCTCGGCGATATACGCAATGATACTGTCGCCTTTCTGCTCGAACTGAAGCCGAAACTCTTTTTTGCCCGTTTCTAAATCTGCATTATTCTTGGCCGAAATTTCTTTGTCGACTTCCAGCACGACTTTGTCGCCTGAATAACCTTCGACCTTAATAAAGCCGTTGACGTTATAAATCGCCAGGGTACTGCCTCCGGTGGTGTTCGACACCGTAAATTCTTTAGCGATATGTTCTTCAGATTTCTGAGCCGTTGCCGGGGATTGGGCACAAGCGACCACTAATCCCGCCAGGCAGGGGATGATGAACCGGTTCATGATGTGTTTTGATTTAGGGTTTTACGACAATTCTTTAATACTCTGCTGGATTTTACTTTTCACCAGATCATTGAGGTTTTCTTCATTGAGCAGTCGCCGGAGCTGTTTGATGGACCGTTTCTCCTGAAGTTTCACCATAACATCAGCTAAGGCCGATTGAACCAGGGGCGAGTCCTGCTGGGTAATTGACTGCACTAACCCTTCGCGTACTTTGGGGTCTTTGGCCAGCTTCGCCAGGGCCTCCAGCGTAACCAGCCGCACGTTTACATTCGGGTCGTTGTTCAGCGTAGTTAACAAAGCTTCGGCTACGTGATCGTCTACCTGATTGATCTCGCTGGTGTAGCTCACCGCCCGCAGCCGCTCGGACGCGGACGGATTCTCTAGCAGTGACAGCAACATCATCTGGCGCATCTCTCTTACCTGACCCGACAACGTATCAATCTGCTGCTGGTACACGATAGCCGGGCTTTCCTGCCGATGCAGCCAATACCCGCCAGTTAGGCCGAGGCAGAGGATCACCAGGCTATACGCTACCTGGAAAGCCGGCTGGGGCGTAAAGAACTCCCGGAGTTGGGCGAAGAATCCACCCACCGATTTCCGCTGCTCGGTTTCAACGGTGTCTTTATACGTATCGAGCATCGTATGGAACCGCACCCGCATGGTGTCGCTGGGCTCAGGTACCGTCACGTCGCCCATCTGCCGCCACAACTGACTAAAGATATGCAACTCCTGCTGGCAGCCCGCGCACTGCATAACGTGCGTTTCTAACGTAGCGCGCGCAACATCGGGCATCTGGTTGCCGAGCCAGTCAGTAAACTGCTCTCGGGCATTTTCACAGTTTATGGGCTTTGCTTCCATGTTCAATCCTGAGATAAATGTTCTTTAAAGCGGTCATGGCCCGGTGCACCCGCACTTTTATGGCTCCTTCGGTTGTGTTCAAAATCCGGGCAATTTCCTCATACTTCAACTCCTGAAACCGGCTCAATATCAGCACTTCGCGGTTGTCGGCACTGAGCCTGGCCAGGGCATCCTGCAATAGATCGGCCTCCTGCTGTTGCTGAAGTAGCTCATCGGCGGTTGCTCCGCCACCAACCCGTTCGGCCACACTGGCTATATCGTCGTGATAGGCCGATTGCTTGTTTTTTTGCACAAAGTCAGCCAGGACGTTACGGGCCAGGTGATACATCCAGCTTTTGAACTCACCGTCGCCGGTGAAGGTATGGCGGTACTTCAGCATCCGATAAAACACCGTCTGCACCAGGTCTTCACTGGCTTCCCGTTGTCTGGTCATGTGGAACAGAAAGCCAAACAAAGGCTTGTGATACCGCTCGAAGAGCAAGCCCATCTTGTCCAGATCGCCCGCTTTTACTTGGAGCATAAGTGCGTTGTCTGTTAGCGATGTCAACCTGGTAGAAAAGGGTTTAGCGTAGTTGAGACTGGAAACTGACCGACGTAACAAAGGTTACAGGAAATACAAAAAATATTTCTTGGTGAACAAGGCCGCTAAGTCGAACAACTTTCATAAACAGCAGTTTGCTGGTTAACAATAGCAATCTTGTTTAGCATTACAAACCCTGGCCATATGAAGATCTATACGAGTTGTCTGTTTCTTCTTGTGTTCGCTGGCATTGCCGTACAGGCGCAGCACCGCTTTTCAATAGCCCCAACGTACTGGTATACGTACGGTAACTACACGTACCAGGTTCAGAACCTTCTGGACGGCGCTGATATTCAGGGGTCTGGATATAGTAAGGGCTCTTCGCTTGGGCTAACGGCCCGTTATCAGGTTAGGTCAAACCTGAGTATTGGCGTTGGTATCCTCCATGCCTGGCAAACAGCGCATAGCAAGGATAACGTGACCAGTGAGGTGCGTATAACATCCCGGGCTGTTCAGGTGCCTGTCCTCATCAATTATCGATTTGGTCAAAATCGATTGGCTCCGTATCTCTCCGCCGGGGCTGGTTTCGCAAAGAACACCTCGATAAAGCAGTCACGGATTGGAATTAGCGCCATTGCCGGATTAGGCTTAAACTATAGAATCAACTCAGGGATATCCTTGTTGCTACAGCCTACTGCGAGCTACTTACTGTCATCACCTGAGAACGATAGTGCGGTTAACTGGAATTCATTTCGGTCCTACCAGCTTGGCGTACAAGCCCAGTTGATCTGGTTTCTGTAACGAGTTGTCTTATCCATCGCACTCCAGTCAACAGATGACCTTCGTTCGGTTGACTGGAACGTAATGGTTGGCGGGGTCTCGTTTCCCTTCTCGAAGGCGAACATCACGAACAAAACAGGCTATTCGCTTTTCAACGACTTTGTTGGGTTCATAAGAGCCGCTTTAATACTGTGAAAACTTACCGTTAACAGGGCGATACTAACTGCCAGTATTGCCGCTGACGCAAAAATCCACCACGAAAGAGTCGTCTTGTAGGCGAATTCTTGCAACCACCGATTCATAACATACCAAGCTAGGGGAGAAGCCAGGAAAATTGCGATGATAACCAGCTTTAAAAAGTCTTTCGACAATAACACAATCACGTTACCAACGCTGGCGCCCATTACTTTACGTATACCAATCTCCTTGGTGCGGTTTGTTGCCGTGAACATGGCCAACCCCAACAGTCCTAAACTGGCAATGCCAATGGCCAAGAAAGAAAACCAACTCAATAAGCTAGCCAAGACTTCGTCAGATTGATACTGCTGCTGGAAGTGAGTATCCAAGAAAAAAGACTCGAATGCATTAGCCGGGAAAGCCTCCTGAAAAGCTTTTTGAATGGTTGCTACAGAATTACTCAAACTGGTGCCGCTCAATTGAATCGTCAGATAGTCGCTTTCCCAGGGCAGGTGCTGCAAAATGATAGGCCGATTGGATGTGTCCAGCGATTGCTGATGGAAGTCTTTTACCACGCCAATAACGGTTTTAGGGGAATGACCCCCATCGGCAAGCTGCTGGTTGATCGCTTCCTGAGGTGTAGTAAAGCCAAAAGCACGTAAAGCGGTTTGATTGATGATAATGGCATTATTATCACGGGCCAGATCTTTGTAAAAATCCCGGCCTGCCAGTAGTTCAATTCTGTAGGTGGAGATATAATCTTCGTCGACCGCCAGGAGACTACAGCGTTTATAATTGTTTGTCGGATCAGGATACCGCTGGAAATCATTGGTCCAGAAGATTTCTTGTCCAGGAACTTCCGAAGAGGCCGTCACTTGCTTAACGCTGCTACTGGCTGCTAACCGATCCTTAAAATAGCCAATGTCATTCGTGAAGCTATTCGTCCGTAACACTTTAGGGGCTTTGACAATTAGCTTCTGGTCGATGTGGATGCCCAAATCCTGAGTTTGCATAAACTTGATCTGCCGATTAATAACCAAAGTGGCAATGACCAGGCCGATCGAAGCTGTAAACTGAAATACTATTAACGCTTTGCGAAACGATTCGCCACCGATCTGTTTTGACAGACGCCCTTTCAATACGGCGATGGGGCTGAATGAGGACAGGATAAAAGCGGGATAGAACCCGGATAGGACAAATCCTACCAGAAAAATAGAGACGGCAGCCACCCAGAACAAAGGTTGTTGAACCACATTAAACCCAATACCGGTATGAACCCAGCTGTCAAAGAAAGCTAGTGCTATTAAAAAAAGTCCCGCAGCCAGAAGAACAGATAGGCTATTAATGGTAAGGGATTCGAACAGAAACTGGCCGATAAGCTGTCCTTTTTGTGAGCCCAATGCCTTTCGTATGCCTACCTCTTTGGCTCGTTCAATGCCCTTTGCGGTAGAGAGATTTATATAATTTAGCCAGCCGATCGCCAGGATAAAAAAGGCAACTAACAGCAGCCCATATACAATTTCGATTTTGCCGTTTGCTTCAACTTCAGAGACTATCCGGGAATAAAGATGAATACTACGTAGGGGTTGCAGTACAAAGCGTTGCTGCAAATTGTATTTCTTTAACTGACTACCTAAGTGCTGTTGAATAATATCGGCAAATCGAGCTTCCAGCGTCTTAGGCGAACTGCCCGGTTTCAGCAGTAAATAGGTATAAAAGTTGGTCCAGTACCAGCCCCCATACAGGAATTGCTGATTCCGGAGTAGCTTTTGAATAGAGAACAGAAAATCGATCTGGATATGACTGTTGTAAGGAAGGTCAGCAAAAACGCCTTCGACTACGTAGTTGCCTCCTTCCCATTCGGTACTTAACTGGATGATTTTACCTAGTGGATTGTCCTGGCCAAAGTACTTCCTGGCCATTGATTCGGATAGTACGACCGATTCGGGTCGATGGAGCACCTGATTCGCAGCAGTACGTAACAACGGAACCGAAAAGACACTGAAGAAGGAAGAATCAGCATAGAACGCCTTTTTCTCGTGGTAACTGACCAATTCGCCTATTTTCTTGTGATGGCTAACCATACCATCGGCCCGGTGCAGCCGAACGAAGTTGTCAACCTCAGGCAAAGCGTCTTTTATGGCTGGTCCCGCGGCATAATAACTGATGGCACTGCTAGTTGACAGGACATTATTTTTGTAGTCATCCAGTCGGATGCGATAAATGTCGTCCGCCTTCGTATGGAAGTTGTCAAAGCTAAATTCAGAAATAACGTACTGAATAATAATCAGATAAGCCGCCATGCTGGATGCCAGTCCAAAAATCATGATGAATGAAATGCTTTTATGTTTGAGCAGGTTTCGCCAGGCGATTTTGACGTAATTACTTATCATGATTGCCACGAGTCAGGGACAGGAACTGACGACAAACAAATCTATAACTTATTTTTTAGTTGAAAAACTAATTGATTAGTTAATTGGCAGCGTCAAATATTTTCAGACGTGGGCTGTGATGGGTCGTATGCGTTACGTTTCAACGCATGTTGAGATGAAATCCAGGTCAGGCCCGAAGCTGAACAATGTTGAGCCATATCTAAACAACCAGACAATACGTCGGTCGTACGTTGAGGCAGGGGTTGAGAAATCAGCGGAACCAGCCGCTGACGTTATTTGATGCGGCTGCAGTCAGTAATGAGATCTTCTACTGCGTTTTAACCCCGTTGAGAAACCTAAAGATGCGCTTCTCTTTGAGCGACCTGACGCGATCCGGAGGTTATGAAAACGGTCAGTAGAGCGGGGGGCAATTGTTAGGACTGTAGCAAACTTACCCTTATGTGCTGACGAACAATAAGGGCCTTATCGTTCGTCAGCGGCTGCTGCCCAGCGTATTCTTTACCCCGGATGGCCTTCGTTCGGTGGGGTGGACGTAACGGGCTGATCGGTTAGTGCCTGTTTCGCGTCGATGATAAATTCAGCCAGTTCCCGGAAGCATCCCTGCCCGCCATTGGCCTCGCAGCAGTAATCGACCACCGCTTTGTTGTAGCGCGTTGCGTCGGCGGGACAGGCCGAAAAGCCGACCGCCTGTAAAATCTCCAGGTCGTTTACGTCGTCGCCAATAAATGCCACCTCAGAAGCGTCCAGCCCTTTACGGGTCAGGATTCCCTTCAGCAGTGAAAGTTTATCACTGGCACCCAGGTGCAGTTCCGTGATCTTCAGTTTCGCGGCTCTCGTCACCACCGAAGGCGATGTTTCGCCCGTAACGATCCCGGTTTCAATGCCGAACATCTCGCGCAGCCGGACTACGCCCATACCATCCCGGATGTTGAAACGCTTGAAAATTTCCCCTGATTCGCCGTAATACACACCCGCGTCGGTCAGAACGCCGTCGCAATCGGTTAAGACTAATTTTATGCGGGCGGCCTTTGCCCGAAGAACTGGATTCATAGTCAGATAATTAAGCTGCGAACGTAACGGGTCCGCAAACGATTTCGAACCACAAAGCTAGTGGATCAACTTGTCTAAATCGATGCGCAGCGACAACTGACTGGTTCCCGCGGTTGGAACAGCCGAGAATCGACCATACGTTAACTGGAATCCTTTTGCCTGCACCGACGCCCCGAATGAAATACCGGCGGCCCCGCCAAACGTCGTCAGTCGACCTTCCTGCCGCTTCTGATGATTATAGCCGACCAGCAGATGCACATTACGGCTGATGAGCAACTCCGCGCCAACGTTGATATGCCGGGCTATCTTCTCGGCGATGCCCACCGACTGCGGTACGGGATTGCCGTTGAGGTCATACCGGACGTTAAGACTGGGATCGTTGTAACTTATATCGAAGCGTTGCAGGTGATGGGCGGTCAGGGTGAGTCGAATGGGTGCGTGCTGTGGTTTCAACGTAACGCCAGCCTGCAAGTCGAAGGGAAGGTCAGCATCAGCCGGTCCATAATTTTTGAACAGGTAGCCCACATTTTTAGCGACCAGGCCGAACGTCAGACCATGTTTGGGGTGCCGCCAGACACCACCAAAATCGGCCAGCAGCCCAAAGGCCGAATACGTTTCAATCGCTGACCCAACGGCTTTCACCGTAACGCCGAGCGTAAAATTGCCTTCCGTGCGGGCGTGGGTCAGACTTAAGGCGTAATCATTGGCGGTGAACGTACCGAGCGAAATACCGGCTGGGTCGGTCAGCGTAAACTGCCCGTAGCTGAGGTACTGCAGCCCCACAGCCCATTTGTCGCCCGATTGAATCGGTAATCCGTATTGGAGAGTGTAATATTTGGCCGCTGCCAGATAAGGCATCAGGCTGATGGCCAACTGATTGTTACGAATTGAATCCGCCAGGGCGGGGTTGTTCAGATGATACGCACCATCCGGCTGAATGGCAGTGGCGACCTGTCCGCCCAGGGCGGCTACCCGGGCGTGCGTAGGAAGGTCCAGAAACGAAAATACCCGCTGCCCGCCCAGCGGTTGAGCCATAACTGCCGTGGCAGACAGCAGTGCGAAGAGCAATAAAAGGGAACGGACTATCAAGCGGAATGGGCGCAGTTCAACGCAAAGAAACACCAATTTTACGTGGCACCGACACACCGGCCTCACAAACCTCAAAGAGCGAAGCAGATCCAAAGGAAATCGGAACGAATACCGTTGGTTACAGCGCAAACCCCAGTTTAACCCCGGCTGATACGTTGGGAGCTACCCGCAATCCATTCGCATTAAAGCGATTGAACATACCGGTAAAGCTTTCCGTATAACCCGGTTCGGACCAGTTGCCACTGTTGTCCTGGTTAACCAATCGAACACCAAGACCCGCGTATACGTCCCATAAGACCCGCGCCCGACCTTGCTGTGGCGTGGTCGTCCAGCCAAATTGCCGCCCAAATTTGATACTGAGACTTAAGCTGTTTCGTCGAATAAGCGTCTGGTATTGAGGGCGTACCTCAGCGGGCAGTGTCGGGTTTCGACCCGGTAAATCACTCCAGTTGTGCCAGACGTTGAGCAGTTTGGTATACGCTTCGAACGCGAAATAATTGCCCAGCGGGTAGGTGGTATAAATTCGAATGTTCTTTGAGAGGTTTGTACGGTACCGACCCGTGTAGACACGCCATTCGGCTTTGATGCGCCAGGTGCCCGCATGCTGGAACGAAAAGCCTGGGTTGTTCCAGCTGGGACGTCCGTATCCAAACTCCGCCTGAACCGACGTGCGCTGACCCGTTCGTATCTCTGCTGCACCAGACCAGGTTGGGTCAGCATCCAGCAAAGCCAATGGAACTACTTTCAGAATAAGGCGGGCTGGTCGTTGGTAGGTTAGGGTGGAATCCTGCGCCAGTACAGACGTAGCAGACAGACAAAGGCAGAAAAGAAAGAATAAACGCATCATAACGGCGCTTCGGTAAATGTTAGTCCGAAACAATATACAAACCAGTCGAACCCGTTTGAATCATAAAGAAAAATTAACTTTGCCAGCACTGGTCTCAACAAACGAATCTTATGCAACCGGAAACCCGTCCCGATACGTCCCATACAAACTTAGACAAACCGTCGAAACCCGAACTACTGGCCCAAAAAAATGCCGAAGCTGAACTGGGAGGTGGCCAGAAACGCATCGATGCGCAACATGCCAAAGGTAAGCTTACCGCCCGCGAACGCATCGCCTTGCTGGTCGATGAGGAATCGTTTGAAGAAATTGGCAAGTTTGTCATGCACCGCACCCGCGATTTTGGCTTGGACAAAGAACATTACCTGGGGGATGGTGTAGTAACCGGGTATGGTACGGTTGAGGGACGGCTGGTGTACGTATTTGCTCAGGATTTCACCGTTTTTGGCGGGGCCTTATCCGAAACTCATGCCGAGAAAATCTGCAAGGTGATGGATCTGGCCATGCAGAACGGCGCACCAATCATCGGCCTGAATGACTCGGGCGGGGCCCGAATACAGGAGGGGGTCTTGTCGCTGGCGGGCTATGCCGATATTTTTTACCGCAACACCCGGGCGTCGGGCGTTATTCCGCAGTTGTCGGCCATCATGGGCCCCTGTGCGGGGGGCGCCGTTTACAGCCCGGCTATCACTGACTTTATTTTTATGGTCGAGAACACGAGCTATATGTTCGTGACCGGACCGAACGTAGTGAAAACCGTTACGCACGAAACCGTTACGGCCGAAGAACTGGGCGGAGCCAGTACACACAGCACGAAGTCGGGCGTAACGCACTTTGCCTGCGAGAACGAACTGGCCTGTATTCAGCACCTCAAGCAGTTGTTGAGTTATATCCCGCAGAACTGCGAAGAGGATGCGCCGATGCTGCCATACGAGCCGACGGATGAGGCCCGCCCAGCGTTAAACAACCTTATTCCCGACAACCCGAACCAGCCGTACGACATGCGGGAGGTGATCGAAGAACTCGTGGATGCAAACTCGTTTCTGGAGGTACACAAGAACTTCGCCGAGAACATCGTCGTTGGTTTCGCCCGGATTGGCGGACGTAGCGTCGGGGTGGTGGGCAACCAGCCAGCGGTGCTGGCGGGGGTACTCGACATCCACGCGAGTACGAAAGCCGCCCGGTTTGTGCGTTTCTGCGACAGTTTTAACGTACCGTTGTTAGTGCTGGAAGACGTACCGGGTTTCTTACCGGGGACTGATCAGGAGTGGAACGGCATCATTACGAATGGGGCCAAGCTGCTGTACGCCTTCTGTGAGGCCACCGTTCCCCGCGTTACGGTCATCACCCGCAAAGCCTACGGTGGGGCTTACGACGTAATGAACTCCAAGCACATTGGCGCTGATATGAACTACGCCTGGCCGTCGGCCGAGATTGCCGTGATGGGCGCGAGCGGAGCTGCCGAAATTATTTTCAAACGGGAAATAGCGGAAGCCGAAGATCCGCAGGCGAAACTACAGGAAAAGGTGCAGGAGTATACCGAGAAGTTTGCGAACCCGTACCGGGCGGCCCATCGGGGCTATATCGACGAAGTAATCAGGCCCGACCAGACCCGGAAGAAGCTGATCCGGGCCTTTACGATGCTGGAGAACAAAGTAGCCACTATGCCCCGCAAAAAACACGGCAATATTCCCCTATAACGTACACGATGACAAACCAGACTCCCAAAAGGCCAGGCAGTTTGCTGAAAACCGTAGTGATCGGCTTGCTGATCATCTTCGGCATAGCCGTGCTTGTTGGCTTAGCCTCAACGCTGTTCGCGTAAATAAATGACCTAAACCTCTTGGCCGTTAACCACGCGCTCAATGGCCTCCAGGATTACGGCGCAGGCTTCATGGATCTGCTCGTCCGTAATGATCAGTGGTGGGGCTATGCGCATGGAGTTGTTACAAAACAGGAACCAGTCGGTAATGACGCCCGGTCTGGATAGACCGGCCGGGCTGTTCTCGATGGCTCGGTCGATAATGGGTTTCAGGACGTCGAACGATTCGAATTCTACCGCCAGCATTAATCCTTTGCCGCGTACTTCGTTAATGGCTGGGTGGTGCAGCAGTTGTTTGAACAACTGCCCTTTGGCTTCTGCTTTTTCGTGCAGTTTCTCGTTCTGTATGACCTGTAGGGTTGCCAGCGAAGCCGCACACGATACCGGATGCCCGCCGAACGTAGTGATATGACCCAGAACCGGGTTGTTCCGAAATACGCTCATTATAGCGGCCGAACTGATAAAGGCCCCAATCGGCATGCCTCCACCCATGCCTTTTGCGCACAGTACTACGTCGGGAACAACGCCGAAACCTTCGAACGCCCAGAACGTTCCCGTCCGGCCAAATCCGGTTTGGATCTCGTCAAAAATCAAGAGGGCTCCAACGTCCGTACAGCGCTGCCGAACGGCTTGTAAATAGGCCGCATCCGGCACCCGAACCCCTGCTTCGCCACCAATCACCTCCATCACGACGGCGGCCGTCTGGCTGGTGATCTGGCGAATGTCATCCTCGTTCTGAAAGCGAATCTGGCGGACACCCGGTAGGAGGGGACGGTAGTTCCGTTTGAAATTCTCATCGCCGGAGAGCGATAGAGCGCCCTGCGTTGAGCCATGGTAGGCGTTGACACAACTGACAATTTCGGTGCGGCCCGTATAGCGTTTCGCCAGTTTCATGGCTCCCTCAACGGCTTCAGTACCCGAGTTGGTAAAATATACTGTATTCAGACGGTCCGGCAGCGTTTGCGCCAGGGCGTGGGCCAGTTGCGTCTGGGGTGTCTGCACGTATTCACCGTATACCATCAGGTGCAGGTATTTGTCGAGCTGGTTCTGGATGGCTTCAAGAACTTTGGGATGCCGGTGGCCGACATTGCTGACCCCAATGCCCGAAATCAGGTCCATATACTGCCTGGGCGAGTCTGTCGAATCGACCGTCGAATAAATATACACGCCTTCGGCCCGGTCGATTTCCAACGCTAACGGGAAATCAGAGGTCTGGGCTACGTGCTGAAAAAATAACTGCCGGTGGGTCACCGTTTGCATAATGAAAAAATCAATATTGCTCCTTGAATTCCTTACCCTTTCAACCATGAAAACACTTCTTTTCGTTCTCTTACTTGGCCCAGTGTTTGCATGGGCACAGTTCGTGAAAATTACTCCAGAAGATACCCAACGCCGACAGTCGTATCTGCTGATGCGCGACGGTACGGTGGTTCGGGGGCAGATCCTGCGTCAGGACAGTACCCTTATCAGCGTCAGAAAACGGGGTGGCAACATGTCGTTCGTTGAAGCGGATCAGGTTGTCAGGATTTCGGCGGATCGGCCCGCACTACCCTCCAACGCCGTTGAGGCCCGATCGACCGCTCCCTACAAGGTGTTCGTGTTTCGGGATGGTTCGCAGGTGGAGGGAACGTTCGTGAAGCGCGATAGTACTATGATCACGGTGCGGAAGCGGAACGGTCAGTTCACGTATTTCGAGCCGGAACTGTTAGTACGTACCGATTCGGTATTGGTTGAAACACAAAGAGACACTAGCAGGCGGTTTCCAACCCAGTTCTCGCCCTGGCTGCTGACCGGAGTTACCGCTTACAATCCGGAGAAGGGGCGGTTTTATTACCGAAATACCTGGTTGCTGCTCAACGAGTTTAATTATGGGATTACAAGGCACTGGAGTGTAGGGGCTAGTTTTGTGTCGCCTGTTCCGGGTGTTCTGTTCAATGAACTATATTCGTCAGCAGCTGAGTACCTGATCAATACCTCACGTTTGTTTTCAAAAATAAGCGTACCTATTAGCGAACAGTTCCAGCTGGGGGTTAACGTGACTTACCAGGCCCGTGGGGCTCTCAATGTATTTGGAACAAGCGATCTCTGGACGTTGCAGGGACTCGCTTCGATTGGGACCAGTCAGCACCAGGTAACGGTGGGTTATGGGCAGACGCTGCCATCAAAGCAGACGTACACCTACTCGACGCCCCTCTGGTCATCTTCCGTGCCTCAGGTGTACACGTACACCCTTCCAACGTATCACTTTCTGACGATCGGGCTGATTCAGAAAGTGTCGCCGGGGCTAACGCTGGTTAGTGATAATAAAATTGCGCTCGGGCGACGGTACTATGCCTACGATGATGCGCGGGTGACGGTCTCGTTTGCCTGTCGCATTGACCGACGGCGGCATGCGTTTGATTTAGGCCTGTATTCGCTGGTTTACGAGAAACCGTACTTCAACGGCAGCAGGCCCATACGGATGTTTCCGTACGTGGGTTATAATCTGCTCATCGGACGTAACTAACTGCCCCTGCATTCATGAAATACCTGTTTCTGGGGCTTACCCTTTTGCTTGTGCCGTTACGTACGCTGGCGCAGGACGAGTATTATCCAAAAAACAAGACATCTGAATCCGTAAAGCCTACCTACGTAATAACCCTGAAAGACGGTACCCAGCTCCGGGGCGAACTGATACGACAGGATAGTTCGGAAGCCATTATCCGGACCCGTAATCTGGGCGAAATCCGGCTGAAGGCGGATCAGATTGTCCGGCTCGAGCAGATCGGTGCCCGCGCAGAAGGGGAGAGTTTCCCGAATCTGTTTCCGCAAACGATGCGGATCGCCCCAACGGCGTATTCGGCCGAAAAAGGAAAATTGTATTACCGAAACTACTTTCTTTATGTCAGCCAGTTGGAATATGGTATCAGCGACAATTGGAGCGTCGGCACTACGTTCTATTCATTCCTGCCCGCCAATCTGTTTAGCCTGAATACGAAAGTGTCGCTGCCTGTGGGCAACCGGGTCCGATTGGGGGTGAACGCTCAGTATGCCGCTGTTCGATTCAATGGCTTTCTGGAAGGGATTGGCTATCTTCAGGGGATTGTAACAGCTGGCGACCGGCAAAACAATACGACCTATGGCTTAGGCTGGAGCATCTCGAACGGTGAGGTCTCCCGCAATTTTGTGGGTACGTTCGGGCTGGTTCGTAAGGTCGGCCCAAAGCTGACGTTCATATCCGAAAACTTCGTGCTCTTTGGCAATGGTCAGGTAAACTTCGCGGGCCTATTGTCGGGAGGCATTCGCTTCGATCGCCGACGCCACGCGTTTGATCTGGCCGCTTACATTCCCATTATTATTGAGTCTGGGATAGAAACGCCCATTTTTTTTATGCCTTTTGCCAGTTATCACCTGCGTATCTCAAACTAGTACGTTCTGTCGTTAAGACAGAGGGATACCTGAATTTCCCGTATTTTCGCCGGTAGATACCTGACAACCCACTCTTTCATGCCCGAAGATCCAACTGATTTGCCTCCGTTTGCCCGTTCCTGGAACCAGTTATATGCCATCGTCCTTGGCAGCTTAGTGGCCGAGATCGTGTTGTTTTACGCTCTAATGCGCTGGTTGTCATGAGCAGTCTGGATTGGGGCGTGTTGGCCATTACGTTGCTGGGCGTAGTTGTCTACGGCATTGTGAAAAGCCGGGGCAATCGGAGTATGGACGACTACCTGCTGGCCGGGCAGTCGCTGCCGTGGTATCACGTCGGCCTGTCCGTAATGGCTACGCAGGCCAGTGCCGTTACGTTTCTGTCGGCACCAGGACAGGGATTTGCCGATGGGATGCGGTTCGTTCAGTTTTATTTTGGCCTGCCGCTGGCGATGGTTGTGCTGTCGGTGACCTTCGTGCCTATTTTTCATAAGCTCAAAGTATTTACTGCCTACGAATTTCTCGAAAACCGGTTTGATGCCCGCGTGCGAACGCTCACCGCCGGGCTGTTTCTGCTCCAGCGGGGCTTGTCGACGGGCTTGTCCATCTACGCGCCGGCCATTATTCTGTCGACGATACTGGGCTGGAATATATACTGGACGAATCTGATCATGGGCGGAATCGTGCTGATCTATACAGTTACGGGGGGCGCCAAAGCCATATCGTACACGCACCTCCAGCAGATGGCCATTGTTACGTTCGCCATGGCCCTGGCGGGGTATCTTACGGTCCGGCTGCTGCCCGAGGATGTGGGCTTTGTCGACGCCCTGCATGTAGCCGGTAAAGCCGGTCGGATGAACCTGATCGACCTTAAATTCGACCCCGACAGCCGCTACAACCTGTGGTCGGGACTAATCGGCGGATTTTTTCTGCAACTGTCGTATTTCGGTACCGATCAATCGCAGGTAGGGCGGTACCTGACCGGCGAGTCGATCGGGCAGAGCCGGCTGGGGCTGCTGATGAACGGGTTGCTGAAAGTGCCCATGCAGTTCCTGATTCTGCTGGTGGGCGTACTGGTATTCGTATTTTATCAGTTTAATCCGTCGCCAACCTTCTTCAATAAACAGGAAACCGACCGACTGAAACAAAGTCCCTACGCGGGGGCCTATCAGCTGGCGGAGATCAAGCACCAGAATCTGACAACGCAGCGCCAGCGCGCCGTTGCCGATATGCAGGTAGCGCTGAACCGGGACGATGAAGCCGGGCAGGAGTCAGCGGCTACGGTGCTTCGCGAAACCGACACGGCCCTGAAAGCCGTAAAAGCGGATGTAACGCAACTGATCAAGCAGAATAACCCGGCTGCCGACACCAACGATGTGAATTACGTATTCCTGCGGTTCGTACTCGATTACCTGCCGCACGGACTGGTCGGGCTACTGATCGCCGTGATCTTCAGCGCTTCGATGGGTTCGATTGCTGCGGCCTACAACTCCCTGGCCTCAACCACAGTCGTGGATGTGTACAAGCGCCTGGGCGATGGCAATGCCGACGACGCACACTACCTCAAAGCCTCCCGCTGGGCCACAATCGGGTGGGGGATATTCTGCATTGTCGTGGCTCAGTTCGCCAATCAGCTGGGTAGTATGATCGAAGCGGTGAACATCCTGGGCTCGTTGTTTTATGGCGTCATTCTGGGCGTATTTGTGATTGCGTTTTACATCAAATCCATCGGCGGACGGGCCACATTCTGGGCCACGATTATCGGGGAAGCTTTCGTGGTGCTCAGCTGGTACCTGGACCTGACCGCTTTTTTATGGCTGAACGTAATCGGCTGCCTGCTCGTAGTGGGTATTGCCTGGGCCCTGCAACGGTTTTTAGGCAGATAAACTACTGGTAATTAGTTGATTATTGTTGGAGGGTTATTAATTGCCAGGCAGCGCTTCTTTCCAGCAATTAAAAACATAAAAAACTAGATTAATCGCATAAATAATTGCAACTAAAGCGCTTAAAGAATCTGTTATATCACAAGAAATCCCCTCTTTATTTTCGTATTTTTACAGCGATCGACTTCGTTCGAATTCTTTCGTGTATCGAACGTAACCAGGGCGACTCGTACCACTCCACTTCCTTCAATATAGTTTAGTAATTCGGCCTTTTATACGCGTAACCTGTACCCATGAACGAAATGATTCGGAATCTCCTGACTGGAGAACGGATTGCAGAGGAATTATTTGTCCCAACTAACTACACACAAGAACAGGCCGAAGCAGCGAACGACGCTTTCGACAGCGCGGTGAAGCAATTTCTCCGCGATTGGATAGAAAACGGAACAACGGTTGATCCCAGCCGAAGTTTCGATACGGGCAGCTGCACGGAAACCTTCATTGAGCAGGGTGCGCTGCGTAGCTTCTTCAAGCATTACGAAGATGCCTTTGAGCAATTGCTCCGGGAGGAAGCCATTGCGCGGCACCTTCTTCGCCCGATCGAACAGGTTTATTTCCTGAATGATGCTTATGAGCCCATGCTGGCTAGGTTTGAGCAGCGGATTTATAATCTGGCTGCCCACCGGGAGCATCGCGAAGTCCCGTTCCGGTATACATCCGCCAGTCGGCAGGGTGATCACGGCGACACGATCGTATTTACCGAACATCCGGACTGGCAGGGCCGGGAAGACATCGGTATGTATTTTGGTACGCGCCGGTCTGACACCACGGCCTTAAATATTCTGGCCGACCAGTTGCATCAGGAAGCAGCCTACGCAGGCAGCCTGCCCATTCATGTTATGGTGGACGGGTACATGGAAGATGCCTTACGGGCCGTTCGGACGAGCGCCGAACGGTTGCAGCAGGAAGGTCATGAATTACCGCATTGTTTTATCATTCAGCGACGGCATGCCGCTGACGATCGCCATCTGGGGGGCGCTTTGCTGATCATGAATCCGCAGCAACCTGCCTTACCCCAGCGGGTTATATTCTGCGATACACTGAACCCATCGGGTCAGCCGCCCTGGTGGGAGCGGTTCCAGCATAAACTGGACGCTGTTTTTCCGCAGCCTGAGGGCCAGCAGCCCGCGTCGGCGATGCTGGAAGATGGAAGCGTAAAGCTTCAGCGTCTTCACGACGGGGTACCGGTACGTCATCAGGATATTGATTGTGCGTTTTACACCGCTTCTATTGGGCGGGCGTTGATTCAACTGGCCAAAGTCGATCCGGATCTGCTCATCTATGGTCCTATTGAGGAGATTGTCGGGCAAATGACGAGCCGTATGGTCGACTACTACGAATGTGCTCATCAGCCTAAAGCGCCGACGCTGGTTCGGGAGGTCAACGTAACCCGGCGCTGGAATACGGGCCGACAAGCCATCCGGAACATCCGGCAGCGGATCGCCCATGAGCAGGCCGTCGACGGTTTACTTGTTGAGATACATCTCGACCAGCGACTGGCAGGGTAAACTGTCTCAATCGGTTAAAGTCGTTTTAAATTAACAAAGCCCGGTTTTTCATTGAGAAACCGGGCTTTGCTGTTATAGGTAGTCTGAATAAGCTTTTAAGCCTTCTTCTTGCCTTTGCCAGCTTTCATCGCCGGAAGAGCAGGAGCTTTTGCCGTGTAATCGGCAATGCTTTTCTCAATGCCATCTTTGAAAAACGCGAAGGAAGGGTCGTTGGACGATTGGCCCATCGTCAGGGCTTTCTGCGCGATCGGCAAAGCATCGGTAAACTTACCCATCTGACCCAGGATCTGCGATTTTACGTATAGATTCCGGAACGTTTCTTTCATCGTAATTGACTTCTCAATCCAGCTCAAAGCCTGATCGAGGTTACGTCCTTTCGACAGATTGTAGCTGGCGGCTGCCTGCAGAACGGCCGGATCTTCGGGCTTCTCGGCAACGGCTTTATCAACGCTGGCGGCTGCAATCGCGCTGGTATTCACCCGCAGATCCGCGCTTGCCTTTGCGTTCGCCCACATAATATTCAGTTTGGCAGTGCTGTCGGTCAGGTCACTGAACCCAATCGTAAAGGTTTCGATCTTTTCGTTGCCCGACATCGATTTGATCTTCACCCGCAGTGCATCCTCTTCCTGTTTGTACGACTGCTCCGTAACGGCCTTGTTCTTGCTGAAAATCAATGTCCACTCATCCTGGGCAGGAATGGAAAGAATGGCATACGTACCAGCCGGTAACGACTGACCGTTCACCATCAGGTCGGTCGAGCTGGTGAAGGCCGTTGCCGAGTTCGCGCCGGTGCGCCATACTTTACCGTTGGGTACAAACGCATCGGTGAACGGTGAACGACCTTTCAGACTTGGCCGCGAATAAGTTACGGTGAAATCAGTGCTGCCCACCGTTTGTATGATTGTAGCACCAGGGCTAGGGGAGGGGAGTTTAATCTGTGCGGTAGCTAGTTGGGCGGTTAAGCACAACGTAGCAACACTCAGTGATAACTTACGCATAATTGTCTATAGAGTTTTTAAAACGTGACGAAATTGCGGCTTTTTACGCACAAACCCAAGTTATGCACCGTGAACCTTTGCTCGCTTTACTGCGGGAACACTTAGTCAACAGCCGATATGTTGTCGATGCCCACGAACAGGACATGACCAGAGCTACCCTTAATTTTGTGGTCCAGCATCCTGATTGTTTCGAGCGATCACTGCTGATCGGACACGTAACGGGCTCAGCCTGGATTGTAAGCCCCGACCGACAGCGGGTCGTTTTAATTCATCACCGCAAGCTCGATCGATGGTTTCAGCCGGGAGGCCATGCCGATGGTGACCCGGACGTAGCAGCTGTTGCCCTTCGCGAAGCGCAGGAAGAAACGGGGCTGACGTCAATACGCCTGGTGTCTCCTCAAATTTTCGATGTCGACATCCATCCGATTCCTGCTCGTGCTGATGTTCCCGGGCACTTGCACTATGACATCCGGTTTCTGTTTGAGGCAGACGAAACGGAGGCATTTGGTGAATCCGAAGAAATCAGGAATATTCAATGGGTAACGATATTAAATGCCAATCAGATTACTAGTTCTGAGTCAATTTATCGTATGATACGTAAAATTTTGTAAAAACTATAAATATAGTAGCTTCTTGACTAGTTTTTAATGTAGGACAAAGCTCTATTTTTGTCAGACAACAAAACCACAGAAGCTATGAAAATCCATGTCATAGTAGTAGCTGGTCTGAGCCTTCTGACGATGGCTGGTTCAGCTTTTGCGCAGGATACTCCCAATCCCGAAGAAACAAAACTGCGGAACGATCCGACGTATTCGACGAGCAACTATAAGCACCCAAATAAAGCTGCAACAGCCCGTCGCTGGCAAGGCAGTTCAGGAGTAACCGTCGGTCGGCCCGTGCCCAGCACTGAGCCCCTGGCAAACTACAAGCGGCAAGTGCCCGGCCAGCCAACAGGGAATGGTATTGTGGTGAATCACACGCCCTCGACAGATGTAGCGGATCGTAACTACAAAATGCAGCGCCCACTTCGGCCCGCTGCTACGTCGACAAACCCTGATATTGAAACCAAGCGTCGGGAGCAGCGTTCTATCAAAGACAAATCGAGTGTAGCGGCTGATTGATAGCAATTGCGGAGTTGACAGGGAAAGCCATCTGGTAATCGGGTAGCTTTTTTTGTTTGCCAGGTTTTATTAGTCGATATAGAAAAACAGTCTGCTTTGTAGACTTTACTGGCGGGAAACAGTCTGAATTCATCGTCTTTACGAACTGAGCTTAATGTTGGCCGCTGGACAAATTCACCGGCTGGTAACGACTAACTTCGTATCTTTGTCATAGATGCTTACGAAAAGCTTTTGGCAACGTTTTCTTCCACAACGTAAGGCGCACGAAATCAGTCAGGATGTTTGTTTCTGGCAGGTTGATATACACTCTCACCTGATTCCTGACTTAGATGATGGGGTTAAAAATCTGGATGAAACCCTAACGTGTCTGCAACAACTAGCAGATTGGGGTATTCGTAAAGTGATTACCACCCCCCACGTCAGCCGTGACTGGTATCCCAATTCGAGTACTGTCATGCGGGAGGGAATTCTGGCTGTGCAGAACCTCATCACCGAACACCAACTTCCACTTACCATTGAGGTAGCTGCTGAATACCTGCTCGATGACTTTTTCATGGAGTCGCTGGAGCAGGGAGATGTCCTGTCGTTTGGCGATCAGCGTTACCTGCTTGTTGAAACGGGCTGGTCATCCCCGCCCATGCGCCTGAGCGACATGCTCTTTCGCATCCAGACGCGTGGTTATACGCCCGTGCTGGCTCATCCGGAGCGTTACAAGTATTATCATACGGATAAAGCCGCGCTATTGCAGCTTCGTGAAGCCGGCTGCCTGTTCCAACTCAACTGGATGTCGCTTTGTGGGCGGTATGGTTCGCAGGTAGAGAAGCAGGCCCGTTATTTATTGCAACAGCAGTGTATAGACTTTATCGGTAGCGACTTACACCGTCCGGGTGATTTGAAGACAATGGCCCGATTATTTAATGATAAGGATTTGAAGCTGTTGAACGACCAACCGTTACTGAATTCCTCGTTAGTTGAAGCGTCCAAATTATAGACTAAGCACGACGCTTCGGCGCAGACGCGACCGTATCACACTGCACTCTTTTCGTGCAACGCGCTAGCAAGAGGTTGGCCCGTAAGTCGATATAGTTCGTTCACGAATTTGCGTAAGGTTGTTTCTTTATCCAGATTCCGCTCGGCGTAGTTTCGGGCATTCCGTTGATACGTCGACAAGTCTAAAGAAAGAGCGTCTTGAATTGCCCACTCTAACGCTTCCACAGACTCTGGCTCAATCAGAATACCCATTTGGTGTTTATGTACTACATCGTATAACGTAGTGCCTGGAATAGCTGAAACTAAGGCACAACCTCCGGCCGCCAGAATTCCCGTTAGTTTGGAAGGAAGAACCAGGTCTGACGCTGACTTCTTTTGTAAAACGAGATGGATATCCGCCGTAGCCAATAAGGCAGACAACTTTTCGTAAGGTTGCAACGGATGAAATGTTACGTTGTTGAGGCCATACTCCCGCACTAGTGCTTCCAATTTTGGCTTGCCGCCACCCGATCCAAAAATCATGAATTTGATTTCTGGCCGCGAGATGAATGATCGGGCCGCTTCAATGATTATTTCCAGCCCTTGTTTTTCGCCTAAACTACCCGAGTACAAAATAACCTGATCTGACTTTTGTAAACCTAGTTCCTGCCGTAACGACTTCGACTTCGGTTGCGGCCTAACGTACTGCCCATCGACCCAGTTTGGGAATAGCACACATTCCGATTGGATCACCTTTTTCTGCGCTACCTTCCGAACCATACCCTCACTGATGGTCGATACCACCGTACACCGCTTCAGAATGAAAGCTTCCACCTTAAACATGATGTCCAGAAACCGCTTGTTTTTCAACATACCCAGTTCTTTTGCCATGTCGATCTGTAAATCCTGGATATGACACCAGAGCGGCACTTTGCGGATTGTGCTGTACAAAACAGGCAGCAGACCCAAATGAAATGGGGGAGACAGACAGATGACAACATCGTAACGGACACCAAGGAAGACGGGTAACCAATAAAACAGACTGCTGAGTACAAACGAAAACTCATGCAATATACGCTTGCTCGAAGTAACCTGGCCAGGTACGTAAAATGGGCACCGATGCACTTGAACCCCCTCAATTGTTTCGGTATGCCACCACTTTCCTTTGTAAGATGTGTGAATTTCCCATTCCGGATAATATGGCATTGTCGTGATTACGTCCACTTCCTGCGCCTGTTGAGCCAACCAGGCACCCATTTCGCCGGTATATTTGCCAATACCTGTAAGCTCTGGCGAATAATTTATGCCGTAGATCAATATTCTCATACTCAATGCTTCTGAGCCTCTACAAAAATTTGTAAAGTACTGTTTTGCTTATAATCCGTTTAGTCAATCACACCAAAACCATACCACTACCGGCACCTAGGGCGCCCCAACATACATCACCCCAGTCAAAATGCCGAAGTGGTAGAATAAGTTGGCCTAATTCGGCAACAAGCGCAATGAGAACAGAAAATGCCCAAACTATTAGCCACCAATACCACTCAGGTGATTTACGTAATAGTGCGATACCACCGAGTATACCAAGCAATGCAAAAGGGACCGCTGTACGGGTGTTCATATTAGCCCTGCTATCTGTTCAATAGCCTAACCAGTTCGGTAAATAACCATATTTACTTAATTCGGGCTGAGGTAGCCAACTGAAAAAAAAAACAGCGGCTATTACAACCGCTATACAGAGGCTAAGTAATATTAACCGCACATCCCTTCGATTTAGATTGAAGCAACTGAGTTCCTATCTTTTTCACGTTGAGATGTCAGTAACTCTCTTGTTTTTATCACAATAAAGTACTCATACACTGCCTGAAGAGTAGCATTAGTCAGTCCGGCGTAGCCATCTAGGAAAGATCGGCGCCAAAGAACCAGATACAGCCATTTAATTATCGGACGGCCCGGAATCTTATAAAAAAGCCCTTTCTGATGGTACCGGCGCTCACTAAAATCTGAGCTGAACAAAGCCTTCTTCAACGAAAAATGGATGTCATTTTTATGCTCTTCAATCCACCGTTGAGCCTCCATGGTCGAATACGTATTATGCTTGCTTAACCAGTGATGGAGACCTTTGGAAAAAGGATAGTGTTCAAAATAGCCGTCTACGTCTTCAACAATGCCATCAACTTCGAGTACTTCATTAACCTCACGGTGGTAATGGGCTTTACCCCGGCGAACGAGACGAATATAAAATGGTGTCATCTGCGAATGTTGTAGCCAGGTATCGCCAAAATAGTCTCTGCGTCGTATCCGAAAGCCGTTTACTGAGTCGGGAACCTGACCTATCTTTCGCTTCAACTCTACAACAAGCTGCTGGGGCACCCGTTCATCAGCATCCAGAATCAATACCCAGGGATATAAAAAATGTAATGTATTTAAAGCCGCATTACGTTGTGAGGCATACCCATCAAAACGACGTAACGTAACAGTGGCTCCTACGCTTTTAGCAAGCACGACGGTCTGATCGTCGCTAAACGAATCAAACACATGGATGTCATCACACCAAGACACTGATTCCAGACAACCTGGTAAATCTCCCTCCTCATTCTTTGTTAATATTAATACTGAAATCATATTGAATGGGCTTCATGGGTGAGATGCTAGTAAAGGAGTATCGTAAGCTCTCCTTTTTAATGGCTTACAGGGGTGACCAGCACACACCATCCAGGCAGGCATATCTTTAGTCACTACAGATCGAGCCCCAATTACGCAGCCATTATCGATTGTCACGCCCGGATGAACAAAAGCTTCGGCGGCAACCCAGGCAAGATCACCAATATGGATCGGTTTTGTAATCAACGGAAAACCAGATTTTGTATAATCATGAGTACCGGCGCACAGATGTGCTCCCTGCGAAACTACCGCCCTATACCCAATTGTTATTACTGCCTGAGAATATAAGATAACGCCATTTGCCACGCCACATTCATCACCCAATACAAGGTTCCATGGAGCCCATATTTTAACGTTTGGATAAACATGCGTACTCCGCCCGACCTTAGCCCCAAAACAACGTAAAACAAGCGCGCGCCACGCATGAAATGGCTTTGGTGTGAAACGAAACATTAACGTATATACAACGCTCCAGAACACTCTGAGAAAACGGTTCCTTAGTGAAAAGGATGGACCTATATACGTATTCTGGTTATATACTGGACTTACCATATTGCTTAAAATTTATGAATCACCATTTATTTTAAATAAGTCGTGTTACCTGACTACCGCATTTATAGCAGATAAAGCGCCTTGGGCAAAATGGCTTAAACCCCATTTTTTAATGTGCTCCTGGCCATTATTTCCTAAAGTTCTAGAAAGCGCAGGATTAGTTAAAAACTTTTTTAGTAACTGATACAACTGACAAAAATATGTCGAATTAAACATATTGCCGTTTATATCGTGTAAAGTCAAATCAGGCAGGCTACCAACATGTTCAAATACGATAATGGGAGTTCCACAAGCCATTGCTTCATTAACGACTAGTCCCCTCTCTTCGCAAAGACTTAGAAGTATAAAAGCCTCACAGCGAGAAAGAAACAAAGGGGTTTGGTCGATTTGTTGGAAAGGATAAAATACAATATGAGGTCCTGTAAGCTGCTGATCGACCGTAGCAAGTTCATCAATAACCAATAGCCCCGTTGACATAGCTATGTTACGTAACTTCTCTTCGTAAGGACCTTCGCCTACTATTACTAAACCGACATCAAGGTTGGAGACAGTGCTCGCTAATTTTGCGTATGCTTCAATCAATACAGACAAGTTCTTTTAGGAACAAATCTTCCTAAATTAAGAAAGTATCGCTCAGATAAAATTTTACTAGGTAATTGGCTGGCAAAGTTGATCCAGTAAGCATCAAGATAGGCTACATCTATAGCATAATACTCACTATATACATTGAAGGATTTTTGACCATAGGCTTGTACGTATTCAACCTGAGGTATTCTACTAATTGAAGAAGTGTTGAAAAAGCGTACGAGAATGCACTTTAATAGTTTACCACCAACGTTCGCTTTCTCAGTTCCACGACAGGATTCATTCATTAAAATTGTTTTGCAATCGGTGAACTTCGCTCTAAGCAAATAGAACAGATTAAGCATAGGAGAATAGCTGGGTAGAAAAGAAACATTGAGGGTGTCAACCTTCGAAACTTCTACAACCTTAAAAGCAACTTCACAAGGTTGCAAGAACTCTACAAAAAAATTCTTATATAAAAGAATTATCTCAATACCGCTAATAGTCACTACATCGAAATTGTCATTACTATTTATTAATAAAAAACAAATAGTAATAACTTGTTATTTTTAGGTGTTAGCTCATCTCTTCGCAATCGAATTCTCACAATATGATAAGGACAAATTCTAAAAAAGGAACACATACTTTCATTTTTAAATATTCTTCAGACTTTCTCAAAAATTACTCTACTAATAAATTATAATCTTTAATATGCGAAGAAATGATATTCATGTACAATTTCCGAGAAGCATCTGGATTGAATTTGTCGAGTATATACTGCTTTGCATTATTTGACATCTCTAAAAGATTCGTATGATTAAGTAAAAACCATTCAATGGAATCAACGATGTCTTCTATACTTAAATTTATTATTATACCGGCTCCATAATTAGCTAATTCTGACATATTACATTCTTTAGTCAATATAACAGGTAGCCCGCAAGCCATAGCTTCTAATGCAGCATTAGGTAATCCTTCACTTTGTGATGGTAAAATAAACATATCAGCAGCAGCAAAGTGTTTATCTTTGTCATGACCAGTTACTAATCCGGAAAATTTTACTATAGTTTGTAATTGATTATTATAAATAATATTTTCTATTTTTGTTTTGTAATTGTTATCAGAAAATTCACCAGCTACAACAAGTATAAAATTTCTTTTATTATTAGGTAAATGTAAGATAGCCTCTAGTAATAAGTGCAAACCTTTTTTAGGGTGGATTCGTCCTAAATATAGTAAAGTTGGCATACTCAAAGAAAGGCCTAGATGTTGTTTGGCTAACACTTTATTATATAATGTAGCTTGTATCTCTACCCCATTAGGAATTACTCTTATTTTTGCCTCTTCATTTACATATAATTTAACATGTTGAGCCTCATCTTCGCTGTTTACGATTACGCCGGTAGCTTTATTTAAATTAGACTTCAAGTAGGCGTTGAAGCCAAACCACTTTTTTAATACGTTTCTTTTAACAATATATGGCTCAAGCATTCCGCATATTCTCAGATATACAGGTTTACCTGTAATCCATGCTAGTCTCAGAGCTAATCCATCGACTGGCCCCCAAATGCCAGTGGAGAAAATTACATCACTCTCTTTTATTAATAAATGTAACTCTTTAACAACACGAAAAAAATTTAACAACAGATTAGTAACATTAAAGTAATAATAGTTTACCTTTTCGTTTAATAAAACATTGTCTGATTCATTTCGTAAGCATGCTACGGTTATTTCCAAACATGGATTGCTTGTTAATAAATCTGTTATCCTAGCAATTTCGTTTGTGGGTCCACCAGATCTTGAAGACATGCTCTCTACTAGAAATAAAATTTTCATTTTGTATATTTCAATTCAGATGGATTGTTAATTAAAATATGAATATGCCTAAATTGGAATATGTCTTATCTTTTCATTTTTTCGGACAATTGAAATACTAAATTTTTTGCAGCAACGTCCCAACTGCCTATATTTTGAGCAGTTTTATGAGCTTCATATGCCATTGATTTTAATAATAAGGGATTATCCGCTAAAATTTGTAACTTTTCTAGTATCACATCTGAATTAAGTGGTTCAACAATGTACCCTTCTACACCATCTTTAATTAAATCATCACCTCCTGAATGAGTTGTAGTTATTAAAGGAACCCCATGCACTAATGCTTCTCCCTGCACTAAAGCGAGACCTTCTTCTATAGTTGGTAGAACAAAAACACTAGCACGCTTGTATTGATACTCTAGAGAGTCATCTTTAAGAGGTCCTGTGAAAACCACATTTGGAGGTATATTTATATTCTCCAAACCAGTAACTCGTGTCTTAGGGCCAACTATTATGAATTCTTTTTTGGGATGTTTGAGATTGCGAAATGCTTCAATAGCGTATCTTAAACCTTTTCTATAATGTAGTTGTCCTACGTATAACACTCGAAACGTAGAATCATTATTCTCATTGTGGAAATCAAATCCTTTAATATTCGGAAATCCAAAATTCACTTTTATTAACTTGTCAGGAGCAAACCCTTTCTGTATGAAAGAATCTCTCACAAACGTAGAGGGACAAAGAATAAAATCAGCTTGTTCATAAGCTAATAGTCGTAATTCATGATCGGGAATAACATCGTCAACAATACCTGATCTAAGTCGTTCATGTTCTTCTTTCATTAAATAATAATGATTATCTACATGGCTATTAACTTCTTCTAATACACAAAGCGTAGGTAATGACCTCTGCTTTAGTAAATTAGCTGTCCTATATCCCTGTGTTCTAAAATATAAAAATACATCAGACTCTTTTGCCCACTTATAAGAAGCTTTGTCTAAGCTATAATTAGATAATTTATTAACATGTGAATTGATTATGTCTGGTAGGCCAAGCATTAGGCCTGCTACATACAAGGTTTGAAAAAAATCATGCCTTTTAAGCTTGTCGCCTATACTTGGAATTGGAGAACGTGGACTTAGCCTACTAAAGCCTGAAACAAAAGCATGTAGGTTCCCTGCTCTGTTTAATGCTTCTGCATAAGGATAATGATGAGCTCTATTCGGAGCCGTGTAAGTAATTTTCATCTTTTGATAAAATTGACAAGTCTAGCTATGGAGATAAATAATAATATGGGATAAAAGAATGTTACTAAAGCAAAAAAGGAACGATATCCCCAAAACATTAAAAAAACGCCTACTCCTAATACGCCAATAGTTAATGGGATTTGTTTAGTTGAGTGAAGAATAATTCCATCGAAATATAAAAGGAATAATACGTATGTAAAGGCATAAATTATAATGCCAAAAATCCCAGCTGATAAGAAAGCTTCACCAACCACTGAATAAGTTAAACTTGTAGTGCCCATTGTCAATGGGCCATCTGAAATAAATGCTGACATCGAAGAAATGTCTTTGGCTCCATCTAATAAGGGCTTTTCAGGCCAGAAATAACGTGGAATAGGATTTAAAATTATTGCAAAATAATCATTAAACCCTTCAAAAGGATATTTATCCGGATGACTAGTAGTTATTAAACAAAAGAGATACATATTATTATCTCTATGAGTCTTAGTAGGGTCAAAAGAAGTTGCGGATTCAAGACCTTGAGACTTTGCTGCTTTAGTTGGGTCTGAAATAACATCTAAAAGTCCCCCTCTAAAGCGCACCTGTACTTCCATAATACCAATCACTATAAAAAATAATAATATTGCTATACCCCAGAATTTTAAGCCTTTATCATAATTATAATAGAAAAGAAAAAAAATCATTGGAGAAGCAACAAAGATCATTATACCCCTTGAGCCACTTAAAAAAAAGCTAAATATAACCAGTATACCACAGATAAGACAAAGTAGTTTTAACGCATAAGCTCTTTTACTTAATGTAATAAATGCCACAGTTGAAAATAATGGCGTTAGCTGCCACAACCACTCAAACGGCAACATTAAAGAGCTAATCCCACCAGCTGATTCACGTGCAACAAGACCAGTACCTGCATTCTCTGTGCGGCCAGCAATTATCGATTTCCATAAAGCTTCTGACGAGCCATGAAAAAGATAAAATATAAAAAGAGGTAACAAAAAAGAGATCATAGTTAACCATACATAGTCTGATGGTCTGATGTCTATTTTTTTTAGAAAGGTTAAATCTCTTGCAAATGTTGGTGTAAACTTATACCAGCATATATAGTAAAAAAAATTTAAAAATATCTGAAAAACACTGATCCAATAAAAAGCATGTAGTTTACTGGCAGCCGTGCTATATACGTATGCGTCATATCCTGGTAACACAGCCTCTAGATATAGAAACCATATAGGCGCTACATTTATGGCACATATGCAACTGAATATTAATGGAAACTGACGAATTGCTATTACGTAGGCTATTGGAAATAAAGAAATAATAATAGCAGCACTACCACAAATTATTACAGCTTGTTCTGATTCAGGGAAGAATACAAAGCAAAATAAATAGAAAGTTGATGCCAATAACTGTAATAAAGTATTGTATTTAGCTAGTTCTCTTAAATATAATATATTAACCATTTTTATGAATTAATTTTATATCTACTTACTAAGAGCTTTATTAGTTGTGTTGCTCAATAGCTTCGCCTTGAGCAGTGTATATGCTAATTTTGTGTCAACGTATATGCCATTCGTAAAGCTCTTCCAATTATCGTTAGTGAGTTGAAATGATTTATTTAATACATAAGGTATCATGAAAAGATCTACAATAAGTGTAGAAATCGCAGCGCCATACAAGCCGATACTTGATGATAGAATACTGCAAGTAACTACGGATAGTAGACAAGCACCTAGATAAAGACTTGCCAGTCCTTCATGGCGATTGCAGGCCATGTGTACAACACTACTAGTATACCAAAGTGCATTAAATGGGATCGGTAACAAAAATACTAGTAATAAAGCTTGTGGTAGTTCAATGGCTGCGCCGGTCCATAAATTGTATATGGTTTGTCCGAATATGGCTAGTATAAGAACTCCAATGTAAGACAAGACAATTGATGCGAAAACGCCCGTTCGATGTAATCGTGCTGCTTTCGAGAGGTTACCTTCACCGATGAGAATATTTATCTCTGGCCAGATAACTTGGTTAATCAATTCAAGCATCTGGTTAGCTGATCTTACAAGTGTTCTGACCGTACTAAATGTAGCTACTGCAACAGGGCCAAGAATGCCTTGCACTACGAACAGGTTTCCCTGAAATATTAAGGCATGACCAAGGGGGATAGCCTGAAATGCCATTCCTTTTCTAAACAAAAACCTCGCACTCGTAAAATCAGTGTCTTTGCTTGAAAACTTAATACTGGGTAAAGCTCTTACGCTAATTATCTGTAAGGCAAAACTATGTACTATAGTTGAAGCCAGTATTCCCAATGCGAGTATGTCAAACCTGGTTGTGAGCCTTAGGATAATAAACGTTACTAGCAATTCGAGCCAGGGCCTGAAGCTTGAGAGCGCTATGTAATAATGAGCCTTTCTACCGGCACGCAGCCTTCCGCCGAACAGTTCGTTTGAGAAGGATATGAATACGGATATTGTTAAGTAGATAACTGTAAGCGATAACTCGTTACGTCTTGACTGAGCAATGTCTAGATAGGCGCTAATGGGAACAATGTATACAGTTACGCCTATCAGTACGGTCCCAATCAGGCTGATGATAGCAGTTAATAACAGACTAGTAGAAAAAACTTCTCGTGCCTTCTTTAGTTCGCCAGAGGCATGGGCCATGGCTAATTCGTTGGCACCGACGCTGCCGAAACCTAAGCTTGCCAGTTGGAGCCAGGCGGGCAACGAATAGATAACCATCCATCGACCAAATTCTTCAACGGATAAGCTATGCAGGAACAAGGGTATTTGTAGTACCCGGAATATAACAACAGATAGTTTCCCCCAGGCGCTCGCAAACGTGTTTCTCAGCAATATTTTCTTGAGCTCCATGGCTTATGGCGTTACTGGGATTGACAAAGTCAATGCGCTTGTTATGTAGTTTTAGACAGGTTTCGGGTAAGGTCAGGCTGCATTACCAATCGATTCGGCTAGGTGACTGTACTTTTTACCAGACATTCATATTTCCCTTAACCATAGATTTGATGGTTAACCAGCAGATCCACAAATCCAGCATCAGATTTTTTTTTCGATTATAGAAGCGATCGTACTTAACCCGATGCTGCATTTTCATCAGACCCGATGTTTCGCCCCGGCAGCCCCGTACCTGAGCCAGACCTGTAATGCCCGGTTTAACCCGGTAGCGCTTTCGGTAGTCAGGCATTACATTCCAAAACTGGGCACTGTGCTGAAGGGCATGGGGACGTGGCCCGACAACGCTCATATCACCAATCAGGACGTTGAGGAATTGTGGCATTTCGTCAAGATTGGTCCGGCGTAAGAAACGGCCAATCGGCGTTACGCGATTGTCGTTTTGAGTAGCTTGTCTAAACTTTGCTCTGGGATCGTGGACCATAGTTCGAAATTTCAAACAATGAAAACTACTACCCCGGTAACCGGTACGTTTTTGAATGTAAAAAATGGGTCCTGGTGAGCCTATCCGAATCAATAGCCCAACTACTGGTATCAGCCAGGGCAATACAAGGAGCGTGATCACCAGGGCAAAACTGATATCAAACAGCCTTTTACCGATGTTTCTATAAGCGGAATTAGAGTGCCGGGTCCGTGGCTCTGCGTAGACATACAAGGGTTTGTAGTGCGAGTCAAGACTTAGCATAGAAAAATGAAATTCACGTTTAGATAGAAGGCTGTGAATAGTTGTGACACGGCTGAAACAGTACGTTAGGCCTTACCGCTCCCCAGGCGACGTTTTCTGGTCGGTTCTTCGTAGTAATCGCTATAGCTATAGTAGTATGATTCGCCTTCACCAACTCCGTTTAAAATAATACTTAATTTCTGGAAGCGCTGCTCTTTGTATAGCGTGTCGACCATTTTAATGTAAGTCTTCGGTGTGTGGTCGTGACGTACCATATACATCGTTGCATCCGCAAAAGGCGCTATCAATTGCGAATCTGTTACCAGCCCGACGGGAGGTGAGTCAACCAAAACGTAGTCGAAGCGGGCTTTGAGCTCCTCGAATAACTGCGCTAACCGGTCAGAACTTAACAGTTCAGAGGGGTTAGGGGGCAGAGGCCCGGCGGTAATGATAAAGTAATTTTCAGTACCCAGAACTGGCTGTATCAATTCGTCGATGGTCGACTCGCCAATAAGGTAGTTACTTATACCCACCCGGTTTTCTATATGCAGGCTCTTATGCAGTTTGGGCTTGCGCAAATCCATTTCCAGAATCACCGTTCTGCGGCCGACCAGCGCTAAACTGGCTCCCAAGTTCAAGGAAATAAACGATTTTCCTTCGCCACTGATACTGGACGTGAACAGGAGTACCTGACTTTTGTGCGGATCACTTCGTAAGAATTGCAGGTTGGTGCGTAACGCCCGGATCTGTTCGCCTATAACGGAATGCATTCGTGACTTGAATATTAAGCTCTCGCCAGCATCTTTTTTATTTTCAACCACTTCGCCTATAATCGGTATTTGTGTGACGGCTTCTACATCTTTCCGGCGTAAGATTCGGTTGTTGAGCGAATCCTTCACCATAATCAATCCAGCCGGAACAAGCATACCAATCATTCCAAACAGCAGAAAAATCGTGCTTTTCACGGGCCGGATCGGCAAATTGTCGGTGAAGGCAGCATCAATGACACGACTGTCTGAAATAGTTGAGGCAGCAGACAGCGCGGTTTCTTCCCGTTTTTGCAGCAGATACGTATATAACCCGTTTTTAATGGACTGCTGGCGGGTAATGTTCAGTAAGGCGCGTTCCTTACCCGGAACCGTACGTATCATACCTTCCATTCGCTTGTTGTTGGCGACTAGGTGGTTCCGGCTGCTGGTGAGCTGCTGGCGTATGGTCTGTATATTCTCGTTGATGCCTTCCTTAATCGTTTTGATCTGGCTATCCAGCGATTGAAGCAGTGGACTATTAACCGCCATCGTCCGTGAGGCTTCTTCCCGCTTCAACTCAAGCTCCGACACCTTGGTGAGCAAACCCGTAAGAACCGGATCACTCAATCCTAATGTAGCAGGGGTAATACTTTTCTCGTTCGATTGATTCTGTATGTAGCGCTCAATTTCGCCTAATCCACCCAGACGCATGTTAATCTCGTTTAACTGAGTGTCATTTCCCTGAACAGAAGCCAAAAACGTTTCGGCCTGGATGCTCAGGTCGGTTATACCCTGTGTCGATTTGTAAAGCTCTACTTCCTTTTCAACGGTCGAAAGTTCGCCGGATATTAACCCCAGCCGTTCTTCAATAAAACTAAGCGTGTTGTTCGCTTCCTTATTCTTATCGACAATCGCTTCCCGGTTATATTCGTTCACAAGCTGGTTCAGCACTAATTCACCTTTATCCGGAACCGCTTCTTCTAGGCTTAACGTAAGAACAGTGGCCTGCTTGGTGACTGGCTCGACCTTTAATCGCTTCAGATAATCTTTCACCGCGAGAGACCTCGGAAATACTTCCGCCAGCATATGAGGCATACCAGCATTGAGTGGCTTTCGCACAAAAATCCGGAGTCGACCGTATGGGGTTTGAATGCTTTGGTTTACGGGGTAATCTTTGCCATTCAACTGTATTGTCTTAGTATCTACAAAAGCAAGCTCAAGTTTATCCGTGTATAGTTGTGAGTTGGCCTTTTCGACGAGTATACGAATCGGCGACTCACTAAAGATTTCTTTATCGTACGTAGCAGTTGGCTGGTAGTAGCGGACATCGAGTCCCAAACTAGTAACCACTCGGGTCATCAAGGTATGGGACTTCAATATCTCGATTTCATTCTCAATGATCTTGCTGGTACTGAATAGATTAAGCTCCTTTAGTATACTTGCTTCAGGTGAGGCCCCTTCTTTTTTATCATCTTTAATCAAAAGGGAAGTCTGCACTCTATAAACAGGCACCTGGTATAATATGTATACGTAGGCAGCCCCTACGGCTAGTATCATTGACAGCACAAACCAGGGCCAGCTTCGGACATACCGCATCAAGGTAGCCCTAAAATTGAGCTGTTGATTTCCATCGTAGAGTTGATATGGGATATATGTATTTGGGACCATGAGATTTTGCCTTACTGGCGGACCAAAATTATAGTTAATATAGATAAAGCGCTGAGCATAATCGGCAGGATTTGATACGTACGGTCGGCGTTGGCAATACGTGCCTTGCCAGGCTCGACGTAGACAACATCGTTTGGGTGAAGATAATAATACGGCGACCTAAATACATCCCGTTTAGTCAGATCCACCCGGTTAAATGTACGTTGCCCGTTTTCTTCACGTATGATTAATATATTATTACGTTTTCCCTGGATGGTAATGTCCCCAGCCAGGCCCAGGGCCGCTGGAAGAGTAATCTGTTCGGTTGGAATCAAAAACAGGGACGGGCGGGCGACTTCGCCCTGTACCGCAATATGAAAACTTAAGTTTCGGACGTTTACGGTCGGCTCTTTCAGGTAATTGAGTAGCTTCTGCTTGATGGCGGCCGATGCCTGACTGCTCGTTAAACCTTGTACCGGTTGTTTGCCGACTAACGGCAACTCGATTTGACCATCCTCGCTGACCAGATAACCTGGCAGATACGGTATGGGCGTTGTTGGACTTTGAACGCCTGATGGTCCCGATGCGGCCGAAATCACGGCATACGGGTTAAAGAACGACGTAGCTTCCGGGCTCAGGCTACTTACCTGCACCGACAATACGTCTCCCACTTTAATAGTAGGAACGTAACGGGCAGCTAATGCTATGGTATCGTTATTAGAGCCGTTTTTCTGATAAAGAGTAAGCTCTCTACTGGATATACAGCCCGACAGGCACACGCATAACCCGATAAAGTAAAGCCCTGCTTGAGTATATAATCTTAGTAAATTCATAAACGTGTTTTCAATAGAATAACAGGGCTGGCTTTGTCAGTAAATTTAACTATGTTGGTGGGGTAGATAATTGACAAGAAATGCCTTAGATATCACGGAGGGATGCCAAGCGGCTCCCTAGGCCTGACTTCTCTTGCCGAGTTGATTTATCGTCTCAGTTACCCTGAACCAAACACACAGCAAGTCAGGCTAACTGAGCAGCTTTAACAGTAAATCAACGTTAGAATCACTCCATCAACCTGCCAGTATACTTTTAGCGAAGTACAGATGGAGAGCTATCTGTCTGAGTTTATAGTAAACAAAATGGCATAGATTGTCGGGTTAATTTGGTTTCTGACATTTTGGCGATTCAAACTTAGTGAAAAATCCCTAAGAAATAGGCAGATGGGCGAAGTCTAGCCGGCTGAAGTTTATAGAAAGTTACTAGCATACGGCGCACGCTCACCTCAGCGAATAGACGTTGATTCAGGTATTGCCATGCAAAGCCGTTACGCAGCTTCACCGCGGTTGACTGATGAGTTTTACTTGAAGACTACTTTCGGTTCCCGAAAGATAGGAATACTCCGCTAGTGTTTAATTAAGAACGCTGCATGCTACTTAAAACGTAAAGACTAGTGGTCTGTAACCTTAATGGGTAGAATCAATTGTTGTACTATTCTCCGGATTGATCTTCACGAAATGCCGCTTGAGTTTCCTCCGAGCCTGTGGCGTGTCAAACAGCCAGTTGATTTTACCACTTGTCGATTCCGTTCGTCGACCCAAGCCAGTACCTCTTTTTCCAACGTTGCCAAGTCCCCAATGCGCCGGTCGAGACACTGTTTGGCGAGAGCGGCAAACTCGATCTCAGCCATGTTGAGCCACGACGCGTGGGTAGGCGTATAATGAAAAACGAACCGATTGGCTAGCTCCCGAGCCGTCACTGCATCAAAGCGTTCGTAAAAACTGCCCGCCTGGTGGGTATTCAGGTTATCTTGCAGCACATGAATCTGTTGTGCATGCAGGTAATACTGGGCGCGTAGATGGTGCATAAATTCGGCATAATCCCGCTTAGTGCGTTGCTGGCGCACCTGGACATAACCTTGACCCGAATCTAAATCATAAGCTAAGAGCACCACCGCTGTTCCCTTTCTCACATATTCATTATCCTGTTTAGCGATTTGACTCGGCTGAGGAGGCAGAGGAGCTAACACGTCGGCCAGTAACTGGCAAGGTCGTTCATCGAAGCACAGGCGCGGATTTTGTAGATCAGCGGGTTGAGCATAAAAGTCCAGCACCGCTTCCATCTTGGCCAACTATTGACTGTCTACTTTGGCGATACACCACTGCTGCTTGAGCCAAGGCTTAAGGGCGTTTTTTTAAGTTGCTCACCCACGGCCTGGTGGGAAATCGACTCCACCAGACGCAGTTCCACTAAGCGGTCGGCCAGCAACCGTAGTATCCACCGACTCCGACCTTGTGGGGCTTCACTACAGGCTAAGGCGGTCAGATGAGCTTGAGTGGCTTTATCGAACTTACTGGGCTGACCGGGGCGGGGTTTTTCATTCAGAGCCACCGTCAAGCCTTCGTCCAAATAACGGTTGCGAATGTTGTAGACCATCGCTGGGCTGAGGGAGACGAGTTGGGCCAATGCCGAGGGCGTGTTGCCCTGGTGCAGAGCCAGTAAGACTTGAACCCGTTTGAGGGCGCTTACAGAGTGTTTTCCTTTAAGCAGTTGTTGAAGTTGAGTCACCTCCTCATTATGTGGGCGAAACGAACAAGCGGGACGAGCCATGATAGAAATTGAAGAATAGTATTATTCCGTAAACATAACTCTACCCACTAAGGTTACAGACCACTAGTACTCTTCCAATTTAATGCTTACAGGAATCTGACCTGTTAGCTGGGTTGACTCGCTCATACCACCGTTTGAGTTTGTCGACGGCCCTTGTTACCGTAAAACTCCAATGCACTTTGACGGCGCGTTGATTACAGGCAGTAGCCCATAAAGCCGTCTGTCGACTTAACTCTTTTAAACTGCCAATGCGCCGATTCAGACACTGACGAGCCAGCGCGGAAAACTCAATCTTAGCCATGTTCAACCACGAACCATGCTCAAGGGTAAAGTGAAACGCCAGTCTGCGACTCAACGCCCGGGCTTGAGTAGCCGGTAAGTGTTCGTAGAAGGAGCCGTACTTGTGAGTGTTCAAGTTATCTTGTACTACTTCGATCAACTCGGCATCAGCGTACTGGGTATGAACTAACTTCTGAATGAACTGGGTGTAATCTGCTTTGGTACGCCGTTCTCGTACCTGAACGTAGCGTTGCCCGCTGTCTAAATCATAGGCCAGTAAGACCACGGCGGTTCCCTTTCTGATATACTCCTTATCTTCTTTGACTACCTGACCTGGTTTAGCGGGTAGGCAGGCCACCATATCATCCAGCAGTTGGCAAGGCCGCTCATCGAAACACAACCCTACCCGCCCCGCTTGAGGAACCTGCTCATAAACGGCCAGCACATCTTCCATTTTGGCCAAATACTCCCCATCTATTTGCCCAATGCACCACTGCTTTTTGAGCCACGGCTTGAGCCTGCTTTTTTTAAGGCTAACCGCACCGACTCATCGTCAATATGAACGTCGAGTCTCACTAATCGCTCATTAATCAAAGCGGCTGTCCATCGGGTGCGCCCATCAGGAGCCTGACTACAGGCGATTTGGGTAATCTGAGCTTCCACCTGTTGAGTTACTTTGCGGGGTTGACCAGGGCGGACCTTTTCAGCAATGGCTCGTTGAAGCCCTTCTTGTCGGTAACGTTTCTTCAGGTTAAAGATAGTCGCTACACTGATGTCGAGCGATTCGCTGATTTGATCAGGATGTTTGCCCTGATGCAGAAACTGCAAAGCTCGGGCTCGGGTTAGTTTGCGGGCGGAGTCTTTTCCAGTCCAGACTAACTGCTTCAAAATGGTTAAATCCCTGTCTGTTAAGACGAATGGTGTTGCGATACGGCTCATACCGCAAACTAACCATTTAGCTAAGTACTAAGTTGGAAGAGTACTAAGGTCTGCTGTAAAACAGCCAGTCCTAAGTCCTGATTACGTTTTGCTGAAGAGCCGTCCATGCCTGTGACTAATCGCAATAAGTCATAAGTAAGTCCTAATTTTAAAGAGAATAAGCTGAAAAACAGCAGGTCGGTGCAAGTTCTTAAACAAAATGGTTCAGGGCAATCGTCTTGCCGTTGTTGGATAAATTGACTAAATAAACCCAGATAGGCTTTTCAAATAAGAGACGTAGTTTGTCGAATCGTTTTGATCTAATCTCGTCGCCGAGCGCCATTGTCGCTCAATCTTTAAATCGATAATCAACAGTTTCATACATCAAATTAACCAACTGCAACAAGTCTACTATTAAATTTTCAACCGACTGCATCTTAGCCTGAAAACATTCGGAGGGCTTCGTGAACGATTTTTATAGCTTCTTTTTATAGCATAATTTATTCACAATGAGTAAATTATGTGCCCGATTTGGCCATTTAAATGGTTCTTTTATTGATTAAAAATGGCCAAAAGGAGGAAACGGTACGGTAATCAACAGGTTCGTTGCATAGTAAAAACGACCTCTATCGAAAGCCGGAAATTAGTTGTCAGATAAGCAAACGGTGAAAGATGAGGTTCTGATTTCGAATGGACTTAGACAATGGCTGGCCGTTTGAAGAGGAGTTTAACCAATGTCCCATTTTGGTTTTCGTAGGTCAGCATACCATCGAGCTGGCGGGTAAGTAGTTCTACCAACTGAGTGCCGAAGCCTGTTTCATTGACTGCTTCCACAGGCTGCTTACCTATACCATTGTCGGCTACCATCAACAGCAATGAATCGTCGCCCATCCGCGTCAGACTGATTCGAATGGTGCCGTTGTCCTTACCGATAAAGGCATATTTAAGCGAGTTAGTTATTAACTCATTCGTGATTAGTCCAATGGAAACCGCCGTGTCAATATCCAGTACCAGCTCGGGCATCGCACAGACGATGATGATACGCCCGGCCGCATCGAACGAATCGAGGATGCTTTCGCCCAGATTGTTAAAATAATCGCGCATTTCGATAGCCCCCAACTGCTTGCCCTGGTACAGTTTCTGGTGAATGATGCCCATACTCTGCACCCGGTTCTGACTGGCCTGTATGGCTTCCTGTACATTGGGGTCAGTAACTTTAGCCGATTGCAAGGCCAGTAAACTTGACACCACTTCCAAGTTATTCTTGACCCGGTGATGAATCTCTTTCAAAAGGAGCTCGTTCTGGGCGTTTTTCTGAGCAATCTCGTCGCGCTGTTGTTTAATGACTATGGCTTCCCGCAGGGCCAGCTCACGGGCTTGTTCACGCAGACGGACCTTCAATACGTACCAAAAGCCCAGTAGCAGCAGCAGCCCATAAGCCGCATAGGCCCATAGGGTTTGCCACCAAGGTGGGCTAATATGTATGCGGAGGGGGGCCAAATTTGTCCACATTCCATCGCTATTGCGGGCTCTCAGGTGGAACAGGTACGTTCCCGGCTTCATCTGGGCAAAATTAACGGTGTTTTTCGGGCCGATGCTTACCCATTGTGGCTTGTCATTAGGTCCAGTCAGGGAATAGGTATAAGCACGACTGCTGGTGTTGCGGTAATCCAGCAACGCAAATTTTAGTTCTACCGTGTTTTCCCGGTGCGACAAGGCCAGCTCGTTGGCTCGCCAGCGATCCGGGGGCATGGGCTGCATGGTTTGCGTGCCGTCGGTGTCGAAGCAGGAAACACCCACCAACCGCAGCGGTGATGCGGCTTTAGGAATATTATGGATGGTATCATTTGGCCCAAACCGCCGTAAGTAGTTCTGGCAACCGAAATAAATCTCGCCGGTAGTAGCCAGTGCTGTAATGGGCGTAGAATAAACCGAGTTGCCGACAAACTGCGGAAACGTGGTTACGCGCTCCGTAAGGGGGTCGATGCAGGATACCACCTGATTCTGGTTGAACCAGATTTTGCCGGTCCGGTCGAGGATAGCGTGGGCAAAATAATCATCCGTAAACCCGTTGGTAATGCCATATTTTTTGAATCGCCCCGTTTTGACCGACAGCTTCTGTAAAGGAGCCGAATACCCACTCGTTATCCATACATCACCCTGTTTATCAACCACGGGTGCAAAGGTGTAGTTGCTGGCCAGTCCGTAGGGGTCTCCTTGTCGGAGTACAAACCGCTGCACTTGCCGGGTTCGTTTGTTTACCCGACTAAGGCCGTGAGCGGCTCCGCATACCCACACCGTGTTCTGCGCATCAACTGCAATTTTCTGGAGCGTGTTCGACAATAGGCTGTTGGCATTGGTGGGTTCGTTTTTCCACTGTTCATAGGTACTCACCAGCCCCGTCTGGACTGATAAGCCGCCCTTTGGAATGCGGAAAAGTCCCTGCCCCCAGGTCGAAATCCAGAGGTCGCCATCCCGGTCAATAACCGAAGCGATGGCATTCGGGATCGTCTTACTCCCGGCCTTGTCTAAACGGACGGGTGTGAGTCGGCTCGTTTTTTTGTTGTAAACGAACAGGCCAGCTTCCGCACCGACCAGCAGATATGGATCGTAGCTGGTTCCTGCCACGCCTGGCAGCGTGAGGGTGAAATAAGTGAGGGGTTGTTTCAGGACAACCTTCATCTCATTCTGAACCGGATTATAGCGAATCAGACCCAGATCGGTACTGATCCAAAGGAAGCCTTCCGAGTCGGGCATGAGGGACTCTGTTACGGGTCGGGTCGGTATCGCCCCGGCGGTGTTCGTAAATTTTGGCAGTGGAATGTTGGGGTGGCGTTCCTGACGGGGGTCGAAAAAAAGCGGATTTTTGTCGCTCGCCCTTTCCAGCCAGATTAACCCCTGTCTATCTTCGTAGAGGGTTACAAATTCTTTGAGTTGCTCCCCATTGCTGATGGCTACGAGTGTGCATTGCTCCACGACGGTCCGGTCGGCTGAAATGCGGAAGATGTCGTTATCGCAGCAAAGCCAAAGCCGCCCCGCCCGATCTTCCAGAATTACGTTTGGAAACGGAATGGGTTTGCCATCGGCCGTTCGCTTATCGAACCAATTGATTTGCCCGGTCTTAGGATTAAAAACCCGCAGCCCGGTTTGATCCGGAACACCCATCCAGATCAGGCCCCGACGATCTTTGCAGAGACCGTTAATTACATTGAGACCATCATTGGCGTTGATGACGGGCACCCCTGATTTAGTTACCCTAGGAAAGCACCGCCAACGGTTGCTGGTTTGGTCAAACTGCTCGAACCCAGCCGTTGTGTAAACGTACACATAGCCCGGCCGGGCCACGCCCGGCGATTCAATTAGAATAGGCGACAGTGGGTTGCCCTGCAACTGCCCTGACTCGCCTGGTTTGGGCAAAAAACGGACCGTTCGACCCGTTTTGGGGTCGAACCGATTCATGCCCCAATCGCTCCCGATCCAGAGCTGACCGGATTCATCGCGTTGAAGAAATCGGAGCTTATCCGATGATAAACTGGTTTTGTTGGTAGGCTGGTGCTGAAAATGGGCCACGTTGCCCGTTTGCTGGTTGTAGGCATTAAGGCCCCCGTCGCGGGTGGTTATCCAGAACGTGCCTCGCTCGTCCTGAATCATATCCGCCACCCGCGCCGAGGAGAGGGAGTTCAAATCCGCCGGATCAGAGCGTACCGTTACGATCTCATGGCCGTCGTACCTGCTCAGGCCACTGCCGGTGATGAACCAGAGAAAATCGTCGCGGTCGGTAAAGAATTGATTGATGGTTAATTGATTTCGGTTGCGGCCCAGCGTCTCTTTGGGGGGTTCGTCGAAGTAAAGCACCGTGGATTGTGCCTGCCCGTCTGGTGCGGACAGGCACATTAGCAGGAGGAGCCACCCAAAAACAACGTATCCATTCATGTTGACCTGTTTGTTAGCCCAAGCTACTTCACTTGTCTTGCTGATCCTCGTTGTTAATATCGCGGATGCAGATAAATTTTCCGTCGCGTTTTTCAAAAATGCCCATGTATTTGCCGGCACTCACTACGTTGCCAGCCGCGTCTTTAATCGTTGTCTTTCCGACTTCGGTCACTACGTTGCCATCGCCGTACACGTCCATCGTTTCGTAAGAAACCGTCGTCCCGGCCTTTCGTGCGTTCATACTGTTGAGCAGCACCTGCCGGATAGCCGCCTTTCCCACGGACATGGGTTCGTCGTCGGCCATTTCTACGGCATCGTCTGCATAAAGAGCCATTACCTTGTCGATGTCTCTCGCTGTTGTGGCATTGGCCCACTCGGTTTCGATGGCTTGTATTTCCGTTTTGATGGCGGCCATATCGGGTTTAGCAGCTACCTGATCAGTAGTAGCTTCTGCTTTTTGGGCGGGGGCGTTGCATCCGGTAACGCAGACAGACGTAAGGACAACAACGGCCAGAATCAGGGTAAATGGCTTGGTTTTCATAGCTTTGGTTTAAACGATTTAGGGTACTCTCACTAAGCGACGGTAGAGCTCGACGGCTTTTATTTTCTCGTAAACCATACCTAATTTTTTGTCCGCGTCCTGAAACGATTTGTCGTCGTGAATTTTCTGATACGCTTCGGTATTGGGCCAATTGCCCTCGAAGTAGTAGCGGTATTTGTCGGCTCCTTCACCGGCTACTTTGTAGAGTGTGTATCCGGCGTTACTGTACCCCAGACGTGTAATGACCGTGTTTAACTCGCCAATCACCGCCGACAACTGGGCCTCTGTTACACCGGCTGGCATATCGAAAAGGTGAATACTTTTGAGTTGAGTCGTTGACGTTTGCTGAGCCTGTGCAGTGGCCGACAGGCCGAGGCTAACCAGCAGCCAAAGAGAAGATAGCGAAATCAGGAGTTGTTTCATGGACTTGATTGGATTAGTTTAACTGTTTTAAGATCGGTCCCCGGCAGTATAGGCTGGGCTTGTCTGTGCTTATCATTTCGGATTTATTCAGTGTCGTCCGTTAAATCCAATTCCATGAATAACAAATAGTCTTTAAATTCTGCGGGGATTTCCATTTCTGGATACGCGTCAATGTCACGAAATCCAAAACGTCTATATAAGGAATGAGCCGCTTCCATAAATTTGGGACTGTCAAGTCGAATTTTTTTATAACCGACTTTTTTCGCTTCAAGTAAAAGTCGGTTAAGGATTGCTCGCCCAGCCCCAATTCGTCTACTGGCTGGATCAACAAACATCCGTTTTAGTTCACCGATATCGGAGTTGATACGTTTTAGACTTCCAAGCCCACATACTTTACCTTCATAACTAGCCAGGATTAGCTGTCCGTAAGGGGGTTGAAACTTACCAATCTGTTGGATATCCTGTTCAACAGTTTCTTCGGGATTATGAGGATGAACGCCGTAGAGTTCCTGCATTTTGTCGTTACCCCAGACTAAATAGTCGAACCATAATTTTTTAACGGCTTCCAGGTCGACAGGAATAACAACCGTTCTTGTTTTTACTTTTTCACTTTCGTTCATTTCTTGACTGGGGTTTGGTTGTTTACTTTCTACAGATAGCTCAGCCACCACTGCCCTTTGTGCGTTGTCTTGTAGGCATCATACCAGCGACATAGGGGATACAACGACGCGACAACGGCTATCCAGATCAGGTAAACCACCCCAAGAGTGTAGCCTCCCTCACCGGGCAGCACAAATCGCATCGGTATGGTTTTAAATGATTCATCGGCCTCGGCTATGGCATGACCAGCGGCAAAAAAGACAATCATGCGCAGGGTATGCAGCACATAAAAATGGATCGTGTAGTAAAAAAAGGCCGTTCGTCCGTAGGTGCGCAGCACGTCCGTAAGGCGATTGTGTACATTCTCCAGCAACGCCAGTCCCAGCAGTCCCGGCCCTACCGTAATGCACATGTACAGCAGCGATGGGGGGTATTTATGTACCTTCAGGAACGAGAACAACGTAGTGAGGCCATCTCTCTGGACGCTCCAGGGGAAGGGGTCGCCGTATCCATTCAGTAAACGCAGCCCTACGAATAACCCAATGGCTCCGGCACCGAGATAAAACAGCCATTGTTGACGCTTCCAGGCGGCAACCGCTGGGGCAAACAAACGGCCTAGGCAGTAGCCCAGCATCATGAGCCCCAGCCAGGGAAGAAACGGGTACAGCACCATAATGACCCGACCAGGCGCGTATTCAAACACACGGTGACTGCCGCCGTGAAACAGCGCCCACCAAAAACCCGACGTAAATCCCGGTGCCTGTTCCACCGCATCCAGCAAATTATGGCCTAAAACGATCGCTAAACCAATGCTCAGTATGACCCGGAACGGCAGCCACGTCAGCCCGGCCATGAACACCATGCTGATGCCCAGCGACCAGAAAACGACCAGCGTGATGGGATTAAACAGGGTAAACGTATCCGCTGGCGCAATCAGGAGCACCTCGGCTACAATGAGCCATAGCCCCCGTTTCAGCAGGAACAGACTCAACTCCCTATGCGATTTTCGTAACCCCTGCAGGTAGATGGATGTACCCGATAGCAAGGCAAACGTAGGGGCGCAGAAGTGGGTAATCCAGCGCGTAGCGAACAGGACCGGCGTAGTGGTATCGAGATTGAGCGGGTCATCGGTATAGGCCTGGGCGTGAAAGAAATCCCGCGTATGGTCCAGCGCCATAATGACCATAATCAGGCCCCGCAGCACGTCGATGGACTCGATGCGGCTTTTGAGTAATGAAGGCGCTGGATTGAGGGAGCCTGCGGTTGCAGATGTAGAGGGTATCGGAAAGGTCATTTCGATATAGCGGCCAACACTCGTTTATGTGTTCTGGATAGTTTGGATAACCTCAGACAGGGATCTGTAAAAAGACGATGAGCCACATCATCGAATCCGCTGAACTGAATCAGCGCACTTTATAGGCTTCTAACTCAATCTCAATCAACTGGCCGGGCAGTGCTAACTCCTTTACGCCAAACCACGACCCAGTCGGGAATTGCTTTTTGTAGATCGTATTCCGGTAAGCCGACTGGTTCACAAATTCGGGCATGTTCGTGGTCAGAATATTCTCCACCACAACGTCGTCCCAGGTGTAGCCATAGTGCTTCAGAATTTTGTCCAGATCGGCGTAGCAGTTTTTCATTTGTTGGCCCAGATCACCTTTAGCCGTCAGGTTTCCTTTCTCGTCCATACTGACCGCACCCGATATTTTCAGTTCATTGCCAATCCGAACGGCATGGGAATAGCCATAGGCTTTTTCGACGTCGGGCCGTAACATAAAATACTCCGGTGCATCGGATTGAGCCGCTGGTTTCTCATCTGCTTTTTGAGGAGCGGTATTGCACCCGGCGGCAAACAAAAACAGAGCGGTAAAAGCAGCCAGTATCAGGGCGGATTGGTTAGTTTTCATTGGCGATAGTGAGGCTTGAATTGGATTGATTTGAATTTGTGACACGCCGGGCAACCCGTGCCACTCGGCAGGTGTAGACATAGACGGAAAGGCCGCGACTTATTTTTTGCTCAGAACCATGACGGTTGGTTTGCCCTGAACGCCGTCTTTCTGCATAGTGGCGGCCAGGTCAGGGCGGGCAAAAAAAGCCTGAGCCGCTTCAGCCGAGGCCCACTCTGCAATGATGCACACCATGTTGGGGTCGTCCTGCAACGTACTGACTTCGGCGCTCAGCTCGCCCGCAAACCGCCGTTCGTTGGCGAAGGTGTTGAACCCCTTCTTCCAGGCGGCATAGTCGGCTACCTTGTGGTAGGTGACGGTTTTAACGACGGGCGTAGTCTTTATCTCGCTGAGTTTCCACTGCCCGTTTTCCTTGACCACCCGGTTGCTATAGGCTCCGTCGTAGTGAATAGACTGGCCTTTGGTTGTGCGCCCATTCTGACGAAAGATGCCCGTCAGGATCACGCTGCCATCAAACTGCGGTACGCCGTTCGAGATGCCGATCACCGTATTCACATCCCCATCGGCAAAGGCTTGGGTCAGACCGGCAACCTCCTTATCGAGTCCGGTTTGGGTAGTACCATCGGGTGCGGTCCTGACGATACCACTGGTCATCAAGGTTTTGAGCGTGGCGATGTCTTCGCGGTTGTAGGCATTCTGAAATTTCTTTACCACCTCTTCCATCTCAACGGCGAGGCTCGAAATACCCAAGAGCAGCTTTTCCTGCTGTATTTTCCACTGACCGCCTTCCCTGCCAATAATCAGGTCCATCGAACCCGGCGCGGGCTGTACTTTGGCGTTTGTTTTTCGGTCAAAATCGTAGCCCGTGAACGTAGTGGCGATGGCCATTTTCCCACCGGGCAGGACTTTGGTGCTTTTCACCGTGAAGTCCTGGTAGGTACCTATCGTTTCGCCGAAATCGCGAACGTAATCGTCGTTCCAATACGATTTGGGCAACATTTTAGCACTACCGTCGCGGTTGACCCGGCCAACGCTATCGCTGAACAGGGTCATCAGGGTGGTGCGGTCGCCTTTGTTGTAGGCATCCTGGTAGGTTTTCACGAAGGCCACGGCCTCTGGGTTCAGCGACTGTGCATGAAGCGAGAAAGTGCCCAACAGCAGGGCAACGAGTATGAGTAAATGGCTGGTTTTCATTGAGATTTGGTTTGCTTATTAGTTTTGTTCGACAGGGCTAATTCGGATGCGGGGCAACCCTTCGATTCGCCCCGCATACCGACGATCTACTTGACGGCTACCGGTGCCGATGCCGACTCCTGGTAAAAGGTCGCTTTCCACGCGCCATTTATTTTGGTGAAGAGCATCGTTCCCGCTACGTGTTCATACTTTATTTTCTGGCCGGTTTTAAGCGTTGCATTCTGCTCCATCGAGAACGTATACAGCACCAGCGAGTCAGTCAAAACCCGAATCGCTTCCTTATTTGGTACGACACTCAACGTCTTCATCTGGCTGAACCCGTCTGCGTTCAGTTTTTTTAGCGCGTTGTAATCGCCGAAGGTACCATCGGGGTTGACAGCCTGGAAATCAGGCGTATTTTCAAAGTAGGTCATGCAGGTTTCGATGTCCAGTTTTTCGACTTGCTGGAAGAATTCTTTGATAAGGCCAGAGATTTCCTGTTCAATCGCTTGCTTGTTTTCGGTTGTCATGGTCGACACGTCGGTCGTCTGGGTAGGCGTTTCTTTGGCGGGGGCGTTGCAACTGGTGGCAAACAAAAGAAGGGCGGCAAAAATGGCCAGGATGGGCGAAGTAGATTGGTTAGTTTTCATGGGAAATCGGAGGGTTGAACTGGTTTTCACCGGGAAAATTGGATTGGGGGTAAAAGAGAAAAGCAATGGCCTGATTAGCCGGCGTATTCGCTCAGCGGGACGTGGACGGACTGGAACTGCATACCGAGGTCCTGCGTCGCGGCTGCATTGCTGTACACGGTGCGGGCCGCGCCGACGGGTTCCTGCCCGTTGAGCATCAGCGTGATGTCTGATACGGTGTGGCTTCCGTTGGCGAGCAGGTAGTTCCGGCCGTGCAGCCCGGTGGTGGTCGCGGCCCGGAAAATGCCCTCGGCCACATCAGCAACCGACACCATGGCAAACTCGACGTTTTTCGCAAACATCATCTCCACGAAGGGATTGGGTGCAAGCCTGTTTTTGAACAGATACTGCATTCCCATTGACGACGAATCGTCCCGGCCCGACAACGACTGCCCCGTCACGAAGGTGGGGTACACGCTCACGACTTCAAAACCCAGGTCAGGATGGGTTTTTACAAACTGGCGCACGACCTGATCGGCGTAGTACTTGGCCTGAGCGTAGGGGTGATCGTCGGCGTCGTGATGTGGTTCGTCTGCTTCGGTATAGATATGGTCGGCAGGGCGGTTGGGGACGGGCAACGGGTAAGCCGTGTTGAGCGACGCGACCGAGCCGACGAACACCACTTTTTTGAGCGAAGGAATCTCACCCGCCAGTTTTAGGAAATTCTCGGTTCCCCGGATGGTCGGATTGAGCAGATCGCGCTGCGGGTCTTCCACGGCAAGTTGAAACGGCGTACCGCTGTGAATCACGATGTCACAACCGGACAGAAAATCCCGCAGAGCGGTTTCGTCCTGCACGTCCATCTCCACGATGTCGAGGTGATACACGGCATTTTCTAACTGGTCGAGATGATCGTACCGTTCTTTTTTGGCGAGGTCGCGGACGGAAACCCGCACGTCATAGCCTTCGGACAGAAATTTTTGGGTAACATAGCTGCCAATGAAGCCGGCTCCACCAATAATACCTACGGTTTGCATGGTGTTTTTAAGTTTGATTTGATAAATGATAATCAGGTAATTACCTCACAGGCGAATACGCCAGGTCAGGCCGGACACGGACGACTTCCGGCCTGACAAAAGTGTACGAATCAGCAACCGACACCAAACGGGTCGGGACGAACGTGGGGTAATACTGTCCGAAGGAGGTTGTTTTCTTACCGGATGTGTAAACGGCAAGGGCGGGTTGTCGGTCTTGCCGAACGGCTGACCGCGAGTTTCAAATGGTCTGGATTCGTTTCAGTAGTGCCTCGCGCAGGAGGTGGCTGAGCGGAATCGTTTTACTCCCGATTCCGATATGCCCGTCTCCCACCTCATCGACCTGCGTCAGATTTACCAGGTAGGAGCGGTGTACCCGTAAAAAATAGGCCGCCGGGAGTTTGTCTTCCATCACCTTCAGGGTCGTTGTCAGCAGGTATTCTTTGTCGGCCGTATAGAGGTGGCAATAGTTTCGGTCGGCTTCCACGTAGAGAATATCGGCGATGAAAATCTTGACGATCTTTTCGCGGTGCCGCACAAAAATCCGGTCACTGAGCACAAAGGGCGCGTCGGGCGCAGGGTGGGCAGAGGTGGGCGGCTCGTCGGCCAGGCGGCTCATGGCGAGCTCGATAGCCCGTTGTAGCTCCATTGCCCGGATCGGCTTGGCGATGTAAGCGTAGGGATGCGTTTTTATAGCCCGGGCAAAAGTAGCTTCGTCGGTATTGGCCGTGACATAGATAATTGGGATGTTCCACTGCCGGTGGATAGCATGGGCTGTGTCGATACCGTCGAGTGAGCCTTTAAGACTAATATCGAGCAGAATTAAATCCGGTCGGTTGGTTTCAGCATGTAGGATGGCCTCTTCGCCCCTGGGCACAACCCCGCTCACCTCATAACCCAGTTTAGTGAGTTGCAGGGCGATGTTGGCGGCAATGATCATGTCGTCCTCCACGACGAGCAACTTCAACGGGGTGCCCATTCTATATGTTGATCATTCGTCAAATAATCATTACGCGCGTAACGAAGGTTGAATTCGGTACCGCGTATCCTCGGTAGCGCTGGCCCTGTGATCAGTATTGTATATCCGCTACGAAGTAAACTCAAATTTTATCGTTATGAAAATCAATGACTTGATTAAGCAAAGCCATTAGGATAAGAAGGATTTAGGACAAGTCATTGTAAAACTTATCAAAAAGATTAAGTTTTACAATGACTTGTCCTGATCGGAATTGGACGTTTTTCTGAACGGTTTAGCTAGCAGATTACGACAAGTTCAGTTAATGATGAGAAGTAACCTTTTTGTGAACGATACTGACTGAACTAGAGCGTGTTGACAATTAGGTAAAGGTAGTCTTGGTTTGCAACTTTGTCCCATGCGCCGTTATGAAATTACCGATCAACAATGGGAGCGAATCGCTCCTCGCTTACCCGGCAAAATCACTGACGTAGGTCGATCAGCCGCTGACAATCGTCTGTTCATCAATGCGGTGCTATGGATCGCCCGCTCTGGTGCCCCTTGGCGCGACTTGCCCGACCGGTTTGGCTTATGGAATTCAGTTTATCAACGCTTCCGAGGCTGGGCCAAAGCCGGTGTTTGGCAAAGGGTTTTTTGAGGAGTTGCAAGAGCCGGACTTAGACTGGCTGATGATCGACTCAACGGTCGTGCGGGCCCATCAGCATGCAGCCGGTCAAAAAAAAGCGACCCCGCCAGCGCGTGCTTAGGCCAATCGGTCGGTGGCTGGAGTACTACGATTCACGTTGCTGTGGATGCTTTGGGTAACCCGTTGCGGCTTATTATCACGGTTGGGCAGCGGGCTGACATCACCCAAGCGGAGAGTTTACTGGCTGATTATAAGACGGGCGCGGTATCAGCTGATCGCGGTTATGATGCGGATTCGCTGATTGGCTTACTGCAAAAAGCGGCAGTTGAGGTAGTTCTTCCGTCTAAGAAGAACCGCTTAGAAGAGCGCCTGATTGATGAGAATTTATACAGGGATCGGAATAAAGTCGAGCGATTTTTTAACAAGCTCAAGCAGTACCGCCGAGTAGCGACCTGTTATGAAAAGACCGCTACCAGCTTTATTAGACTCATTTATTTGGCTTCGGCCATGATTTTACTCCATTGATTGTCAACACGCCCTAATTTAAACGAATTAGTCAAAATAAGTTACATCTTAAATTCAATTGATAATCTGGCTATTGACGCAATAAATTGAAGAGGGCAACATAAATAAACAGCGTTTCTTTCCACTTCTTTTCGGCTCGAAGCAGGTTATATTCGTCGTAAGTCATGCTGATGCTATAGCGTAATTGATGTGAGTTCTGAATGATAAGTGCCACGCACCTCCCGACGGCGTACCGTCACCGATAAGATGCATGAGTCTGCAGCAACCCATATTCCCATTAATTTTCTGATCTTCTCCGTTCCTACCGCCAGATTGCTTACATCCACATCGGCGATTCAGGCATATACCTCTTTGCGGGCGGCCTTCACGGTGTTCTGCATCAGCGAACAGATGGTCATCAGTCCGACGCCACCGGGTACGGGCGTAATGAAGCTGGTTTTGGGAGCTACTTTATCGAATTTTACGTCGCCTTTTAGGGCAAAGCCGCTTTTCTTGGTCGCATCCGGAACGCGCTCCAGACCAACGTCGATGACTACGGCTCCTTCCTTTACCATATCGGCGGTAATAAACTCGGGACGGCCCAAGGCGGCAATTAGGATGTCGGCCGATCGGCAGATTTCTGCCAGGTTCTGCGTTTTCGAGTGGGTTAACGTAACGGTGCAGTTGCCGGGATACGTATTACGCTGCATCAGAATACTCATCGGAAGTCCGACGATCTGGCTCCGGCCAACGACAACGCAATGCTTGCCGACCGTTTCGATTTCGTACCGTTTCAGCATCTCCAGAATCCCCTGCGGAGTCGCCGATACGTAAGCGGGTAGCCCCTTTGCCATCCGGCCAATGTTGATGGGGTGAAAGCCGTCTACGTCCTTTGCCGGATCGATGGTTTCCATCACTTTATCGGCCGAAATATGATCGGGGAGAGGCAACTGAACGATCAGCCCGTCCATGTCGGGGTTTTCGTTGACTTCCCGCACCTTATCCAGCAGCTCTTCTTCCGAAACCGATGGGTCGAAACGGATAAGGGTGGAGTGCATCCCAACTTCTTCGCAGCTTTTCATTTTGCTCGCTACGTAGGTTTCGCTTCGGCCGAGGGTACCCACCAGGATGGCAACCAGATGCGGAATTTTGCCGCCCTGCTCGTTTATTTGTGCGACTTCGGCCGCGATTTCCTGCTTGATCTGCGTAGAAAGAAGTTTACCGTCTAAAAGCTGCATACCTGTTTTTAAAGTCTTTGTGCCTTGTCCAGTAACCGGAGGCACCTATAAACAAGGCACAAAGCTACACAAAGAATCCGCTTTACCGGTTTGTTTACGTCAACCGCTCCGGCACGAAATACTGCACATCATGCGCTTCCCACAGCGCCGGAATCTCCAGGCGCTCAAACATCCGGTGCAGTACGTCGGCAGGCACCGCATACTCGCGGGTTTCGTTCTGCTGGACCAGTTGCCGATACGGTACTTCAATGTACACCAGCCGGACCTGGGCTTTATAAGTTGTAAACAGGCCAACTAGCTGCTGGCGAAGCTGATACGTCAGGTTGGTGGCATTCCAGACAAACGACGTTTTGCTGCGCAGCATGGATTTAGCATCTTCCCTGGCCATTTGCAGAACGCGGCTGGTCCCTTGTTTGTCGGTCGGGCTGATCTTAAACTTCCGGCGATAGTTATCCAGGCTGATCACCGGCCAGTCGGCCAAGTGCTGACTCACGAACGTATCTTTTCCAGCCCCCGGTAAGCCGGCCAGCAAAATAACCTCCGAACCGGTTTCGGGAAAGGGTTCGTAGCTAGGGTAGTCCGTGTCGTGCGTGAAATAATAATACCGGGCCTCTTCGCTCACGAACGGATATGGCTGCCCCCAACACCCGTTTTCTTTGCACAACTCCTCGAACAAATCGATTCGGTACAGCAGATCGGCCTGGTCGGCGCAGATCCGTCCCCGTACGTCCGCCCGGGCCAACAGGGAAAGCCATTCGGTATTTACCTCCAGACTCGTTCGCAGCAACGTTTTCAGCGGATCGGGTTTCTCGAAAATCCAGAGGGGCAGGCCGTGATGCCGGACTAGTTTGCAAATCTGCTCGCGCTCGGCGAAGGGCGGTGGCGACGCTATCCGGTAGTTGGTGTACAGCAATTCCCGTACGGTACGTTCCCCTTTACGGGCGTGGCCGCGTGCCGTGATGCTGCCGTCGGCTTCAACCACCGTAGTCGAGCGTTTCTCAACGTCGTGTAAAAGAGCCGCCGTCCAGAGCAACTCCCGCTGCCCTGATTGTAAAGTTTGATACCGAACGTCGGCTTCGAGGGCCGCCAGAACCAGTTGGGTATGCGTGGCAACGTCGCCTTCGCCATGATGACGTGGGTCCTGCCTCACGCCGGTCATATCCCGGACTTCCGGAAAACGACGCGTAAGTGCTGACCACTGTTTATCGGATGTGAATGTCCACATATCAAGTTGGATTGGTGTTGTCAGGTAAGCTTACCTGACAAACAATGACTAAAAAGTAAAAGGCTGATGTTAAACTCGCTAGTATTACTCAGCTATGCGTCATTGTTCGTACTGCAATCGGGCACGCTGCCAGTTGCGCGTCCAGTGCTCGTCGGTTTTCACATGGCCTTTCCGCACGTATTTAAATACGCGATGCGGGTGATCGGCTACCGAAAAACTGGCGGCATCGCGGGTGACAACACCTTCGCGGGTGCAGGCTTCGCCCGTCTGTACGTCGTACGAATCAAAAACGCTGGGCGCTGACGCCAATCGATTTACCGCGTTCTCTACTTCGATCGGGCGGAACGGTTGCGATTGCACAGACAGCACCGGCACCGTCGGGAAATCGAGCAACTGCGCGTAAAACAGGGTCTCTTCCCACGATAACCACTGATCATGGTCGCGAACGGCGAAAACAAAAAAATAAGCCTCAAGCTGACGGTAGCTGATGGAATGCACAGCGTATAGATTCTCGCCAAATAGCTCCAGGTCGCCGAGGTCGTGTTTAATGTATTCCCATCGGTCGCGCAAATGGCGCGTCCAGGGCGTTTGCGTTGGGGCCGCGTGTGAGCGGGCAAACACACCGTAGCGGTTGAGACAGTTGTTTTCGCCGTCCAGTTTCTCGGTATGCACAAGCGTCTGGATATAGGAACTATCGGTCTGATACTGCTGATTGATGCGGTCGTCGCTGGTGGTACCCGGAGAAAAGGGGTAATGATACGTCCGGCCGTATTTACGGGAAATCATGATGATCGCGTTTGGAATGAACACTAGAAATACAGGCACTTTACCGGGTGATAAAGGCTAACCAAATAGCGGAACCTGTACGCGATTACATGACATTCAGTGAGTTGAGCGTTATTGATACGTTTGCCGGGCAAAGATAAGCAGACTACGGACTGAAAATCAACCGTATTTTTCCTGCCAGGCTTTTTTAAGCCGTTTATATTCCGGGTCTTCCCGCGCCTGAAGGTATTTGCCGTAGAAAATTCGGGCCGACTCCGCCTTCACCGGATCCTCCTCGCGGGGGAGCTGGTCGCGGCCGTGGGCACCCGACCGGCCTTTCTGATCGTCGGGAACCGGGCCATCATATTTCTGACCCGTTTTGTGGTTGGCGTAGCGTCGGGACCGGGTGTAGCCCATTTGCAGAAACTTGCGGGCCATATCCATGCCAATGAAATCGCCTTTGCGCTTGTATTCAAGAAACAACTGGTAGATTTTTTCGGACGATTCGCGGGCAATTTCCGGCGATTTGAATTTCCAGTAGGGGAGTATCTCCGATTTATAGGGCTGGACGAGTAAAACCCCCTGTTCTCCTTTGCCAACCCGATATAGGTCGGGATGTTCGCGGAGGTTCAGGGTACGGTAATCCAGGTCGTAGTTAAAGGCACGGTCAGGTTGCTTTGCGTCATTCTCGGTCATACGTCAAACAGTTGATGAGTGGTAATGACTCCTATAACCACAAAAACGGCGGAATGGCTTTGGCTCCCGCCTGGCATGTATTCGGTTCGCTAGCGGGTTTAGCCAGATACCTACGCTACAACACTGGACCAAGTTTGGGGGTTATTGAACGTAGGGCTTTGTCTGCCAGAGCAGCTTATGCATCATGATGATTTATGTACGTCTCTCCGTTTTTCTGTGGTTGTTAACCGGTCAGTGGCTTCGGGCACAGCCGCCCGATGCGGCCGATTCCCTGGGTCGTAACCGGAACGAGCGCCCGGATAAGCCTAAATTCATTTTTGAACTCGATCAGCGCTTCTTCTATTTTAAAGACGCGACTCCTCCGCTGCTGAGTAATCCGACCAATGTCTGGGGAGCGCGGGTGGGCTTTCTGCTGCCGATTAATGTCAAAGCAGGCGTAGGCTATTACTTCACCAACCAGCATCTGAACGAGTCGTGGGAAGGGTTTCATGTGCAGAACCGGCGATTGCAGTACGCAACGGTATACGTCGAGCCGTATTATTTTCGTCGTAAATTTTGGGAGCTAAGTTCGCCGATCGAGGTGGGGCTCGGATCGGCCCGGTACGAGATCACCAACACGGATACGCAGCAGCCCGATCTCCGGCGAAGTATAGCCGTTCCGTTGAGTGTGGGGATTTCGGCTTCGATTAAGTTTCCGGCGCTGCGGGGACTGCGGCCGCTGCGGTGGTTTGGCGTTAACCTGATGACGGGCTACCGCTACACGCTGCAACGGAACGTACCGCTTAGCCCGTCTACCTTAAATGGCGTGTATTACTCCATCAGTCCGGCCGTTTTTCTGGATCGGTTCTACGAAGACTTTTCGGCCTGGCGAAAGAGCCGACAGCGACGCCGGGAGTAGCCTAAGTTGGTTCGTTACGTACGGGAGGAACAGGGGCGCTCGATACTTCAGGGCGCTAACCAAACCATTTTTTCGGCCGGCTCATACTGGAACTGCGCCCGCGTCTGACCACTGCGGCTCAGGTGCAGGTATTCCATCAGCAGAACGCGGCATTCGATAACGGCGAAGTTCTGACGGCCGCTTTCGCTTTCCTCCGGCGTAGGTAAGTTCTCGCCCAGGTGTTCCGGAAAGCCGGGGTAAGGCGCGGTCTGTTCGCTGCCGGGCGTCCGTTCGGATAAATAATTCTTGCGGCCACCAACCCACAGCTTAGCCCAGTGTTCGTCGGCAACGTAATCGTCGGTATGCAGCCGGGTTTCAATGTTTGCCCGAAGCTGCACCTGCCGATCTTCGTCCCAGAACAGCAACGCGGCCACCGGATGCGCTTCGAGCTGCATAACTTTTTCGGCCCGTGCGTCCGTATGAAACCAAAGGTATTTATGAATCTCATCGACTTGACGTAACACCACCATTCGGGCGTCGGCACCGGTAGCCGTACTGGTGGCAAGCGTCATTGTCTTGAACCCATCGGCTTTTGCCTGAGCAGCTTGGCTTAATTGCTGCCACGTATCGCGTTCGATATTGGCAAGGGATCGCGTTGGTTCGTCGATAGTGACGGTTGGTTCTGGAGATTGATTCATGAATAAGAAGCAGGCATTCGGCACCCGATGTGATTGGCATAACCGGAGGGCTAATTTATTTGTTTATCAGATAGCCCGATAAGAACGTCTGGCTCCCTAAAAAACCGATGTGTTACCATAAATCACTCAATGCAACCGCTGCCGAGCTTGAAGCCCGTTACAAGGCTCCCATGCCCCCGGACGCTAACTACCAGCCGGTATACCACGCTAATGCCTACCAGTTCCCAGCCTGGCCCATCCTGGCCCGGTCGGATGCGGACAAGTCTAAGCCAGAACGCTTTCAACTGATGAACTGGGGACTGATTCCGCGCTGGGCCAGGAGCCGCGAGGATGCCGCCGACATTCGCGCCCGGACGATCAATGCCCGGTCGGAGACGATTTACGAGAAGCCCTCCTATCGGTCAGCCGCGCAGGCGGGTAAGCGGTGTCTGATTCCCATAACCGGCTTTTACGAGTGGCACACGATCGGCAGCAAGAAGTTTCCATTTTACATCAGCATGAAAGACCAGCCGATTGCATCGGTTGCGGGATTATGGGATGAATGGCCGGACCCCGAAACCGGCGAGCTTATTCCAACGTACACCTTGCTGACCACCGAGGCCAACCCGCTCCTGGCGGCTATTCATAACACGAAAAAACGCATGCCCTGCCTGTTGACGCCGGAGCTGGAACGAGCCTGGCTGCACGACACCCTAACGGAACAGGATGTGCTGGCCATCCTGAACGAACAGTACCCCGCCAAACAGATGCACAGCTACAGCATCAGCAAACGAATTACATCGCGAAGCGAGCCCAGCGACGTACCCGAAGTGCTGGAGCCCTCGACCTACGCGGAACTACAAAGTCACTCATCACTTTTTACTTAAGTAATCGATCCCGCTCGTCTACGGCCAATACCGCTCGTGTAGTATTCTCGGAGAAAAGGTTGCACGAACGGAAATTTTGTCAACTCAGTTGTCTTTTCTTTAGAAACTGAATCAACTTTGTCTTTTGATTTTATAGCATTACAACCTGACAGATGAAAAAAGCATTACCAGTTTTAGCGGTTGGCTTAACGACGCTGCTCTCCGCAGGAACGGCTTTGGCGCAGTTCCCGACGATGCCCGGCGGAGGAGGTCAACGGCCCGCTACGGCCATCCCCGGCACCGCATCGGACGATAGCCCTCGGGGAAACGCTAAACTTACCGGTACCATTGTCGATTCAACGAGTAATAAACCGGTTGAGTTTGCCAGTATCGCGCTGATCAATCCCCAAACAAAGAAACCGATTGACGGAACCGTTGCCGATGACCAGGGACGGTTTACACTCAGCAAACTGCCGCAGGGTGATTTTCAGGTTTTGATCTCGTTCGTAGGGTACCGGAACAAGACCATTTCGAGCGTTAAGCTCGACCGGCGGGGTGACGTAAACCTGGGGGCGGTTCGGCTATCGGCCGACGTTCGCACGCTTAACGAAGTAAACGTAGTGGGGCAGGCTGCGCTGGTTGAAGAAAAGGTAGACCGGCTCGTGTATAACGCCGAGAAAGACGTAACATCGAAAGGCGGTGATGCCACCGACGTCATGCGGAAAGTGCCCTTGTTGTCGGTTGACCTCGACGGTAACGTCAGTTTGCGGGGCAGCAGCAACGTTCGCGTGCTGATCAACAACAAACCCTCGACCATTGTAGCCAGCAGCGTGGCCGATGCCCTGAAGCAGATTCCCGCTGACATGATCAAGACGGTGGAAGTGATTACTTCGCCCTCGGCCAAATACGACGCCGAAGGCTCGGCCGGTATCATCAATATTATCACCAAGAAAGCAACCCTACAGGGATTCACGCTCAACCTCGATTCAGGCGTGGGCAACCGGGGCAGTAACCTGGGCCTGAACGGTAACCTCCGTACGGGCAAAATGGGCTTTAGTCTGAGTGGCTTCGGCCGGGCGAACTACAACGTAATTGGCCGGTTCGCGAACACCCAGCGGACGTTTGGGAACGGAGGAACGACCACCACAACTGAGCAGACAGCCAATACACGTAACGAAGGTATATTTGGTCAGTACACGCTGGGTTGGGATTATGACATCAGTAAAAACAGCGCCATTACGGCCAGCCTGCGCTACGGTGCCCGGAACAACATTCAGTACCAGGACAACTTCATCACCAAAACGACGGGTCCGTATTTTCCGGTTTACAACGCCCGGAACGTACAGACGAAAGACCTTTCCGGAACGGTCGATGCTAATATTGATTACACCCGCACCTACAAACCGCAGCAGGAGTTCAGTGTATCGGCGCAGTACAGCCGCAACAACCGCAATAACGATTTCACGGCCGACATCCTGAACTCGGCCGATTTCGCTACGGTGGCGGCCCGCCAGCAAAACCTGAACGACAGCTACAACCAGGAGACTACCCTCCGGGCCGATTATCAGACGCCCATCAGCACCAATCAACTGCTCGAATTCGGCGGGAAAGGCATCTTCCGGCAGGTGGAGAGCAGCTTCAGCTATAACTTCGCCAATGGCAACGGTCCGTTTCAGCTTGATCAGAGCCGCCCGGCCAATACGTTAAACTACGACCAGAACATTGCCGCTGGCTACGTATCGTACACGCTGACCACCAAGACGAAATATACGCTGAAAGCCGGTGCCCGCTACGAGCATACGACGATCAATGCCAACTACAGCCGGACGCAGCCTGGCGATCAGGGCGGTCAGGCTGGTCAGGATTTAGGCATTCCTGCCTACGGCAATCTGGTGCCGAGCGTAAACATTTCGAAGGCGCTGAAAGGTGGAAAAACGATTAAACTGGCCTATAACCGGCGCTTGCAGCGACCCGGTATTCAGTTCCTGAACCCGAACGTAAATGCGGCCAACCCTACCAACATCACGCAGGGGAACCCGCTGCTGTCGCCCGAGTTGACCGACAATCTGGAATTCAGTTCGAGTGCCTACATCAAATCGGTGTACATCAACGCGACTTTGTTTGCCCGGTTAACCAACAACTCAATCACCAGCGTACGGGATACCGTCAGAACGAGCGTTGGCGAAGTGCTGAACCCGACACTGCCGATTCCCATTCGGACAACGTACCTGAATATTGGTCGCGAATCAGCCTATGGCGTAAACCTGTTCGGCAATGCGACCTTGTTTTCGAAATGGCAGATTGGGGGCGGAGTCGATGCCTACTACGCCTATCTGACCAACAACAGCTCTACGTTCATCTACCGGGCTACGAACTCAGGCTGGGTAGTAACGGGCCGTTTCTTCTCAAGTCTGACTCTGAAAAATGGCTGGGGCCTCCAGGGCTTCGGATTCATTCGGGGTAAGCAGATTCAGCTTCAGGGGTATCAGGGAGGGTTTGCCTTCTATAGCATAGGGTTGAAGAAAGACCTGAAAGACAAGCGCGGAAGCTTCGGTATTGCCGGTGAAAACTTCTTTAATCATCCGTTCACGGTCCGGTCCGAATCCAGTTCGCCGATCTTCTCGCAGAATAGCCTGACCAGCCTTTACAACGCTGGCATCCGGGTGAACTTCAGCTACAAACTGGGGAAACTTAGCTTCGACCAGCCCCAGCGCCGTCGCGGACAGGGTGGCAACGACGACCTGAAAGACGAAGGAAGCGACAACGGCGGTGGACAGCCAGCCGCACCCCCGGGCGGAGCTGCCCCGGCGGGTGGGAACCGTGGTGGCGGACGGCCGAGATAAGCAAGGCTAAAATCTGTATAGCTACTACGTATAGAACCGCTTATAAACTAATAAAGCGGTATCGGGCCATCCCGGTACCGCTTTATTAGTTTATAAGCGGTTTGGGCTCAGTGCGTGTTACGATAGATCAGCGCATAGGCATTGACGTGGATCTGGGGGAATAGGCTGACGCTAAGCTCCACCACGACCTACCGTCTTGAATCCACTACACCGAGGTCGGTTAAAACACCAGCTTCGGTGTAGAACAAACGTCAACTGGCGAACCCGTACAAGACAATAGGTGTAAGTTCAATAGGCGTTGCTTGACGCTATAAAAGCCAGTTTGCCTGCCTAATCAGTTTTGTTTATCGATATCGGGTATAACTAAGCCTTTGGATAGATAACCTATAGATATACTAACCTTGGTAGTTGAGATTAGTTACGTATCGTATAAAGTGGAGCAGAACAGGTCCCGGTTGTTCGTAAGGAGCCCGTCAGGTGGGCAGCTCGAAAACTGTCTACAGGCCCTCAATTCGACCGGGCGCTGGGCTGACTTTCCACATCGTTCAATTATTAGACGGTATAAACGGTTTTGTATGCTAGCTATGAATTACCGCGGAACCCAGCGGGTCCGCATTGACCACAAACCGATGCCCGAAATTTTGCATCCCGAGGATGCCATTGTTCGGGTTACCCGATCCTGCATCTGCGGGTCGGACCTTCACCTGTACAACGGCAATGTGCCGGACACCCGTGTGGGTACCACGTTCGGGCATGAGTTCACCGGCATTGTCGAAGAAATTGGGTCAGAGGTGAACAAACTTAAAGTTGGTGATCATGTTCTGGTGCCGTTCAACATTGCCTGTGGTAAATGCAGCTTCTGCCAGCAGGGGCTCTACGGCAACTGCCACGAGTCGAACCCAATGGCTACGGCCGTAGGCGGTATCTTTGGGTACTCGCACACGGCGGGCGGTTTCGACGGCGGGCAGGCTGAATACGTCCGGGTTCCCTACGCCAATTTCGGCCCAACGGTAATTCCGGAAGGTATGGACCCCGACGATGCCGTGATGCTGTGCGATGTAGTACCGACGGGCTATCAGGCCGCTGAAATGGGAGGCATTCAGCCCGGCGATACAGTCGTAGTGTTTGGAGCTGGTCCGATAGGCATCATGGCCGCACGCTGCTCCTGGCTCTTCGGGGCCGGGCGGGTTATCGTCATCGACAACGTTGATTACCGGCTTGAATTCGCTAAAAACTACGCGCCCGCCGAGGTCTATAACTTCGAAGAGATTGGCGACGTAGTGTTGTTCCTCAAAAAAGCCACCGACTGGCTGGGGGCCGACGTCTGCATTGACGCCGTGGGTGCCGAGGCTACGGGCAGTAAACTCCAGTCGCTGACGGGCCGCAAACTGCTGATGCAGAGTGGTTCGGCCACGGCGCTGCACTGGGCTATCAACTCGGTGAAGAAAGGCGGCATTCTGTCCATCGTGGGCGTATATGGTCCAACCGGCAATATGGTCCCCATCGGCAACGTCGTCAACAAAGGCATCACCATCCGCGCCAATCAGGCTTCGGTAAAACGGCTGCTGCCCCGCCTGATCGAACACGTACAGAACGGGGTCATCAATCCCAAAGCCATGATTACGCACCGCCTGCCGCTGGAAGAAGTGGCTGAGGGCTACCACATTTTCTCGGAGAAATTAGATAACTGCATCAAGCCGGTGCTCATTCCACCTAAAGCCGGTTTATAACCCTGAACACTAATGGAAAATTTAGAAACACAGGATACATCAGCCGCCAAATCCCAACTGCCTACGCGGGACGAGCTGGCGGCCAAATTCGCACATATCAAAGGATGGGGCGTTGATATTGACCCAAAAAACGACCCGACCTATCCCATAAAGAACCCGCGTACGGATGTCGAGCAGCTGGGTTATACCTGGGAGCGGCCCACCCAGCAGCCTACTACCGTAGAAATACTGCACTCGAACGAACGTCCGAACGTGAGCGCCGTTTTCGGGACAACCTCGCCCCCGACGGGCCTGAGCGGAGCGATACGCCGGTATGCCTTCACGCACAGTGAATCGCGGCTGATGCACTGGATTCCGCTGGTTGTAGCCGACCGGGTTAACGAAATTGAAGGCCTTATTGAAGACTTCAGCCACGGTAAGGTGCCTAATATCTTTGCTGAAAAAGGCTGGAAAGCGGAATGGAAGCACAATCCCAAAGGGCTTATACAAACCGTGGTGATCAGCGCCGTGGTAACAACCGCTCTTGTGGCTTTATTTTCCCGAGATTCGAAAAGCTCGCGGAAACAGTTAGCCACCCGGTAATTCCAATATATAGGTCTGAACGGAACAGGCCCCCGAGTCGATTAACAATTAATCGACTCGGGGGCCTGTTCCGTTCGGGAAGCTGATTACAACATAGCTGCGCCGAATACACCCGCACTGTCGCCGAGCTTAGGCTTCAGGAAGCGCGTATTGATCTCGCCCGAATTAAACACGTATTTTTTTGCCCGCTCAATGCCTTCGGTATATAGGAGATCAACGTTACCCACACCGCCCCCCAATACAATCACATCGGGGTCGAGTACGTTGATGATGGTTGAAATGGCTCTTCCGAAATATTCCAGCAGCCGGTTTACGGTCTGGCTGGCGAACAGGTCAGTACCCGAATGATAACGCTCCATAATGTCGGGCATGGTTCGCTCTTCCCCGCTTAATTGTTGGTAATACAGCTGCAAAGCAGGTCCTGAAATTACCTGCTCAGTGCAGCCACGTTTGCCGCAGTAGCAGGGATAGCCGTTTTCTTCCAGAATATTGTGCCCCCATTCACCGCCGATTCCCTGGAGGCCGTTCAGCACGAATGGCTGGCCATCGCGCCCCCGAACAACAAAGCCACCCCCGACCCCCGTCCCCATAATAACGCCAAACACCGATTGATAAGCAGGCGCTACGTCGGGGACAATGCCCAGCGTGGCTTCGGCCAGGGCAAAGCAGTTGGCATCGTTGGCAACTTCAATGGGTAGATTAAGCAGGCGGGTCAGGTCCTGTTTCATCGGCTTTCCGTTCAGCACCGTGGTGTTGCAGTTTTTCATGGTTTGCCGGGCCGGATCGAAGGTGCCGGGGGTGCCAAAGCCAATCCGTTCCGGAACCTGGTCGGTCTCGGCTTTCAGCATGTCAATAAGTTTGACAATCTGCTGCAGGATGTGATCGTAGCCCTGGTGAGCCTCCGTATCAATACGTTTTCGGATGAGAACAGCGTCGGGTGAGGGCGCGCTCAAGACGACTCCCTCGATTTTAGTACCCCCTAGGTCGATACCCCAATACGTTTGCATTCTTAAAATTGCGAAGTCTGATGGAATGGAATAAAGCTTGCATTGAACGGGCTTTTTCGGAATTTCGCCCTCGCAACACAATTCGTCGTCAAAACAACACTCATAAATCCGAAATCAAAAACAGAAATGTTAACTCCCGGACAGAAGGCCCCAGATTTTACCTTGTACAATACTGAGAAGCACGAAGTTTCGCTTCATAGCTTTAACGGCAGAAACGTGATCATTCTGTTTTTCCCAATGGCTTTTTCGAGCGTATGCACCGCCGAACTCTGCGAACTACGGGACAACATCAGCACCTACGCCGATTTACAGGCCGAGATTATCGCCATTTCCGTCGACTCGCCCTATACGCTGGCCAAATACAAACAAGACCAGAACCTGCCGTTTATGTTGCTCTCCGACTTCAACAAAGAGGTGTCGCAGGCGTATGATACGTATTACGAGACATTCAGCATGAACCTGAAAGGAGTAAGCAAGCGCTCGGCCTTCGTTGTTGACCGCAATGGCCTGCTTCAGTACGTCGAAGTGCTGGAGAACGCCGGTGAGGTACCTGATGTCAACGCTATTCAGGAAACACTGGCGAGACTGAACGAACCCTCGTCGAAGTAGTACAAACCGCTGGCGTCGGTTCTCTCCGCGCTGGCTATAATATGGCGCATTCAATGGCCTGGTATCACAATTTCTTTCACGGATTACCCCAGCAAGCCTGGAAGGCGGCACAGACGGAAGCTCAAACGCAGCTCGATCTCGAACTGCTCGTGGAAACCCTGGAGTTTGGCCCTGGCGACCGGCTGCTGGATATCTTCTGCGGCTATGGCCGTCACGCCCTGCCGCTTGCCCGCCTGGGGACGCATGTAACCGGTGTGGATATATCGACCGAATATATAGATGAGTTAAGGAAATCGGCGGCTTCCGAAAAACTTATGGTTAATTCCCTGGCTGCTGACTTCATGACTGTCCCGCTCGCTGAATTAACCGGCAATGGTCCTTTCGATGCGGCCTACTGTCTGGGAAACAGCTTTAGCTTTTTCGCCCATGCCGAGATGAGGCTATTTCTTAAACGGATCGCTGATTCGTTAAAACCGGGCGGGCGATTTCTGGCGCATACCGAAATGATTGCCGAGTCGGTGTTGCCGGACTACCAGCACCGAAGCTGGCAGCCCATAGGGGACATTCTGTTTCTGGTTGATAATGAGTATGATCCCATCGAAAGCCGCATTGACTCGCACCTTACGTATATCGACAATGGCGATCGGCAAACCCGCCTTGCGCAGCATTACGTGTACACATTGGCCGAGTTGAGCCGGTTGTTTGCCGAAGCAGGTTTGTCGATACTGGAGTATTCTGGAACCGTTGACGGAGAGCCATACGCGCTGGGCGATGAAGCGGTCTGGCTACTGGCCGAAAAAGCGTGAGGATCTGTAATTTAATCCACTGATCAGGTAATCAGCGGATTACGCTAAAGTAACTAGCTATAACTCAATAGTTTATAAAACGTAACAAAGAGGAATTATAAATTTATTTAGAAAAACCGCAGCATGTTTATACAATTTCGGCATAAATCCGTAGTTTTCAGTCGATTTAACACCGTTAACTGAAATTAATTAACCTACTTTTATGGAGATCATCGAGCGTAAGCCGCGCAGTCGTGAGCAAACCCGATCCGGCATTGTGGGCACTGCCAAAGCCATTGCCCGCCGGGAAGGCTGGCAGGCTGTTTCGATTCGTAAAATTGCGGACGCCATTGAATACAGCGCCCCCATCGTTTATGAGTACTTCGACAGCAAAGATGTCCTGCTGGACGAAATTCGCAACGAGGGCTTTCGCCACCTCTATCAGGAATATGACCGCATCCTGAAACTGTACCGCGATCCGGAGAAGCGCCTGTACGAGATTTCGCTGATTCAATGGGAGTTTGCCAGTCATCAGCCCGAAATTTACCAGGTCATGTATAACCTGGACGGGGCGTACTGCACGATGCCTGTATACCAGTCAGATGCCATGCAGTCGGTCAGTTCAATCGTTTGCGAAATCATCTTCTCGTTTATTCCCAAATCAAAAGAAAGCATAAAGCGGTTGTATTTTGAGTGGTGGTCTATGTCGCACGGCATGATTATGCTGGCGATGCTGCTGAAAAATCAACAGCCCCTTGAACAGTCGGAGCAGGTGTACCGCGAAACGATGCGCCGGTTTGTGCGCGGACTTCGCTGACCTGAATTTTAGTTAATGAATGAGCGGCTATTCATGGAAATAACTTGCTCAGGATATGTGTTTACAGTATGCCCCGCCCCCGGATTATTTATATATACGACGCCCTGTGCGGCTGGTGCTATGGCTTTAGTCCAGTGATTCGCCGGTTTCAGGCTACCCACGCCGATGCGTATGATTTCGACGTTTTAAGCGGGGGAATGATGACGGGCGCGCGGACGAAGCCCATAGCTGCGCTGCGGTCGTATATCGAACAGGCCTATAAAAGCGTTGAAGCACGTACGGGTGTCCAGTTTGGTCAACCCTACCTCAACCAGATACTCCAGTCAGACACCTACGTAGCTGACTCGGAGAAGCCGGGTATGGCGCTGACCCTCTTCAAAGCAATTATGCCGGATCGCGCGGTTGACTTTGCCAGTACGTTGCAGACTGCCCTGCACCGGGATGGTATCGATCTCAATGTCGATAGCCAGTACGGCCCCCTCGTTGATCCGTTCGGTATTGATCCCGATGAGTTTGTTGCACACCTGAACGACCCAGCCATTAAAGAGCAGACCTGGGCCGAATTCAATCTCGTATCGCAGTACGGCATCAATGGCTTTCCTTCCGTTCTGCTCGATACGGGAAGCAACCTGTTTCAGGTCACCAGAGGGTATGTGCCCTACGAGCAACTGGAAGCCAGCATAAACCGCGGAACGCAACAGGCCTGACCTGAGCAACCATGTGCCGGATAGGCCGTTAATGCATCGGTAGGTTCTTTACCTTACCACCCATTACATCATCGACGCCGTGCTGGATGATAAACGCGTTGGCGTCGATCTCGCCCACAATACGGCGCATTCGACTTAGCTCCAGCCGGGTAATCACGATGTATAGCATGGTGTCAACGTCCTGGTGGCGGCCGTGTTTACCGTAGCCTTCTTCCCCTTTCAGAATTGTTACGCCCCAGCCCAGCTCAACAATCCGATCGCGTATGATTAGGTTGTGCCTGGAAATAATGAGCACGGCGGTATATTCTTCAATCCCATGAACAATGAAGTCGACTGTTTTGGAGGCCGCGAAATACGTAATCATGGAGTACAGGGCCAGGTTGATGCTCAGGAAAAAAGCCGCAGCGCCAAAAATGAGTACGTTGAGCAGCAGGATAACGTCGCTCACTTTCAGGGTGGCGCTGCTCCGGCTGATCAGTAAGGCCGCAATTTCGGTACCGTCGAGTACAGCGCCACCGCGTATGGCCAGACCAATGCCTGCACCAATGAAGAACCCCCCGAAAATAGCAGTGAGCAATAGGTCTGGGGTGACATCGGGATAAGGAATTACGGTTACGCTGAGCGAGAGACCTGCAATGGCGGCAATACTTTTAATGGCAAAGGCCCGGCCGAACTGACGGTAGCCTAGACCAATAAACGGTACGTTGAGAACGAGCAGCCAGATCGCCAGCGGAATGTCGAGCAAGGTAGCCAGCAGCATGGATATACCCGTTACGCCCCCGTCGATGAAATGGCTTGACAAGAGAAACCCTTTCAGGCCCATCCCCGCGCTGAGAACCCCTGCCACAATAAACAGGGTATCTTTAATCTGCCGGAATAGGGTAGCGCGGTTGGCCATCGTCTGCTAGTATAAGCCTTCGATGGACAGATAGCGCTCTCCGGTATCGTAGCAGAATGTCAGAATCCGGCTGCCAGCGGGGAGGTCGGACAGTTTTTTAGCGACAGCGGCTAGCGAAGCTCCCGAAGAGATGCCAACGAACAAGCCTTCTTCTTTGGCCGCCCGATGCGCCCAGGCAAACGCTTCGTCTTTGCTGACCTGAATAGAGCCGTCAATCGACGTAGTGTGCAGATTCTGGGGAATAAACCCGGCCCCAATGCCCTGAATAGGGTGAGGACCCGGCGCGCCCCCGCTGATAACCGGCGACAGCTCGGGTTCGACGGCATAAGCCTTCAGGTCAGGGAAGCGTTCTTTCAAAACTTGCGCCACGCCCGTAATGTGACCGCCTGTGCCGACGCCCGTGATGAGTACATCGAACCCTTCGGGAAAATCCGTTAAGATTTCCTGCGCGGTGGTGCGCTTATGCACCTCGATATTCGCCGGGTTTTCGAACTGCTGGGGCATCCAGGCTCCGGGTGTTTCGGCCACCAGCTCATGCGCCCGTTCGATGGCTCCGCGCATCCCTTTCTCCCGCGGGGTCAGGTCAAACTGGGCACCGTAGGCGGCCATAATCTTACGCCGTTCAATACTCATCGACTCCGGCATGACCAGAATCAGCTTATAGCCTTTCACCGCAGCCACCATAGCCAGCCCGATACCGGTGTTGCCCGATGTCGGTTCAACAATCGTACTGCCGGTGGTGAGCTGCCCGTTTGCTTCTGCGTCTTCGATCATGGCCAGGGCAATCCGGTCTTTGATACTGGCACCGGGGTTGGCCCGTTCGAGTTTTATCCAGACCTCGTGATCAGGGTAAAGCCTGCTCAGACGGACGTGGGGAGTTTGACCAATGGTCTCTAATATCGAATTGGCTTTCATGGGTTGCTGGAGAGTGTATAGAAACGGAGTGAAGAACAGGTTGCAGTACGTACTGCCCGTCTGATGCTTACCCGATTTAAATAACGAAATTAATGGGTTCATTCGATTCCAGCGACTTGAGCCGGACATCGGTTTTGTGCTGGTTATAGACCAGTGAATACGGTTCAACGCTTTGGGTAAGCCAGACGTTACCCCCGATCACTGAATCGTGCCCAACAACGGTATGCCCGCCCAGTATGGTGGCGTTCGCGTAAATCACTACGTTGTTTTCGATGGTTGGATGCCGTTTCTTCTGCGCCATCGACTTGGCAACATGCGTGGCTCCCAGCGTTACGCCCTGATAAATCTTTACGTTTTCGCCGATGACCGTCGTTTCGCCAATGACGACGCCCGTACCGTGATCGATAAAAAACGACCCGCCGATCTGGGCGCCGGGGTGAATGTCGATGCCGGTTTGCCCGTGGGCATATTCGGTCAGCATACGGGGCAGCAGCGGTACGTTCAACTGGAGCAGCTCATGCGCGATGCGGTAGACGGCGATGGCGTAAAAACCGGGATACACCGCAACCACTTCCTCGATGCCGATAGCGGCCGGGTCGTTGCCGGCAATGGAATGCGCATCGAGCAGCAGGTTATCATAAATCCCCGGCAATTGCTCGAAGAACCGCTCAGCGACAACAACCGGGCTTTCGGCCATGTTGATTTCCAGCGGACGAAACAGACAGATTAACTGATCCTGTAGTTTCTGATACGTTTCGTCGACGTTTTGCGAGGCTGACTGGCAGTCCTGAGTAACGGGAAAGAGCAACCGCATCAGCTGATCAATGAATCGACCCGCGTCGGGGCGCGACGGTAATTTATAGCGGTACTGAGCTCGTTGAGTTAACAGATGATCGAGAAACGTACTCGTAGCGGTGGTCATGACAAGGCTTTTGACGTAAGAACCGATAGGAAGAAAGCTGTTTTATGGGCGATAACCGACGTAGTGGAATCCAGTCCCCGTTATGAGGAAACACTACATCACCGACTGCTTCGTTTAAAGGCTGGTCGCCGTTCGCAAACCGTGCAGATCGCTGATTTTGAAACAAAAAGCAGACCACAAAGTTCGGCGTTACTAATTGGAACCCATTTTGTAGTGCAAAATAAGAAACAAATGGAACGCATCGTCATGTTCAGTAAAGCAATAGCTACGTTTATGATCTCGCTGATGGCAACTTCGGGCGTGTCCTGGATGCTATCGGCGGCTTGTCAGCGTACAAAAGAACCCCAGACCGCAGCGGTCGATTCAACGGTCGGGGGCGCAGACGTAGCGAAACCGTTGGCCGCCCGCGCTGTCAATGCCTATCCCAAGCTGAGCTTTCAATCGCCGGTCGAATACACCTACGCCAACGACGGCACCAATCGTGTATTCGTGGTGGAGCAGGCCGGTCGGATTCGGGTGTTCGACAACGCAGAAGGGACTGCATCGGCTGGGACGTACCTCGACATCCGCAACAGGGTCGCCTACGGGGGCGAAATGGGGCTGCTGGGTCTGGCTTTCCACCCGAAATTTAAGCAGAACGGCTTTTTCTACGTCAACTATACTAAAGACAATCCACGCGAAACGATTGTGAGCCGGTTCAAGGCGTCGTCGGCGGAGGCTGGTCAGGCTGATCCCGCTTCGGAAGTGGTTTTGTTCCGATTCGCACAACCCTATTCCAATCACAACGGCGGTAAACTCGTCTTCGGCTCCGACGGCTATCTATACGTTTCGACCGGTGATGGCGGTAGTGGGGGCGACCCCCAGGATAACGGACAGGATCGCAAAGCCTGGCTCGGTAAGATCTTGCGGGTTGACGTAAACAGTACTGAAAAAGGTCAATACGGTATTCCGGCCGACAACCCATTCAAAGGCAATAAAGAAGGAGTGCTGGAAGAAATATACGCCTATGGATTACGCAACCCCTGGCGCATGAGCTTCGACGATCGGGGGCAACTCTGGGTGGGGGATGTTGGGCAGGGGGCCATTGAGGAGGTTGATATCGTTACGAAAGGCGGGAACTACGGCTGGCGGGTAAAAGAAGGCCGGTCAAACTTCAAATCCAGCACCAAAGGCGACGGCAGCAACTCAATCGACCCCGTCTGGCAATACACCCACGACAATGGTGACGTATCGATTACGGGGGGCGTAGTGTACCGGGGCCAGCAGAATCCCTCGTTAAAAGGTAAATACATCTACGCCGATTACGCCAGTGGCCGTGTCTGGGCCTTAACGGCTTCGGGGAATAAAGCCACCAACAACCAGGAGATTATCTCGCGGGCGGGTACTATATCGGCCTTTGGCGAAGATCAGAAAAACGAACTGTACCTGTGCGATTACTCGTCAGGACAAATCCTGAAGCTGACAACTAACTAAGCTTACCTACCACATTAAATAAAGCCCGACTTACCCAAGTTGGGCTTTACCTTTTCTAATAAAAATTTGGATATAACAAGTGGCGCTAGTATGTTACCACCAATTCTTGACCTAAACTCTGGTCTCGCTAATGGGCGTTACGTCCCGCGACCTGTTGAATGCGGATGAACTGTTGGCTGAACTGCTCATGCCCACCCGGTAGGCAAAGTGGTTGGCCAATATGTTCATCGACCTGTTCTTTTTCTATGTCATTGTCTTGTCTGTTTTCTTCGTTGCCGCGCTGATAAACCCGGCGGTTATTGATGGGATGGCGAATGTCAAGCTCCTGGTGGAGCGGCTAGTCGTTACGCTATTGCTGGTCACCTATTACGTTGTGTTTGAGGGGTGGCTAAAGAAAACGCCCGGTAAGCTCATTACCCGAACAAAGGTGGTCACCACCGAAGGCGAGACGCCTACGTTACAGCAACTGATTGGCCGGAACCTGGCCCGGATTATTCCGTTCGATGCCTTCACGTTTATTCGGGCGACGCCCGTCGGTATGCACGATCAGTTGGCGGATACGCTGGTTGTCGACGACCAGTCGGTGGCGAAACTGAGCGAGTGACCTCTGATTTATAGCTTGTCTATACTGATTATTACGTTGGCAGCGAAACAGGTTCGATGAAAACCTGCCGGATGGCGGGCCGGGCCGTTTGGATAGTTTGCCGGATACGGTTGATACCCAGCGAAAGATTCTCTGTGCTGAGGTTGGCTTGAAAGGCTACCTCCTGAATAAGTACAATATCGTTGGGCCCCAATTGAAACGTAAGGGTACGTACGGATCGGACAACGATTGGATCCGCTTCAGTGAGCGCAACGATTTGGCGAACGATGAGCGGATCGGCCCCTTCTCCCATCAGCAAACTGCGACTTTCGCGCACCAGCAAAATAGAGACAGCCGTTAACAGACAGCCGATCAAAATCGAAGCAATCCCATCGAGGTATGGATTCTGCAGCTCATACCCCAGAAACACGCCCAGAAAGGCGATAATCAGCCCTAATACGTCGGAGGCATCCTCGAACAGCACAACAAACGTAGCGGGGTCTTTGCTGGCTTTCACCGCCGACCAGAACGGCTGATTTACCCGTTGTGCGTTAAACGCCCGTAACGCCGTCACGAGGGAGGTGCCATCCAGCACGATCGAAACGCCCAGAATGATGTAGTTCCAGTGGGGGTCTTTAATGAGCGTAGGGTGCTGGATATGCGTAACGCCTTCGTAGAAAGAAACGCCACCGCCCACGGCGAAGATCAGAAGCGAAACTATGTATGACCAGAAATACAACTCCCGGCCGTACCCAAATGGCCGTTTCGCATCGGCGGGCCGCTGACTTTGCTTCAACCCCAACAGCAGCAGGAGTTCGTTGAGCGTGTCGACCAGTGAATGGATGCCTTCGGATACCATGGCCGAACTGCCGGTCAGACCAGCGGCAATGAACTTGGTAATGGCAATAATCAGATTAGCCCCCAGGGCGGTGTAGATTGCAGTTTTCGTCGACGCCATACCCGGTCTTAACCGTTTACTGAACCATCTGGTTAGGCGATCTTCGTTGGCGGCCAGGGCGACTTTGCTCGCTAAACGACACTGATTAGTAGACAGCCAGAAATGTATCGGTTGCCTGACTATCTTGCCAGTCAAACAAAACGTTATTTATCGTTATGGCCACAGTATTAGTAACGGGTGCCGCGGGCGGGTTAGGCCGGGTTGTCACGCGAAAGCTGCTTAGTTCAGGGCATCGGGTAATTGCCACGCGTCAGCCGGGCAGCGACCCCCATCGTCTAAGCGATCAGGGGCCGGGCGAATTGATTACGTATCAGGTCGACCTGACAGATGCTGGACAAACTGAATCCATGATCAAACAGGTCATTGCTGAGAAGGGGCCTGTCGACTGCGCGGTGCTGCTGGCCGGAGGGTTCACGATCGGGTCGCTGGCCGAAACCGATAGTACACAGCTCGACCATATGTTGACACTGAACTTCAAAACAGCGTATCATGTCGTACAGCCGCTGTTTGCGTACATGACCGAACAGCAGCAGAGTGGTCGGTTTTTGCTGGTGGGTGGCCGACCGGCGCTGGATGCAAAAGCTGGTAAGAACATGGTCGCCTATGCCTTGTCGAAATCGCTGCTGCTGGAGTTATCGGCGCTTATCAATGCTTCGGGGCAGGCGCAGGATATTGTTTCGACGGTACTGGTACCCAGTACGATCGATACGTCGGCAAACCGGGAAGCGATGCCGCAGGCTGACTTCACAAGCTGGGTAACCCCGGATGATTTAGCCGACATCATTACGTATGTTTTATTCGACAAAGGTCGGGTGCTGCGTGAACCGGTGCTAAAAGTGTATAACCGAGCCTGAAAACGACCAAATCGTTACGTATATACCCCGCCGAATAAATAAATGCATGACGGTTTGCTTGTGCGCCCGCTTTTCAGGTATTTAGGCGCGCACCGAGTTACATCATTGTATATTAAGTTACTCCTTGTATAAACCTATTCCTTCAATGAAAAAAATTATCCTCACCAGTGCAGCCCTGTTCGGGCTTGCCATTGTCGCCCATGCCCAATTTGTTAATCAGGTAGGCAACCAGCAGGCGGCTCTGCAGGAACAAACTGGCAACGATCAGACTGGCACCATCAACCAGGTTCAAAGTCCCAACGACCCAAATCGGACCAACTACGGCAACTATGCCATCACCTTCCAAGGAATTCCTAATAACACCGGTCCTAACACCGCTACCATCAACCAGAACGACGGGTCACAAGGCAACCGGGCGGGCATCGCCCAGGGCGGAGGCAACAACAACGCCTTGATCGAGCAGAACGGTGGTCCTGATGGGTTGAGTGGGGGAACTACCTCTGCTTCGGCCACGATTGGGGCGGCTGGGGGCGATGGCAACTTTGGGGGCATCCTTCAGCAGGGAGTCAACAACATCGCCGTGCTGAGCCAGCGCAACAACAGCCGCCAGAACGGATCAGAGATCTACCAGAACGGGCTGGATTTTGGGGGGCTTACCAACACGGCGGTGGTGATCCAGTCCAACAACTCGGTCAACAACGATGCCTTCATCTTCCAGGGCTACTCGGCTCAGAACGTAGCCGGGATGGCCGTATCGGGCAACCAGGCGTACATCTACCAGGGGCGTACCTACGCCTATAGTGAGCCCATAACGGCAGAGTCGGCCAACAACTACGCAGTTATCACCCAATTGACCAACAATAATATCGCTAACGTTTATCAGGGCGGCACTGTAAATGGTCAGGCCGGAGACTCGTTTGGTAGCGTAGCCAGCATTCTGCAACAGGGAGAGGCAACTATCGCCAATATCTATCAGGGCACGGGTGGCGGTAAATCGGTCGGCAGCCGCGCCAGCTCTATCCAGACCGGGCGTTTGCGGGTTGATAATATCTTTCAGGGCTACGGAGCAACGGGCTCCGATCGGGGCAGCACGGCCAGTATGACATCGGCAGGCGTGACACCCTTACGGGTCAGTGATAACACTATTTTTCAGGGCTACCGGGGCGTATCAGAAGAGAACCAGGCCACGATTCAACAAACAGCGGATGGTGGTGCACAAATTTTACAAAGTGCGGGTATGGGCTCCTATGGAGCTAACAACAAAGCGATTGTTACCCAGAATGGCCCCAACAATGTGGGTGCCGTAGTTCAGATTAGTACGCGGCCGACCATATACGAAGATTTGCCTTATAATTCTGCAGCCACGAGCGTTGGTCGTGACAATACCGCTACCATCCTACAGGCTACCGGAACAGCAGGCAGTTATGCGGTTGTCGACCAGGGGACAGCTTATAACAGCCAAAACTTACAGGCCAGTGGTAATACTGCTACCGTTAATCAATTGGTTGGGATTGGCCTGTTTGTTTCTATTTTTCAGGGTGGTGACGCTCTTAAATCCCTGGGCTATGCCCCCGAATCTGCGTATGGTGGTCGGGAGACGGAAGCAGTCGTGAAACTAGGTTCGGTCTCTATTAATAACACAGCTCAGGTTACTCAGGCGGGGGGGAATAGTCACAGTTCTAATGTACGCCAAGGAGGGCAGATGAACTCCGCGCAGGTTACTCAGAGCGGTGGTAACGCTTCCCGTGCGTTGGTGGTGCAGGGCGAAAACACCCGCTCCACTCAGGCTATTATTACCCAGACCTCCGCAGGCTACAATAACCAGGCAATCATCTATCAGTTTGCCAACGTCGACGCTAATGGGGTGGGAGTTAGCAATACGGCACTTATCAGCCAGATCGCGGGTTCTGGTAACGTAGCGGTTGCCCAGCAGGGCAGATTTATGGACAGCAGCCCATCGTCCAACAATTTCCTACACATTACTCAGAACGGCAGTGAAAACCGAGCCCGCATGGCTCAAGTTGGTAACAACAACTACGCGGATGTAACCCAGGTCGGTAATAACAACCGGTTAGTGGATGCTTTAGGTACGGCGGGTAGTTTCGCCACCCAGCAGGGCAACAACAACCGGCTGACATTGATCCAGAACGCGGGCAGCGGTCCGGGTCAAACCTACAAGTATACCCAGATCGGCGACAACAACACCCAGGTCGTCACCCAGAACGCCAACTAAGCTAGGTTAGAGTGAGTAATTTTGAGATTATTCGTCCAGCCTGTACACAAGCTGGACGAATTTTTTCAACGGTGTTGATTTATATCCAGTCGAGTACCAGGTGTGAGGTTAAGCAGAATACAGATCGAATCAGGTATTTTTAAGGCATGGTGGCTGACACTACTGAATATTTTTCAGACCCTACAGGACGGATGGACAAGAGCACCTCTTATTTTGAGTCGCCCCTCGGTTGGGTACGTATCACTGGCGATAGAAAGGGAGTTAGCAGCATATCCTGTAAGGATGTTGTAGCTGATGCGCTCGATTCAGAATCGGCGGTAGCCGCACCCGTTCAGCAGGCGGTTACTCAACTTCAGGAATATTTTGCCGGAACCCGCCAGACGTTCGAATTCCTGATGAATCCAGTCGGTACGTCCTTTCAGCAAAGCGTCTGGCGAGCGCTGCGCAACGTGCCGTTTGGTACGACATTGTCGTATTTGGCTCTAACCCGGCAAATTGGCGACGAAAAGGCCATTCGGGCTGTAGCGGCTGCAAACGGGAAAAACCCCCTGTGGATCGTCGTACCGTGTCACCGCATTATTGGCTCCGATGGGTCGCTGACTGGCTACGCCGGTGGTCTATGGCGCAAGCAATGGCTGCTTGAACACGAAGGTTGTTTCAAACAAATGCGGTTGTTCTAACGTAACACCTTCGGGTAAGCTATCTACTAAGTTTTCCGCCAGACGCAGGCAGGGAATTTAGTTGATAGCTTGCCCGAAACGAGTTGAACGTGATTCGTCGGCGTTAGCCGTCACGGCAACGTAACCGGAAAACCAAGCTCCATAGAATGCCGTTACGTTGTGGGGAGGTCACCCCACCGAAATCCATGATTATATCTTTCCGAGCGTCCCTGTTTTTGGGTTTATTTGTGTTTACCTCTTCCTGTGCCCCGCATTACCGAGGCCCGGTGACCGATCATTTCGACGGCGAGAAGTTTTTCAATCCTGGCATACCCGAGCGGGAAGGGGGCGGTTTACTGAAATGGCTGTTTAATCGCGACAAAGGCCCCTGGCCCGAACAACCCGATGCGGTTGTTGGGCCTAAACCGGCTCCCCGTATTTTGGGCGATAGTCTGGTTGTTACGTTTGTGAATCACTCGACGTTTCTGCTGCAAACCAATGGACTGAATATTCTAACCGATCCGGTTTGGTCGAAGCGGGTCGGACCTACTTCCTGGCTGGGTGTGAAGCGTAAACGCCCACCCGGACTACGTTTCGAAGAACTGCCACCAATCGACGTAGTGCTGTTGAGCCATAATCATTACGATCACCTGGATTTACCCACGCTTAAAAAACTGGTCAAGGCTCACAATCCGGTATTTGTTACTCCGCTGGGCGTATCGTATCTGCCAAAGTCGGTAGGTGGACGTACCGTTCGCGAACTCGACTGGAACGATACGTTACGTGTGAACGATAAATTAACGCTTACCTGTACGCAGGCCCAGCACTTCAGCAATCGGGGTATGGGCGATCGCGATGAAACGCTCTGGTGTGGTTATCTTCTTCACTCAAGCTTCGGAACAACGTTTTTTTGTGGCGATAGCGGATACGGACCGCACTTTAAACGTATTGCCGAACAGGCAGCCCGTAGCACAACGGGGCCGATAAAAGTGGCATTATTGCCCATCGGTTCGTACCGACCGGAGTGGTTTATGGCCCCGGTACACGTATCGCCCGCCGGAGCGGTTCAGGCGTACATAGACCTGAAAGCGGCACTAGCGGTGGGTATTCATTTTGGTACATTCCAGCAGGGCGACGATGGACTGTTTGAACCCGCCAACGATCTGCGTAAAGCGTTATCCGAAAAAGCTATCCCCGAAACAAAGTTTCTGGTACCGAAAGAGGGCCGTGCCATGACGTTTAAATAAGGCCTGACCTATTGCGGGTGTACCGAACGAGTCGTACTTTTCGCTATCCACAAAGCTGCTGCCCTATGCTTACTCCGGACCAAACCCGCTTTCTGCTTTCTGCTTTCGGCCCTGATGGGCCTGATTGTTCTTGTTAGTTTAAGCGTTGTCCTGCTGGTTACGTCGGCTTTTCTGTACCAGGACGATGCCCCAACTGGTCCGCAGGGAAAGGGCACAGGTGCTACCCCACCGACCAGTGTTAGTAAACCAGTTCAGCTTACTGAAGAGCAAGTGTATGGTAAAACGCTTTTCATCAATAACTGCGCACATTGCCACGCGGCTACGAATGAAGTCGTTTTCAGTCCCGGATTAGCTGGTGTCGAGATACGTACTCCGGGGGAAGCCTGGTTGATCAAGTGGATATGTAACTCGCAGGCCGTTGTCGAGTCGGGCGATCCGTACGCTGTTCAGGTCTTCAACCAGTTCAATAAGATTCCGATGTCGAGCTTCCCCAACCTGACGAATGCTGACATCAAAGCGATTCTGTCCTACACTCAAACCGCTTCCGTAAACGTGCCTGCCGCAGAGGGCGATACTAAAAGAGACAAGCGTCTGGGCTTTCGGGCTGGAACCAGTTGGTTCACGGATCTGACCCGGAGGCTCTTGACAAAGACAGACAGCCTGGTCTACCGAAGAAGACCAGGCTGTCTGTCTTTGTCAAGAGCCTATTCGTCTTCGCCCTGGTCAACGTGCCCATGAACGTATCCGCCGGGCAACTCTTCCTGATCATCCAGCGGTGTGTTCCCTGGATCGTGGGTTCCTTCCTGACGCATAGCAGACTCCTGGTCATTTGCACTACTTCCGCCCTGATCTCCTTCACCTCCTGGCGAATATAATCTTACCTTGTTCATAACTGTTTGGTTTTTGTGCTATCTCCTACAAAACTGACGAACGACGAGGAGGTTTATTAAAAATAGGGTAGGGGCCAGAAAATATAAGATAAGGGGCTTTTCTCTTATACAATTTTACGTTTTCAGAAGCGTGGTGGTCGACTGCTGCCGTGAGGGGAGATACGTAAAAGCCTAACCGGCTATTGTTATCGGTAATCCGTTCGGGTTCCGTACTTTTGTCGGATGGAATTACCGGGTATGGATATTTTAAAAAGCGACCGCCTTACACACCTCAAGTACGACATACGGGGGCCCGTATACGAAAAAGCGCTTGAGCTCGAAAGCCAGGGCTATAAGATCATTAGCCTGAACATTGGCAACCCGGCCACTTTCGGCTTCGATGCGCCCGACGAGATTGTCCACGATATTATCCTCAACATTCGCAATGCGCAGGGGTATGCCGACTCGCGTGGCTTGTTTGCGGCTCGTAAGGCCGTTATGCACTATACCCAGAACATCGGTTTGCCGGGCATCACCATCAACGACATTTACATTGGCAATGGCGTTAGTGAGCTGATCATGCTGTCGATGCAGGCCCTGCTCAACGAAGGCGATGAAGTCTTGATTCCATCCCCCGATTATCCACTCTGGACCGCTTCAGTAGCCTTCTGTGGTGGTAAGCCGGTTCATTATATATGCGACGAAGCTACCGGCTGGAATCCCGATCTGGCCGATCTGGAACAGAAGATAACCCCCCGGACACGGGCTATCGTCGTCATCAATCCCAATAACCCGACGGGGGCCGTCTACGACAAGTCGGTGCTGGAAGGCATTGCCCGCATTGCCGAGCGGCATAAGCTGATTGTATTTTCGGATGAGATCTACGACCGGATTTTATACGACGGAGCCATCCATTATCCCATCGCTAAAATGGTGAATGAAACCCTCTGCATCACGATGGGTGGGTTATCGAAGAATTACCGGGCTGCGGGCTTTCGGGGGGGGTGGCTGGTATTGAGTGGGGCTCGGCAGCGGGCTAAATCCTACATCGAAGGTTTGACCCTGCTGGCCAGTATGCGCCTGTGCGCGAACGTACCTACCCAGTATGCGATCCAGACGGCGCTGGGTGGTTATCAGAGTATAAACGACCTGGTTATGCCGACGGGGCGGCTCTATAAACAGATGATGCTGGCTTATAAGCGGATGATCGCCATTCCCGGCGTAACGTGCGAGAAGCCAAAAGGAGCCTTGTACATCTTCCCCAAAATTGACTTCAGCCAGTTTAATCTGGTTGACGATGATGATTTTGTGTACAACCTGCTGATCGAGCAGAAGGTCCTGGTGGTAGCGGGAACGGGCTTCAACTACGTTGATAAAAGCCATTTTCGCATCGTGTGTCTGCCCACCGTCGACGAACTGAACGTAGCGATGGACCGTATCGAAGCCTTTCTGGAAAGCCGACGCAAGTAATTTTTAAAGTGAGTATACCGTTAACAGTCAATGAAACACATTGGCTTGATGATGTGTGCCCTGTTGCTGGCACTGGCAGGCGAAAGCTGGGCTTGTTACTGCGGTACTCCGCCACCGCTGACGAAAGAAATTCTAAGCCGCTACCCTTATGTGGCTTTGGTGAAGGTTAGTACCATGGATGATCTGCTAAGGCCGGTGGATACCCGCAAGCGATCAGAAAATAAGGGCAGATTTACCGTGGATGTAATCGAAAACTTCAGGGAAGCGTTGCCCGATACGTTTATCCTCCAAAGCTACCGAACCTCCTGTGACATAGGTTTACGGCCGGGCCAGACATGGCTTATTTTTGCTAAGGTGCTTAATGGGCGTGCCGCTGTCTTTGCCTGTGATTATTCAATTCAATGCGAAGGAAAACAACAGCTCAGCGACTACGAAAACCTGCGAAGTCCGTTGGGCGAAGAACTGCTCAATACGGTTCGGCAGTTAAGCGGGCGGTCTATTAAAGCGACGAATGGGCGTATCGAAAAATTCTACTCGAATGGCAAGCGGGCCTTGCTCACTACGTACACGCAGGGCGGACAGGAGGAACAACGAATGGCGTGGCACAGGAATGGCCGACTTTGGGGTAAAGAGTCGTGTAAAAAGGGGGTGAAAGAAGGCCCAGCGACCTGGTGGAACGCCAACGGTACGCTGCTTTCCACCGAAACGTTTGTGACAGGCATTACCGTTGATACCAGCCGATACCGGTACAGAACCGACGTAGATTCGGCTTTCTACATGACAACGGCCACCTTGACTCCACACCAGCGGGACTCGATTCTCTCATTTTGCAATCAAGCTCACTTACAACGTATTGTTATTGCTGACCAGCAGGGAAGATTCCAGAACAGTCGGGATTATGATTGGTATGGACGATTGACGGACGAAACGGTTGGTGTTCCGGAAACCGGAATTCAGTGCCGCACTTCATTCGATAAACAGGGTAACATAAACTTCTTGGTTGTAACGCGTACCGTGACTGCACCACCGGAGGAACCTACACCGCAAATTGTATATCGGATTGATTACGAAACGGACGGTTCCCGGCAGGTAACGTATTACGATTCAAAAGGGCGATTGACGCGCTGGGTGCGAATTAAGGAGGGTAAAGAAACGGTCCTGGAAGAAAAACGCTACTCCAATTAAGTAACAGCAGGACCTGCTAAACAGGTTGTGCGTTTTTGTAAACGTTTTCCTTCATTTTTACGTTATTCTATTCCGCTCTGAGAAAAACCGGTTGGCATGGCTGACAACTGATCGTTTTGAATAGTTTTAGCGGATAGTCTTTTTTATAGATCTGGTGAGTACGTTTCGCGCCCACTGCCTTTTTTATCAGTCAAATGGAAGCAACCAAAGAAAATGTTCAACGCTCTGAAACGCAGAGCACCGAACGCATTGCACACGATTTACCAAAGCGCGACGAGTTACTCCTTACACCCGACGAGCAACGCATTAAAGAAGCCTTTCAGGATCATAACTGGAATGAAATTAAAACGGCCGACTCCTGGGTTATCTTCAAGGTGATGGCCGAGTTTGTGGAGGGTTTCGACAAATTAGCTAAGATTGGACCGTGCGTTTCTATTTTCGGGTCAGCCCGCACCAAGCCCGACAGTCCGTATTATAAAATGACCGAAGAGATTGCCGCTAAACTCGTTCGGCATGGCTATGGTGTCATCACAGGTGGCGGCCCTGGTATCATGGAAGCCGGTAACAAAGGTGCTTTTGAGCAAGGTGGTAAATCAGTCGGTCTAAACATCAAACTTCCGTTCGAGCAGCACAGCAACATCTATATTGACCCGGATAAAAGCATCAACTTCGATTTCTTTTTCGTCCGGAAGGTGATGTTCGTTAAATATGCGCAGGGCTTTGTGGTTATGCCCGGAGGCATGGGTACACTCGATGAACTGTTTGAGGCCATTACCCTTATTCAAACGCGCAAAATTGCCCGTTTCCCAATCGTATTGGTTGGGCGGTCATACTGGCAGGGCCTGATCGACTGGATCACGGACGTAATGCTGGGGCAGGAGCGCAATATCAACCCCGAAGATATGAAGCTGATCAGCATCGTCGATACACCAACCGAAGCCGTGCAGGCCATCGACGAGTTCTACAGCAAGTACTTGTTGAAGCCGAATTTCTGATTGTTTGTCTGTTGCGTTGTCTAGCTGTTTGTTACTCCAATGGCAGGCAAACAGCTAAACAACGTAACAGACAAACACCCTAAAACGGCGTTTCCTGGCTTGGGTCAGCGTTGCCGAAGTTAGAGAGATTGTTCGCCTTGCTCTTGAACACGCTGCCACCCGTTGGCGGGGTTTCGAAGCTACTCAGCCCATTCACGTCGGGAGCAAAGCCTTGGGTTTGAACCGGCTCAAAATACGAGTCGAGGTCGCAGAATTTCGTGAATTTATTGATGAACCGGAGTTGGATCGTATCAAGCGAGCCGCTTCGGTTTTTAGCGATAATTACCTCGCCAATACCCGCTGTTGAGTTGCCGTTTTCGTCCTGCGTAATGTTATAATACTCCGGTCGGTACAGAAAGCATACCATGTCGGCATCCTGCTCGATAGACCCCGATTCCCGAAGGTCGGAGAGCTGCGGCTTCTTGTCGCCACCGCGCGTTTCAACGGCCCGGCTCAACTGCGAAAGCGCAATCACGGGTACGTTTAGCTCTTTCGCCAGGTTCTTCAACGCCCGCGAGATCGACGCAATCTCCTGTTCACGGTTGCCACCTCCCCGGCCCGACGTATCGCCTGACATCAGCTGAAGGTAGTCAATTACGACCATCTGAATGTCGTGCTGCGCTTTCAACCGTCGGCATTTAGCACGCAGCTCCAGAATCGACAGCGCGGGCGTATCGTCGATGAAAATAGGCGCTTCGGTCAGCCGCTGAATCTTATGGTGAAGCTGCGTCCATTCGTGCGGAGCCAGCGTCCCTTTTCTGATTTTTTCAGAATCAATCTCAGCCTCAGCCGAGATAAGACGATTCACCAGCTGCACCGACGACATCTCTAACGAGAAGATAGCCACCGGTTTACCATGGTCGACAGCCGCGTTCCGGAGGGCGCTAACGACAAAAGCAGTTTTGCCCATGGCAGGCCGAGCCGCCAGAATGATTAGTTCCGTGGGTTGCCAGCCCGACGTTACGCGGTCGAGGTTGGTGAAGCCTGATGGAACGCCCGTAAGCCCTTCCTGATTCTTTTTCGTCTCCAGTTCGTTCAGCGCCATCCGAACGATGGTGCTCATATCGGCGTAGTTCTTCTTGATGTTCGATTCCGAAATCTTGAAGAGCGACTGCTCCGTCCGGTCGAGGAGTTCGAATACATCGGTCGTGTCCTCGTACGCATCCCGCAGGATCGACGACGACATCGTAATGAGGGCTCGCTTCAGGGCCTGTTCGGAGATGACGCGGGCGTGGTACTCAATATTGGCGGCCGAATTTACCCGGAACGTTAGCTCCGATACGTAGCCGCCACCGCCTACAAGTTCAAGCTCACCCGTTTTACGTAACTGCTGCGTAACAGTCAGCAGGTCAATCGGATCGGAGTTGCCAAACAAAGTCAGGATGGCGTTGTAGATCCGCTGATGGGCTTCTTTATAAAATGTTTCGGGCTTGAGAATGTCAACAACCGACGACAGCGCATCTTTCTCGATCATCAGCGCCCCCAGCACGGCCTCTTCAAGGTCCAGAGCCTGAGGAGGAAGCTTACCAAGACCGGTATCGAGCCAATGGTTACCCGCTTGCTGACGACCGCCAGCGAAGGCAGATGGTTTACGAAGGTGTTGGTTCGGGCGCGTGTTGTTTTCCATGTCTTACTGCAAGTTTACGCATTCATCCCCGCATAAGGCAAGCCCCGTCCAACCGACATAGGTAGCTGAGTGAGGTAGTAAGACACGTAACATTCTGGTAATGTTAGCGCTATCGTTCCCAAAAAATTTTCGAAAATTTAAGCAACGGTGCGGTGGGGTTCGGGCGTACATCATGAAGAAGCAAACAGGGGCCTGTACGTCAGCAATATACCAAATTCCTGCAACAAAAAACTCGTTTATTTATAAAGCGAATCAGTGAATAAGAATCGGTCGAAAACGAATAATTTTCCTTAAAAAGATGTTGTAGAAGCAAAGAAATCGCTTACTTTTCGGAATCACACTTTAACGCTATTCATCATTTGGTCGAAAAAGTCATCACCCTCGACAATATCTCGCTCATTGACTTTCTGGGCGTAGAGAATAATACGATCCGGGAAGTCGCTGCTGCTTTTCCGATGAGCAAAATCATCTCCCGCGGCAACGAAATACGGATTAAAGGCACAACGCCCGAAATCTCCCGCATCAGTGACATCATGGATTCATTGATGGAACATTACCAGAAGTACGGTAAAATCACCCACGAAAACGTGCAGAATTACATCAGCCACAGCGGTCAGCCAACTAACGCTGCAGGTGTGGCTCCGCCCGTAATCCCCGACGAGGAAGTGCTCGTGTACGGAAACCGCGGAGTGGTAGTCCGGGCAAAAACAGATAATCAGAAACGGTTGGTCGAAGCCGCCGAAAAGCACGATCTGGTGTTTGCCATCGGGCCGGCCGGAACGGGTAAGACCTACACCGCAGTAGCTATTGCGGTTCGGGCTCTGAAGAACAAAGAAGTTAAGAAAATTATCATTACGCGTCCAGCCGTGGAAGCTGGTGAAAATCTGGGGTTTCTGCCGGGTGATCTAAAAGAAAAAATTGACCCGTACCTGCGGCCAATCTACGACGCGCTCGACGATATGATTCCAGCCGAAAAGCTCAAATCCTATGAGGAGAGCCGGATTATCGAAATCGCTCCGCTGGCGTATATGCGTGGCCGAACGCTGAATAACGCGTTTATTCTGCTCGATGAAGCGCAGAACACGACGTCCATGCAGATGAAGATGTTCCTGACCCGGATGGGGCCAACGTCGAAAGCAATCATAACCGGTGACCGTTCGCAGATAGACTTGCCTAATAAACAGAAATCAGGTTTAATTGAGTCGATCGACATTCTTAAGAACGTTAAAGGCATAGCATTTGTAGAGCTGGATGGACGTGATGTGGTTCGTCACCGACTCGTTCGAGAAATTATTACAGCTTATGACAAAGCAGGTCAGTAACTGGCTCAGGCACTGTAAACGAACCGGTTGGCGTTGGCTGGCCGGTTCGTTTGTCTGTGCTTTACCGGTAATGGCTCAGGCACAAACCGAACATGACCCGGCTCCGAAGCGGTGCGGAACGGCTGAATACGAGCGGATCTTACAAAAGCGCGATCCGAACCGCCTTCGGCAACTCAATCAATTGAATCGGCTCCTTCAGCAAGCCCAGCGAAACGAAGGGCAACTGCGGCAGCAGGTCGACGATGTAGTTTTCCGGATACCCGTAGTGGTGCACGTAGTCCATAATACCGCTTCGGGCGAGACGGGTGGTCCCACGAACCGTAACATCTCGGACGAGCAGGTCATCTCCCAAATCCAGGTTCTCAACGAAGACTACCGACGACAGACGGGGACAAATGGCTTCAATACGAGCCCAATTGGTGCCGATGCGGGCATCGAGTTTTTTCTGGCGAAAACCGACCCGAACGGACAACCGACTAACGGAATAACCCGGCATTATTATCCGCAGAAGACCTCGTTTAATGTATTTCAGGATGATAGCTTGCTGTCTGCAATCGCTTACTGGCCCAGCGATCGATACTTAAATATCTGGGTTACGCAGATTGATGAATACCTGGGTTATACGCAGTTTCCGACTATGGCGGACACCCTGAGCGGATTGCCTGACAGCGCCAATGAACGGGTCGACGGGTCCATTATTGACTACCGGTATTTTGGCCGGGACATCGGCACGGTACGGGATCCGTCGTATCGGCTGGGCCGGACGGCCACGCACGAAATTGGCCACTGGCTGGGTTTGCTTCATACGTGGGGCGACGGCGACGGATGCGCCGAAGACTACGTAGCTGATACGCCCCCGACGAAGGCACCGAACCAGACGCGGCAATGTCGCCAGACGTTCTCAACCTGTAATGGAGGACCGCAGACCCGAGACTTGACCGAGGATTATATGGATTACTCGCCGGATGCCTGCATGAACCTGTTCACCAAGGGCCAGGTCGCCCGTATGCGTACGGTCTTGGCGCTGAGTCCACGGCGGGCGCGGCTGGTGCTGTCGGCGATGGGCCCGGTTCCCGAATCCGACAACCTCGCTATTGATGTTTATCCGAATCCGGCACAGTCCGATCCTACTGTAGAGGTGCGACTGAAAGGCGCTCAATCGTTTACGGTTGATGTTCTCGATCTGACCGGGCGGCAGGTACGTACGCAGCAGTATGTGGATCAGTCCAGTACGCGGGTTTCGTTTTCCCGGGATGGGCTGGCAACGGGCCTGTATATTGTTCGGGTCAGCACCGCCAATGAACGGGTCAGTAAGCGCTTGCTGGTGCAGTAGATTTGCTCCGATTGCCGATTGAACTGACCGGCAATCATCAATTCGTTACCATAATCAAACCCACCCTTATGATTGAGGTATTACCCATTTCTTCCCCTGAAGATCTTGATAAGGCGTTTGCCATCCGGCGGCAGGTATTTGTCGATGAGCAAAAGGTCAGTGCGGAAGAGGAATACGATGAGTTTGAAGTGAGCAGCCAGCACTTTCTGGCCCGCGCCGGGGGAACTCCCTGTGGAACGGCCCGCTGGCGTCGTACGTCCAATGGCATTAAAATGGAACGCTTTGCTGTCCTGAAAGCGTACCGCGGCCAGGGTGTTGGCAAAGCACTGGTGCGGGCAGTGCTGGACGATATTTTTAGCCAGCAACCCGAGCCAATTGAAAGCATTTACCTGCACGCGCAGCTTACGGCCGTACCGCTGTATACTAGTTTTGGCTTCGTTACGGTGGGCTCAATGTTTGAGGAAGCTGGTATCCAGCATTACAAAATGGTGTTACCTGGTTCGGCTTACTCCAAGCAATGAAGGGGCACCCGTTTGTGCGCTACGCTGCCGGACTAAGTGGCGGCATTGTCCTGTATGCCTGCTTGCCCGACCTGTGGCTTATGCCGCTGGTCATCCTGCTGGTCGGCAGTATATTGTTCATTCGCGGAGTCGTTGCAACTACAAACAATGCGATAAAACCAATTCAGACCGGGCAGGGGCTCGGCGTCCTTCTCCTGCTCGCTGCTCTGGGGTGGGTTGCTACGTATGCACGCACGGCCAGCAATCAACGTGACAATCTGCTGCACGTTGCCGATACGTTGCAGGCGTATGAGGGTGTAGTAGCCGCGCAGCCCGAAGAGCGCGCCAAGACATATCGTGTCGAATTGGCAGTCCGGCGGGGGAAGTTCGCTGGCTTTTTGGATAAAGATGAACCCGGTCGTTCTGCGGTCTGGCAGCCGCTCAGCGGGCGGGTCATTGTGTACCTGGACAAATCCAATGTGGCCATGCCCCGATACGGCGAAGTTTGGCTGGTGTCCGGACCGCCCCGGCCGATAGATCCGCCCCTGAATCCCGGCGAGTTTAATTACAAACGGTATTTAAGCTACCGCAACATCTATCATCAGCAGTACGTACGGCCCTACCAACGGGAGATTATAGGTCACGATCCTCCAAATTCGATAACTCAATTGGCTACGACCGTAAACCGGTGGGCCGACAGCGTACTGGTTCGGCAGGTTGGCACCCGCGCCGAGTACGGCATCGTAAACGCCATGATCCTGGGCATACGAGATGACCTAGATACTGAACTGTACCGGGCTTACTCGGCGGCTGGTGCCGTGCATATTCTGTCCGTGTCGGGGCTGCATGTCGGTATCTTATTTTGGGTACTAACCTTTGTCTTAAGCTTCCTCACCAGGCGGCCGCGCGGAAAAATGGTAATGGCCGCCCTGCAACTGATGATCTTATGGTTCTACGCGCTCGTGACGGGTATGTCGCCCCCCGTGCTCCGGTCGGCGGCTATGTTTACGATGCTGATTGTTGCCAATGCGTCGGGGCGTCAGCAGCAGTTGACCAATACACTCGGTGCTTCCGCTTTTTTCATCCTGTGCTTCGACCCGTATGCTTTGTTCTCCGCCGGTTTTCAATTGTCGAACCTGGCCGTAGCGGGTATCGGTGCCTGGCAATCGTCCCTTTATCAAACGTTTACGTTTCGAAACCGCTTGCTGAATAAGCTGTGGGAAATAACGGCGCTGGCGCTGGTTGCGCAACTCATTACGTTTCCGCTGGGCGTATTCTATTTTCACCAGTTTCCAACCTACTTTCTGCTGGCCAACCCAGCCGTAATGATTCTGTCCTTTATACTACTGCCGTTAGCGATGCTGACACTGGGTTTGTGCTGGATACCGTACGCGAACGAAGGACTGGGGTGGCTCTTACAGAAAGTGGCCTGGTTACTGAACGGGGTTGTTACTCAAACCGGGCAATTGCCGGGCGCAGCCTGGGATGGCTTGTGGCTATCACCCGAGGTCATGACCATTACGTATCTCCTGATCGGTTGCGGAGCCGCTTTGCTGCTGACGCGGAACCGGGTCTACCTCTGGGCGACCTGTATATCCGCTTTGGTACTGGCTAATCTGATTCTCTGGGACGATTACAGCCAACGCCATCAGCAGCGGCTGGCGGTGCATTTTCTGCCTCACCGCACGGCGATCAGCTTAACCGATGGCTATACGAGTACATTACTGACAGATATGGACTCAGCTGATACGCGTTCCTATGATTTCTACCTGAAAAATACGTTCGGGCAGTGGGGTGTGAAGAACATAATACAGGCTAACGCCGGTGCCGACTCGCTGACGACAATACCAAATTATTACAAAACTCGTGACTACGCGCTGTGGGTCTGGCGGGGGAAATCACTGTTGATCGTGAATAAGCTGACCGGGCGCAATGCCTGGCGATTGCCCGCGGTGGTTGATTATCTGATCATCCGCCGGAACGCATTACGCGATTGGAACCAACTCAATGGTCGGGTAGTGGCCCGGCATATTATCTTCGACGATTCGAATAAAACGCCGTTGACCGATAAGCTGCTGGCCGAGGCCGCACAACGTAACATCACCTGCTACTCCGTCCGGCAGATGGGCGCTTACGTAGCGGAGCTAAAGTAATGTTAGTAGCCGGTATCTTAGTCTATCCAGCCGACGTTCCGGCGCCAGTCGTCGTACGCTTTCTGCTGCTCCTGAAAATCGGCTGGCGGTTTTGCAGCCAGGCCTTCAGATAACTCGCTGAGCCGTTCCTGAACGGAATGTAAGCCCAGCGCTTGGCGCCGTTTATTGACTGTATCCATTGGCGCATCAAACGGGTAAGGAACCAGATTGCCCAGTTCATCGCTGATAAATTGCGTACCAAACCGCTGAGGACGTCCCTCATACATGGCAACCCGATCGTACAGGAAGACGTGGTTAACCGGGTCAACTGTGCCAAGCGTGACTTCCTGCTCAATTAACCCCAAACAAAACCGCATAAACGCAGGCAGACTTATGGCGTGCTGCACAATCAGCCAGGCTGCGTGGCTGGCCTCTTCACCCACTTTGATACGGGTAGGCCAGCCAATTTCAGCGATAATTGTGTTTAACTGATCCGCGTTAGCCAGGTGCACAGCCTCCATCTGCGGATTATAGCCGTCTGATAACAAGCCTTTTTCTAGCAACTGCTGCCGGACCCGAAGATCTTCGTCCTGCAAACGAATGAGCAACAGAGCATGGACTGAATAGAGCATGGCTGTGACGTAACGACCTGCCGGTTACTGCTTGGGAGCCGCCGACTGAGCAGAGGAATCGGCCTGAGCCTGCATCCCCTTTGCTGGTGGCCGGAATCCGCCAATCTCTTTCTGCATTTCGGGCTTTTTAGACTGATAGAGCGTCCACTGATCGGCCGTGAGCAGCGTTTTGAGCTGGTCTTCCTTTTCTTCGTTCAGCATCATCATCATGTCCTGAATCTGCTTCCGCGTATCGGGACCGGGTTTGCCATCCTTACCGACAATATCTTTAATGGCGTCCTGTTGCTGCTGCGCGTACTCGTTGTTAAGTTTCTTAACGGCTTTGGCCTGGTCCTTGTCGAGTGCCAGGTTTTCTTTCAGCCACTTCGTTTCTTTATTGGCCAGTTCGCCGGCGATGTTCGGGATCGACGAACGGGGACCTCCGCCCATGTCCTGACCACCCATGCGGCCCATACCGCCCATGCCTCTACCCATGCCCCCACCGTAGGGGTATTGCCCGAAACTTTGTAGACTGATCAGAGTGAGCAGACTCAATATGCCCAGCCGTAGTGCTTTATAGCGCATCGCTAATTGTCAGGTTTGTAAGAAGAACTGAAATTAAACAACGAAATACGGTAAAAAAGACAAACGAACCACGCATTGGATCGGTAAAGAGCCGCTAAACTTTTTCGCCAAACCAGCCGTTGTCAATACGTATGGAAACGCTCGAAAAAATCCGCAAGGCGTACACCGATTACGTTCTTGAAAACGGCAAACAACCTACCTCTGTCTTTCAGTTTGCCAAAAAATTAAAGCTTTCGGAAGCTGATTTTTACAACTACTATACCTCGTTCGATGCCATTGAAGCGGACATCTGGTTAGCGTTCTTCCAGGATGCCAAAGTTACGGTTGAAGCCGACGCTACGTATCAGGGCTATTCGGTACGGGAAAAACTGCTTGCTTTTTACTATACCTGGATTGAGCTGCTGAAGGCGCAACGCAGTTTTGTGGTCTATAGCTACGGGCGGTTGCAGGCTGAGCGGATGGGACAGCGTCCTATTGGAATGCCGTCCAGCCGACAAGTCGGTGAGAGCCGGGTGCTGTATCCATTCAAAGATTCGTTTTATGATTATGCCCGCGATCTGCTGGCTGAGGGTCGCGAAAGTAAGGAAGTAGAACCGCGCCCATTCATTACGGACCGCTACCCCAATGCACTCTGGAATCAGACCCTGTTTCTGCTGGATTTCTGGGTGCGTGACGTAAGCAAGAACTTCGAAAAAACCGATACAGCAATCGAAAAAGCGGTCAACACAGCCTTTGATCTCATTGGCCGGTCACCCTTAGATACGCTGTTCGACTTCGCTAAATTCATCTATCAAAATAAATGAGCGAAAGAATGGAAGAGTGGCTTACGTAAAGCACTCTTTCATCGCACCGGCGACCCGGTCTTCCATTTTTCGCTCTTTGAGCATATGAAAACCCAAAACTCCGTTCCAACGACTAAAGTTGCCCGTGCCAGCCAGTTTGTGAAGGCCGGAGTAAAGGTCGGGGGCAATTATATTAAGCATTACAGCAAAAAGTTGCTGGACCCTGAGCGTTCGAAGGAAGAATTGCATAAGGACAATGCCGCCGACATTTACGATGCGCTGAGCGAACTGAAAGGGTCCGCCCTGAAGATGGCGCAGATGCTGAGTATGGACCGGGGCCTGCTGCCAGTGGCGTATTCGGATAAGTTTACCATGGCTCAGTATTCAGCTCCTCCTTTGTCGGGGCCGTTGGTTGTGAAGACGTTTCGGACGTATTTCGGGAAGGCACCGGGCGAACTATTCGACAAATTTGACATTAATTCGGTCAATGCGGCTAGCATTGGACAGGTGCATCAGGCCTGGAAAGATGGCAGGAAACTGGCTGTTAAGGTGCAGTATCCCGGCGTAGCGGATGCCGTAAGCTCCGATCTTAAAATCGCCAAACCGCTGGCGATTCGACTGCTGAATCTCGATGAGCGGCAGATTGATCGGTACATGGGCGAGGTGGAAAGCAAGCTGCTCGAAGAAACTGATTACGAACTGGAACTGCGACGTAGCATCGAGATTTCGCAAGCCTGCGCGCACATCGACGGACTGGTTTTTCCAAAATACTATCCTGAGTATTCGAGTAAGCGTATTTTGACGATGGACTGGCTCGACGGGCTGCACCTGAAAGAGTTTCTGGCGACAAATCCTTCGCAGGAAGCACGCGACCGGATTGGGCAGTTGCTCTGGGACTTTTACGATTATCAGATTCACACCCTCCGTCAGGTACACGCTGATCCGCATCCCGGTAATTTCCTGATGCGAGCCGACGGGACGATGGGCGTTATTGACTTCGGCTGCGTAAAGGTCATCCCGGACTTTTATTACGATAACTACTTCCGGCTGATCAATCCGGACACGATTCAGGACGAAGCGCTCACCCAGCAGATTTTCACGAATCTTGAGTTTCTGGTGGAACAGGATTCGCCTAAAGACCGCAAGTTCTTCTCGGCGCTGTTCCTTCAGATGATTGAAATGCTGGGAGCCCCGTTTGCCGTGGAGGAATTCGATTTCGGCGACGACGAGTATTTCAATAAAGTCTATGCGTTTGCCGATGAACTGTCGCGGCTGGAAGAACTCCGCTCGTCGAAAGTAGTTCGGGGCTCGCAGGATGGGTTATACGTAAATCGTACGTATTATGGCCTATACGCCATGCTGAACGAATTGAAAGCCCGCGTCCGTACGACGAAGCCGGAGTGGCTGCGCTCGAAGAAGGCGGTAGCGGCCTAAGCTAATCAACCAGTCTGTTGCCGAGGGGTGATCCGGTGTTTCTGCCGTATCAACCCCTCGTTTGTTTATTCGCCCGTTTGCCGCTGAGTAGCAGCGTTGATGGCTCAACTGTAGATTTCGCCAATAGGCTGATAAAGACCATAGCAGTACATGTTCTGTCGTTTATCGTGCCGGAGCTAAGGTCATAAAACGGGCGAATGTACTTATCTTTACCGTATGCTACTTACCTCCGATACGGCCGTAAACCACGCTAAGCCCCGATTCGACGATATATTTATGGAATTGGCCGTTAACCTGGCCAAGCGTTCTCATTGCATCAAAGCGCAGGTTGGGGCCGTCCTGACCCGCGACACCCGCATTATCTCCATTGGCTACAATGGCCCGCCCGCCGGTACGCACAACTGCGACGAAGAGTACGCGGGTGTGGGCTGCCCCCGCGACTCGAAAGGCTCGTGTTCGCTGGCATTGCACGCCGAAGAGAACGCTATCCTGTACGCAGCAAAAAACGGGTCGGAGATCGAAGGCGCTACTATTTACGTTACCTTATCCCCTTGCATTGCCTGCGCCCGCATTATCTACAGCATGAAGATTGCCCGCGTGATCTACCTGCACTCGTATGCGGAATACAAAGGCATTACGTCCGACGAAGGCGTTGATTTCCTGCGTCGGTTCGGCGTAGTTGTTGAACGGTACGTGCCGGGTGAGGGCGTTACGTTACTGGCGGAACCACCCCTTCCCAAAAGCGCGGCAGCGTCGGGCACTGAATCGGCTCAACGATGAATATTCTGGCACATGGCTATCTGTCCAATCGAAACGAAGGTATTCTCATCGGTAATTTTATTGGCGATTTCATCAAGGGCGATCCGACTCACCCGCGCCATGCGTTAGCGCCCGATGAAGTGCTGGGCGTTCGGGTACACCGGGCCATTGATACGTTCACAGACGCGCATGCCGAAGTAGAAGCGGTACGAAATCTCTTGCGCCCGCGCTGTCATAAATACGCCGGGGCGGGCGTCGATATCTTCTTCGATCATTTTCTGGCTGTCAATTTTCAACCGCTGACTGGAGAATCGTTGTCCGACTTTACGGGCTATTTCTACGAAACACTGCAACGGAACGTAACGCGTCTGCCCGCACCCGCCGTTCGGATGCTCGATGCGATGGTACGCTACGACTGGCTGACGAACTACCAGACGCTGGATGGGATCGATCGCTCCCTGAAAGGGCTGTCGCGCCGGACCGCTTTCCCGTCAGGACTAGATACGGCGATTGTTGATCTCGAACGGTACTACAGTCATATTGACCATCATTTTCGGCGATTTTGGCCTCAACTGGTCGCTCACGTTGGGCAAACGCTGGTTCGCTTAACCGATGTGGGTTAATTTTGTGCATAAAATGAATTTTCTGCTCCGTTGATTGCTGCCGTTGATACCCTGCTAAAAGACATCCGTAACAAGCGGATTGCTCCTGTTTATCTGATTCATGGCGATGAGCCGTATTACCTCGACCGCATCGCTGACGAACTCGAAAAAGTAGCCGTTCCGGTCGCCGAGCGCGGTTTTAACCAGTTTGTTCTGTTCGGAAAAGATGCGGACGTAGGAGCGGTGATCAACTACGCTCGTCGCTACCCATTCATGGCCGAACGTCAGTTGGTACTGGTAAAAGAAGCGCAGCAGCTGTCTGGCATTAATGACAAGTCGGCGCAGACGCTGCTGGAAGATTACGCCCTGAATCCACTGGCGAGCACGATTCTGATGCTGTGCTACGTAAAGGAAGATGGCAAGCCGGGTCTGGACGAGCGAAAGTCCTGGGTAAAAGCGTTCAGTGCCAAAGGCAAATTGCTGGGCGTTAAAAAACTTTATGATAACAAAATACCGGATTGGGTAGGGGAGTATTGCCGCGAACAGGGCAGTAAAGTCAGCCCGAAAGCGTGTCAACTGCTGGCCGATCATATTGGCAATGACCTGAAACGATTAGCCGGAGAAATTGACAAAATTCTGATCAACCTGCACGTAGGTGAAGAGATTACTGCTGATACGGTTGAGCGGCTGGTTGGCATCAGTAAAGAATACAACGTATTCGAACTCCAGAAAGCGCTCGTTCAGCGCGACGTCGTGAAAGCGAACCGGATCGTCGATTATTTCGGCCGTAATCCCAAAGACAATCCCCTTGTGGTCATTCTGGCTCAGCTATTTGGCTACTTCAGCAAAGTGTTACTGGTGCAGGCGTCCAAAGACCAATCCGAAAAAGGCTTGGCCTCTTTGCTGGGCATCAGTCCTTTTTTTGTGAAAGATTACCTGTCGGCGGCCCGCACCTTTCCGCTCCTGAAAGTGGCCGACATCATTCACGCAATACGTATCGCCGATGCCCGTAGCAAAGGAATCGATGCACCCACGATGAACGAGAGCGATATTCTGCGCGAATTAGTTTTTGAGGTGCTCCACTAACAATTCATATCGTTGTTCGTTATATTTGCAACATTGTTGCAATAATGGTCGTGCACTGTTGCTCGACAGGTACACGAACGAATGGACTGGGTGAAACGAACAAAGTGTGCATTAACCATACTGGTGGTAATAGTGGCCGTACAGCCGGGTCTGGCGCAAACCGCCTGTCTGGCTGAGTTAACGGGTAGTCTGCTGGCCCATAATACGCATCAGCCCTTGTCGGGCGCAAACGTATTTATTCGTGAACTAAACACGGGAACAGTAACGGATAGTAGCGGTTCCTTCCAGATAAAGGCGCTTTGCCCCGGTTCCTATACGCTCGTCTATCAATATGTTGGCTATACGAGCACTACGTTCCCGATAACTGTCAGTGGAGACTCAGCCATCAGGCTGGCTCCGGTCGAGCTGATTGACAATGCGCGAACCTTGCAGGAGATCGTCGTTCGTGAACATCGATCAGAAGCGAACCAACTGCTCCAGACCCACAGTACGTTAGGAGGTAACGCGCTTGCGGCCACTCGCGGGCAATCGCTGGGGGAAAGCCTGAAAACGCTGCCCGGCCTCTATTCCATTCAGACGGGGCCTTCCATTTCAAAGCCGGTTATTCACGGACTGTACAGCAACCGGATTATTACGCTCAACAACGGCGTGCGGCAGGAGGATCAGCAGTGGGGTAGTGAGCACGCTCCGCAGATCGATCAGTTTGTCGCGTCTCAACTCACCGTTATTAAGGGCGCGGCCAGCGTCCGGTACGGGTCGGATGCCATCGGGGGCGTGATCCTGGTTGAGCCCAAAGCGATGCCGACTGCACCCGGATTCGCTGGCGAGCTGAATCTGATTGGCGGTACCAATGGCGGACAGGGTACCGTATCGGCGATGGTCGAGCAGGCTTTTGGTAAAAAGTTGGCCGGTTTAAGCTGGCGATTGCAAGGAACGCTGAAACGGGTGGGTTACACAAAAACGCCGAACTATTACCTGGAAAACAGCAGCTATCACGAAAACAACGTATCGGGCACCCTGAACTACACCCGGCAGAATGCGGGTGTGGAGGTGTTCTATAGCCAGTTCTCGACGAAGGTGGGGCTGTTCACGGGTGCGCAGGTGGGCAGCTTAGCTGATTTTTATGCGGCCATTGCGCGATCTGAGCCCATTAGCCAGCCTGGTTTCTCGTACGATCTTGGTCGGCCCTATCAGCAGGTTCAGCATGATCTGCTAAAAGTGAAAGCCTTCGTCCGGTCTGACCGTTGGGGAACGTTAACCGCTATCGTAGCTCAGCAGCAGAATGTTCGCCGGGAGTACGATCGTCAATCCTTCAGCCGCGTAACCGATCCTGAACTGTATTTAAAATTAACAACCCAAACCGCTGATCTGGTGTGGGCGCATCAGCCGGTTAAGACAGCCAATGGAGGCCAACTTTCGGGTACCGCCGGAATCAACGGTATCACGCAGAGCAATGTGCGCCAGTACCTGTTCCTTATCCCGAACTACCGGAATTACGGGGCTGGTTTGTTCGCCATTGAGCGCTACGCCCGCGACCGCTGGACCCTGGAAGGCGGATTGCGTTTTGATTATCGGTGGCTGCGCGCCTATTTCCTCGATGAGACCACCAACCAAACCACGAATCGGACGCACAACTGGCGTGATGTTACGGGCTCGCTTGGCGCTACCTATCAGCTAATCTCACAAATTACCCTTTCGGCTAATCTTGGCACGGCCTGGCGGGCTCCCACGGTCAGCGATTTGTATTCGGATGGGCTGCACCAAAGTGCCGTAGCCTACGAGCGGGGTAACCCGAACTTAAAGCCGGAGTATGCCTATAACGCCAGTCTGTCGGTTGATTACACCGGTAAACGGCTGTCCGTTGAGCTTAGCCTTTACAACAATAAAATAGACAATTACATCTACCTGAAACCGGACTCCGTACCCATCGTTCGCCAGCGGGGTGCGTTCCCGTCCTATTCGTACAGCCAGGTTCAGGCCAGCTTTCGGGGTGTTGATGCAACCATTCAGTATAAACTCAGCGATCGACTGACATTTACCTCAAAAACATCGCTGTTATACGCCTACGATCACACGAACCAGAACTACCTGGTCTACATTCCGGCCAACCGAACCGATAACGGGCTGCGCTATCAATTGGGTGATCAGACCGGTTCGGGACAGAGACGTATATCCGGTATGTATTTGGGTATGAATGGGCTATACGTGGCCCGGCAGAACCGGGTGCCCGCCACTACCCAGCGACAGGAGAACGGACAGATCATTTTTACGGGCGATTTTGCTCCTCCACCACCGGCCTATACGCTGCTGGGGGCTGAATTGGGCTTCTCATGGCGGTTACGAAGCCAGCCTGTGCAGATCATTCTGACCGGCGCAAACCTGCTCAATCAATCGTACCGCGATTACCTCGACCGCTTTCGCTACTTCGCCGATGAGCCCGGTCGTACTATCATGTTAAAAGTCAAAGCGCCTTTAATCTTCGGGAGAAGGGCTTAATGCCGCATTACAGTTAAAGTTTCACATATAACCTGTTACGTATGAACACGCTTAAAACACGGCTGCTTTTTGTTGTTTCACTTCTTATTTTAGCTCAGGCCTGTAAGAACGACGAAGAAAATGTAGCGCCAACCCAGGATAACGAAGCGATTACGACGGTTACGTTTACACTCACGAACCAGGCTACGCCAACCGAAACCGTGACCGCCACGATCGATAACCTCACTACACAGGCTGATCTTAGCAAGGCTACGCTAACGCTGAAGGCGAACACAACCTACACCGGTTCGATTACGTTGCTCGACAAAACAAAAACACCCGTTCTCGACGTAACGGCCGGAATCAAAACGGAGGCTAATGAACACCTGTTTGTTTATACACCCAGTTCGGGTTTAGCATTGGCCGTGACGATCACGGATAAAGATACGAACCCAGCCCCTGGCCCGTACCCACTCGGATTGCAAACCGAACTAAAAACGGGGGCTGCTGGATCAGGTAAATTGAAGGTAGTGCTTCGCCATCAGCCAGACGTTAAAAACGGGACGGCAACACCAGGTACCTCCGACCTGGATACCGATTTTAACGTCGTGATTCAGTAAGCGAAAGATGATTTTTTGTTGGTAGTCTGCCAACCCTTTTGCCGCGGACGGGGTCATTGCAGCTATATTCTGAACCTGCCATGACTACAGCTCCCCAAACGAATCGAACCGAAGAACGGGCTACTGATCTGATCAAAACTGCGCTCAATCTAATGATTCTGTTTCCCGACTTACCCCATGATCAAGCGCTGCTGCGAGCCTAGGACTGGGTAGGCTATTTCAACGTAACGCATGAACAGGCACGCTTTGAATGGGCATGATTCGGCAGTTGAGCAATATACGTCGTAATTCAGAAGGCTGCTCGGATAGGCACATACCTGTTCGTTGAGAAGCAACGGACAGGTATGTGTTTAAAGCCCGAACTTATGAGCCGCTCTGCCAGCGAGGTATCGTTCGACTTTAGGAAAGCTTTGCTTTAAAAAAGTCAACGGTACGTTTCCAGGCCAGTTCGGCTGCTGCTTTGTCGTAGCGAGGGGTCGTGTCGTTATGAAAGCCATGGTTGGCGTTTGGATACATGTGGGCTTCGTACGACTTGTTATTGGCTTTAAGAGCCGCTTCATACGCTGGCCAGCCCTCATTTACGCGGGTGTCTAACGCTGCGTAATGCAGCTGCAGGGGCGCTTTAATCTTGGGAACATCTTCGACGGCTGGCTGCCCTCCGTAAAACGGAACGGAGGCTGCTAGATCGGGAACCTGTACCGCCATCATATTGGCAATCCATCCCCCGAAGCAAAAGCCAACAACTCCAATTTTGCCGTTACAATCCTTATTGGTTTTGAGGTAGTCAGCAGCCGCTATAAAATCCTGGAGCATCTCATCCCGGTTTCGTTTGCTTTGCAGTTCCCGGCCTGCGTCGTCATTCCCCGGATAACCACCGAGTGGAGTTAGCGCGTCGGGCGCAATCGAAACGAAGCCCGCCAGAGCCGCTCGTCGGGCTACATCTTCAATATGTGGGTTCAGACCCCGGTTTTCGTGGACAACAATAATACCCCCGAGCGGCTTTTTTGCATCGGCCGGTTTCGATAGCAGGGCTTTGATCGACCCTCCGCCTTTGGGTGACTTATACGTAACGTATTCTGATTTCAGGCGAGGATCGTCCGCTTTGATCTGAACACCGCCTTTGTAATCGGGCATGAGAAAACTCATCAACGACGTTAATGTCAGGCCGCCCACGGCGTATACCGATAGCTTTTGGGCAAACTCGCGCCGGTCAATGCGATTGTGGGCGTAGTCGTCGTACAGATCAAACACTTCCTGTTTGACGTCTTCTTTTCTGATTGGGTCCATGATCGTTTGTAATGCGTTTTTCTAAATGTAACGAATTTTGCTGATCTGTTGAATAAAAGCTGCAACTGCTGCTAAACCGTTGGTTCTGTCCAGTCAGTATAGCAGCAGTTGGGCGGTAGCGTACCGGTTTTTGCTGGTTACGCCAGTGTTTTCCGGGCTTCGCGGTCCGGATCATTAACCATCGCGGGCGCGTCGTCCAGAATCATCGTTTCGCCGTTCTGGGTCGAATACGGTTTCCAGGTGGGTAAACCGCCCCCGTTTGGATTACCCGTTTTGACAAAGCTCAGGAACGATCTTGCCATCTTTTCCGATAGCGCCCGAGGCCGCTTGCCACCACCCGTATGCGTGAGCATCAGATCGGTGTTGTAGAACCAGAAGCAAATGTCATCGCAGTGAAAGGCCCGCATCCGGCCATCGAACAGGGGCGGTTGCCAGCCGAACCACGCTACGTATACAGGGGCCTTTTGCTGAGATACCTTGGCGTCGGCGGTGGCAATGGCGTTTTTGCGATTGGACATCACCAGCGCCCAGATTTCAATCGGACGCGCCTTGGGGAAATTCTTCGCGTAGGCATCGACAATGTCTCCGGATTTATCGCCAAAGCGCGGTTTTACTTTTTCTTTCACTTCGGCCAACGTAATGGCTTCCAGTTTGGCATCGGTTCGGCTGGGGCTTTGCTCATGGAAAGTTGAGCAGATCAGCAGCGGAATATCGGCCGAAAAATCCTGGGCACTGCTGAAAAAAGGCTTATCGCTGAGGGAGGCTCCATCGGCTACGGGGGAGAACCCACCCCGCATGAGATTCATCCGCTTGGCTTCGTCGGCCATTTTCTCGGCCGCCCGGTTGGCGATGTCAATGTATTCGCGCCACGGAATCTGCTGGAGTTTTTCGACTTCGCCGGGCTTCAAACCCGCTTCCTCCATGACCTTAAGTCCTAATTTTTCGGCGTACTCTTTATTGACGCCAGCCAGTGAACTGCCACTCAGGGCAACTGCCTTATGAAACAGGCCCTTGGCGGACGGCATGTTCATGAGCGTCGTCACTTTAGCGCCACCGCCCGATTGCCCGATGATCGTTACGTTGTTGGGGTCTCCACCAAAGTTGGCAATGTTGTTTTTGACCCATTCGAGGGCCGCTACCATATCCAGATTCCCTACGTTACCCGAGGCTGCATGGCCCCCGGCCGCTTTCAGGTGCGTATAGCCCAGCGCACCAAGCCGGTGATTGAGTGAGCAGAAAACGATATTTCCTAAGCGGGAAATGTTTTCGCCATGATACCCGTCCTGCTCGATTCCGTTGCCGTTGACGAAGCCGCCCCCGTGCAGCCAGACGACTACCGGCCGTTTTTGCGAGTCCAGCGCGGGTGTCCACACGTTCAGTTTCAGGCAGTCTTCCGATACGTCGTCGTAGTTCCAGTGATCGACAAACGAAGCGTAAGGGTTAGCGTAACGTTTTTCCATAATCTGCGGAGCCGAGTTGCCCCACCAGAGCGCAGGCCGCACGTCGGTCCACGAAGCTGGCTTTTGGGGTGGCATGAACCGGTTCTTTCCGGACGTATCGGCCCCGTAGGGGATACCCATGAACTGATGGATGCCGCGCAGAATAAAACCTCTGACTTTTCCGTATTCCGTGTTCGCAATGGCGATATTGTCGCCCACAAACAAAACCTGCTCGTCGCCGGCTGGCTTTATGGCTTTTGGCGGAAATAAGCTGGCGGCCCTGGTTTCTTGCGTTACGCCTAAACCGGCCACGCCCACACCCAGTGATTGTAAAAAATTACGTCTTGACGGTTTCATTGCAGACTCATGCTAAAGGTTGAAGAAAACGAAATGCCCAGCGAATGAGCATAGTAGCGCTTAGTTTATGATCTGGCTTGAAAAGGGCGACAAGGCTAAGTTTTACTAGTTTTGATGGCTAAGGCATACTAAAAAAGAAGAGCAATTGATCGTTACAGAATAGAATGGCGATTTTCAGCGCCGAACCTGGACCCTGTTGTTTACATTTGTGCATTAAGAATGTCCCATGCCCATCCGAAATACACTGAATCAGAAGCTGTTTTACGTCGGCCTGGTTTTATTCTGCGTTCTTCAACGCCCCAACAGCTACGCCCAGATCAGGTTGCATACGGAAGATCTGCCCCGGTTTTTTGAGGCTTTCGACAGCGTGATGACAACGTCCGATACGTCAAGACAGTCCGCTTTTATCCAAAAACTGTACGTCGACAAAGCGAGTAAGGGCCTGAAGGAGTTCATGGAGCTTCGGGGCGGCAGCACCCCGACATGGCGGATGTTCATGGCGACCAACAAATCACAACTGGTTCAAAAGCGCCCGCATATCCTGTCCGCACTGAATCAGGAAGCGGAAATCTTGAAAAAGGTTGCCTTATTCAAACGGTATTATCCGAACTTCAGGGAGGGGGATATTTACTTCTGCGTGGGTATTAATAATTCGGGAGGAACCATCCGGGACAACACCGTCTACATTGGTACGGAGATAGGCGCGAGTGCCGACCCAAACTGGGCCAGTTACCTGGTGCTTCATGAGTTTACCCACACGCAGCAATATGAGCAGCGGAGCTTTAATAAAATCATTAGCAACCCGCAGCTTCTGAACGAATACGAGAAGACACATACGCATTTGCTCGGTAAGTGCATCAGCGAAGGTATGGCGGACTTTGTGGCTGAACTGGTACTGGGTCAGCGATTAGCTCAACTCCATCCCGAGGGATACATTGCGTTTGGTTTGCAGCACGAGCTACGCGTTTGGGAAGAGTTCAAAAAAGACATGAATCAGACCACCAATACAGGTTGGCTGTATGGCGAGCGGCAGATTGATGGAAAGCCGATGCGCGACTTAGGCTACTTCGTGGGATACCAGATTTGCAAAAGCTACTACGAAAAGGCTAAAGACAAACCGGAAGCACTCCAGTACATGATCGAGTTAAACCTGACCGATGATACCGCAAAAAACTTCCTTGTGGCTTCTGGTTACCAGCCTCGCCGACCGTAGCCACTCCTGAACCAGGCGACTGGCCAACTGTGCTGAAAATCGCCTGGCATCCGCTGACGCGCACAAGCTGGATTCTATAGCATTTGCGCGATCTGGATATTATTACCGCAGGTATCCTGAAGTACGGCGAGTTTAACAACGCCCATCTGGGTTGGTGGCATCGTAAAAACGACGCCCAGCTTGTTTAACCGCTCATACGCTTCCTCAACGTCGTCAACCTGAAACGATGCTGCCGGAATTCCCGCGTCGAATAAGGCTTTCTGATACGTTCTGGCGGGCTCGAAGGCGGTTGGTTCGAGTAGAAGCTCAACCCCATCCTGCTCATCCTTCGCCACAACGGTCAGCCAGCTATGATCGCCCAGCGGGATGTCGGTCTTTTTTACAAAGCCCAAAATGTCAGTATAAAACGTTAACGCTTTTGGCTGGTCATTAACCAGCACACTGGTCGTTCTGATTCGCATGGGAGATCATCTATGAATAGTCCAGCGCAAAGGTCTCTGTCAACTACCAACTTCACTTCTTCAAAATTGCTTTTTTACGATAGCTCACCGGAGTTGAACCCGTAATGCTTTTAAACAATCCGGCAAATGAAGTTACGCTGTCAAAACCGACGGCCAGGCAAACGTCAGCAACGGATTCGTCAGCTTTTAAGCGCTGTTTGGCCTGGCTGATCCTGACAAATTTCAGGTATTGGCAGGGCGTTACTCCGTAAAACGATTTGAATAGCCGCAAAAAATGAAATTTTGACAGGCAGGCTTCCTGAGCGATATCGTCAAGCGTAATCCCCTCCGCAAAATGTCGATCCATAAAGGCCTTTGAGCGTATAACCAGTCGGATGAGATGCGCTTTCTCCTGAAGCTGTGCTTGTCGGTTCGCTACCTGACGGTTGTAGAAGTTCATGATGCTACAGTACGTTTCATTGGGCAAGTAGGAGCCCCGTAAGCAGATTTACAACTGATACAGGTCTAAAATTACGTACGCCAGCTCCCGTGACTTCATCAATTCATTCGACGTTGTTCTTCGTCCGATACCGTTCGGCGGTTGGCTGTGCCTTTCAGGTCGCGGTTGCCAAAATTGTAGGTGAAGGTTAGCCGGGCCACGCGTGTTTCGCTGTACGTAGCAAAATGAAAATCCATGTTTTGAAACTGAACCTTGCCGTAGAAGCGCTGCGTCTGGAACAGATCGTTCCAGTTAAAACGTAACGTGGCTTTCTTTTGCCAGAGACTTTTCTGAACGCCGATGCTTACCTGCCCAAACGCTTTCATTTGATTCTGGCTGTATACGTAAGGCGAATTATAGGATGCGTTCAGTTCGGCCGTTAAGCCGTGGCCAAAGCCGAATGTGTGGCTACTGGTCAGATTGGCCGACAACTGGCTGTAGTTTAAGGGTGTTCCGGCTACATCCGCCCGGTAGGCGTTGTTGAAAATACTGGCTGAGTTGCGCGACGACCACCAGCGGGTGAACCGCAGCGGAGCACTCAGATTTAAGCTGAGGTTATGCTGCTGAGCTAGATTAATAAACGTAATGCGGGTAACGCCGGTCTGGTCGTTTTGCTCGTTGATGTCGACAATGACGTCGTGCGTTCGGTTATAACCGAAGCTGATGGTCGTCTCGTTTTTATAGCTATAAGTGACCTGAAACGCGTCGGTGTATTGCGGGTTCAGATAGGGGTTCCCCTGCTGATACGTGTAAGGGTCAAACACGCGGATAAACGGGTTCAGGTATTGGTAATTCGGCCGGTCGATACGTCGGCTGAACGAGTATTGAAGCTGGTGATTCTCTCCCAGATTTCGGGTTAAAAAAACACTGGGAAACAGGTTGATGTAGGAACGGCTCACCGTGCTGCTGTTTGTGACCGAGTGGGCTTCTGTATGCGTGTACTCTGCCCGCAGGCCCGCTTGCAGCGTCCAGTTCGACCAGTTGCGTCGGCCGGTCAGGTAAGCTGCGTGAATAAATTCCTGGTATTCAAACTGATTGGTTCGGCTGTTGTCTCGCTGCCAGGGTGCGTTCTGTCCTTCTTCGACGAGCTTGGTTTCTGCCAGTAAATCGTTGTTGAGGGTTACGTAGCTGCTTTTCCAGCCCGTTTCCAGCGTCGTTCGTTTGTCGAACGGATGAACGTAATCGGCTTTGGCGGCCCGGATAAAGGCTTGAAACAGGGTGTTCAGCCGCTGATAAAAGCAGGACGCTGTTTCCTGGCTTTGCGGATTCAGGTAGCGCGTTTCAAACAGGTCGATCGGGTGGAACGTAGCGTCCGAATAGTCGATGTCAACCAGCAACTCCCGTCCCTGGCCACCCCGCCGGGTCGAATCGAACTGGTGCCGGAAGTTCAGATTACCGGCCAGCCGGTCGATCGATCGCCGGTTGTCGTTCTCAGTTCGCTGCGTTGCGGTCAGTACGTTCGACTGGTAGATGTTGCTGTTTGTTGCTCCTTGTGTTTTACCGATGGTGTTCAGGCCGTTAACCAGAAGTCCCAGTGTCGTCTTTTTACTGAACGCGTAATCGGCCCCGAGTCGATACGTATGGGTTGTGTTCTGAATGGGGCGGTAATTGGTTTGCTGAATCAGGCTGGGGGGATTGGTGGTTGCCATCCGCCGGTCGATGGAGGAGGCTGACCAGTAGTCGCGCTGATCGAAACCATAATTACCAAACAAGCTCCATTTACCGGGCCGTGCGGTTAAGGTCAGTGCCGAATTGTATTTGGCAAATCGGCCATAGCCCGCTCCCAGCGTGAGGTTACCATTCATCGGCTGCGCAGACTTGTTTCGCTTTAACCGGATGTTGATAATGCCCGCCGACCCCGCAGCATCGTAGCGAGCGGATGGGTTTGTGATTAGCTCGATGGTCTCAATGGTGTTACTGGGTGTGTTACGTAATAAATCGAGCACCTGGGCGGTCGACAGGTATGTCGGTTTGCCGTCGAGCATCACCAGGACGTTCTCCCGTCCGTTCAAATTAATACGTTCTGACTGTAGGTCCACAACCACACCCGGCGCTTTCTCCAGCACGTCCAGGGCCGTGCCGCCACTGGACACAAGGCTGTTTTCGACGTTTAGGACGGTTTTATCGATGTGCTGCTCGATAAACGGCTTTTGTGCTTTCACCGTTACGTTCGTTAGCTGACGGGCTTCTTCCCGAATTATGAGTGGAGGAAGTTCCTGCTTTTGCTGGTGATCGATTGTGAACGGAACGCTATAAACTTTCTGATAGCCAAGCAGGGAAGTCGCTACGCGGTACCGTCCCGGCTGAACGCCTTCGAACCGGTACTGTCCGAGAGCGGAACTAAGCGTACCTTTTACTACGTGCTCCGTCGTCTTTGAGCTTGCTGCTTCGCTGGAATCAGTGGCCTGTACCAGCAGTACCGTAACGGATTCGATAGGTTTACCGGCGGCATCCTGCACAACACCCGTAACGGTAGCTGCGTTGGGAATTTGGGCGGTCAGACGAGACGAGAGCAGCAGGCAAACAAAAGCATATAGACATCGGCGCATGTGTAGTATCAGGTTGAATACGTAGTAGAACGGCGGTCAAAGTAGCTCATTGGTCTCTGACTCGCCTTACCATTACGTCTCAACTGACAAAAAATCGGGATGAACTGCACAGGATGTTTTTTGATCGCTAGTCGGTTAATGCTGGGGCTGGTGTTCCCCGGGTGAAACCGATGGATTATGGGTTAATAAAACACCTCCGTCTGCTTCGATTGCAACTGCTCCACGTACTTGGCATAGGGGCTTGTCATCGCTTCCCGACCCCATAGCGGGTTGGCGCTCATGTAGACCTTCTTTAATGCCTTGATGGTCGTAAGCACAGTGGGAAAATCCTGAATGCTGTTGTTATTCAGGCTTAGCTCTTCCAGACCAGGCAACGTACCAAGTACGGCCGGGATGGTAATAAACCCATTGTGACTAATATCAAGAATCCGCAGTTGGCTTAATTGCCTGAATGCGGTCGGTAACTGACTAAGCCGATTATGATGAGCGTACAAAACTTGTAGCCGACGTACTTTAGTCAATGAAGTAGGAAGGGTATTAAACTTATTATAAGCAAGGGCTAGCTGCTCTAACCGTTTCATTCGACTGATCTGGCGAGGAAGTTGAGACAGTTTATTATAGTACAGATCCAGTACTTTCAGGCGTTTTAAACGTCCCACACTTTTGGGTAATTCCGTCAGCCCGGCGTTGTACAGATTCAGGTCGTTGAGCCGATGCAATCGACGGAGTGCTTTCTTGTCAATTGCGTTTAGGTCGTTATTACCCAGCCATAAGCTTTCCAGTCGGCGGTTCCGGCCAATCGTAGCTGGTACATTGGTCAGGGCGTTCTTTTGGATATTTATTGATTTTAAATGCTTATTGTAGGCGAAAAACACGCTGTCTTCCCGGAGCCGATTTGACACTAAATCAAGTCGTTGCAGATGAGGTAAAGACGTAAGCCGGGCGGGTAACGATGTCAGGTAGTTGTTGCTGAGCGAAATCTCCTCCACGTTGGTAAACCGATAAATCACTTCCGGTACCTGCTCCAGGTCGAGCCCTCCGAACCAGATTTTCTTGACCGTATCCGGTCGGGTCGTTTGAGCGGCCGTGGTCAGATCGCCTATAACGCCAGGACCCTTAAGCACTCTGCGGGTTGAATTTTTGACTAGTGAAAATTGACTTCCTAAACGAAACGTGGTCCACACTAAGCTAGAATTGACGGGTAAAGGCCGTTCATTCAGGTACTCTGTCAGCAGGCTTACAAACTGCTGCTCTGTCTTGGCCGACGGACGTAAATTATTGATTGAATATTGATATAATAACCGATCTGCTTTACCAGTGGGTTGAAAATATCCTTCTAAAAATAAGACAAGTGAGGTGTCCGGACGGAATCCTTTTTTCTTCAGGAACCGATGGAAATCAGCCCAGTAGTCGGCCGATAGTTTTTGAAAGGCCAGGTCCCGGCTAGTTGCCTGTTCGGGTGGCGATACGGCGGCCGGATACTCGCTACGTAACTTCTTGTAATTAATCGAATCGTTCATTGCCTGCACCTTAACTTGGGCAATAAGGGGTAAGGCAAACAAACACAGAGCAGTTAGTAAAAGCAGTTTTTTCATAGCCAACTCGATTTTTAGGTAAATAACGATATTTGTAGTTAGTACGCATAAAAAAACCGGAGTTTTTAGGCTCCGGTCGTTTTTCGGCACTATGCTTAGTTTTTCTTGCTGCCACCACCCGCTGCGGAAGGGGCCTGGTTGGTCGGTTGTTTTTCGGCAACTTTCTTCAGCGACTTGGCAAAATCGCCTGCTTTAACGATCGAGATTTTAGCTGGGTCGATGTGTTTTTTCATCGCGGCATTAACCTGCTCCGGAGTTAGACTTTCCATCTTCTTTTCGAAGTCAGCGTCCCAGGCCATTGTCCGGTTCAGGTACAGGTAGCTGTTGAGTGTACCCGCCAGCGACGGGTCCTGAGCCCGGGCCACCATCCGCGACTGTAACAAACCCGAGCGGGCGGCCTTGATCTCATCGGCGGTAAAGCCTTCTTTCGCTACTTTCTCCAGTTCTTCCCGGAACGCTTTTTCCAGGCGTTCGGCATTCTCCGGATTGTAGATGGCGTAGGTCATGAACATCCCGGTTTTATCAAGTGGGTTTGCCGAAACCTGCGAACCAACCCCGTAGCTGATGCCTTCTTTCTGGCGAATCCGGGTGGCCAGCCGCGAGTTCAGGAAGCCCCCGCCCAGCATGTAGTTGCCCAGCACGAGCGCCGGATAATCCGGATCGTCGTCGCGCAGGGGAATATTGACCCCGGCCAGCATCAGCGCGTTTGCCTTGTCGGGCGTTTCAATCGCCTGTGGAGTTGGTTTAATGTCCTGATAAACCGATACGATGCGGCTAAACGGTTTGGCCGCTTTCCAGGTACCCAGTTCGCTATTGATCACTTTCTTGACAGCCGCTTCTTCGAAATCACCCACAACCGACATAGTCGCCGACTGAGCGCCGTAGAAATCCTTGTGGAACTTCTTGAGGTCGTCGAGTTTGGTGGCGTTAAGGGCGGCTACCTCTTCGTCAGGGGTCTTGACGTACCGAACGTCTTCTTTCGGATACGGATTCATCGTACGTTGAAACGCCATCGACGCTAGTGCCTGCGGCTCCGACCGCTGCGACTCAATAGCCGCCAGCTGTTCCTGCTTCAGTTTCTCGAATTCGTTGGCATCAAACACCGGGTTTTTCAAAACATCGGTCATCAGGGCAACTACGGCGGGTAGATTTTCTTTAGTCGTCTTGATCGATACGTTGACCTGATTGCCTCCGCCCGAAACGCTCATCTGCGCTTTCAGCTTGTCGAGTTCATCTTTGATCTGCTGACGGCTACGGGTGGTGGTGCCCTTATCGAGCATAGCCGCAGTTAGCTCAGAGATGGTCGCCATATTCATCAGACTTTTCTGATCGCCGTAACGTAACGTCATGCGGGCGTTTACTTCGTTGCCGCGGGTTGATTTGGGCAGTAAAGCCAGCTCAATGGTATTAGGTTGCTCTGACCGGCGGGTACGGCCGTCGATATTAGCAGGCGACGGGTCGAAGGCTTCGCCCTGGGCCACCAGCGCCCGGCCTTTGTAATTCTTTACGAGTGCAGCAATATCCGGAGCATTGGGCACCTCCACGCGGTCGGGGCTTTGTTCGGGGATGAACGTACCGATTGTTCGGTTCGAGGGCTTGAAGTAGTAGCTGGCTACGCGCTGCACGTCGGCCGAGGTTACCTTTTCGAGCGCGTCGCGGTAAAGGAATCCTAACCGCCAGTCGCCCGTAGCGATGTATTCGCTCATGGCCAGACCTACCCGTTCGGCATTCTTGAAGCTCAGTTCAACATCTTTGAGCAGCTTCGCCTTCGCCCGCTCAACCTCTTCTTTCGAAGGGGCTTTGATGGCTACCGAGTCCAGCGCCCCCAGCAAGGCCGCTTTGGCGTCATCCAGCGGTTTTTCTTTCAGCAGCTCAGCCGCGAAATACACGTACCCCGGATCTTTGGTCGTGAACGAATACCCGTACTGCTGCGAGGCTTTCTTGGTTTCGACCAGCGCTTTGTATAGCCGACCGCTTGGTTCGTTCGTCAGCAGTTCAATCACGACGTCCATTGTCGGGTAATCGGGGTGCGAACCGGGCATGATGTGGTACAGCGCCGACACTACTTTCGTATCGCCCACACGTCGGAGCGTTACCGAGCGTTCACCATCCTGCACGGGTTCGATGCTGTAGGTTGGTTGCAGTACCCGCGTTGGCTTTGGAATGCTGCCGAAATACTGGTTCACCATGGCCAGCGTTTTGGGCTCGTCGATTTTACCGGCTACTACCAGAACTGCGTTATCGGGCTGGTAAAACTTTTTGTAGAACGCCTGCAGGTTTTCGATGGGTACCTTCTCGATGTCGGAGCGGTTACCGATGGTTGAATTGCCGTAGGTGTGCCACAGGAACGCCGACGAGACAACCCGCTCGTTGAGTACGTTCTGGGGTGAGTTTTCGCCCATTTCGAACTCGTTGCGTACAACCGAGAACTCGGTGGCCAGATCTTCCTTCTTGATGAACGAGTTGATCATCCGATCCGATTCCAGATCGAGCGCCCACTTCAGGTTCTCGTCGGTAGCGGCAAACGTTTCAAAGTAGTTGGTGCGGTCGAGCCAGGTGGTTCCATTCGGCCGCGCACCGTGTTCGGTCAGCTCCTGCGGAATGTTTTTGTGCTTGGTAGAACCTTTAAACACCATGTGCTCCAGTAAGTGCGCCATCCCGGTTTCGCCCAGCCCTTCGTGCCGGGAGCCAACCAGATACGTAATGTTAACGGTAATGGTTGGTTTCGACGGATCGGGAAAAAGCAGCACCTTAAGCCCATTTTTGAGCTGGTACTCTGTAATGCCTTCTACAGAAGCGCCTTTGGTGGTTCCTTCGGGCAACTTGTCCTGCGCAGTGGCGAGCGTAACGCTGCCTGCTAATACCGAAGCGGCCAGCAGGGTAGACGGTTTCCAGCCCGATCCGGCCCATCCAGATCGAAAAAGCTTGTTGAACGTAGTCATACGCATAGAGGAAAGATGATTGGGTAGTTCGAAAAAAAACAGTCGTATAATTAGCTATAAAACACTGAAATATCAAAGGATTTCGGAGGTGGGCAACGAAAAATTGGATGAGCGGTAAAACAAAAAAGCCGGAGCAGTAGCCCCGGCTTTGTATCTATATACTCACTAATCCGTTACAAATCAGCAATCGCTTTGGTAATCTCGTCTTTGGTCTTACCTGTCTTCTGCTGAATCTTGCCGTACATTTCGTCGGCCTGACCTTCTTCGTAAGCGAGGTCATCGTCGGTAAGGTCGCCGTAGGCTTGTTTGATTTTACCTTTTAACTCGTTCCATCCACCTTTCATGGTTGTCTCGTTCATGGTCGTAGTGTTTATTGTTGAGTAAATAGTATAACCCTCGTGGTTACGTAATTAAAACTAGGTAGCCGCCAGATTGTTTGCCGCCATGTGTTGGGCAATCCGGTTGGAGTCGAGGTTCAGGTTGTGGATGATGCCCGTCAGCGGGGTGGCGAAACCCAGAAAATACAAGCCGTTCAGTTGCGGATCGCTGAACCAGAGGTGTTTTGGATAACCCCGTTCATTAAGAACTTGATTACTTAATTGATCGCCAAGAATGGGGGCTAAGCCCGGCCGGTAACCCGTAGCCAGCACAATGGCATCAAAGGGTAGTTCGCGACCGTCGGCAAAGGTTACCGTTCGGGCGTTTACCTGCTCGATGGCGGGGACAACCGCAATTGCGCCCGCTTTGATCTGGTCGATGGTGCCGAGATCAATGACCGGAATCTTCCCGCGCCGGGTATCGTAAGACGGCGGATGTGCGGGCTTGCCCAGACCGTACTTCGACAGATCGCCAACGGTCAGTTTCTGCGAAAGTCCGGCCACAAAGTCATAAAACCAATTAGGGAACCTGTTAAGAAAAATAGCCGTGGGTTGGGCGGGTCGGCCGAACATGTCGCGCCGGATGATGTTGACCGGACCCCGGACGGAAATAACCGGGCTGGCACCGTGCTCCAACAGGTCCAGCGCCAGTTCGGCTCCCGTGTTGCCCATACCCACCACCAGCACATTTTCATTTCGGAACGGGGCACCGTTCCGGTACTCATGACTGTGCCAGATAATCCCCCGGAAATTACGTTGGCCGGACAGTTCCGGTTTATTTGGCACACGGTTATAACCGGTTGATACCACCACGCGGTCGGCCGTAAACGTATCGGTTTCGGTCTGCACCCGCCAGGTATTGCCGATACGTTCGAGGCTGACGACTTTCTGGTTAAAAAGCGGCTTTATGCCAAAATGCCCGGCGTAGCGTTCGAGGTATTCGACTACCTGCAACCGCGATACGTAGGTGGGGTACTCCGCTGGATAGGGAAGGTGAGGTAAGGCCGAATACTGCTTAACCGTGTGCAGGTGAAGCCGGTCGTAGTGGTTGCGCCAGCTAACCCCGATGTAGTCACTGGCTTCCAGAACGGTGAACGGCAGTTTGCGGTGCGCCAGTTGCCCCGCCATTGCCAGACCCGCCGGACCGGCTCCGATGATTATAGTTCCAGCGTTGTAAGGTTGCATAGTTGTAAAGTTAAAGAGCTCGTCATGCTGTGGAGACCGGCTACGTATGGGCCCGCCTGAACTGGACAACTATGCAACTTTACGACTTTATAACTCATTTTATGCGCGTCCAGGTCTGCGTTTTGCCGAGCAGCGAAATGCCGACGTAGCCCCGAACGTCCAGCGTATTGGCGTCTTTTAAGGTCATTTTGCAGTTGTACTCTTTGCCGTCTTCGGGATTGTAGATTTTGCCGTCACTCCAGACATTATCGCCGTCGTGTTTGAAATTATACATCAACGGCAGATTGAGTAGTGGGCGTGACCGTTTGGCGGGGTCCGCGTTTTTGATGTCGGTTTTCGGTTTTCCCGTTTCCGGATCATTGGGTTCTTTCAGCCAGATGAGCTTACCGAAATACGTACCGCCCTGCTTGTAGATCTGAACATGTCCTTTCTTGGTGCCATTTAACCAGGTGCCCACTACCGCATCCGGACTATCTGTGGGAGCGAAGGCCGTTAACGTAACGAACAAGGAGAGTAAAGCCAGTAAATAACGAGAGGGTTTCATAACTGATACGGAATTGGAATAAAACGGTGATTTTGTTGTACTAACGCAAATATGCGCTAAAAAGTCTGAACGGCCCCGGCAGCCGGGCTGGATTTATTGGAACGAAATGATTTGCTTGCTTCAGATATAGCCCGTCACCGCTTTTAAAGAAAGCAACTTGTCAAAATAGTGCATTACTTCGTAAAACTCTCAATAATCAGCCCAATCATCTACTCTGCTACGTATGTTTAAACGCGATCCGAACCGCAGCTATCCAACCGAAACTGAATCCCGGACCATCATCCGGTTTCAGGACTGTGATCCGCTGCAGCACCTCAATAACGCCAAGTACTTCGATTATTATTTCAACGCCCGCGAAGATCAGGTTGCCAAAATCTACGATTTCAACCCTGGGCAGTTGTTTCGGGAGTTGCGCACAAGCTGGGTCGTGTACCAACACCAGATTGCCTATGTTCGGCCGGCTCAGGTCAGTGAATGGATACGGATTATGTCGCGCCTGATTTATTTCGACGAAGACACCACGGTGACCGAGTACTACATGACCGATGATGGGAAAACGCACCTGAAAAACGTACTCTGGGTTACGTCGAAATACATTAGCGTAGCCACCGGCAAACGCATTCCGCACGACGAACTGGTGATGGGCTATCTGGAAGCGACGCTCGTCCCGAACATCGATTTTCCGAACCTGAATTTCAACGACCGAATCCGGTCTATCAAGCATCATATTGTGTCCCTGAACAACCCGTAACGGTTCATTACGCCCTAATCACTCTACATTTACAGTATGAAGTTCCTGAATAACCTTACCTTCCGCGTTCTGATTGCCATTACGTTAGGCATCCTTACGGGCTACTTTTTTCCCGAAACGGCTGCCAAGCTAAAACCACTGGGCGACCTGTTCATCAGTCTGATCAAGATGGTTATTGCGCCCATTATTTTTCTGACGATCGTTCTGGGCATCAGTAACATGGGCGATCTGAAAAAGGTAGGCCGGGTCGGTGGAAAGGCGCTTCTTTACTTCGAGGTTGTCACAACGGGCGCATTAGCCATCGGCTTAATACTGGCGAATCTCATCCGGCCCGGTGAAGGCGTTCAGGCGACGGCCGTAAAGGGCGCAGCCTCCGCTGGGGGAGACGTTAGTAAATATGCCGAGCAGGGCGCCGGTATGAACTGGACCGAATTCTTTCTGCACATCGTACCGAACAACGCGGTGAAGGCCTTTGCGGAAGGCGATATTTTGCAGGTCCTTGTGTTCTCTATCCTGTTCGGTGTGGGGCTTACACGCATGGGCGATACGGGGAAACCGCTTATCCAAACGTTTGAACGCCTATCGAAGGTGTTTTTCAACATCCTGAACGTCGTGATGGTGCTCGCTCCGCTGGGGGCCTTTGGCGGCATGGCCTTTACGATCGGTAAGTACGGGCTGAGTACGTTACTCCCCCTAGCCAAACTGATGGGAACGGTGTACGCGACCATGTTCCTGTTCGTATTTGTCGTGCTAAATCTGATCCTGCGCTATTACAAAGTCAGCTTATGGGCCGTATTGAAGTTCATCAAAGAAGAACTCCTGATCGTTCTGGGCACCTCGTCGTCGGAATCGGCTTTGCCGCAGGTGATGGACAAACTCGAAGCGATTGGTTGCTCCCGCTCCGTGGTGGGGCTGGTGATTCCGGCAGGCTACTCGTTTAACCTGGACGGAACAACGATTTACCTGGTCATGGCCACAATATTTCTGGCTCAGGTATTCGGTATTGAGTTAACACTCGGGCAGGAGTTGACGATTATCGGTATCCTGATGGTCACCTCAAAAGGGGCTGCGGGCGTAACGGGCAGCGGTTTTATTGTGCTGGCCAGTACGTTAACGGCGGTCCAGGTGATTCCGGTCGAAGGGCTGGCCTTGCTGCTGGGTGTTGATCGGTTCATGTCGGAAGCCCGTTCCATCACCAATATCATTGGTAATGCCGTAGCTACCATATTCATCGCCAACAACGAAGGTGAATTTGACCGGACCAAATACCTGCGGGTGCTGAAGCGCGAGAAAGAGGATGCGCTGGTTGATTACAAATATTAAAGCTGTTTCAGATTGAATTGTTGAATGAGGTTCAAACTACATCCAACGGGCGAACTAGTTATTAGTGAGTTAAGGCTTGCATCTATATTACTTGTCTGTATTTTGGATTTATTTCAAGAATAAATTAAACCATTTCGTGGCTGGTTGTTCAAAGCATCGAATACAACCTGATAAAAACAATCACCATGAAAAAGGCAATAGTAGCAACCGCTGCCCTGGTTGCTCTGCTCACTACCGGCGCTATGGCGCAACGTTACGGCTATCCACAACAACCCGACTACAACCAGGGGTACGGACGGCCCAGTTACAATCAGCCTAATTACAACTACGATTACGACGACTACCAGTTCGATCGGCACCTGGAATGGTGGGATCGGGAGCTGAACCTGTCGCGTCGGCAGGAGCGGGACATTCGGCGGGTGCGCGACCGGTTCGAGCAGCAAACCCGAAACATAAATCCCCGTGACCCTCGCCAGCGTGACCTGTTCCGGCAGATGCGGCAGCGTGAGTTTTTCGATATGATGGCCGTGCTTACTCCGCAGCAGCGGGATCGGGTCATTGATCGGATGCGTCCCTATGAACGTACCGCCGGACGAAGCCGTGGGTATGGGCGGGGACCTGGCAATGACCCGTATCGATATTAGTTAGAAGTGGAAGAAGGAGGTGAAGAAAACAGCCGATCGCTTGATTGGCTGTTTTTTGTTTTGGAAAAATACCTCGGAAGAGACTGCCCGAAACCGCGTTGACCGCTCAACGTGAAATGTAACCGTACATGCAACGAATGATTGACGAAGCCGCCTTTTTTTCGTATTTTTCGAGGAAACTCATACCACAAAACAGTATGTTAAGACATCAACGAATCATTCAGACAGGGGCGTTACTGGCGGTCGTTGCTACGGCAACCTTCGCCCAGCCGTCGCCCCAACAACCCAAAATGACGCAGAATCCGTTTTTAGCGCCGTACGTAACCCCCCACCAGACGGCTCCGTTTGACAAAATCAGGAATGAAGATTACCTGCCCGCCCTGACCGAAGGATTAGCGCAGGGACGTAAGGATGTGGACGCCATCGTTAATAACTCGGCGAAACCTACCTTCGAGAATACCATTGTTGCCCTAGAACGTAGTGGCGATCTGCTGGGTAAGGTAACGTCGGTTCTGTTCAATCTGAACAGCGCCGAAACTACCCCCGACCTGCAAAAAATCGTGAAGCAGGCGTCGCCCATGTTAAGCGAGTACGGCAACGACATTACGTTGAACGAAAAGTTGTTTGCCCGCGTGAAGGCCGTTTACGATCAGCGCGCCAGCCTGAAGCTCGATCCGGAAAGCGCTATGCTGCTGGAGAAGGCCTACAAGCGTTTCGCACGTAACGGAGCTAATCTGGATGCCAAGGGCAAAGAGCGGCTGCGGGCCATCGATAAAGAAATGTCACAGTTATCGTTGCAGTTCGGTGAGAACGTCCTGAACGAAACCAACGAATACCTGATGGAAGTCACCAACGAGAAAGACCTCGCAGGCCTACCGGATTTCGTGCGGGAGTTAGCCAAATCGACCGCCAAGCAGAAAGGCAAAGAAGGCTGGGTGTTCACATTACAGGCACCAAGCTACGGTCCGTTCATGCAGTATGCCGACAACCGCGAACTCCGGAAAAAGCTGTACATGGCGTATAACGGACGGGGTTTCCACGGCGACAAGAACGACAACTCGGCCATCATCCAGAAGATCGTAAACCTTCGCTACGAACGGGCAAATTTGCTGGGCTATAAAACCCACGCTGATTTCGTGCTGGAAGAAAGCATGGCCGGTTCGAAAGACAAAGTACAAAGCTTCCTGGATGAACTGGTAACCTACGCTCGTCCGGCCGCTGAACGTCAGCTCGGCGAGTTAACCACCTACGCCAAAGCACACGGCTTCACTGAAGACAAATTGCAGGCCTGGGACAACAGCTATTACGCTGAGAAGCTAAAGAAAGAAAAGTACGACCTCGACGACGAAACGCTGAAGCCGTACTTCAAGCTGGAGAACGTCCTGAATGGTGCCTTCACCGTGGCCAACAAGCTATATGGCATTACGTTCAAAGAGCGGAAAGACATTCCGGTTTACAACCCAGAGGTCAAGACGTTCGACGTATTTGATAAGGATGGCAAATTCCTGGCCGTTTTCTACGGGGATTATTTCCCGCGTTCGGGTAAGCGGAGTGGTGCGTGGATGAACGACGTACAAGGACAGAAAGTGGAGAACGGTGAGAACATTCGGCCGCATATTGTGAACGTGTGCAACTTCACCCGCCCAACGGATACCAAACCGTCGCTATTGACTTTCTACGAGGTGACCACCCTGTTCCACGAGTTCGGTCACGGACTGCACGGCATGCTGGCCAACGGTAAGTACGAAAGCCTGAGCGGTACGAGCGTACCCCGCGATTTCGTTGAGCTGCCTTCGCAGGTAATGGAAAACTGGTGCTACGATCCCGAAGCCCTGAAACTGTTCGCTAAGCATTACCAAACCGGCGAAGTGATTCCGAACGAGCTGATCGAGAAGATCCGCGCCAGCCAGAACTTCCTGGCTGGTCTGGCTAACCTGCGTCAGTTGCGTCTGGGTCTGACCGATATGTATTATCACGGTCAGAAGCCAACCGGCGAGAGCATTGCTGAAGTAGAAAGCAAGGTTGATTCGGTGGCCAACCTGTTCCCCCGCGTGCAGGGTGTGGCTGTGAGCCCGGCCTTCTCGCACATCTTCGCGGGTGGTTACTCGGCGGGTTACTACAGCTACAAGTGGAGTGAAGTGCTGGACGCGGATGCCTTTGAATTCTTCAAGGAAAAAGGTGGTCTGGACAACAAAACCGCTGCTGATAGTTTCCGCAAGAACGTGCTCGAAAAAGGTGGTAGCGAGAAGCCAATGGAGTTGTACAAAAAATTCCGGGGCCGTGAACCGTCTCCTAAAGCGATGCTACGTCGGAGTGGGCTAATTTTGTAAGATCAGACCGGTATCAATTAAAAAAGCCGCCCCGCAACTAGTTGCGGGACGGCTTTTTCATGGGCAAATCTATATGGATTAAGCCTGCCTGGTAACCTGAATGTTCAGCACCAGTCGTACGTCGTCGCTTACGACTACGCCACCGGCTTCGGTAACCGCATCCCAGCTCAAGCCAAATTCTTTACGTTTCACGGTGCCTGCCAATTCAAAACCGGCTTTGGTCTGGCCGTAAAAGTCCTGCATCTGACCGCCATATTCGGCTTTCAGCGTAACGGATTTCGTTACGCCACGCATGGTCAGATCACCAGCAAGTTCGTAGGTATCGTCACCTGTCTTTTTCATGTGAGTAGACACAAAGGTCAGTTTGGGGAACTGCGCTGCGTCGAAAAAATCAGCCGATTTCAGGTGGCCGTCACGCTGCTCGTTGCCGGTGGTGATGCTATTTATATCGGCTGAGAAGGTAATTTTGGCATCTTCAAAGTCGTCACCTGCCATTTCTAGCTGGCCTTCATATTGGGTGAAATGACCCGTTACGGTCGACACCATCAGGTGCTTCACTTTAAATTGAACTTCAGAGTGGGTAGGGTCAATAACCCAGGTTGTGGAGGTAAAAGCTGGAGCTTCCATTTTGGCTATGATTGTCTGGTTACAGATTAAATGTATAAGTATTTGATGTATATACATGTAATTTTTCAAAAAAGTTTACGGGTAGTAAAAAAAATTCAGAAACTGGCTTTTATCTAGTTACAAATCGGGTTGCAGGTCAGTAAAAATAATTAAGATAAAATGAACTGAATATGGGATTTTAGCCCGGAAAACGACACTTTTGTTAGCTGACTATTGTTCTATTTTAGATACACGAATCGATAAAAAAACAGACCCATGCCCAACTGGTTTCTCGGAAAAATCCGCTATCAACAACCTATTGACGACAGCAACGTCGGTACACGTAACGAAGAGTTTATCAAGCAGAAAACCGTTACGGAAGCTTATCTGGTTGACGCTGTTTCATACACGGATGCCGAAGCCCGGCTTTATCAGGAAATTGCGGCTAACACGCCCGACTTTGAGATCACAAACATTTCGCGCATGAAACTGGCCGACGTTTTCTTCAATGAAGACGGGGGCGAGACCTGGTTCAAAGTGAAGGCGATGTTTATTACGGACGATGAAAAAACGGGCAAGCAGAAGAAAACACCGAGCGTCATGCTGGTGAATGCCGAAACGCCCAAGCAAGCCTATGAGCGCGTGGAGGTCAGTCTGAAGTCCGCCCTTGATCCGTTTGAGATAACCGACGTGAATACAACCAAGATTCTGGATATTTTCCCCTTCAATGAGGAAGAACAGCGCAACCTGCGGCCCTTACGTGAGGTTGTGAGCCCCAAGCCTGAATCTGTTTAAGCGTACCGAGTGCCATTTTGCAAAATGGCACTCATTTTTTACACAATTATTGCCTTTTACTAAATCAGGTTTGTATTCCAGGCACCTGATCCGGATATTTGCACCACTATGAAACGCGCACTTTTCCGTTTGTTCAACCTCTTTATGGCCTGCATCGTACTGCTGAGCAGTACGGGGTTTGGGCTGGTTGAACACTCGTGCCACATGCGCGGCAAGAAGAAAACGATGATTGTGGCCTTTAGCGAGGTTAAGTCGCCAAAAGGTTGTTCCGCTGATCAGCAGTCTCATTTGGATGAGCGCATCGTTTTTAAAAAGACCGAGTGCTGCCAGGACGATCACCAGTTCGAAAATGTCGACGTTTCTTCGTCGCTGAGTCAGCTGGTTGCTAAGTTCGTTAAAACCGTTGCTGAAGCGGTTATCACCAGTGCCGTTACGATGCTGACCTGGCTCGTCGGCTGGGTGTTCGACAAGCAATCCTCTGCGCTGACGACTGCTCCGTCTCCTCCTTCCCAGTCCGGGCGTGACATCATTACGTTCGATCGTAGCCTGCTTATTTGATTCATTGATTGATGCTAAGAAGCCGGTGTCTTTTGATACCGGCCTGTTCTCTACTTTTCATCAATCCATGATCGTATGCAATTCATCTATCAATGGATTGCCATCCTAACCGTTACGGCAGGCACTAGCCTTTCGGGGATGGCTCAATCCGATTCAACCAATATTCACGGGACCGTCGGCGAAATGGCCAATGGTCAGCGCGTTCCGCTCGTCGGCGCAACGGTACAGTGGGCAGGTACGTCTGTTGGTACGGTTACGGACTCCGCTGGGCATTTTCAACTTCAGCGCCGGACAGCGGCAACGCACCTGGTCGTTAGTTACGTCGGTTACCGGACCGACACACTGGCCGTCGCTAACGTCGGGGCTCTTACGATTACATTACGCGCCGAACAAACCCTCCGGGAAGTTACGGTGTCCGGCGCACCGGGTCAGATCGACCGGATCAATCCAATCCAGACCGAATTTATTACGCAGCGAACGCTGGCGAAAGCGGCCTGCTGCAACCTATCGGAGAGTTTTGAGACGAACGCATCGGTCAGCGTATCGTACAGCGATGCGGTTACGGGAGCCCGGCAGATCCAGTTTCTTGGTCTGGGCGGACAATACGTGCAAACCAACGTTGAGAATATCCCAACCGTTCGCGGGCTGGCTTCGGCTTTCGGGCTGAATTACATTCCCGGCACCTGGATCACGAGCATTGACATCGGCAAAGGAGCCGGTTCGGTCGTGAACGGTTACGAAGGCATGAGCGGTCAGATGAACGTTGAATTGCAAAAGCCGGACGAGGCTACGAAGCTGTTTCTGAATGGCTACATAAACAGCTTCGGACGGGTAGAAGGCAACGCTAACTGGTCGAAAACCCTCAGCAGGAAATGGAGCATGGGTGTACTGGGCCACGCCAGTACGTTACGTTCGGAAATTGACCAGAACGGCGATGGGTTCCGCGACTTGCCCCTGTATACGCAGGTGAATGCCGTTAATCGCTATAAGTACAGCAGCGACCGCTTAATGGCTCAGTTTGGCATTAAAGCTTTATACGAAGACCGCGATGGGGGACAACTGTCGCGCTTCGGCGATGCACGCTATGCCTTTCTGAATACCACAAAGCGGCTGGAGTTCTTTTCAAAAACGGCAAAGCTGTATCCCGAAAAGCCTTACAAAGGTCTCGGGCTCATCATCAACGGGGTGCATCATCAACAGGACGCCCGTTTTGGCTTTGCGCCTTACGAAGGTCAGCAGCAGACGCTGTACGCCAATCTGATTTACCAGAGCATTATCGACAATACGAACCATACATTCAAAACGGGAATAAGCTATCTGCTGGACGATTATCGGGAGCGGTACCGGGCTATTCGAATGGCCAGAACCGAATCCGTGCCGGGTGTTTTTGCCGAATACACATACATGTATCCCGACAAACTGACGCTGGTGGCGGGCGGACGGGTGGATTTTCATAACCTCTATGGTACGCAGTTTACACCGCGGCTGCACGCCAAATACAACCTGAGCACGAACGTGGCCCTGCGGGCATCGGCCGGCCGCGGTTTCCGGGTTCCGAATCCGTTCGCCGAAAACTTTGGCTATCTGGTCAGCTCCCGATCCGTCGTCCTGCAGGAATCGTTACGTCCCGAAGTCTCCTGGAACTATGGCATAAGCCTGACCAATGAGTTTACTGTATTCGGGAAGAAGGCATCCCTCGTACTGGATTACCACAGAACCGACTTTCAGAATCAGCTGATCGTTGACCTCGAACACCCGCAGGAACTCAATTTCTATAACCTGAAGGGGCGGTCGTATGCCAATAGCTTCCAGGCCGAACTCAACGTGCAGCCGGCTAAGCGGTTCGAGGTAAAGGCCGCGTATCGGTTGTATGATGTACAGCAGAGCATGGGCGGCCCCTTTCAGGAGGAACGATTGCTGCCGAAGATGATGGTTAGCCGCGATCGGGTACTGCTCAACGCCGGGTATGCGCTGCCGTTCGACAAGTGGAAGTTTGACGCTACGCTGCAATGGAATGGCCCCCGGCGGATTCCATACCAGCAGCCGGGCTACGTGCACACCAGTTACCAGAACATGCCGACTGAGTATGCTCCCGGCTTCTACAACCTCAACGCGCAGGTGAGCCGTGCCTTCCGGAGCGGGTTTGAAATTTACCTGGGTGGTGAAAACCTGACGGGCTTTCGCCAGCTGAATCCGATCGTTTCTGCCAACGACCCGTTCAGTGCGAGCTTCGACGCGGGGGCGCGGGTGTGGGGGCCAATTACGGGCCGGATGGTGTATGTAGGCTTTCGATTTAAACCACTAAACTGATGACGACGCTAACAATTCGGAACATGGTTTGCGACCGCTGCAAACGGGTAGTACGTGAGGAACTGAACGCGCTTGGATTAACCGTCGGCCGGGTGGAGCTAGGTGAAGTTGAGGTAACCGGTCTGCAGTCTGATATAAACCTGAATGAGATTCGGCAGCGGTTGCAGGCCAATGGCTTTGAGCTGGTTGAAGAACGAAAACGGTCGCTGGTCGAGCACATGAAAATTCTCCTCATCAACGAAATTCAACACCTCAAAGGCGAGCGGTTGCCAACCGAAAATTACTCGACTTTCCTGGAGCGCAAGCTTGGCTACGAATACTCGTACCTGAGCGGTTTATTCTCCACCCACGAAGGGCAGACCGTTGAAAAGTACTGTATCGCCCTTAAAATTGAGAAGGTAAAAGAATGGCTTCGCTATGATGAGCAGACACTGAGCGAGATTGCCTGGCGGCTAGGCTACAGCAGTGTACAGCACTTATCGAATCAGTTTCGGCAGGTGACGGGCCAGACGCCGGGCCAGTTCCGGAAAGCCACCCATGTCGACCGGAAACCTTTGGACTCCCTGTAGCTGACGTTAAGACGCGGTTTGAGTAAATGGCCGGTTACTGTCACTTTGGTAAGCGCGGTTGACCATGTCAGGTTTGTCACGATTACCAATCGCTCGCTGACCAACGTAACCGAGTTACTTTATGAGAAAATGCATCTTTACGCTCCGTCTGCTCCTCGTTTGTTTAGTGGCTGCACAAAGTTGGGCGCAGTCATCCGAGGGCGGATTTCGCCCGGCGGATTCCAATATACCGGGAGCTGAGTACCCTAAACTTGCCGGTGATAGCCGGGTTAGTGTTCGCCTGAAAGCACCCGAAGCAAACAAAGTTCAGGTGCAGGGCGGTGATGGATTCCAGAAGGAGCCCCTAAACCTGGTGAAAGACGCAGAAGGTAACTGGAATGGAACGATTACCTCGGCTGGCCCTGGTTTTCATTACTACTGGTTTACTGTTGACGGCGTTCGGGTCAACGATCCAGGTAGCGAAGCTTATTTTGGGTACGGCCGACCCACCAGCGGCATCGAAATACCTGTTCCCAACGAAGACTTTTTCGTGCTCAAAGACGTACCGCACGGCTCGGTACGGGAGCATTGGTATCACTCCAAGATCACCGATAAATGGCGACGGGCGTATGTATATACCCCACCTGGGTACGACGCCAATCCCAAAAAACGGTATCCAATTCTTTATCTTTTGCACGGTGCGGGCGAAAACGAACGGGGCTGGTCGTTGCAGGGGCACATGAGCGCCATTCTCGATAATCTGATTGCGGAGAAGAAAGCCACGCCGATGATTGTCGTGATGGACAACGGCTATGCGCAGGCCAAAGGGGAAACCTCGCCTACCACAAACAGCCCAGGCGACATGACGAAACGCGCGGCCACGCTCGAACAAGTGTACCTGAAGGAAATTATCCCCACTATAGAATCAGCGTATCGAACGCTGCCGGGGCGGGAGAATCGAGCGATGGCGGGCCTGTCGATGGGCGGGCTGCAAACAATGCTGATCGGAATGAATCACCTGGATTTGTTCTCCCACTACGGATTTTTCAGCGGAGCCATTTTTGGCAACATCCTGGCCGAGCCCAAAACAGCCTTCAACGGGGTTTTTGCGGATGCCGGTACGTTCAACAAAAAGGTTAAACTCGTCTGGTTCGGGGCGGGCAGCGAAGAGAAACCGTTCGTTACGATGGCCGCCGACACGCGCAAAAAACTGGCTGACATAGGCATTACGTCGACGTATTACGAGTCGCCCGGTACGTTTCACGAATGGCACACCTGGCGCCGGTGCTTACGCGAATTTGCGCCCCTGCTTTTCAGATAACGTAAAGCAGCCCTTTCTCCATTACTACGTTTCCGGATTGGCTCGATGACTACGACGCTGACTACAACCTTCCCAAAAAGGAGAATTGTAGTCAGCGCCGTAGTTATTCAAATGCCCATAGCTTACTGGGTGAAGCGAATTGGTGCGGTTAGTCTACAGGAATGATTTGTAGAATTTGACCAGGGTTGAAATCATATTCAATCAAATTTTGAACACCTTTTTCTGTAGAGTTAGTTACTAGACGTAGACTCCGTTTTTTATGACAGAAAAAGAGGTTTACCTGATAGACGGCTCAAACCGGCGTTGGTTTATTAAGCAGTCATCTGCATTAGCCGGGCTGCTTCTAATGCCGCCCCTGGCTGCTCCTGCGAGTTCCGCAATTCCTTCCGATGCGAATATGGTTAGTAAACGATCGATTACGCTGCGAATCAACCGCAAAACGTACAAACTGGATGTGGAACCCCGCGAAACGCTCCTCGATGTGCTGCGCGAACGGCTCGACCTGACCGGATCCAAGAAAGGCTGCGACCACGGCCAGTGCGGGGCCTGCACGGTGCACGTTGACGGCCGGACGGCAAATGCCTGTCTGTTGCTGGCGATTATGCACCAGGAACAGGAGATAACCACCATTGAAGGACTAGCGCAGGGCGAGAACCTACATCCGCTACAGACCGCTTTCATTAAGCACGACGGCTTTCAGTGCGGTTTTTGTACGCCCGGTCAGATTATGTCGGGCGTTGCTGTCATTAAAGAAGGTCACGCCAATTCGCCGGGGGAAATTCGGGAGTGGATGAGCGGTAATATCTGTCGGTGCGGAGCCTACGAAGGCATTGTCGATGCCATAGAAGCCGTACAGAAAGGAGGAACGCCGGGATGAAATCATTTGACTACGTGCAAACAACTCAACCGGCCGATGCGCTGCGGCTCATCGCCGAGAAACCGGGTTCCCGCTTTATCGCGGGCGGTACTAACCTGGTCGATCTGATGAAATACGGCATTGAAAGTCCGGATACGCTGGTCGATATCAGTCGCCTGCAAATGGCGCAGATTGAAACCACAATTACCGGACTACGCATCGGCGCTCTGGCGCGCAACAGCGACGTAGCGGCCAATGAACTCGTTAAGAAACAGTTTCCGCTTTTGTCACAGGCGCTGCTGGCGGGAGCGTCGCAGCAACTCCGCAACGTAGCGACAATGGGCGGTAACCTGATGCAGCGAACCCGCTGTTATTATTTCTACGACACCAGCCAACCCTGCAACAAACGCCAGCCGGGCTCGGGCTGCGGGGCTCTTGGCGGGCAAAACCGCATCCACGCCATTCTGGGAGCTAGTGAGCAGTGCATCGCCACCAATCCCAGCGATATGAACGTAGCTTTGAGTGCGCTTGACGCGGTGGTGCAGATTATTGGTCCTAATGGCACCCGCTCCATCCCGGTCATTGACTTTCACCGACTGCCGGGCGATACACCCCAGCGGGATACGGTGCTGGAGCCTGATGAACTGATTGTTGCCATTGACTTGCCGACGCCAAAACAGGCGGGTAATTCGCATTACCTGAAAGTTCGTGATCGCGCTTCCTACGCGTTTGCGCTGGTGTCGGTGGCGACGCGGCTGGCGGTTGAAAACGGTACCATCCGCGACGCTCGCATCGCGCTGGGTGGGGTGGCCCATAAACCCTGGCGCGTACCTGATGTGGAAAAGCAACTGGTTGGCAAACCGGCTAATGAAACGACCTTTCGGGCGGCTACCCAGCAACTTATAGCCGGTGCTAAACCCCACGAACACAACGCGTTCAAAATCAAGCTGGCCGAGAATACCATTGTCCGTGCTTTGCAGACGGTTAGTCGGCCGGGCTGAGCCGGTACGTACTGCCACGCACACTAAGCAACTTCACGTTATGGCAAAAAAACTGATTGGTGAGCCCCTCGATCGCATTGAAGGGAAGCAGAAAGTAACGGGTCAGGCGCGTTACTCGGCTGATTTTAAAAAAGATAAGCTGGTGCATGGGGTACTGGTGATGAGCACCATCGCCAATGGCCGCATCCGTAAATTGGATACCTCCGAGACCATGAAAGTGCCCGGCGTCGTGGCAGTCATGTCGAACGAAAATGCGCCGAAACCGGACGGGCTCGATAAAAACAAACCCTCTGAAACGGCCACCGACCGGGTGATGAACCTGTTTCAGGATAACCTCGTGCATTACAACAATCAGCCCATTGCGATGGTGTTGGCCGAAACCTACGAGGGAGCCGTAGAAGGCGCGGAGCGGATCAAGGTAACCTACGATACGCAGACGGTGAAGCCACCACTGCCCGCTAATCAGGACAAAATAGACCGTCCGGAACGACTTCCCCGCGTTGATGATCAGGTAGATACAATACGAGGTGATTACAAAAGCGGACTAGCCTCCGCTACCAGTCGTCTGGAGCAGACGTACGTAACGCCTACCCAATTCCATAATGCACTGGAGCCGCATGCGCTGGTGGCTCAGTGGGAAGCCGACGGTAAACTGACGCTACACAATGCGACTCAGGGCATTTCGGGCTGTCAAAAACGTATTGCCGGGTTATTCGGAATGCCCAAAGAGAATGTTCGGGTAATTACACAGTATCTGGGGGGCGGATTTGGCAGTAAAGGCGCTACGTGGTCGCAGGTGATGCTGGCCCCGATGGCCGCCCGGTTGGTGAACCGTCCTGTGAAACTGGTGCTGAAACGCGAACACATGTTCGGCATGGTGGGATCGCGGTCGGCCACCATACAGAAGCTCACATTTGCCACTGACCAGGCCGGGAAGCTGACCGCATCACGCCACGACACCATTTCGCAGACATCGGATTTCGACGATTTTGCCGAACCGGCGGGCACAGTTACCCGCATGCTGTATGCCTGCGCCAATCAGGAGACAACGCACCGCTTCATCAAAGCTAATATTGGAACGCCTTCGCCCATGCGCGCCCCCGGCGAAGCACCCGGCGTGTTTGCATTGGAATGCGCTATGGACGAACTGGCCGAACAGGCGAAGATGGACCCGCTTGAATTTCGGCTGAAGAATTATGCCGAAATCGACCCCAATAAGAATCTGCCGTTTTCGAGCAAGAGTCTGCGGACCTGTTATCAGCAGGGGGCCGAACGCTTTGGCTGGTCAAAACGCTCGGCGCAGCCCCGGAGTATGCGCGACGGTAATCACCTGATTGGGATGGGGATGGCGACCACTACGTACCCCATGAACCGGGGTGATGCGTCGGCCACGGTGCGGCTGCTGCCCGATGGAAAGGTACAGGTCGAAACCGGCACGCAGGACATCGGTACGGGTACTTACACGATTGTGAACCAGATTGCCGCTGAAATCCTGGGCCTGTCGCCTGATCTGGTCACACTCAGCGCGGGCGACAGTCGTTTTCCGGAAGCGAGCGTATCGGGCGGGTCGCGTAGTACGGCCAGTACTGGTTCCGCCGTGACCCAGGCCGCACGTGAAGTACTCAACAAGGCGCGGGAAATGGCTTTTAAAGACAAAAAGTCCCCGCTTTACAACCTGGCTGAGGCCGAAATTGTCGCCGAAAACGGGCGGCTTCAGCAGCGAACGAACCCGAAAATAGGCGAATCGTTCGTGAGTTTGCTGAAACGCAACGGCTCGAAACCCATCGAAGCCACGGTGCAGTCGAAGCAGGGTGATGAAAAAGAGAAGTACTCAATGTTTGCATTTGGGGCGGTGTTTGCCGAGGTGCGGGTCGATGAAGCGCTGGGCGAGGTGCGGGTAACGCAGCTACAGGGGGCCTTCGCGGCCGGACGTATTATCAACGCTAAAACGGCGCTCAGCCAGGTGCGGGGCGGTATGATCTGGGCGCTGAGCATGGCCCTGCACGAAAAAGCCCTGATTGACCCGCGTACCAACCGGGTTATGAATCCCAACCTGGCCGAGTACCACGTACCGGTCAATGCTGACATCCATGCAGTAGACGGCTTTTTTATTGAGGAAGATGACGATATCGTGAATCCGGCGGGGGTAAAAGGCATCGGTGAAATCGGCATTGTCGGCACGGTGTCGGCCATTGCCAACGCTATTTACCACGCCACCGGCAAGCGCCACCACGAACTGCCCATCACCGTAGATAAAGTGCTGGTGTAAACTGTAACCAGTAGGCAGTGTGAATGTGGAGTGTCTCTAATTCAATGCGTTAATAGGGGAAAAGGCTCACGTTGTGGATAGCCCACGGTGTGAGCCTTTCTAATTATCATTCGCACTAAGAGCGGCTTTGGTTACTGATTCTTCCGGCCAAACTAATGGCCATCCACTATCAATTTTCTAAAATTAAAGTTGAGTGTATGAAGGTGCACCTGGCAACGGCTTAGTCGGTATATTGATTAAATCGCTGGGTGTGCAGTTATTCACCATCATACACTCGTCTCATGCAGGCACTTACAAACCCGACCCGTTTTTTCATTTTTCTGTTTCTTCTGTTCGGTGGCCTTTACTTTGCCAAAGTTGTGCTGGTTCCACTAGCCATTGGCGGCTTGCTGGCGACGCTGTTTCTGCCATTAAGTACTCGTCTTGAAAGAAGGGGAGTAAGCCGACCGTTGGCATCTTTTATCTGTGTGTGCTGCTTCGTTGTGGCCGTTGGCGGGATCATATTGTTGCTGGCATGGCAATCCGCTGACCTTACCCGTGACCTGGCTGGTATTGAGCAGCGAGTGACTACGTTTATCGATCAGGCCCGGCAGTTCGTTAGCCAGAAATTTGGCATAGGGGCAGAGCAACAAAAGGCGTATATGCAAAAACAGTCGTCCAGTGCGGCTCAACTGCCCGGGATTGTGTTAAACGTAATGGATTCGTTACTGGGCATAACGGTCGATCTTGTGCTGGTTCTTGTCTACACATTCCTGTTTCTGTTCCTTCGCAGACGAATAAAAAACTTTCTGCTACGTCTGGTTCCGGCCAGTCAACAAGGCGAAACGCATAAAGTAATCGATGAAAGCAGTCAGATCACGCAGCGCTACTTGATCGGGACGTTTACGATGACGGGTATGTTATGGGTCTTATACGGAATTGGGTTCAGCATTGTTGGGGTAAAGCACGCTATATTCTTAGCGATTCTGTGTGGCTTGCTCGAGTTAATCCCTTTCGTGGGCAATTTGTCCGGCTCTTTGTTTACCATTCTTGTATCCCTGGCACAAGGGGGCGACAGTCAGTTGATTTTGGGTATCGTCATTGTCTACGGCATCGTTCAATTTACGCAGACGTACTTACTTGAACCGCTGATTGTTGGATCACAAGTAAGTGTTAATCCATTATTTACAATACTGGTGATTGTGATAGGTGAGGCTGTCTGGGGCATTCCGGGTATGATTCTGGCTTTACCGGCGCTGGGTGTTGTCAAAATCATCTGTGATCACGTAGAACCCTTAAAACCTTACGGGTATTTAATTGGGCAGGAAGAACAGAAGAAATCTTTGGGTTTGGTTGATAAACTCAAAGCGATGTTTGGTACTTCATAAACAGCGAACAGACGGAGTTGCCTGGTCATATTCGGAAAGCCTTGGGTTAAAGCGGATAGCTACTGATCCAAACTGTTACGTATAGAAAGCTACGTTGGCCATCTTCTGGCACAGCTTTATGGCTTTTGGGGCGTAATAAGCTGCGCTAACTGATATGTTGTACAGCCAGTCCGGAATTATATAAAAACTGAATACGCCGTAGTCGGTTATTTTGTCAGACTAATAGTGGTCCAAAAACGCTAACCGATTTACGTTCATGGAAAACTCAACCTCACACACGGATACATGTTTTGAATGCGCCGAAGCGTGCGAACGCTGTGCAACCGCCTGTATCATGATGCACGACGAAGATAGTCGGCACCACGACATGACCGAGTGCATACGGCTGTGCCGCGACTGTGCTGACATCTGTACGCTCTGTGGCCGGTTGGAAGCCCGAGGGTCCGAGTTTATGCGGGATTTTATGGCGCTGTGTGCCGAAGTATGCGAAGCCTGCGCCGAAGAGTGCGAGAAACACGCCGATCACCACGCCCATTGTAAAGCCTGCGCCGAAGCCTGCCGCAAATGCGCCGAAGAATGTCGGCACATGTCAGCTAATGCCTAACGTAGGGCCGGGATGATTTACCACACGGCAAATCATCCCGTTTTTTAAAACAACACCTGATGAACAAGTTTATCTTTATTCTGCTGAGCAGTCTTGGCACGACCGTGTCTGGTCAGCACCATCACGAAGGCATGATGATGCCTCCACCCAACCACTCGACCAACAATTCGAAGGCGGATAGTACCAAACCCATGAATCATGCGGGTCACCAGCTGGATACTAACCCGCCTGCTGCTATGGACCGTATGCCCAATTACGGACTCACCATGGATACGGCTATGGGCATGACGCATTCGCTGTCGCGGTATTTGCCCATGAATCGAAACGGGTCTGGTACGTCGTGGCACCCTGACAATACGCCCATGTATGCGTATATGAGCCACCCGTCGGCGAAAGGATGGAGTTATATGCTGCACTACGCGATCTATCTGCGGTATACCAGCCAGAACGGGCTAAATGCTTCAGGGCGTGGGCGGGCTCAGCAGTTCGGAGCCCCAAACTGGTTTATGGGTATGGCTCAGCGTAAGGTGGGGCAACGGGGCCTGTTCCAGGTACGGGCCATGGTTTCGCTCGATCCGCTGACCGTGAGTAATGGGGGGTATCCGCTGCTGTTTCAGACCGGCGAAACCTACAAAGGACAACCGCTCATCGATAAACAACACCCGCACGATTTCGTCTCTGAACTGTCGGTAAGCTACAGCCACGCGGTTAGCAAAGACGTTGATGTGTTCGGCTACGTGGGGTACCCCGGCGAACCCGCTTTAGGTCCGCCTGCCTTTATGCATCGGATTTCGGCCTTCAATAACCCTGACGCGCCTTTAGGGCATCACTGGCAGGACGCTACGCATATACTGTTTGGCGTGGCTACGGTTGGAGTTCGGTATAAATGGGTAAAGCTTGAAGGCTCCACGTTCAAAGGCCGTGAGCCGGACGAAAATCGCTATAACTTTGATGCGCCCAAGTTCGACAGTTATTCCTATCGGGTATCCGTGAATCCGTCGCCTTCGCTGGCACTTCAATTTTCGCAGGGATTCCTGCACAGCCCCGAAGAAGCGCATCCGAATGAAAATGTTACGCGCACAACGGCATCCATTTTGCATAGCAAAGGAATAGGCCCCGGCAGTTACATAACATCGGCAGTGGTGTGGGGCCAAAACAGTCATCACGGCGAGAACGAAGGCTCGATCTTAGCCGAAAGCAGCCTACAGATGAACCGGGTGGCTGTCTACGGCCGCTATGAGAATCTAGGGAAATCAGTTGAGGAACTAGCTCTGCAGGGGCAAATTGAGCCAGATAGTAAAGTGCTGACAATAAATAACCTGACGCTTGGCATGAATTACCGGCTGGCCCAACAACGTAACACCGATCTTGTACTGGGAGCGCAGCTTACGGGCAGCTTGCCTGATAAAACCTTGCAGACATTTTATGGAAAAATGCCAGTTTCTGGCCAAATTTACCTGCGTCTGTCTCCTTCTCTGATGACGATGAGCAGCATGAAGAAAGGCATGAACGGGCACCATTCCCATTAAAAACTCGTTATTCATACACCATACTCCTGCTTGCCGGAGAGGCAAGTCCAACCAAACTATGTTGCGCAACCTGTTTCTAACTGCTCTTACCTCACTAATTGTCCTGGCTAATGCTTTTGCTGGTGGTTCCATCCGCGACGACAAAGAGAAAGAAGTAAAGATCAAGACATCCGCCGTTTGCGGTATGTGCAAATCCCGGATTGAACGGAATCTGTCGTTCGAGAAAGGCGTGAAAGAGGCTGATCTCGACGTAAAAAGCAAAGTAGTTACCGTAAAATATAATCCCGCAAAAACTGACGTAGCGAAGTTGAAAGCGAACATCAGCAAAACGGGTTACGACGCCGAAGAAGTAACCGCTGATCCGGCTGGTTATGCGAAGCTGCCATCCTGCTGCAAAAAAGGCGGTATGGGAAACCAGTAGTAAGCAACCTTTCTTGACACCCTAAACAGGCGAGTCCGCACCTGCGGACTCGCCTGTTTAGTTAACGGACATGGATCACCCGGCCTGGAAACCAGGCTACGGTTTATTGATGGAATGAATTAGCGTAAGGGTAGGGAGGAAATGTCCGAATAAGTAGCTTTACGCCTATGATAGTTGAAAATTCTCTTGCCTTTGCCCAGCAACTTGATCAGGGCGATCCGTTACGTCACTTTCGCGACCGCTTTTTCATTCCGCACCGCGCCGGTAAGCCCTTGATCTACCTGTGCGGCAACTCGCTTGGGTTACAGCCCAAAGCCGCCCGAACCTCGATGGAGCAGGAGCTGGCTACCTGGCAAAATCTGGGCGTTGAAGGCTGGTTTGAGTCGCCCGAAGGTGCTGAACACACGTGGTTAGGCTACCATAACACCTGCAAAGACGCGCTGGCTCAGATTTTGGGTGCCGACCCGGCCGAAGTGTGTCCCATGAATGCCCTGACGGTGAACATGCACCTGCTTCTTGCGTCGTTCTATCGGCCCACAGCCACCCGCTACAAAATACTCACTATAAAAGGCGACTTTCCCTCAGATCAGTACGCCTTGGAAACCCATGTAAAACACCACAACCTAGCACCTGCCGACGTACTGATTGAGATTGAGCCTCGTTCGGACGGTTCCGGACTTATTCATACAACTGATATTCAGGCCGCTATTACCGAGCACGCTGATTCGCTGGCCGTTATCTGGATGAGTGGGCTGAATTATTACACCGGGCAGGTTTATAACATGGCTGCCCTTGCCGAAACGGCTCAGCGGCATTGCATTCCAATTGGGTTTGATCTGGCGCATGCGATCGGTAACGTGCCCCTGCGGCTGCATGATTGGGGCGTTGATTTTGCCACCTGGTGTTCCTATAAATACCTGAACAGTGGACCTGGCGCGGTTTCCGGCGTTTTCGTTCACCAGAAACATCATGACCAGAATCTGCCTCGGCTGGCTGGCTGGTGGGGCTATCGGGAAGACAAACGATTTGCCATGCAATCGGGCTTTCTGGCGGCTCCGGGTGCCGATGGATGGCAACTAAGCACGCCCAATATCATGGCCCTGGCCGTGCATCGGGCCGCCATCGCCATAACGGCTGAAGCCGGACTGACCAGACTTCGGCAAAAAAGCGAGCAGCTAACCGGATTTTTGGAGTCCCTGCTGACACCATTCAGCGAAATACAGCTCCTGACGCCCGACGACCCCAACCAACGGGGCTGTCAGCTGTCGTTACTAGTCCGGAAAAATGGAAAGGCCTTGTTTACGTACTTAACTGAGCAGGGCATAATCGGCGACTGGCGCGAGCCCGACTGCATTCGTCTGGCACCCACTCCCCTGTATAATACGTTCGAAGAAGTGTGGCGAGTGGGGCAGGCAATACGCTTATTTTTTGCCCAGCCCGTCTGATGCCTGTCCATCCAGCGCAAGCATAGCCTCTTCTTTGGGTTTAGTTTTCTGCCTGCGGTTCTCCCGCTCATTTAGCTGAAGATAAGCCCCGCGAAAAAGTTGCCGGACAACGGTTTCAATTTGTGCCCAGTTTTCGTCATCGGTCAGATCAAAGCCAATGGGGGCTTTCTTTTGCTGACTCAACAGAGAGAGCATAACCATGGCACTATGGATAAAGGTAACATAAGCCAGGCCGTAGGAAGTCTGAATCAGCTCGCTGATCTGCCGGATCAGCAGGCGGAATTGCTGCTCTTTCTCGATGGTATAAGGGCTGGTCGGCACATTCATGCCTAACAGTTCCGCTCTGAAAAACTCCTGAGCCTGTTGATCGTGGCGGAACTTTTTATATTCGGCCAGCAGGTATTCACAGCACGTTTCAAGAACTTTCTCCAGCGGTTCGGTACGCAGTTGTTCAATGTCGATCGGGATAACGTCTGTCGGTGGGTTAATCTGCCGGGTATACGCATCGAGCAGGCCTTCCAGGCCCCCGAAATAACGGTAGATCAGGATCTTGTTAACCCCCGATCGACTGGCAATTCGATTGATCCCGATCTGATCATACCCTTCTGTTGAGATAATCTGGCCAACGGCCCTAATGAGCCGCTGTTCGGTTTCGGCGCGGTTTCGCTGCATACTGGGTAACGACAATTCGCAAGGTGTAGTAGTTCATATGTAACCATAAAAGCACAGCTTTATGACAGCTTACCGACTAAAGAAATTACTGACAGATACGTATTGGCAGCGTAGCAACCGGCAAAAAAGCAATCAACTGCCTGTATCTTAATGCGATTCACCAGTTAGTAAAAATGAAACATTACGTTTCAATCCCTCCAGTTTTGTGCGCTTCACCGCCGAGCGCCGAAACACCTCGCTAAACACATCGTGCGTGATCTCCTGCCAGTCGTTTTGCGTAAACGAAGCCAGGTCGGGGTGAGGTTCAAAAGCGGGTGTTTGGTGAGGGCGGGCGAACCGATTCCACGGACATACATTCTGGCAGATATCGCAGCCGAAAATCCAGTTCTCAAATTTGCCCTGCACTTCTTCGGGAATGGCTTCCTTTAATTCGATAGTATAATACGAGATGCATTTACTGCCATCCACTACGTATGGAGCCACAATAGCTTCCGTTGGGCAGGCATCCAGGCAGCGGGTACAGGTGCCGCAATAATCCGTGATGGGGCCGTCGGGCTCGAGTTCCAAATCCAGAATCAGTTCGCCAATGAAGAAAAAGGAGCCAATCTGGCGGTTAATTAAGTTCGTATGCTTGCCGACCCAGCCCAAACCGGCTCGTTTCGCCCAGGCTTTGTCCATAACTGGAGCCGAATCGACGAACGCCCGGCCGCCAACCTCACCAATTGCTTCGTGGATATAAGCCAGCAGCTCTTTCAGCTTATCTTTAATGACAAAATGATAATCCTCGCCATACGCGTATTTCGACAGCTTATAGTCGGCATCGCCTTCGGGCAACGGCTGAGTAGGGTAGTAGTTGAGCAACATCGTCACCACGGATTTGGCATCATCGACCAGCAGACGCGGATCGAGCCGCTTGTCGAAGTGATTGGCCATGTAATTCATCTGGCCGTGCATGCCGTTTTTAAGCCAGGATTCCAGCCGGGGCGCTTCTTCGTCCAGAAAGTCGGCCTTCGCAATGCCGCAAAAGTCGAAGCCTAATTCAGTAGCTTTAGCTTTAATGAGCTGGGCGTATCGGCTGGCTGATGCGTGCATAAACTAAAATTGAGATCCAGATCAGTTAGTTTGTCCAGATAAGAACGATTTTACCTGCCTTTTAAATCCTGTACCCGGTACGAATGTAACTAATTCAAGTAGCGAAAATGTGTCAACTTGGCAGAAAATGCGGTTTTGGCCGAGCTTTTGCCCATCTTTGCCTATGAATTTCTGGAAGAGAAATAGGAACTCATCAATGGAAAATAAAGACATTTTGGACGATCAACCGTCTACGGATACCCAACAACCTGACAACCTGACCACTGACGAAGCTGTGACTGTCAACGGTGGCACATCGGACGAATCGACGGCTTCGGCGGCCGACAATGACGTACCCCTCGAAGCGGAACCTGCGCCAACCCAAGATACAGCCAACCGTGAACTTGCCGAACTAAAAGACAAATACCTGCGCCTGTATGCCGATTTCGAAAATTTTCGTCGGCGCACGGCTAAGGAAAAGCTGGAGTTGATCAGCAATGCCAACGAAGGGTTGCTTCAGGCACTTATTCCGGTAGTCGATGACTTCGAGCGGGCCATGCAGTCAATGGAGCAGGCAGAGGACGTAGCAGCCCTCAAAGAAGGGGTTGCGTTGATTTATACCAAACTGTTTAAAACCCTCGAAGGCAAAGGTCTGAAGCCGATGACGTCGAAAGGAGAGCCGTTTAACGCTGATCTGCACGAATCCGTTACGCAGTTCCCCGCGCCGAGCGACGATCTGAAGGGTAAGGTTATTGATGAAGTTGAAAAAGGATACTACCTCAATGACAAGGTGATCCGGTTTGCAAAAGTTATTGTAGGCAGTTAACAGTGAAATCGAACCGCAACGGCGGACCGTCGCCGAAGCGGAGCGAATGAGTGGAGAAGTGAATGCCATGCAGGGCACGCTCTTCCACTCGTTCATTCTTTCACTCTTTAAGATATGGCAACCAAGCGCGATTATTACGAAATACTGGGCGTTGATAAAAACGTCTCGCCGGATGACTTGAAAAAGGCCTATCGCAAGATGGCCATCAAGTACCACCCGGATAAAAACCCCGATGACCCGACCGCCGAAGAGAAATTCAAGGAAGCGGCCGAGGCTTATGATGTCCTGAACGACCCACAGAAGAAGGCGCGTTACGATCAGTTCGGCCATGCTGGTATGGGAGGAGCAGCCAGCGGTGGCTACGGGCCAGGTGGTCCGAGTATGGAAGACATTTTCAGCCAGTTCGGCGATGTATTCGGCGACGACTCTCCGTTCGGGAGTTTCTTCCGCGGGGCCAACGGTGGCGGGCAACGCCAGCGCGTACGGCGCGGCTCTGACCTGCGCATTAAGCTGAAACTGAACCTGCAGGAGGTCGCTAACGGCGTAGAGAAGAAAATAAAAGTGAAACGGCATGTCGCCTGTACCACCTGTGGCGGCAATGGCTCTAAAAATGGTACGTCCGTACAGACGTGCTCGACCTGTAGTGGTACTGGCCAGACCCGTAAAGTAGTCAACACCATGCTGGGCCAGATGGTGTCGACCAGTACGTGCCCGACCTGTAACGGAGAAGGCAAGCTGGTAACGGACCGGTGCGACGTTTGTTTTGGTGAGGGACGCGTTTTGCAGGAAGACGTGATTCCAATCAAGATTCCGGCCGGTGTAGCCGAAGGCATCCAACTGTCGGTGGGCGGTAAAGGAAACGTACCACCCCGCGGTGGTGTGGCCGGTGATCTGCTCATTGTTGTTGAAGAGGAAGAAGACGCCGACCTCAAGCGCGACGGCAACAACGTCGTGTTTGATCTGTACGTAAACTTTGTCGATGCGGCTATCGGCACGAGTGTTGAAGTGCCAACGATTGACGGAAAGGCACGTATCACGCTTGAGCCGGGTACGCAGAGCGGCAAAATTTTGCGGCTAAAGGGTAAAGGCATCAAAGAATTAAACGGCTATGGTCGGGGTGACGAGCTGGTTCACGTCAACGTGTGGACACCGAAGGTCTTGTCGGCTGAGGAACGTTCAATACTTGAGAAGCTGCGCAACTCGCCTAACTTCCAGCCCAAGCCGAATAAGAATGAAAAAGGATTTTTCGACAAGATGAAAGACTTCTTTCACGGTTGATAGCTGATAGATAGAAAAGGGAAAGCCTCGTTCATATTGAATCGGGGCTTTTCGTATTTTAAGCGGCTGGTTCTTAATTTTCAGGCTGATATGCACGCTAGCGTATCGATTGATTATTTGCAGTGGCTGTTGGCCCGATTTGCGCTGCGTCTCCTACATCACTTTGTAACTGTATGCACCAAACACTATTTCTATGTTTATCCCTGTTGCTGGCTGTATCATTATTCGTTATGATAGGGCAACGGTTACGTATCCCGGTACCTATTTTTTTAGTAATCGCCGGATTGGTTCTCAGCTTTATTCCGGGTATTCCGTTGATTAAAGTTGATCCAGACCTGATTTTCTTGATTTTTCTCCCGCCTTTGCTGTATGAAGCCGCCTGGTACACATCGTGGAAAGAGTTCTGGCGCTGGCGACGGATTATCATCGTGCTGGCTTTTGGCTTAGTCATAATTACGGCCTTTGCTGTAGCGTATATGTCGAGCACGTATATCCCTGGCTTTACACTGGCACTTGGTTTTTTGCTGGGTGGTATTATCTCGCCACCCGATGCCGTCGCGGCTACGTCTGTCCTGAGAAATGTTAAGGTTTCAAAAGCGACGACCAGCATTCTGGAAGGCGAAAGCTTAGTCAACGATGCCTCGAGCTTAGTGGTGTTTCGGTTTGCCCTGGCGACTGTGTTGTCCGGCTCCTTTGTCTGGCAAAAGGCCGCCACTGATTTTGTGATGGTTACGTTTATGGGCATCGTTATCGGCCTGCTCGTAGGGGGTGTGTTCTACTGCATTCACCGATGGCTGCCAACGTCTACGCGCATCAGCATTTTGCTGACTTTTCTGGCACCGTACATCATGTACCTGGCGGCCGAGGAGTTTGACTATTCGGGCGTGATGGCGGTTGTCAGCGGAGGACTGTTTTTATCCAATCAAAGCCATGTCATTCTGAATCATAGTTCACGAATTCAGGGGGCGGGCATGTGGTCTACCGTTATTTTTGCCTTGAACGGGTTGGTTTTCATCCTGATCGGGCTTGAGTTACCCGTAATCATCAACGGTCTGGGCGATTATTCAAAGACAGAAGCTATTGGATACGCGCTCCTGATCACCTTGGTCGTCATTGTTACGCGGCTGGTATTTGCGGTATGTGCGTCGATCTTCACCCGATTCATTGGCCGATATATCACCGTTGCCCAGCGTAACCCCGGTCTGCGGGGCCCTATTATACTTGGTTGGGCGGGGATGCGTGGGGTAGTTTCGTTAGCTTCGGCATTGTCTGTTCCCCTAGCCCTACAGAATGGTGAACCGTTTCCCCACCGGAACCTGATCCTGTTTATCACGTTCGTTGTCATTCTGGTTACGCTGGTGTTTCAGGGGCTGACGTTGCCGCTGCTAATCCGATGGATTAAGTATCAGGACCTCGAACAGCGTATTCCCGAAGATGAACAGGAGTCAATGATTCGTCTGAAACTTATGCAGGCCGCCCTAAACCAGTTAAACGAAACGTACTCGTTGCAGGCGCTTAACAACGAACTGGTTGGTAATCTGAAAAATCGAATCGAAAGCGAAGTGTATTTAACCACGCAACATCTGGACTCGTTGGCGTGTAACGAGGAGCAGGTTAGGGAGTACAACCGAATCCTTGTGGAGATTTCAGCGGTCAAACGCCGGGAACTTCATAAGCTACGTACCAAACAGGAGTTTGACGATGATGTGATCAGGAAAGAAGAAGCCAGGATTGATCTGGAGGAAGAAAAGATCGATCATCCAATTCATTGAAATTACGGAGTCCGAGTGTTTTACCGTGTCTGAGGTTGTCCCGGCAATAAATAAACAGGTAAATGTCTTAGCAAGTACTCAGCTAGTTGACTATATGCAGATAAGTGGAGACATCGACGTAAGCCGCCGTTGAAAAAGTAAGGCTAAGAGCTGTATATGGTAACCAAAAAATAAGGCGTGTACTAGACTAGTTTTACGCGCCTTATTTTTTCGTAAATTGCCACCCTATTGAGTAAAAAAGTTATGTGTGCGAAAGGCCGGTTGCTCTGCAGCCGGTCTTTTTTGTGTAATAGGCCTTACACACTGCGTGTTGGCCAATTGAAGTGTAGCGGGTGGCTCCTGCCCGAACGTATCAAAAACGCTGTATGCCTATGAAGCAAGAGCCAGTATAAACGCAACAAATAAAAAACGCTTAACAAGCTGATTTGCCAGATGCTAAGCGTTTAAAAGTAGCGGGGAGCAGGATCGAACTGCCGACCTTAGGGTTATGAATCCTACGCTCTAACCATCTGAGCTACCCCGCCGGTTTGATGCCACAAAACTAAACAAAAATTGGCGTAGTGCAATGAACAGCGTTGACTTTCGCAAAAAAAATCGTTTACCTTTGCTCATGTCCCCTTTACCCCAGTAGCTGTCATGGAGAAACTTAAATTTGTTGCTGAATACGAACTCCGGGCATCCCCTAAAATGCTGTTCCCGTACATCAGCACCGCATCGGGCTTGTCGCAATGGTTCGCTAGCAAGGTCAATACGTTACCAGAACAACGGTTTGATTTTCAATGGGACAATGAAAGTCATATTGCCCGCCAAGTGTCGATGCGACAAAATAAAGGCGTTCGATTTGAGTTTTTGGATACCGCTCTAAACGGCTCCGACAATAACTACGTTGACTTTCGGGTAGATCAGAGTGAACTAACTCAATCTACTTTTTTACGCATAACCGACTACTCATCAACCACCGACGAAGACGAACTCAAAGATCTCTGGGATGGTTTAATGGATAAGTTAAAGGAAATTGTCGGTAGTTAACATTATTTATGATTGTTGATCGATGATTTATGGCCGTTTAGGTGTTATAAATAAAAGATCATCTATCATAAATCCTGAATGAAGAAGATAGATAAGTTAATACTCGGCTCATTCTGGGGGCCGTTTTTTCTAACACTCGCCGTCGTCATTTTTATCTTCCTGATGCGGCTATTGATGTTTTACATCGAGGAGTTCGTTTCCAAAGACCTTGATTTAGCCACCTTCGGCCGACTGCTTTTCTACTTTGCCTTATTAACGATTCCGACGGCCCTGCCACTGGCAGTGTTGCTGTCATCGTTGATGACGTTCGGAAATTTAGGCGAGTTCTTTGAGCTGACTGCCCTGAAAAGCGCGGGTATATCGCTTACCAGAGCTATGCGTCCTTTGCTGATTGTGGCAATCGGCATCAGCATATTTTCTTTCTGGTTCAACAATACCGTATCACCTTGGGCTAATCTTAAAGGGTACAGTCTGCTGTACGATATCAAAACGGCCAAGGCTGCGCTTAATCTGAAAGAAGGTATTTTCTACAACGACTTACCTGGCTATAGTATCAAGGTCGATCATAAGATTAAAGCGCCTAAGAACAGCACAACCGGCGATCTGCTCAAAGGGCTGGTAATTTATAAACACTCAACCAGCGGTACAGAGACTGGGAACCGGGAGATTATCCTGGCCGACTCGGGGCGGATGTACACGGATAAAGACCGAACCTACCTGGTTTTTGAGCTATTTAATGGAAATGACTATCAGGAGTATTCGGACAATAGCTCTGTCTCGTATGCCAGCAGTGGACCGTCGGGCAAAGGCGGACAGTTTGTTCGGAACGGATTCAAGGATTACCGGCTCGTAATCAGCCTTGAATCATTCGGGATTAAACGCACGGACGAGAATCAGTTTGAGTATCATGAATACATGAAAAACCTCAGTGAGTTGTCGGCCCTGACGGATTCATTACGTAAAGAATACACAAGCACCAGCCTGAGTGTTGCCAGCACATCGCGCCAGTATTATAACTATCAGTTCCGGGCCGATGCGACGGTATTGCAAAAAAAGCTTACGTATGGCAAGTGGGTCGACTCGTTACTGAAGAAGCAAAAAGTCAATTCGCTTGAACTGGCGCAGGCAGCTGTAAGTCAGGCACAAAACATTCTCTCGTACTCTACCTCGAACGTTACGTATTTGACCGAAAAAGAAAAGAACGTCTGGAAGTATCAGCTGGAAAGCCACCATAAGTTTACCCAGTCCATATCCATCTTTGTGATGTTCCTGATCGGAGCGTCGATGGGGGCTATCATTAAGAAAGGCGGATTTGGGCTGCCCGTACTTGTGTCGATTGTGTTTTTCATCGTCCTGTATGTTCTGACGCTGACCGGCGACAAGTACGCGAAGGATGGCTTGCTCTGGGTGCCGCTTGGAGCCTGGATGGCAAATCTGGTTCTGTTTCCGGTTGGCTTGTTTTTAATGCAGCGTGCCCGCCATGATTCCCGGCTGTTCGACAAAGATGTGTATATAATTGCCTGGGAGCGACTGAAACAGAAATGGGCCGCTCGTCGCCAGCAGTCTGCCAGTGCCAGTTTGCAATAAGTAGATACTTTCGATAAAACGGTCGCCAAGGGGCGTAAACTACTTATTTTTACCTATCTTTGCACCCGAATTTATTTTTGTTTATTTAATTAGCTGTCTGAAGATGTATTTAACGACCGAAAAGAAACAGGAGATCTTCTCCACCTCGGGTTATGGCAAAAGTGCTACGGACACCGGGTCGGCCGAATCCCAGATCGCGCTTTTCACGTACCGGATTAGTCATTTGACCAATCACCTGAAGGTTCACAAGCACGATTACGGCACTCAACTGGGACTATTAAAACTAGTAGGTAAACGTCGTCGTTTGCTGAACTACCTGCAGAAGAAAGACATTACCCGGTACCGGGCTATTCTGGCCGCCTTAGGCCTGCGTAAATAAGGCAGGTACCACGTGCAAAAAGGGAATCTACTAACAGTAGATTCCCTCATTTTTGTAGTTTCCTTACTGAAGCGGTGATTGCTGCGGTGAAAGCGGTTGAGGAAAGAGTATTGCTTGATGTTCGTTGGTTGTGCGTTTAGCTGGTAGAGATCATCCGATTGAAAGCCCGCGACCGCTACGGAAATAAACCGCAGTCAACAAAAAAGCTGTAAGAGGGCGTATTTAAAAACTGTTGTATGTTTCAAATCACCACGCAATCCGTTGCGCTGCCCGACGGGCGGGAAATTACCATCGAAACCGGCAAACTGGCCAGACAGGCCGACGGAGCGGTGGCCGTGAGGTTAGGCGACACGATGCTGTTAGCTACTGTTGTATCGAACAAAGACGCTAAAGAAGGTGTTGATTTTTTACCGTTATCGGTTGATTATCAAGAAAAATTTGCGTCTGCTGGCCGGATCCCTGGTAGCTTTCAACGGCGCGAAGGTCGATTAGGCGACCATGAAATACTTATCAGCCGTTTGGTTGACCGGGCGTTACGTCCCATTTTTCCGGACAACTACCACGCCGACACCCAGGTTATGATTACGTTGATTTCGGCCGATCCTGAAGTACAGCCGGATGCGTTAGCTGCCTTGGCTGCTTCTTCTGCACTTGCGGTATCCGATATTCCCTTCAACGGACCAATTTCCGAGGTTCGCGTTGCGAAAATTGACGGAGAGTACCGAATCAACCCAAAAACGGCGGATATCGATCGGGCTACGCTGGATCTGATCGTAGCCGCTACTGAAAAAGACATTTGTATGGTTGAAGGCGAGATGGACGAATGTTCAGAAGCCGAAGTTGTGGAGGCTCTGAAAGTTGCCCACGAAGCCATTAAGGTACAGTGTCAGGCCCAGAAAGAATTAGAAGCGAAAGTCGGTAAGACTGAAAAACGGGTGTATAACCACGAGACGCACGACGAAGAGCTTCGGGCGGCCGTTCGAGCGTATGCCTACGATAAAATATACGAAGTGGCCCGTCGGCAGAACCCCAGCAAAAAGGGCCGGTCTGAAGGGTTTCGCTCGATTCGGGAAGAGTACCTGGCTACGTTTCCCGAAGGCGCTGAGGTAAACGTAGGCCTGATTAAGACCTATCTTCACGATCTGGAATGGGAAGCGTCACGTCGATTAGTGCTTGACGAGCGCACCCGGTTAGATGGCCGCAAACTAGACGAAATCCGTCCCATTTCGGCCGAAGCTGGCTATTTGCCCGGTCCTCATGGCTCTGCATTATTTACGCGGGGCGAGACCCAATCGTTGACAACCGCAACACTTGGTACGAAGGTTGATGAGCAAATTGTTGATCAGGCGATGTTCCAGGGCTACAGCAAATTCTTATTGCATTACAACTTCCCAGGTTTCTCGACGGGTGAGGTAAAGCCCAATCGTGGAGCAGGCCGCCGGGAAATTGGTCACGGTAACCTGGCGCACCGTTCGCTGAAGAAGGTATTGCCGCCCGAAAACGAAAATCCCTACACGATCCGGATCGTATCTGACATCCTGGAATCAAACGGTTCATCGTCCATGGCAACAGTCTGCGCCGGAACGATGGCACTAATGGATGCGGGTATCAAGATCAAAGCACCCGTAGCGGGTATTGCCATGGGCTTGATCTCTGACGGCGAGAAATACGCGGTCCTGTCCGACATCCTTGGTGATGAAGATCACCTGGGGGATATGGACTTCAAGGTGACGGGCACCGAAAAAGGTATAGTAGCCTGCCAGATGGACCTGAAAGTAGAAGGTTTATCGTATGAGGTACTGGCTCAGGCGCTGGAACAAGCCCGGCAGGGTCGCCTGCATATTCTGGGTGAGATGCGGAAAGGAATCGCTGACGTGCGATCAGATCTGAAACCTCATGCTCCGCGTGCTATCGTCATCAAGATCGACACAAACCAGATTGGTGCGGTTATCGGACCGGGTGGTAAAGTTGTTCAGGATATTCAGAAAGACTCGGGTGCGGTGGTCAATATCGATGAGCATGACAATGCCGGCTGGGTAAGCATCTTTGCGACCAACAAAGAAAGCATGGATAAAGCTGTCTCACGCGTCAAAGGTATTGTGGCTGTTCCTGAAGTTGGCGAAGTCTATGTGGGCAAAGTGAAAACGATTCAGCCGTTTGGAGCTTTTATCGAATTCATGCCGGGGAAAGATGGATTATTGCATATTTCCGAGATCAAGTGGGAACGGCTTGAGAGTATGGAAGGCGTACTGCAGGTAGGTGAAGAAATAACGGTAAAACTGATTGATATTGATAAAAAGACTGGAAAGTATCGCCTGTCACGTAAAGTTCTTTTGCCGAAGCCTGAGAACAAAAATGCATAGGGTATTGTTACTTTTTTGTGTAATGCAACGTCCAAAGTTAGCGTTATATAGCCACCCAGACCGGGGCAACGTATCATGAGACAGCTAAAAATTTCAAAACAGATTACCAACCGCGAGAGCCAGTCGTTAGACAAGTACTTGCAGGAGATTGGTAAAGTGGACTTGCTTACGCCTGACGAAGAGGTAACGCTGGCCCAAAAAATTCGCGAAGGCGATCAACTTTCGTTGGAGCGACTCACCAAAGCGAACCTACGCTTTGTGGTATCCGTAGCTAAGCAGTACCAAAACCAGGGGCTTTCTCTTGGTGACCTAATTAACGAAGGAAACCTGGGTCTGATCAAAGCTGCGCAGCGTTTCGACGAAACACGTGGATTCAAGTTCATTTCCTACGCCGTTTGGTGGATTCGCCAGTCTATTCTACAGGCGTTGGCCGAACAGTCACGGATTGTACGTCTTCCGCTGAACCGAGTTGGATCGCTGAACAAAATCTCGAAGACGTTCTCTGATCTTGAGCAAAAGTTTGAGCGTGAACCGTCCCCCGAAGAGTTGGCTGCGGTGCTCGAAATTTCGGCTGCGGAAGTTGTTGATACCTTGAAAATTTCAGGTCGTCACGTATCAATGGATGCGCCGTTTGTGCAGGGTGAAGAGAACAGCCTGCTCGACGTGCTTGAAAACGATGGCGAAGACAAACCTGATTCAGGTCTGATCAACGATTCGCTGCGTAAAGAAGTCCAACGGGCGCTTTCAACCTTGACGCAGCGCGAAGCTGACGTAATTACGCTCTATTTTGGCTTGAATGGTGAACATGCCATGACGCTGGAAGAAATCGGTGAAAAGTTCAACTTAACCCGTGAACGGGTTCGTCAGATTAAGGAGAAAGCTATACGTCGTCTACGTCATACGTCGCGTTCAAAAGCGTTGAAGACATACTTAGGATAAAAGATCCTGTTTGCGTTTGATAAAAGGCTCCTGCGAAAGCGGGAGTTTTTTGTTTTTCAGTGGCTTTGCATCTTTTGCGAATCACTTACAACTAGAAAAGGCTCATCACTACGATGAGCCTTTTCTAGTTGCGAACGAGTAGAATCGTTCAATTTTTATAAATCCAAGCTTCCGTACCGGCCAATTCGCTGATGGCTGACATACTCGCTACAGCCTCCGAGCGATCGGCTGATCCTATAGCGGCTACTTTATACAACTGACCTTTTTCGGCTGGAATAATCACGTACGCATCTGCATAACCAACTTTCCGTAGTTTACGACGAAAGCGTAAGGCATTGGCTTTATTAGAAAAACTTCCCGCTATAACAGTAAAATAAGGTGAAGTCCGCGCAAGTTTTACGTTTGCCTGTGCTGCTGGCGCTACAGCGGGTGCAATAGTTGCAGCGTCTACTTCTACAGGCTTATTGAGGGGCGGAATAACTGTTTTTACTTCGACAGTAGGTGTTACTGGTTGTGGTTCAACAGCTACTACAGGAACCGGCTCAGGTGCTGATTGCTGAGAAACCGCAATTTTTGCTGGCTTAGGAGTTTCGCTCGTAAACAGTCCAGTTGGGATACGCAGTAAAGAAGCTGGGTCTAAACTGCTTTGGAAAGGTTGACCGGGCTTGATGACCGAGAAATAACTGACCAGACCTAACGAACCAACCAGCAGAGCGGCTGCCGCTACCCGCCAGTATGGCTGCGAACGACGTAGAGGTACCAGGGTTGCCGTGTCTTCCTGCGCTAAAACCGGACCTAACGCCATTTCAGACGGCTCAATCACAACCGCTTCTACGGCTTTTGACACAAGCGATTGGGCCGGTATGGCGTTCATGCCATAAGCCTCGCCGAAAAAGTTATGCCGTAAACTAGGATCAAACTGTAGGCGGCCTTCGTCATTGTGGGTAAACGTACCAATACCATCGAGTTCGAAGCGGCCGGTACCGGAAACCTGCTGCCGAAGTTCATGCACAAAGGCACTGATATGTCGTTGTGCACCGTCGCGTGTAACGGGCTCGTGGAGCATGATGTAATTCGCTAAAATTCCATCGTCGAGCCGTAATGCCTCATTAAACGCAACACGTTTGCGGGGCGGTAAATACAAACCACTAGCTTCTGTAAACGTTGCCGACTGATAATGCGTCAGAAATGCGCCTAACTCGGGTACGACCACACAGTCGTACTGATACAGCAGTTTTTTCAAGTATTCGTTGACGGAAGCCATGACGCGAGTGGTGGGTGATCAGAATGAATAACTAATTCCTCCGAGAAAGTTAAGCCCTTGAACTTGATAATACAAGTACCGCTGGTAATTCTGGCTGAAGATATTATTCAACGAAACAAATGCCGATAGCTGCTTGCCTAGGAAATAGTCAATTTTGACGTTCGCGTCGTAAATCGGTTTTAAGGTATAGGTCCTGTTTGATACAAAGTTTTTGTTTTTGATCCCCTCGTAAAAATACAAATCAGCCGTGACGAATAATTTTTTGTTCAGGATGTAGGAATTCGTCCAGGTACCGGCTAAACGCGGGCGGCCCCAGGCTTCTTCAAGCCGGTCAAGACCGTAGCGGAAAAATTCGCCTTTCAACGTCGAGCGAAACTTGTCTTTTTGGGCGTATCCTAACTGACCGGATATAGTCAGCACCCGTGATACGCCACCGTCGTAAAGAACAAAGAATTTTGTTGTATCGGGTATGGTATTGTTAAACGTTGAGAAATTCCGGTAGCTGGCGTAGGACACTTTTGCTTCGTAGGAGAAACCTCCTCCCAAATTTCCTTTCGATCCACCGTAGATATCCAACGACTTAACAGTGTTAACTAAAAGTACTTGTGGAGCAAGCCATTTATTTTCGGTCAATAATGAACGTAAGGTATTCCGATTGATGTCGCCGTCAACCCCGGCAAAAAAGTGAATATTGCCCACCGGCACTACGTCAATGTCGACCACCGGAAAGGCTCTGGTATCATTGATCGACTGCCGCTGATCCGTCTGGTTGACCGCGTTTATACCCGCCGTAATCGTAAATAAGGACGAACTGTATTTGAACGTAGGCTTAACCCGAAACAGGTTCCGGTTGTCGACGATTGAGCCGTCGGAGCGTTGCGTTACGTAGGCGTCGGCGGCTACCAGCGCGAATACATTGTCTGTGATGCCGAGCGAGCCGGTAAAGTTAGTGGCCCAATCCGTTTCGGAGGCATTGTATAAATCCCGAAGACTCGTGATGCCAGATCGAAGGGAGTAGTCGATGGCGTTTTCGCTGTTTGCATTTTCGATACCAACGCGAAAATTAACCGTGTTGAGTCGCTGCCGAATGGATTCCCGATTGAAGCCCTCCTGTTGGGCAAATTCACGACTGTACCCGTAGAAATGATACGCATTACGGTCGAAACCCAGGTCGGCCTGCACTTTAAACGCGTCCGTCAGATACTTACCCGTTACGCGAACGCGCGTGTCGCTTTGAGCGGAATTTTTACCATCAACCGGGCCAAGGGCTGAAGAAAGGTGACGAGCGGAGGCTTCAAGTGAAAGATTTGACAGGTTATTGAGGCCGACAAACCCTTCGCCTAAAAACGAACTGTAGTTACCTGCGCCAACTTTTACGTAGTTATTGTAAGCCGATGTTTGATTCGGTTCGGTAGTAGCTGGCGACAACACGCCGGGTGTTATGCGCGGATCGCCCACCGTCAGCTTACGGTCCTCAAACTCATAGGTAAGCTTATGCTGCTCAGCCGACGGTTTGACGGAAGGAATCTTATTAAAGATTCGATTCGCCGGGGGAAGCTCAATCTTACGGCTCTTTTCAACGGTAATCTCTTGATTATCAACCTCGCCTTCTTTTGTCGGACGCGTTGGGCGCGGTTGCTGTTGGGCAAACAGCGTAGCCGATACCGAAAGAAGGCTAATGGTGAGTAGGGAACGTGCAGACATTAATGAATGATGATTTATGGGTAACACTGGAAGAAACCAGCTGGTCTTTCACACCAGCTAGTTCGCCTACCGTACATTAATTTTTGCTTTCTATTCCGGCCAGCTTCTGTTTGGCTTCGGCAATGATGGTTTCGTTGGTCGAGTTCTCGATAATGGAGTTCAGTACCGCTTTGGCTTGGGCGAATTCCTCTAACGCAATGTTATTATCCGCCACCAGAATGAACGCCTTACCTTTCCAGTACTCAAGTTCGCTGAACTGCTCGTTGAACTTAAGCAGCGTAGCAACGGATTCCTTGTATTTCTTTTGGCGGAACAGGATGTCGCCGAGGTTGTACTGGGCTTCAGCACCGTTTACGTCTTTCGCCAAAGCGATTGTACGTTCAAACTCCGTCTGAGCGGTTTTATAATCCCCTTTGCTGAAGGCCACCTTACCGAGCATAAGCTGCGCCCGGTTTTGAGCGCCCGGTACTACGTTGCCCGTTGCGACGATATCGCGTGCAATTGTGGCCGCTGAATCAAGTTTGGGGTAAATAAAATATGTATCCATCAGGCCGAGTTGTGCAGTTACCTGTTCGGCTTTACCATTAGCACGGTTCAGAATGATCTGGTAATTCCGAATGGCACGCGGATAGTTCTTCTGTTTCGCTTCCAGATCGGCAGCGCGGGTGGCCGCCCGTACCAGAAAGTCGGAGCGGTTGTCGGCGATAACCTGGTTGTAATACCGCAGCGCATTCGCCGGATCGTTGGTTTGCCGGTACGATTCCCCCAAATAGAAACGTGCTTCGTTGGTGTTCGGGCTCGATGGATACTCCTGCAGAAACGAAAGCAGCGATTGAATGGCCTGCTGGTAGTTCTCGTTGAAGTAGATGTTCTTGGCGTTCTCGAACTGTACCCGCTCTACTTCCGTGCTGCCCGGATTACTTTTCTTATACTGACCCAGCACCTGCGAAAATTCTTCGGGTCGACCAGCATCGTTTAAGGTGTTCTGAATTCCCAGCAAGGCACTTTGCGCCTGTTCTGAATCGCCGTAATTGTCCAGAATTCGTTTGTAGTCGGCAACGGCCGGATCGTACTGTTGCAGGTTGCCATACGCGATAGCCCGCTTCAACAGGGCTGCCGGGACAAGCGCACTGTTGGGTTTTTCCTGAATCAGCCGGGAGAAACCACGAATGGCTGCCTGATAGGACCCCTTTTCGAAATCGACATTGGCGGCCTGGAGCAATGATTCATCGACAAAGCGCGAGTTTGGGTATTGCCGTTGAACCTGATCGAACTGCGCTTTGGCTTCGGCATCACGACCGACGTAGCTCAGAATTACGGCTTTTTGGTACGACGCATAATCTTTATCCGGCGAGTTCTGAACGATTGCCTGTTCATAATAGCGCATCGCATTTTCGTATTGCTTGCCGGCAAAATACGTATCGGCCAGGCGTATCGTCGCATCCAGAACCTGAGCCCGGTCACCCGCGCTGGCTCCGCGATTAACGAAGTCGCGGAAGTACGTTAGGGCGCGACTGTAGTCTTTCTTGTTGTAGTACGCATAGCCAAGGGCGTATAAGCTCCGGGTTGCATACTCACCACTTCCCTTCGCTACGCTGGTGTACAATGGAATCGCCGTATCGTATTGTTTACCCGCCGAATAGGCTTCCGCTTTCCAGAACTGAGCGGCTTGCTGTAACTCGTTGTCAACCGGGTAACGTAACGACTTGTCGAGGTTGGCGACCGCCTGGGGATAGCGCTCCGAGTTGAAATCGTTAACCCCCTGATTATACGTCAGTCGCTGATACGTAGCGTTAATTTTGGGCGTACGCCGTTTCAAGCCTTCAATGTAAGCGATAGCGGCCGGATAGTTGTTCGAGGCAAAATACGCTTCACCGACCAGCTCATTCGCTTCGTTCTCGAACTTACTGTCGGGATACTGTTTCAGGAAAGCAGTTAGCTCCTTTACCGCGTCGGCCCCGTTGTTCTGATCGAGTTGAAGCTTGCCGTGGTTAAAGCGGGCTTCTTCCTGAATTGCTTTGTTGAACGATAAACGCCCGGCCTGATCGAAGGCATTCAGTGCGTACGACGGATTTTGCGTCTGTAGATAGCTAACGCCAAGCGTATAAGCCGCGTACTGGGCCGTTGTGTCTTTGCCTGCGGCCAGGGGTTTCAACTGTGTGATCGCATCCTGGTATTGACCGGTGCGAAACAGCGACTGACCGTATCGGAACCGGATTGCTCCCGGCGCTTTGGCTCCGGCCCCATTCAGGTACTGCTTGTAGTAAGGAATCGCTCGGGCAAACTGGTTCTGCTGATAGAACACCTCAGCCGTAAATAAAGCGACCTCGTTCAATCCCGCTCCGTTGTTTCGACGTAACAACGGAGCGGTATACGTAAGAAGATCGTCAAAGCGACGCTGCCGGTACAAGGCCTGGGCAATCCAGTTCGGAACCTGATTCTGATACGTTGGATTGTTCTCTACGCGCCGAAAATCGGCAACGGCATCATTGAAGTTTTGATTGCGGAAGTTGATGACACCCGCGTAATACGATGCGGCTGGAGCGTCCGGCGAATTAGGATCTAATTTAACCTCGTTTAACAGCGGCAGCGCACGCTGCAGGTCCTGCGTATTGAAATAGGCAATGGCCAACTGGTATTTGTAGGCGGTTTGCTGGGTGCTGCTACCTCCTTGTGCCACGGCTTTCTCAAGGAAGTCGATAGCTTTGGTATAATCCTGACGGGTGTAATAATACGTGCCCAAATCGCCGTACAACTGCCCGGCTTTTGGGTGTTGGCTATGATTTTTAACGAAGCGGTCGACCAGCAGTTCGGCACCGGGCTCGTCGATATACAGGCTCGTCAGCGCTATATAATACTCCGCATCAACGGCGTTTTGATCGTTTGTGTTGAGCAGCGTGTTCGAGCCACCGCCCCGGCGCGGTTCGAGGTACTGACGAAATTCATACCGGGCCGCTGCATAGTTGTTTTTTTCGAACAGCTCAAGGCCATTCCGGTAGTGGTAATCCGGTTCCGAATAACTCTGGGTGCGCTGAGCGAGCGTAGTTAGCGTAGTAAGCAGCCCAAAGGTCACTACCAACAGCAACCGATGAGAACGCATACGGATTGGCTGGAACTGACCTGGTTGGGGTTGAGGATGGGGCATAAACGAAATCAACGGTTGTGAATACTTGGAATGCGTCGTAGTTTCGCCGACAAATTGGCAAATTTCAACTCAAATCTGGACAAAAAACGAAGGTATTCCCGTTTCCGTATGAAAAAAAACGCCTGGCTATTTTATTTACTTACTGTCTGGACACTTTTCGCTCCTCAACAAACGCATGCTAAATCAGTATCAATCAATGACGAAACGCCAGTAGCCCCGGCCCCGGCTGTAACGTACAGACTATCAATGCCCGAGCCGCAGACCCATTATTTTGAGGTGGAGATGCAGCTCACCAATACCGCAGCGGCAACAAACGCGAGAAAAAACGGGTATGTCGATATCAAGATGCCGGTGTGGACACCGGGCTCGTACCTGATTCGGGAGTACGCTAAAAACGTCGAAGGGTTTACGGCGTTTTCGGGCCGCGACGCGGCATCGGGCAAACCGGTGCGTAGCGAGAAAATTCGGAAGAACACCTGGCGCGTCTATTCAGGCGAGGACAACCTGACGATCCGGTACCGGGTTTACGCGAATGAATTGACCGTGCGCACCAGCTACGTGGATATTGACCATGGCTACGTAACGCCCGCCAGCATGTTCATGTACCACGATGCGCTGAAGAATCAGCCGTTACGTGTGGTTGTTCAGCCGTATAAAGACTGGAAAACCGTAACAACGTCGTTGAAGTCTGTTTCTGGTGAGGCTAACACCTTCGAAGCGCCGGATTATGACCTGCTGGTTGACTCACCCTTTGAGATCGGTAATCAGCGTATATTCACCTTTACGGCTTCCAATATTCCGCACCGGGTGGCTATGTTTGGTGAAGTTGACTACAACGAGCAGCGCCTGGCGGCTGATTACAAGCGGGTTTGCGAGGAGGCTGCTACGGTAGTGGGTGAGCATCCCTGCCAGGATTACACGTTCATTGTACACCACATTCCGCAGGGTGGGGGGGGGCTGGAGCACCTGAACTCGACTACGCTAGAAACCACCCGCTATGCCTACGCTACAGAATCCAATTATAAAGGCTTTTTCACGCTGGTGGCGCACGAATACTTCCACCTCTGGAATGTAAAACGGATTCGTCCAATCGCGTTAGGGCCGTTCGATTACGAAAACGAGAATTACACGCATATGCTTTGGTTATCGGAAGGGTGTACGTCGTTTTATGAAGATTACATCCTTCGTCGGGCCGGGTTTCATACGCCGGAAGCTTACCTGAATATCGTTGCGAACGACATTAATGGTATCGAGAACCAGCCGGGTAGCCGCGTACAGTCGGCTTCGGAGTCGAGTTTCGACGCATGGATCAAGGGGTACCGACCAAACGAAAACTCCGCGAACAGCACCATTTCGTACTACAGCAAAGGCAGCGTACTGGGCACCTTGCTTAACCTGGCTATTCTGGCGGGCAGCAACGGCGAACGGAGCATGGACGACCTGATGCGGTTGCTGTACAACGAGTATTATAAAAAGCAGAAGCGCGGATTTACCGATGAAGAGTTTCGTCGGGCGGCCGAACAGATTGCCGGGCGTAATCTCGACGATTTTTTCAACGTAGCGGTAAACAGTACCAATCCCATTGACTACAATGCTTATTTCGCACCGGTTGGCTTAAAACTTACCAATGTAGCCGCCAGAGTGCAGGATGGATTTCTGGGCGTGGGAACAAGCGTGCAAAACGGGAAAGCCGTAATAACAAGTGTTCGGCGTAGTTCAGCGGCTTACACGGATGGATTGAACGTCGGTGATGAAGTGATTTCGGTGGATGGTGTCCGCGTTGGGGATGATCTCCTGCGGTTTGTCGGCGGGCGTCGCGTGGGCGACAAGCTTACCATACTGGTCAACCGGGCGGGGCTGCTGCGCGAGATTCCGGTCACGCTCACCCAAAATCCATTGGTTAGTTACCGCCTGGAGCCGGTGTCGAGCCCGACACCAGCGCAACGGACATTGTACAATAAATGGTTGTACATCAAGTAAAACGAAACGGGCCCGGCGATTTACCGGGCCCGTTTCGTTTTACGAGTTTACTCAGCTAGAGAAAACTGTTACTTATGCTTCGCCAACGAGCATAAGCGCCCCAACCGTTACGTTGCTGGTCTCGTCGATCAGAATGGCACCACCGGTAGCACGATTTTGCTGATACGTATCAAAGCTGATCGGCTGAGCAGTACGTAATACAACTTTAGCCAGATCGTTCAGTTTAAGATTGTCGACGCCTTCGGTTTCTTCGTAGGTATTGACGTTCAACTGATAAGCGATCTCACGTACTGAACAGCGTGTGCGGGCCGTACCAACCTGAAGAACGTACTTATTGCCGACTCTAAATTCTTTCGTGTCCATCCAGCAAAGCATCGCTTCGACGGTCTGACTGACGATGGGTTGACTATCCGTGCGAACGATGAGGTCACCCCGGCTGATATCTACGTCGTTAGCGAGGTGCAATACGACCGACATGGGCGCAAAGGCCTCCTCGTAATGTGTTTCGGCGATCTCAATGGCGTCGATGACTGACGACTCACCCGATGGAAGAATAGTGATTGAGTCGCCTTTACGAAAGTGGCCGCTGGTGATCTTACCGGCATAACCCCGATAGTCGTGCAACTCAGCCGTTTGCGGGCGAATAACGTACTGAACCGGGAAGCGCCCCTGATCTGTATTTACTTCGTCATTGATCTCAATCGTTTCGAGGTGCTCCAGCAACGCTGGTCCTTCATACCAGGGCATAGCGCTCGATTTGTCGACAACGTTATCACCGTTCAGCGCACTTAGCGGAATGTACGTGACTTCGTTGACGTTCAGCTTTTTGGCCAGTTCTGCGTATTGAATGCAAATGTTAGAGAACACATCCTGCGAGTAGTCTGCCAAATCCATTTTGTTGACGGCGACCACGATATGCGGAATCCCCAGCAGTGAGGCTATCAGCGAATGCCGACGGGTTTGTTCGACCACACCATGCCGTGCATCTACGAGCACAATGGCTAACTGGCAGTTCGACGCGCCCGTTACCATGTTCCGGGTATACTGAATATGGCCCGGCGCATCGACGATAATGAACTTACGCCTGGGCGTCTGGAAATAGCGATACGCTACGTCAATGGTAATGCCTTGTTCACGCTCAGAACGCAGCCCGTCGGTCAGTAAAGCGAGGTCAATTTCGCCGTCATCGCGGCTTTTACTAGCCCGTTCGATGGCTTCCAGCTGATCAGCCAGAATAGATTTAGAATCGTACAGTAATCGCCCGATTAGCGTGCTCTTGCCGTCGTCAACGGAACCGGCGGTTATAAATCGAAGAAGATCCATTTACAAAATACTAGAAAAGTTGATATGCCGATAGAAGCTACTTTCTTTCGACACGCTGTAATCTGTTAACTCGAATACGCCCGCAGCTATGCCATCACGGACTAACTGTTCTACATGATTTTTCAGATTGGGTAGACTGCTCGTTATCGTGTCAAAAACTATAAGTTTATCGATGCCGACGTAATCATGAGCAATTAGGTTACGAAAGCCTTTAATCATTGGCCAGGGAATTAGCAGAGCCATTTCCTTTGTTGATTCGCTGATTCGGTTTACCTGCTCGCCAATATGTAGTAGCTGTAACAAACAAGCATTGAAGTCCTTTTGATCATTTGCTTCAAAGAAGACAAACGGGTCGTCAAAGCCGTCAGCATACAGACTAATTTTTCCGATTGCTTCCAGTATGCGCAAACAATACACCAAATCCGTTTTAGCCGCGGGTTGCATAACGAACGTCTGCTAAAGCGCGGTGTAAAATTATGGGTTCGGCGTACGCTCGGAGCATCACATCAACTGGTAACTCCAAATCTTTTTGTAAGACATTACGTAATAGGATCAATTGACGATATGGTATAATGTCGTCAATCAGTAGATCAATGTCCCGGTAGGCTTCACCCCGTACAAATGACCCAAACACACCAATGCGGGATAAGCCGAACTGGTCAAAGATCTGCTTATTACGTAGGTAAGCTTCTAATGATTGGAAATCAGTAACGGGCATTCGCTTACTTGATTAAGAACAACATCAAAAATACCCGCCTTTTTTGCGGTCTTCCATGGCGGCTTCGGAAAGCTGATCGTCCATGCGGGTTTCGCCCCGTTCGGAAATGCGGGTAGCCTGTATCTCGTCGATAACGGCATCTAACGTATCGGCCTGCGATTCGGAGGCTGCCGTGCAGGAAATATCACCCACGGTACGGAAACGAACCCGGCGGGTTACAATCTGATCATCGGGTTCGGGTTTGATGACCCCACCGGCCGTTGCCATCAGTTTGCCGTCACGTACAATCAACTCGCGTTCGTGGGCAAAATAGATGCTCGGCAGGTCTATTTTCTCGCGCCGGATATAATTCCAGACGTCGAGTTCGGTCCAGTTTGAGATCGGGAACACACGAACATTTTCCCCTTTATGAATCCGACCATTATATAGATTCCACAATTCAGGACGTTGGCGTTTCGGGTCCCAGGAGCCAAATTCGTCACGTACGGAGAAGACGCGCTCTTTCGCTCGTGCTTTCTCTTCGTCGCGACGGGCACCACCGATGCAGGCATCAAACTCAAACTCTTCGATTGCGTCGAGCAAGGTGAACGTCTGTAGGCCGTTACGGGTAGCGTTACGTCCGGTGGGTTCTTTCAGCTTCTTCTCCCGAATGGTATCCTCTACGTAGCGAACAATGAGTTTCTCGCCAATTCGGTTGGCCAGATCATCGCGGAAGTCGAGAGCCTCCTGAAAGTTGTGCCCTGTATCAATGTGAACCAGCGGAAAAGGAAACTTACCGGGACGGAACGCTTTCAGCGCCAGATGCACAAGAGTAATGGAATCTTTGCCACCCGAGAAAAGCAGCGCAGGGCGCTCAAACTGCCCGGCCACTTCCCGCATGATGTGGATGGCTTCGGATTCGAGCTGATCTAAATAATCCAGTTTCATAAGTTAAAGAGTGAATGAGTGAATGAGCGAGAGACCGGGCCGCCGGAGCGGTGAATACGCGTTTACTGAACTCTCTCAGCGTTTCTCTCTTTTCTTTACGGTTTAAATACCTCTTCGTGCGTATGCAGACCGCATTCCTTTTTCGAGTTGTCTTCCCACCACCAGCGGCCGGCACGGAAATCTTCGCCTTCCTGAATAGCGCGGGTACAGGGCTGGCAGCCAATGCTGACAAAGCCCCGATCGTGGAGGGGGTTGTACGGTACGTGATGATCTTTGATGTATTGCTTGACTTCGTCGAAGGACCAGCTCAGTAGAGGATGGAACTTGAACAGGTTGTGCGAGTCGTCCCACTCAAGCTGGGTCATGGTTTGCCGATTAGTTGACTGTTCGGCACGGATACCCGTGATCCAGACCTTCTGTCCGGCTAACGCCCGGTTGAGCGGCTCTACCTTACGAATAAAGCAGCATTCTTTCCGGTTCTCTACCGACTCATACATGCTGTAGGGGCCTTTACCCGTCATCAGGCTTTCGATCATTTCCTGTTTCGGAAAATACGTTTCGATCTTGGAAGCGTAACGGTCGTTCGTTTTCTTCCAGACGGAATAGGTCTCCGAAAACATGCGGCCCGTATCCAGCGTGAAAATTTTGATCGGAATGTCGTTCGCCAGAATGAGGTCCGTGATGACCTGATCTTCGTACCCTAAACTGGTTGAAAAGACAACCTCACCAGGGAAGAGTTCGGCCAATGTCCGCAAGGCGTCTACGTTGCTCTTGCCACGTAGTTGCTCCGTCAGCGACGCGAGGGTGGGAGTTGGTTCGGCAATCATAGTTGGTGTCAGGCTTACTGCCTGTCTGTTTTCAAAATATAGCTACTTCAAGGCCACGGGTCGACCGCTTCTGGCTGACTGACGGGCAGCATCCAGGATTTCCATGACGATCATATTGTTCTCTAAGGACGTCAATTCGTCGGATTTAGTTTCACCGTGCAGCAATTGGGCCAGATACGCAAACGGGTCAGTAGCAGGCGCATCCGCCTTGGCAGCTTCGGTGGGTCGTTCTGCTTTGTCGTCTTTAAATCTGGTCCGCATTCGCGTTCCGTCGAGCGTAAAGACGTAACCAGTCTGACCATATACTTCCATATCTTTCCGGGCAAACGGCCAGTTCCAGGATGCCTGAATAATGGTTTGCGTTTTCGGATACGTCAGGATAATCGTGGCTTCGTCGTCTACCTTGGGGTAAATATCGGGTTTGATCTGCTGCGTAACGGCGAATACCGATGTCGGCCGCTGGTTGTGCATGAGCCAGGTCGACAGGTTAGCGCCGTAGCAGCCAAAGTCGAACAAAGCGCCTGCGCCGTTCGCAACTGGATCAGTCAGCCAATCCAGAAACTCACTCGTTACGCCGATTTCTTTCGGACCCTGATGGCCATCGTGCACAACGATCTTGCGCAAATCGCCGATAACCTTGTCGGTGTTGGCGAGCGCATAGGCCTTGTGATTACTGCCGTACCAGGTCGTTTCGTAATTGGTGAGCAGCTGAATCTTATGCTTCTGGGCCAGCGCCTGCATTTGCTTCGCGTGATCCAGACTGACCGCCAACGGTTTCTCGACCATGATGTGGATGCCCAACGGAGCGCAGATTTTTACCGTTTGCAAGTGATCGACAATCCGGCCAAAGTCAGTAACGGCTTCGGGCTTGGTCTTTTCGAGCATTTCGGCGATACTCGGATAGACCAGACTTATGGAAAACCCGTACTGCTTCGCGTACCGTTCGGCCAGTTGCCGGTTCGGTTCAGCAATGCCAACAATCTCTATGTCGGTCTGATTCTGCTGCCGATACGCTTTTGAGAAAATGCCATGAACATGCGTATGTACCAAACCGACTACCCCAATCCGAAGGGGTTTTTTAGACGTTTGAGCCGAGGTGACGTAGCTTACGAGAGCCATTGCTAGCAGAAGAGTAATACGCATGATCAACAATCGGTTAGAGTTTCTGACTAACTCATTAATGGACGTTTTCTTTGACGGCCTCCGCCGACTTTTCAACGGCCTGAGTGAAGTCTTCTATTAAATCATCAATGGCCTCTAAACCTACTGATATCCGGATCAGACCTGGCGTAATTCCCAGGGCCGCTTTCTCTTCGGGCTTCAGTTTGGCGTGCGTGGTCGTATTCGGATTCGTAACAATCGTCCGGGAATCGCCCAGGTTCGAGGAGAGCGTTGGGATTTGCAGGGCGTCAAAAAATGCTTTCACCCGGTCAAATCCTCCGGCTAGTTCGATTGTGACAATCGCACCCCCGGCACTCATCTGCCGCCTGGCCAACTCATACTGTGGGTGAGAAGGTAAGAACGGATACAAAACCCGGTCAACGTCGCTAAGTGCTTCCAGTGCTTCGGCTAACTGTAAGGCATTCCGGCAGTGACGCTCCATGCGCAGGTCTAAGGTTTCCAGGCTTTTAGACAAAACCCAGGCGTTGAAGGGCGATAGCGAGGGGCCCGTATGCCGGGCAAAGAACCGGATCGGCTGAATCAGATCGGCGCGTCCGACCACAACACCCCCTAAAACACGGCCCTGACCGTCCATGAATTTCGTAGCCGAATGCACCGAAAGGTCAGCGCCATAGTCGATCGGAGTTTGTAGGATTGGGGTAGCAAAGCAGTTGTCGACGTTCAGAATGAAGCCATACTTCGCTTTTAGCCGGGCCAGCATCTCCAGATCAACTAGTTCCAGACCAGGATTCGAAGGTGTTTCCAGATAGACCATGCGTGCGGACGGCCGGTCCGCCGATGCGGTTCCGGGATTCGGCTGTATAGCGGCTTCCCATTCGGCTTCGGTCGCCGTGGCATCAACGTAGGTATGGGTGATGCCCCACTTGCTTAGAATCTGGGTAATGATCTGATGGGCTGACCCAAACAGAGCACGGCAGGCTACCAGATGATCGCCCGATTTTAACAAACCCGCCATGCTGACAAACACAGCGGCCATACCGGTTCCGGTAGCGATACCTTCTTCCGCGTTTTCGAGCATGCAGACCTTCTCGACGAACTCCGTTACGTTGGGATTCGAGAAGCGCGAATAAATATTACCCGCTTCGGTTTCTTCAAATAACGCTTTGCCTTGTTCAGCACTTTCGAACGCGAAACTGGAAGTTATGTATAGTGGAACCGAGTGCTCCCGATTTTGCGACTTCGCTGTCTGTGTACGAATCGCTTTGGTTTGTTTTTTCATCACTTATTTGTGTTGAAAGTCATTAGGTCATTACGTTGCCATTCCTTGCATAACCTTACGACTAAATGACAAAGAATAAATACAAAATGACGTAGAGTAAATGACTAGAAGAACATAATAATTTTCCGCAAACTTACGAGGATAACGACGATCCCGACGAGGACCATCATGGTTTTAACGGGCAAACGTTGCGATAACATGGCTGCGATCGGAGCCGCAATCATACCGCCCAGAATCAACCCAAGAATAACCATACCGTAGTTGCCGAGTCCAGCGTACAGAGCGAATACTACAGAAGACGCAAACGATACAAAGAACTCAGCCAGGTTTACCGAGCCAATCGTGTAACGCGGATGCCGACCTGCAGCAATCAGGGTTGAGTTAACGATAGGACCCCAGCCACCTCCGCCAATGGCGTCGACAAAGCCGCCGAACCAGGCTAACAGACCGATGCGCTTCACCGGCTTTTTCTTAATCCGTTTGGTAAGGGCTTTCTGGATGATCAGAATACCGAGAATGGCCGTATACACCGAAATAGCCGGTGACAGGTAATCGGCGACGACTTCCAGGTCGGCTAGTTTCGTGATTAGAAACGCACCTAATGCAGCGCCAATAACGCCCGGAATCAAGACGGCTTTGAACAGGCGGCTGTTGATGTTGCCGAACTTCAGGTGCATATAGCCCGAAACGCCACTCGTAAAGATTTCGGAACTGTGCACGCTGGCCGTAGCGAATACCGGACTGATGCCTACGCTGGTCAGGAACGTAGTGGCGGTAACCCCATACGCCATGCCCAGGGCACCGTCGATCATCTGGGCAACGAAGCCGGCCATCAGGAAGTAAAAAATATCGGGTGTCAGGTCAATCGCTCCGGCAATTAAGGTCAGCCTGTCGAAAGTGAAGTAGCTGAAGAGCAGATGACCAACAATCATCAGCGACAAAGCCGAAAAGACGTAGATGGCAATCTCCGTTCGATTACGTCGACGCAGCAGCGGATTAGGGGCCGAGTTTGGCGTACTGATTTTGGCATTCGGAAACGCAGCACGCAAGGCATCAGCCTGCTCTGAAGCGAGGTCGGGCTCGCCCTGGATGCTAATTTTCAGGCCGTTTAGATTGATAGCGGGTGCTGTGAAAATTGCAGAATCACCCGTCGCATCTAAATCGGTTTCCTCCTGATTATTCATAATGCTTGTACTCTATAGATTAAATAGATTAATTCTTTTATGAAAAACGGCACAGTTAAGTGCCGCGTTGTTAGATGAAGTAGTTGCTGCAAAGGTAAGGAATTAAGAAACCAACTCACAAACACTGGATCAAACTACTGCCCTCACTCTTTGTATTTCCACATTTAATTGTCAAACTCGGTTCTGATGGCGTTACGTGCTAATCAACACCGCTGATGATTAACGATCAGATTACACCTTTCGCTGGAAGCAAAACCCCCGTTATTCGGGTTTCATTCAGAAGAACCTGATTCAAGTATGGTTTTGAACCGCAACGCATCCTGCTTCATCGAGATGTTATTGAAGAAAACGTAAGCAGGCTGGTTCTCCGGCAACAACTCGGCTAGCTCCGCCAGTTCCTGATTCTCGTACTGGTAGCGCCAGCCCTGCCGACCGTGCAAACGGAAGTAGCAGTGATCTGGGGTTACCGTTGATGTCGTAAAGGGATCAACAACATGCCAAAGCTGCAGGTCCTGACACAGCTCGTCAATAACCGCTGGGCTCCAGTCACCGCGGGGTTCCCAGCACAAGGTTAGGCCAGTCCGCTCGATGCCGGAGAAAAATTGAATCAGATTGGTAATGTGCTCAGGCGTCTGGGTGAAACTGGCCGGGCACTGAAACAGGATCGTTTTGGCTTCCAGCGCCTGAGCGCAGGCTCGGGTAAGCTGCCAGGCATGATCTACGATCGCTGTAGGTCTGAAAAAGCCAGCCTCGGCATTATCCTGTTCGGAGAGTCGCGTTTTTAGTCGTTTGTAGGTTGGGCTTTTGGCCTGGTGCGTGATGAGTTGCCAGGCTTTGATGACAAATTCAAAGTTGGCAGGCATCTGTGCCCGCCATCGCTCCAGAGTGGTCAGACCAGGCGGTTGATAAAACGTTTGTTGTACCTCGACGCAGGCGAAGTGCTGGGCGTAGTTAGCTTTAGAGCCATTAAATCCGCAGGTGCCAACCCTGATGTTGCTGCTGACCATGATGAGTTGATTTTCCGAGTTGACAGCTTAAGCGTCTATACTCGCAAGCGACCGGGTTATGTAAACTACCTGTAAGTCCGCAGAAAGCGCCTGCCATGTCTGAATAAGCGCTTTTTGGATTCAGGGGTCTGACATTACTCTTTTCGACTCCCCAAAAGCGGCCGAACTAAGTCCTGATGCGTTTGAGGGCGGACGTAAGCAATAGGCTATTCTCCAGCCATTGGATCAGCCTTACCGTCAGGGTCACCCTGAACAAAGCCGTGGGTCGGAAGTTTATTTCCGCGGATGAGCAGCAAACCCGCTACGTGCGGTGTCGCCATCGATGTACCGCTCAGAATGGCGTATTTACCGTCTTTAAACGTAGAGGTAATGCGAACGCCATACGCGCACACATCAACGCTGCTGCCGTAGTTCGAAAACGACGCAAATTTGTTCGTACGGTCCATCGCTGATACGGTAAACACGTTCTGGTGGTTGACCCGGGCGGGCGAGTACTCATCGGCGTTCTTGCCCTCGTTCCCCGACGCGATCGCAAACAAAATACCGGCATTAGCCGCTTGCGTGATGGCTCGGTCGAGGGTGGCTGAGGTGCCTTCACCACCTAAACTCATGTTGACGACATCGCCCGCTTTGCCATTCCTGAACACGTAATTAACGGCCTGTATAATGCCCGACAGGCGCCCTTCGCCTTCATCGTCCAGCACTTTCAGGGCGACTAACCGGGCTCCCGACGCAACACCCGTAATGCCGATTGTATTGTTTTTAGCTCCAATAATGCCTGCTACGTGGGTGCCGTGCCCATTTTCATCATCAGCCGACGTTTGGCCGCTCACAAACGATTTACTACGCTGCGTATCGATGTTCAGATCCGGGTGGTCGAGGTCAATACCTGTATCGATAATCCAGACTGTCTTATCGGTTTGTAAATCGCCCCGGCCGTAGCCCGTTTGTTGAACATTCCACGTAATGGTTGAAGAAACCGTCACATCAACGCAGTTGCAGATCGACATGATACGATCCGGCTCGACCAGATCAACGGCCGGATCTTGCCGGAGCTGCTTAGACTCTTCGTCGGTCAGTTGGACCAGAAAGCTTGTCTGCTCACCAGATGCTAATAGAGTTACCTGCTTATTGACGATATGGTAACGCGTTAAGAGCTGATCAACGGCTGTTTGGGCAGCGCTAGACCGTGCGTTTGGGGCTGTCGGTAACGTCTGGGTGGGTTGATACGTAACGATATAGGAACCGGCTATAGTCTGACCATTACTGGCCGATGCGTTAACCAAACAATCGGGCGAAATGCTGGCCGGTTGCGCATCCCGATCAGATTGACAACTCAACAGACCCAAGCCCGCAAGCGCGAGATGAGTCAGTGACGCAAGCGTGAAAAAACGGCGCATGAGAACGTACAAAAACAGGGGGAGATAAGTAAATAAAGTAGCGTACAGCTCAATTCATGCGCAACTGGTAATCAGTGGGTTGTTGTAAAGAAATAACGTAAATGAATGAAATATGGTGTCCTGGTCACACTACTTTTTAGCGCCGTTTTTCAGCGATATAAACTCGACGCGCCCGGCTCCCGGCAACCTTGTTTCAGCCATAGGTCGACCGTACTGTTTATGAAAATCCGCTACCTGACTGGCTGTCAGCAGGTCGGTATACAGATTAATGCCAGCGAAGTTGTTTTTCGCAAGAAACTTGTTCAGAAATCGCCAGTCCTGGTCGGTAAATACGCGGCCGGGTGCCAGGAGTCGTGGCCAGCCATCGCGCAGAAACGGCTGAATCTGGTCGGGGTGGAGCCGACCGAAATACTGACCAACCACGTGCTTATCGTGAAAGCGCCGATACGTAAACACGGAATTCTGTTGCTCATAGTAGGGGCATAGACCTTCCTGCGCGCCAACGCCATCGGCTCCTACGGTACAAAACGGCCAGTCGAGCACGGCGACACCAGGCTGCTGCTTAACTGTAGCGCAGTAGTTCATAAGGCTTCCCGACGCGACATTAACCGGTAGACTGATACGTAAACGAAAGGCGTGCGTCCATTCAGACAACATCAAAAGACCGAGTAAGCAAGCCGCCGTCCACCCGGTTCGGGTCGCTGACCAGCGAATCGGTAACGCCAGCAAACAGAACAGGACCGGATAAATCAGACTGGCGCGACCACCGTGCCGATTGAAGCTGAACCAGGGAAATAATTTAAGCGTTGGCAGCGCCGTTGGGTGATACAACAAACACAGCACCAGCGTAAGCACAATGGGCAACCACAGGGTGATACGTTGGCGCGTTTGCCACAGTCCGATACCTGCCAGAATGGTCAGATACAAGCCAGGACTACCTTGCCCGTAACTCTCATACATATCGTGTAGCCAGCGTTGGTAGTCGGGCACCGCAAAGGTGTCGACAGCAGGTAAGTAGGGTATAAAAAGCCGCAGGGGGTGCGACCAGGCACGCAATTCGGGCACTGCATCGAAATCAAACTGCCAGGCCGTAAAGGCGATCTGTAGGGTTAACGGCAGGTACAAGTATAGACTCAAGACCAGCAACGAGCTTAACCCCCAGATCACATAAGGCTGTTTGCGGTATTCCGACTTCAAATACGTTTGAATGTCCTTCCAGGACAACGACGCCGATCTCGTTAGACTAAACAGCAATACCGGTATTGTAATCGTTGTAAAGGTTAGCGCAAAACCCGCTACGTAGGCCAGCTCCTGACTGAGCACCTGTACGTGCAGCCACATCCATAAAAGCACATAAGCGAGCGAGACCGGTTGCCTTTGTGTTACGTCGAACAACAGTCGGTACGTGGCAATTATGCACAGCGTTGTCCAGTGCGCTGTGCAAACGTTCATGTGGACCGGAAATTTGTAGGTGGCGTAGAAATTAAATACCGATACAATTAAGCCGGTGAGAAACGACTTCGCCGTACCAAAGCGAGGTTGCAGCAACAGTAACGAGCCGACTGCCGTAACGACCAGGCTGAAGACGTAATAGAATTGAAGGTAGGGGCCAGCCCTGTTGAACAGCCCGTAACAGGCGGCATACCAGTAATCCCGTTCAAAGCCCCAGTCCAGAAAAACCTGATTCGTGCCGTACGGAAAAAACGTCTGGTTGTTAATCAGGTTTAAATGCGGGACTGGAAAAAACGATAGGTTTTTACCAAAAAAATAACCCACGTACTCATATACATCCGTATCCTTGCCATCAGAAAGTGGGTGTCGAAAATCGCCGATAAACCAACTGCTCAGTACGGCTGATAAAATGCATAACCCAATAACCCACAGCCAGTTACTTCGAAAAGTCGTAGACGGCGAGGCTGGAGCAGCAGTGACAAAATCAGGACGATGGGTTTGCTTCATTGGGGAACGCTCAAGCGCGGGTAAGCAAAAGTCTTGGTAAACGGCTATTTTTGCAACCTGTGAAAAAACGGATCTCCAGATCCGTTGGGCCGTCAGGCCCGTTCACTGAATTAATCTAAAGACAAAAAACGAATCTGGAGGTTCGTTTCTACCGCTTCGGCGACCCGACTGAATATGGCCGACTACAACCATCGCGAAACCGAACAGAAATGGCAACGGTTTTGGGACGAAAACCAGACCTATCGCACCGAGAATCAATCCGAAAAGCCGAAATACTACGTCCTCGATATGTTTCCGTATCCGTCGGGAGCGGGCTTGCATGTTGGGCACCCGCTGGGTTACATCGCGTCGGATATCGTTGCGCGTTACAAGCGGTTAAAGGGCTACAACGTACTGCATCCGATGGGTTTTGACTCGTTTGGGCTGCCCGCCGAACAGTACGCCATTCAGACGGGGCAGCACCCGGCCGTTACAACCGAACAGAACCTGACCCGCTACATCGAGCAGCTGAAAAACATCGGCTTTAGCTACGACTGGAGCCGGGAGGTCCGTACGTCCGATCCCTCGTACTACAAATGGACGCAGTGGATTTTCATGGAGCTATTCCGCTCGTGGTACAACAAAGACACCGATCGTGCCGAACCCATCGAAACGCTGCTGAACAAATTCGCCACCAACGGTACGACGGATGTCAACGCCGTGTGCGACGAAGACCGTGACGGTGGCCCGGCTCCTCAATTTACGGCTGCTGAGTGGAACGCCATGTCGAAGCAGGAGTCGTACGAGATTACGTTAAAATATCGGCTGACCTTCCTGGCCGATGCGGTCGTAAACTGGTGTCCGGCGTTAGGAACTGTACTGGCTAACGACGAGGTGAAAGATGGCGTATCGGAGCGGGGCGGGTACCCAGTTGAGCAGAAAAAGATGCGCCAGTGGATGATGCGCATCACGGCCTACGCCGATCGGTTGCTGACGGGTTTAGATACGATTGACTGGACCGAATCGATTAAAGAACAGCAACGCAACTGGATTGGTAAATCGGTAGGCGCGTCGGTCAAGTTTCCGTTAGCGACCAACGAAAACCAGTTTATTGAAGTGTTCACGACGCGGGTAGATACTATTTATGGCGTTACGTTTATGGTGCTGGCCCCGGAACACGAACTGGTCAGTCAACTGACTACGCCCGAGCAACGCGCGGCAGTGGAAGCGTATGTAAACGCGGCCAAACTTCGTTCGGAGCGCGACCGTATGGCCGAAACGAAGGTCGTTTCTGGCGTTTTTACGGGTAGCTATTGTGTGAATCCGTTCAGTGGTGAGCCGGTACCGATCTGGTTAGCTGATTACGTATTAGCGGGTTACGGCACGGGTGCGGTCATGGCTGTTCCTTCGGGTGATCAGCGTGATTGGACGTTCGCTACGTATTTTAATCTGCCGATTGTTCCGATTCTGGATACCCAGAAAGATATTGATAAGCAAGCCGACAACACCAAAGAAGGCCATTACATTAACTCCGGTATCATCAACGGCATGACCTACCAGGAAGCAACGGCTACGTTGATCGCCTGGCTGGAAGAGCGCGGACTAGGTAAGGGGAAAATAAACTACCGGATGCGTGATGCAGTATTCAGCCGCCAGCGCTACTGGGGCGAGCCTGTACCGGTCTATTTCAAAGACAGCGGCAACGGCCGGGCGCTTCCTTATCTGATTGACGAAAAAGACCTGCCGCTGGCGTTGCCTGTGGTCGATAAATACCTACCGACTGAGACCGGAGAGCCACCCCTGGGCCGCGCCGAAGGCTGGAAATACCAGGATGAGTACGACTACGAACTGAGCACTATGCCCGGCTGGGCGGGCTCGTCGTGGTACTGGTACCGCTACATGGATCCGCAGAATACCGGTGAATTTGCGTCGAAGGCGGCCATTAACTACTGGCAGAACGTCGACCTGTACATTGGCGGAACGGAACACGCTACGGGGCACCTGTTATACAGCCGTTTCTGGAACAAGTTCCTGAAAGACCGGGGTTACGTGCCGCAGGAAGAACCGTTCAAAAAGCTCATCAACCAGGGCATGATTCAGGGTCGGTCGAATTTTGTGTATCGCGTGAAAGGGACAGGCGTTGAAGGGACAGCTCCTAAGTTTGTTTCATTGAATCAACTCAATGGCCAAGAGGTAACGCCTTTACATGTCGATGTCAACATCGTCGAAAATGACGTACTGGACATTGACGCGTTTAAGAAAGCACGGCCTGATTTGACAGAAAACGCCGAATTTATTCTGGAACCAGATGGTCGTTACATCGTTGGAGCTGAGGTCGAGAAGATGTCGAAGTCGAAGTTCAACGTAGTAAATCCTGACATGATCGTTGAACGCTACGGGGCCGACGTACTGCGTTTATACGAGATGTTTCTGGGGCCGTTGGAGCAGGCCAAACCCTGGAATACAAACGGCATCGACGGCGTATACCGCTTTATTCGCAAGTTCTGGCGATTGTTTTATAAAGACAATGCGGATGGGGCAAGCCATTGGATAGTTACCGACGAGCAGCCAACGCCGGCTGAGCTGAAGGTGTTGCACCGGGCTATTCAGAAAGCCGAGAGCGACATTGAAGCGTATTCGTTCAATACGTCGGTTTCGGCATTCATGGTATGCGTCAATGAACTGACAACGTTGAATTGTCATAAACGGGCTGTTTTGGAGGATCTGGTTTTGATCATGTCGCCATACGCACCACATGTCACGGAAGAACTCTGGGCTGCGTTGGGCAATGAGCCGGGAACCGTTTCAAAAGCGTCATTCCCCAAATTCAATCCAGCTTACCTGGTTGAAGATGCGTTCGAATATCCAATTCAGATCAACGGTAAGGTACGTACCACCATCAGCTTTGCTATCGATCGCGCACCCGCGGAGATCGAAAAAGAAGTCCTGGCCGATGAGGTTGTTCAGAAGTGGCTGGAAGGTAAAGCGCCTAAAAAGGTCGTCGTCGTACCTAAGCGGATCGTGAACGTAGTCGTTTAAGCTGATGAAAATCAGGTAAGTTTGGCGAATAAACGAAAAGACAATGTATACCGCTGTAAATGGAATTTACGACAACGGTCAATTAACGCTGACTGAGCGCCACCAACTAACCGTCGGACAAAAGTTGTGGTATTGTCTCTTGATGAATCCGTATCTGATTCGAAGAAAGGCGTGCGTTTAGGGAGCCTGGAAGGGTATGTACAGCATACCGGATGATTTTAATGCTCCTTTAGGCGATTTGAAGGAGTATATGTGATGGAGCATGCCTATTTGGTTGATACACAAATTGCAATCTGGAGTGTGATCAATCCGATGAAGATTATCCCATCGGTTTCAATTGTTCGTTAACAGAAAAACGTATTATTTCTTAAACCAGTAAGGCCACATCGCGCGATGTGGCCTTACTGGTTTTGGGATTGGGAGCGATCCCCTGGCTACACTTCGGCGACTGCCTCCTGATTGGCTAGGGCTGTGCGAACCTGCGCGGCAATCTCGATCGAATGGACTCGCGCGTTATGGTCGTAGATGGGAGCGGTTAGAATCAGTTCATCGGCTTGCGTTTGGGCAATGAGGCTGGCCAATTGGCGCTGCACCGTTTTGGGTGACCCCACGGCTGAACAACCTAGAACCTGTCCGATCCCCGCTAATTCATAGTCCGGCCAAACGGCGGTTAAGTCATCGACGGGAGACTGCATCTGTACGGACTTACCGCGTCGGATATGCAGAAACTGCTGTTGCACAGAGGTAAACAAACGCTCGGCTTCCTGATCCGTATCAGCGGCTACTACGTTAACCGCCACCATAGCATAGGGTTCGGCTAACTGGGCTGATGGCTTGAATCGGGTACGGTAAATTTGCAGGGCCCGCATCAATTCGCCCGGCGCAAAATGGGACGCAAACGCATACGGTAACCCCAGCATAGCTGCCAATTGGGCACCATACAGACTGGATCCCAAGATCCAGATCGGAACATTTAATCCTTCGCCGGGAACGGCATGCACAAACTGATTTGTATCGTCGGGCTGGAAATAGTGCTGTAACTCCACAACATCGTGCGGAAACGTATCATGTACGTTCGCATCCCGTCGTAGGGCGTGAGATGTCGCCTGGTCTGAACCAGGAGCGCGGCCTACACCTAAGTCAATACGACCCGGATAAAGGGATTCCAACGTACCAAACTGTTCGGCAATCACCAGGGGTGCGTGATTCGGCAGCATAATCCCGCCAGAGCCTACCCGAATGGTTTTCGTGCCTCCCGCCACGTAGCCAATAACGACCGACGTAGCAGCACTGGCAATGCCCGGCATATTGTGATGTTCGGCGAGCCAATATCGATTATATCCCCACTGCTCGGCATGTTGGGCAAGGTCCAGGGAGTTCCGTAGGGCCTGCGAAGCTGAGCTTCCCGCCACAATGGGAGAGAGGTCTAAAATTGAAAAGGGAATCATCTGTTTAAACGGTTTTTGCATCTGAGCGCTTCAGAGATGCGTTTGAACGAAAGTCGCAATGGGAAACGAATAACTGAATCATAGCGAAGCCGCTATCTGCTGGGCCAAGGCGCGAATGGCCGCTTCATTGCGTTTATAATAGGTCCATTGGCCAAGGCGGGTCGCGTCAACCAAACCGGCGCGTTGCAGAATAGACAAATGCGTCGATGCTGTTGAAGGCGATAATCCCGCCTTTTTTTGAATTGCGCCGACGCAAATGCCAACGTCATGGACATGCTGTTTTTCCAGGGCCGAAAAATGAAGGTCCGGGTCTTTCAACCATTCTAAAATCTTCAGCCGGACATCGTTGGATAAAGCTTTGAAAACGTCGCGCATCGGGTTTGTTAATCGTCATTTCGTAAAATAACGAAATGCTTATGGCTTTCGTTCTGAATCGATGGCTACTCAATAAAACGAGTTTCCATCCATAAGAAATCGGCTGTGATTAGTGGGAAGGAATAAAATGAGTTGCTTCACCTACAGACCAGGTTAACCTACCTTTGCCGTATGAAAAACCGCATTCTACTTAGTTTTCTGCTCCTGTCAGTAGGAGCCTGCTCGCCCAAAATCGGCTCAAGGAGTACGTCGGACAAAGCCTACGCTCATTTTTCGTACAAGCCGAATCAGACGGCTAGAATTAGTGCGCACCGGGGTGGGGGCGACCTAAAGGGCTATCCCGAAAACTGCATTGAGTCGTTCGATTATCTGGCCAAGCGAATTGGTACCTCGGCGCAGCCCGTCATTATTGAGTGCGACATTGACCTGACTAAAGACAGCGTGATGGTGATGATGCACGACGCTACGCTCGACCGCACAACCACCGGCACGGGTAAACTGATCGATAAAACGTACGCCGAACTTGACCAGTACCGGCTGGAAGATAACCTGGGTAACGTAACGCCCTATAAAATTCCGACGCTCGAAGAGGTGCTCCGGTGGGGAAAAAATAAGGTTACGTTCACCCTTGACGTGAAGCGGAACGTATCATTCGCGAAGGTGGTGGATATGATCCACAAAACCGGAACGGGGGCTATTGCCGCCGTGATTACGTATAACGCGCAGGATGCGGCTAAGCTTCACCAGCTCGATCCGGACCTGATGATTTCGGTTACGATTCGTAACCGGGCGGAATACGACCGTCTGCGTGAGTTAGGCGTACCCGACAACCGGATGGTGGCGTTTGTGGGTGTGAAAGAACCCGAGAAAGACTTGTATCAGTTTTTGCACGAAAAAGGCATCGCCTGTATTCTTGGTACACTCGGAAACCTGGACAAGCAAGCCGTGGCCAAAGGCGATCAGGTGTATAAGACATTCGCCGAAAACGGAGCCGACATCATGTCTACCGACCGGCCTCTGGAGGTCTGGAACGCGGTGAAATAAATGATGCGTCGCAACCGGCTGAACTACGTAGTGCTTACCATACTGGTCCTGCTGGCGGGGTTGGCGTCCCGGCATTGCTGGGACGACGTACCGTTTATACGAGCTTACGTCGGTGATGTACTCTGGGCGCTGATGGTGTTTCTCGGTATCGCCTGCGTCTGGAATCGGTGGCCGATTCGACGGGTGGCGCTGGCCGCGCTGCTTTTCTCGTTTAATATGGAAGCTAGCCAGCTCTACCATGCTCCCTGGATAGACAGTCTGCGGGCGACGCGGCTGGGTGGGCTGGTGCTTGGGTTCAGCTTCGTCTGGAGCGATCTGCTTTGTTACACCATCGGCGTTCTGGCCGGGCTGCTGATCGCGCAGATGAGTCTGCGTCGGCAAAGCGCGTAAATGGGTTACAAGCTGACGAAAAAAGACCTCTTTCCTGGCGCTAGCATGGTGTGATGCGTAGCCAGAAAGGAGGTCTTTTTTTTGCTCCCGTCAAAATGAGGATAGTCCGGAGCCGGCTAAGGATTATTAGACCTGCTGGCCGACGTGAATACCTTCCTTAATGATCTTGATTAGCTCCTGGTTGAACGCCGGAATATCGTCCGGTGTACGGCTGGTAACCAGGTTGCCGTCAACTACCACTTCTTCATCCACCCAGTCGGCTCCCGCGTTACGTAGGTCGGTCTGGAGTGAAGGGTAAGAGGTTAGCTTTTTGCCGTCAACGACCGCTGCTTCAATCAACATCATAGGCGCGTGGCAGATGGCCGCTACCGGTTTTTCAGCCTCGAAAAACGCGTTCACGAACGATACGGCGTCGCTGTTCATGCGCAATTTGTCCGGATTCATAACCCCGCCGGGCAGGAGCAGGGCGTCGTAATCGCCGGGCGTTGCCTCATTGAGTGCTTTATGGGCTTTGAACGTATCCCCCCAATCGGTTTCGTTCCACGCCTTTACGTCGCCACCTTCTGGCGTAATCAAATCGGTCAGAAATCCTTCTGCTTCGAGCGCTTTGCGGGGTTCGGTCATTTCAACTTGCTCAAAACCCTCTGTCAGTAAGATGGCTATCTTCTTTTGTTCCTGGTTTTCCATGGTTCGTCGAGTGATTTAAGTGCACTATTTCTTAACCGTATGTGCCCGGAAAAGTTAGCTGACAAACCGATTTTAGCCGACGCTTAACCAATAAGTTGAATGTGAAGTATGGTAATTGATTCTGAACCGTGTTAACCGTGAAGCTCTAACTACTCAACGAAACCGGTTGTTAGCTGCCAAATCTGCGAAGGTTGTATACCAGACTAACCATGAAGTAGCGCTTCAGGACGCGGCTTTGTATATCTTCTACGTACGAGTCGGCTGTATTGCGGACCAGGCTGCGGTTCTGGTTCAGTAGATCATATACCTGCACGCGTACCTCCCCTTGCTTACCTTTCAGGAATTGTTTTGCCAGTGCTACGTTCCAGAGCGTGAATCGTTGATTGTATCCCGCCGACCGGCCCGACGTTGCCGTGTACGTTACGTCGCTCGTGAGAACGAAACGGAACGGTAATTCCCAGTATAGATCGGCGGTGGCATACTGCGACCAGAAGGCGGTATTCTGCCGGGGAAGCAGCGAGTAGGTGGCTGTCTGGTAGCTGATGTTGCCGCTGATGCCATAGTCAAACTTGCCATTATAGGTCGATTGTATCCGCAAACCCTGCCCAAGCGTAACGGTTCGGGACTCGTTCGTCTGGTCGTTCACGAAGCTAAGGCCACGGGTAAGTCCGCCGTTTGTGGTGAGATTGAGGCTATGCCGGATCGGCTGGAACGTTCGACTTAGCGATAGAAAACCATTGGCCGACCAGAACCCACCCGCATTTTTCGGCTGAGTCGTTTGCGCACCGGCACTGTTGACCGTAGCGGCTGTGCTGATGCGGTTGTTGCTCTGGTTCAGGCTGGCAAACAAAAACAAACTCCGCGTTCCCATATTTCGTGATCCATTGACCGTCAACGTAACGGTATTGTAATATTCCGGCTGTAGCGACGGGTTGCCCAGGCGAATGTTCAGCGGGTTTGTATTGTCGACAACGGGTTGTAACTGCGTCACTGAGGGGGGCGTAATGCGGGTTCGGTACTGAATGCGCAGGCTGCGATTCCCCGAGAACGTATAGCTGAACAGAGCGTTGGGCAGTACGTTCAGGTATCGGCTCGTTCGGCTGGTGTCTACCGAACGGTTGTCGGCGCGGAGTTCGGCCTGCTGCACCTCAACTCCGAGGGCGTACGTATAACGCAGTCGACGGGTTTGCACGGTCGCGCCCGCCCGATGCGTACTGAACGAGCTGGCAAAGCGATTACTCAGTCTCAGGTTGGGCCGGTCATACTGCCCCGTTATCTCGTTCGCATCACTGGCGTCGCGTTCGGCCCGGTTCAGGATGCTTCCGTAGGCATAGCGAAATTCTAACTTTCGGGTCAATGATAGGGGTTCCGTATAGGACAGCGTTACCGTATTCTGAAACGAATAGCTAGGCTGGAGATTTCGTTGGTTGAGCCGGAAGGTGTTTGTCAAATTGGCCCCCGTCGAGTCGTAAAAGGTGTTCAACGATTGGTTTAACGCGTTGGTCTCTCCATCCACCAGAACCGAATTCAGGTTAGCGGAGAAGCTTCGTCCTTCGCGCCTGAACTTCCGCATGAGCAGCAGGTTATTGTACCCGTTGAAGCCATCGCCCGTTGAGCTGTACCGGGTTTGCCCCGTGTTCAGCCATACCCCACTGGGTAGATACGAACGGCTGTCAGTTCGGCTGTCGAACCCGGTCGTTTGCCACGAAAGAGTAGGCGTGAGCCGGAGGCTGGTTAAGGAGTCAAGTTGCCAGTCGAGCCGGGCGTTGAACCGGTGCGAATGCTGGCGGTTCTGCGAGGAGTTGCTTTGATCGGTGTTGAAAGACCGGTCTGGCAGGATGTTCTCGCGACGGCTTTGCTGGTCGGTAGTCGTAATGGCCTGATTCCAGAAATAGCTGGTCGCCAGTTCAGCCCGTTTGCCCACTCTATCCCGGTAGTTCAAACCAGCCGCTTTTGTCTCGATAATGTTCGTAGGCGTCTGATTACCTCCCGGCCCCGTATTACCCGGTCCACCGACAAAAACGGGTCCGCCCGAGCCACCCTGCCCGGTACTTCCATCGCCTAGTGTAAAGTTTTGCTGGTTGAGGTTATTGGCTTGACCAATCAGGGAAATTTGCTGACCCGGTCCGTCGCCACGGCTATTGAAGCGGTTCAGATTCAGCCGCCCCTGATACCGCTGCTGGGTTCCGGCACCGATCGAATTCTGTCCGAAATATCCTTTCCCTTTATCCCGCTTGATCGTCAGGTTGATGGTACGTTCCCGATTGCCGTCGTCGATACCCGAGAACTGCGATTGATCTGACGATTGATCATAAAGCTGTACTTTATCAATGATGTCGGCGGGCAGATTACGGGTTGCCATTTTGGGATCGTTGCCAAAAAATGGTTTCCCATCCACGAGTACACGATTAACTGCCTGCCCCTGCGCTTTGATGGTGCCATCCCGGGCGACCTCTATACCTGGGAGTTTCCGCAGAAGTTCTTCCACCTGCGCGTTGGGCTGTGTCTTGAACGAATTGGCATTGAACTCCAACGTATCGCCTTTGACGTCGACGGGCGCGCGTTCCTGCCTGACGACTACTTCGTTGAGCACGTTGGCCTGCTCGTTCATACGGATGGTTCCGGCATCGGCCAGCCGAGTAGTTGGCTCCACCGTAACGTACCGTGACGCATTCCCATATCCCAGGAAGGTGATGAGAAGCCGGTAGTTGCCAGCCGCTACGTTGCGAAAGCTAAACCGGCCGTCGCCATCCGTGATCGTCGCATCGACATAGCCTGAATCCCGGGCCGTCAGCAACGAGACCGACGCCATACGAAGGGGCTTGCCGCTTACAGAATCAATGGCTACGCCCTGAACTTCAGCCTTGCCCTTGCTCTTTTGGGCAAGGCTGACCGTCCAGCTGGGCAGCAGGAAGATACAAAGAAGGAAGGTTTTCATGCGGGGTGTAATCAGTTTCGCTCATTCATCATCAATTGCTGGCGGAAGTCGGCTCCCGCCTTTTCGCGTAGATCGGCTATTTTTTCGGGAGAAACCGTCTCGGCTTTGAGAGTTGGCTGAACGTCTTTGTCACTGACGCCTGATAGGTTCACTTTCGTCGCCCGAAACTGCTCCCGGCTGCTTTCGACCAGGAGCACTGCTCCGGTCTCCGGTGTCAGTTCACGGATGGGCGAGTAGGTGATGGGTAAGTCGGTGGTGAACCAGACCGTATACGTTTCTTTCTGGTAAGGAACGGTGGCTTTGCGGCAGGTGTAGCCGGCAATTTTCTTCGTATGGTCCGTAAACTGCCAGCCTGCTGTACGGTTGATTGGGGCCTCGGCGCGGTACGATTTGACTTCGTCGCCCTTGCCAACGGTCAGCAGCGTAATCGTTTTTTGATTCGCGAGGTCAACGAATACGTCTTCTTCGTAGGGGCGTCCCATATTTGTAACCTGCGGGGCGCTACCTCCGCCCGGTCCACCCACGAATGTCCGCACGACCGCGTTCTGCTCATCACGGCTTTCTTTGGCGTATTGCTTCGTGAAAATTACCTTCTGCCCAAAGGTGCGCGTATCGGGGATGTCGGTCGGGAAGTTCGGGTCGCCGGGTTTTACCTGCTCGCCATTGATGACGATACGCATACTGCTGGGGTCGATCTTCCGGACGACTTCGTAATTAATCTGTCCCGATGTCTGGGCCAGCGCTGGACGAGTGGCTGCTGCGAGCAGTGAGAGAAGAAGGACTAAGATGCGATGCGTTTTCATAAGAATTCATTGATTTACTTGATGGGATAAACTTCCGGCAACGCTGTGTAACAGACTGCTATATAATGTTAAACAGGGTTAACCCCCGCTGCCTGCGCGGCCGTACTTTTGCATAAGATCGGCGACGGCTTTCTGGCGCAGATCGACTAATTGTTCCGGCGTAACGCTCTGCGCCTGTACCCGGGGGTTGGCCACCAACGACGGATTTAGTGCGGTTTTAGCCACTTTGGTAGCTTTGAACTGCACGTTGCTACCCTCAATCAGCAGGACCGTTCCGGTGTCGGGCGTGAGCGCTTCAATGGGCGAGTAGGTGATGGGTAGTTCGGTAGTGAACCAGACGGCGAAGGTTTTTTTCTGGTAGGGAACGAGAGCTTTGCGGCAGGTGTACCCGGTTATTTTTCTGGTTTGGTCGGTTAACTGCCAGCCCTGGACCCGCTGAATTTGCGATTCAGCCTGATACGTTTTGGCATCCGGATCTTTACCAATCGTGAGGATTGTTACTTTTTTCAGGGTTTTTAGGTCGACAAACGTCTGCTCGACAATCAGACGTCCAACCTGGCTTTGGCTACCTGGCCCTACGACTTCCCCTTCGCGCATGACTTTCGCATTCGTACCGTTTATCAGGACCTTCTGTTCCGACATGCGGGCGTCGGGGATGTCAGTCGGGAAATTCGGGTCGCCGGGTTTCATCAGCTCGCCATTACTGTCGAGAAATTTCAGACTTGCCGGGTCGATTTTGTGAACGCCTTCGTACGTAATCTGGCCCGACCACGTAGCAGCGGCCGTTTGTGCGATAATTGGGTGAGTTGCCAGCAAGGCGGCTACAAAGCTGGCAACTGCGCTAATGTGTGTTTTCATAAAAAAAGCTGGTTTAGTTTGATCCATAATGACGGTGATGCGGCACACCGACCACTCAAAGGTCAGGTGGAGTTTTGTAACAGACTGCTACATAGTGTTAAACAGTGTTAAGTTGAAACCTTTGCTCACTATAGGCATACCCCGCCCATACTGGGTTGCAGGTCGTCTTTTCTGTGATTTTGGGTAGTGAGCCTAATGAGTGGTAGGGGTTTGGATGAGGTAATTTTGACCTCATTTAAAAATGTGGGGTCATGGGTTTAGGTATGGACACAAAAAAGCCTGGCTGCATAGCGGCCAGGCTTTTCTTCAGTCTGCTTAATGAAACATTGTTTAGCCGACAAAGGTATGCGGCTTAGGAAAATCAGAGTATTTACGGCTTGACAACTTTAACGCTCTGTCGTTGAGCTGGTATACCCGCACCGGCTTCACTAATCACCTGTAAGAGATAAAGACCCGAACCTTGGGACTGCATATCCCAGTCAATCATCTGTCCACTCTCGGCTTGCTGCCAGTGCTGCTGACGGATGGGCTTACCACTTAGATCAATTAGCTCAACCTGCAAGGAACGTCCCTCAGCACCTCGTACCACCGCCCGCAAACGATCCTGTTGTATTGGGTTAGGTGCTAGTTCTACCTGCAAGGGCGTTTCCAAACTAGCAATCTCTCTGGCCCGGCAACTGGCGTCTACTGTCAAACGATACGGTCCGTAGATTCTAACGGTGCCTGAGCGGTCAGTCACTTTGAGAAAGAAGTTACCCTGGGTGTTGGTCTGAGCGTTGATGAGCGTCAGGCTACTCGTAGCCGTACCTCGGAACAGTTGAGGGGTCTCCATGATCTTGGGCGTAGTAAGGCTGTTCTTGTACCACTCATACTTGACTGGGTCGCCCTCAACCGTTACGTTGATCACCGCTGTTGCTCCACGGCAGGCGGTAGGGTTGTTGCCGCCTAACACGGTGGTGGAAGCTATGGCTGAACAGCCGTTATCCTGGCGGGTTATGGTCACCGAGTACACCCCCGCCGTGGTGACTTGAGCCTGATTGCTGCTGCCTTGCTGAGCAGCGTTTGAGCTAAAGGAGTAGCTAACGTTATCACCGGGCGTAGCTGTGGCCGTTAAGGTAACGTTTGCATTGGTAAACGACAAAGGTCCTGAGTTAGTCAGACTAACACTAGGGGTTATCGTATTACTTTCTACTGTGGTACTCTGGACGGCCGTACAGCCGTTGGCTCCAGTTGCAGTCACCGTGTAGGTGCCGGGGCGGTTGACACTCGCCGTTGGCCCACTGGCGCTAAAGCTCTCTGGTCCGGCTAAGCCATAACTAACCCCAGTGGTACTGCTAGATGCGGTCAGCTGAACAGAGGTCTGGGCACAGGTCAAGGGGCCATTATTGGTTAAGCTCAGGTTCTGGGGAGGGGTCGTGTTGATCTCCACTGTAACGGTCCTAGTGGCACTACAGCCGTTGTTTCGGGTAGCCGTCAAGGTGTACTCGCCGGGCTGGCTGACAGTGGCCGTGTTGGCCGAGTAGCTTTGACCACCCGGTCCGGTGATGACCAGCTGAGCATTGCCGTTAGCGGAAGCATTCAGCACCGCCGTTGGCTGAGCGCAGGTCAGCACGTTACTCACCGTTAGGCTCAGGTTGCTGGGCGGAGCAGTGTTGCTGGCTACCTCTGTAGTAGCCGTAGCGGTGCAACCCTGAGCGTTGGTGACTAAGACGGTGTACTCACCGGGATTGCTGACGGTGGCCGTGCGGCTACTGGTACCGGTGGGCTGGCTGACAGGGAAGGGACCACTGAAAGCATAGGTGGCGTTGTTGCCCGCCGAAGGCACGGTGAGTCGCACACTGGTCCGCTCACAGGTCAGCGGGCCGTTGTTGTTAAGCGTTACATTCTCAGGGGTTGCAGTTTGGCTGGTCACCTCCGTGGTAGCGGTAGCTGAGCAGCCGCCCGGATTCGTTACTGTAACGCTATAGGGTCCCGACTGAGAAGCAGTGGTGGTTCTACTAGTAGGACCACCGATTTGAGGTCCGTTGTTAAACTGGTACGTGGCCCCCGCATCTCCTCCGCCTGCGGTGAGTCGAACGCTGGTTCGGGAGCAGGTAAGTACCCCGTTGTTAGAAGCAGTCAGGGTAGGTGTGAAGCTTGGGCAGGGGACTTGATAAATACCAAACTGACCAATTCCAATACCTGTATTGCTGTTCTCTGTCGTGATCGTGATCGTTTCGATTGTAACGCCTGGCTGGTTGACGTAAAACCCAAAATACTTTGCACTAGCTATGTCTGAATTACTACTACCCGTAGCCTGGATTTCTCCTGAACTTGTCCCATTTTGTGTCGTAGCTTGTATTTTATAGGTACCTATAGATTCTGGTTGAGCATAAAAATAGAACGCTTTCGTGCCAGCCGGTAAAGTAAGAGTAAATGTTAGCCCATAATTGGCATAAACTTTACCTGTATAGCCATTTCCCCAATAAAAATACCAGTTAGCATCATTTAGCGGCAGTGGTTGGACAATCAGAAAATTTGGGCTAAAGCCAATAGACCCTCTAAGCGGGCTGTTTACGAAGGAGACTTCGCTTCTATCTGCCGCTCTAGAATCAGTGACTGAAGTCATGGTATAGCCCCCTAGAGTGGGGGGAGGTGAACCGCCACCGGGTGAGCCGTCAAAAACAATCTGCGCCTGTAGACTAAGCGAAGCAGAAAATAGGAAGAGAAAAGTAAATAGGTGTTTCATGGGTTAGATGTTAAATTGAAAATGAAGAAGTTAAACTTTCTGTAAAGCTACTCTACCAGTGCTGTAGTCTTCAACAAGCCAAGAGAATATATGTGTAGAATTACTTAAGGGTTGCCATAAAAAAGCCCGGCGCTGGAGTGGCCGGGCCGTGGGGTTAATTGACTTTAACAGATAGAGGTGTCCAGAGCCGGTTAAGCTTTTTCCAGTGCGGTTTTAAGTAATCAATAATTTGTGGAACGTCGGCTTCGGTGACAAGGTGAATCGTATATGGCAGGAACAACCCTTTTCGCTGTCCCATCATAAAGATTTGCATAGAATAACTACTTCGCTTTTCATACTTCTTTATATCCCACCGAAAGACGAGGTTATAGTCAATATCGTATCATCTCATCCGGAATCCCCCCACCAGCAAAGTCCGCTCCCAACGCGATGAATACAACTATATTTTAAAATCGATTGGCCGTCAGGCGGACTTATCGCGGCCGGTCATGGTCGGTACGTATTGCCGGGGTGAACTGTTATCCGAGATTCAGGCGCTTCACCAGACGATGAGCAGCCACATCGCCCGGCGCACGTTTGCAACTTTGATGAACAAAGCGGGCATGCCGACCAAGACCTTGCAGGAGATTTTAGGGCATAGTTCGATTACCTCGACCGAAAAATATTCCAAGGTCAGCTCTTCGCTAATGGTCAATCAGATGCGGGACACCTGGAAGCGTATCAAGTCCTGATTTGCCCCCACCTGTGACCCCATTCTTGAAAAAGTGCCCTTCTGATCTGGCGACAGCCCTAGTTTTGTTAAACAGTGTTAACGTCCATCCAAAGCCCGTCCGGACGATGTAGATTTGTGTATGAACCGACGCATCCGTTCGATATTCTGGCTGATGACACTTTGTATCATCGGCATCAATGCGTTTCAGGGCTATTGGCTCTGGACAACGTATCGTGTTAACAGCCAGCAGTACAACCAGACGATGCGGGATGCTTTGTTTGCGATGTTGCAGCAGCGTCAGATGGCCGAGGCTAACCGATTATTTGCCAACCAGGACAGGAAGGAGGCCTCAAAACCGACGCCAATGATCATTCGCCGATTTGACGGCACTGCGAACCGGGCGCAGATTCAGATGTTTGTAACGCCCCCCAAGCCACCTCTACGGTCAACGCGTGGTCGTCAGCGTAAGCTTCGGGCGGTAACGGTTGATCAGTTTTATCCGCGCCTGCCGACGGGAAACGAAACGCAGGTAGTTATATCGCCCGATACGCTTGCCCGCCGTATCTCGAATATGGTGTTGCTCGACTGGGCCGAAGGCACACGTATCGATCTGCCGAAGCTGTGGGCGGCCTACCGCGCCGAGCTTCGTGAGCGGGGTATACACGCTGATTTCAAACTCGATACGATAAGTGTTCATCCTCAAAAGCCTTCCAACAACGTACTGGTTCATCAATTGGGGGCACCCTCAAGGCCAGATGATCGACCGAACGTAATGAATAAGTTAGTATTGCCTATCAATCCGATTCGGAATCTGTTTGTGCAGGTGTCCTTTGACACGCCAACGTTCTATTTGTTACGTCGGATGGGCTGGCTGCTGGGTGGTTCGGTGCTTTTGGTATTGCTGACTACGGGTAGTTTCCTGTTCATGCTGAGTACGATTCTGCGCCAGAAGAAACTGTCGGAAGTAAAGAACGACTTCATCAACAACATGACGCACGAACTGAAAACGCCAATCGCAACGGTAACCGCGGTTGTGGAAGCGTTGCAGAACTTCGGCGCGTTGAACGATCCGCAGAAAACGCAGACGTACCTGGCAATCTCGCAGAATAACCTGCAACGACTCTCTGATCTGGTGGAGAAAGTGCTCACGCTCGCGGCCGAAGAAAAGAAAGAACTCGTCCTGAATCCGGAGTGGGTAAAACCGTCCGAACTGATTCAGCAGGTGATCAGTAATCATCAGCTTAAAGCCGACAAGCCCGTGCAGTTTGAGATCGACGCATCGGCAGATGATGCACCGGTCCGGATCGATCGCTTTCACATCGCGAATGCCATTAATAACCTGATCGACAACGCCATTAAGTATTCCAGCGAATCCGTGACGATTCACATCAAAAGTCAGCAGCAGGAACGGCTTTGGCGGCTATCGGTGAAAGACAACGGCATCGGCATTCCCAAGACGTACCAGGGCGCAATTTTCGACCGTTTCTTCCGCGTACCCACCGGCAATCTGCATCCCGTAAAAGGGTTTGGCCTGGGGCTATCCTACGTGCGCCAGGTAATGGAGAAACACGGTGGGCACATTGACGTCACGAGTGAACCCGGCGCTGGCAGCGAATTTACTCTGTTGATTCCGGAGACGGGTGGTGACGGCCATGCCGGCGTGAAACGATTACGTGTCAACCTGAATCCTCCTGACTTTTATTCCGCTTCGAAATAGATGGCCAGCGTTTTACTCGTTGAAGATGAATTAGCCCTCGGCATGATCGTGCGCGATAGCCTGGAAGTGCGGGGGTTTACGGTCTTTTACGCGGCCGATGGGGCTGAAGGCCTTAACCTGTTTCGCCAGCAGCAACCTGATATTGTGGTGGCCGACGTAATGATGCCCGAAATGGACGGGTTCTCACTGGCGGAGCACATTCGCCAGGACAATGCCCATATACCGATCCTGTTTCTGACGGCCCGTTCGCAGACCGCCGACGTGGTACGCGGCTTTGAACTGGGCGGAAACGACTACCTCAAAAAACCATTCAGTCTCGACGAGCTTATCGTGCGCATCAACGCCCTGCTCCGCCGTCCGGCCAGTCTGGGTACAACCCCATCGACGCCAATGCTGCTGGCAGTTGGGCGGTATCGGTTTGATCCCCCCAAACAAAAATTGTTTCTGGATGGCAACGAGACCGTACTGTCGCACCGCGAAGCCGAACTGCTCCGCAGACTGTATGAACAGCGTAATCAGGTTCTGGAACGTAGCGCGGTGCTTACTGAACTCTGGGGTGATGATTCCTTTTTCAACGGCCGCAGCCTGGACGTATTCATTACCCGACTCCGACGCTACCTCCGTGACGATCCGCAAGTGCAGATCATCAACGTTCGCGGCATTGGCTATAAACTAATTATTTGAGTGCCGATCAGTTGCCTGATTGTGGGCAAGGCCGGGCAGAACGCCCGGCCTTGCTGGCTAGTTACGCAATTGCGTATCCGCAAAATAGACCATCGCTTTGTTCAGAAACGCGGCATACTCCGGGTTTTCCTGCCCGTTCCCGCTCGTGTACCGGAGGTCGTCGACGTACAGTTGAGCTAACCCTTTGTAGGCTTCGGCCATGTCTTTGCCCGCACATACCGACTCGCCCCAGAAACCCCTGATGTTGCGGTAATGCCGGGCAATCTGCTGCTGGACAACCGCACTGGTCGGGTCCTGATCTATGAGAGTTAACAATCTCTCGCCGATGTCTCTGGCGTCGGCTTTTAACTGCTCAAAACCCACTTTCCCTAACCGATGGAGTCCATTTTCCGACCCCTCAACTACGTCGGCACCGTACTTCTCCACGGCCTCCCGACGATAGGCTTTCCCGTTCGGAAAGCCTTCATACAATTCTTCGTCTGTCAACATAGTTTGTTCACCTTTAAGTGATTTAATTGTCTTGTCAATCGTTGTCAAAAGAACCGAAAGCTGGTCTCTACGACGCAGTAGGGCTTCTTTGTGTTGGTTTAAGGCAAGTATCGTATCAAAATCAGGGCCTTCCAGGATGCGCTGGATTTCACTAAGCGGGAAATCCAGTTCCTTGTAAAAGAGAATCTGCTGCAGTCGGATTAACTCGGTTTCGCCATACAGCCGGTACCCGGCCTCGGTACGGATGGACGGCTTTAGAAGACCCAGCCGGTCGTAGTGGTGTAGGGTGCGCACGCTGACACCGGCTAACGCGGCTAGTTTTTTAACAGAATACTGCCTCATAAACAACCTAAGCTTGATTGACGGGGTAAATGTAGACTATGACGTAAGGGGAGAGTCAAGGAAAATTTTGACTTTTTTTGTTCTTGCCAGATAGAGCCAGAAACGAGACCACAAAAATTCATTTTTGTCATTTGCAATCGCAGCCTATCTTTGCGGCATGATTATCGGCTGGGCTCTATTCTCCTCGTTTCGACATCGTCGCCATCATGGCGGCTGTTAAGTTCTTGTCGCTGACCCGCCGAACCCTCTCTTTTGCTTACTTTTGCCCTCAATTTGTTGATTATAGCTCACTAAGGCCGATTGTGTGACGGTGGGTTAACGCGTTTGTTCTCCTGAATTATGTCTTCTTTATTACGGATTGCCTTACAAAAATCGGGTCGGCTGAGCGAAGACTCGTACCAGCTTTTTAAAGAGTGCGGGATTCGCTTCGATTACGGCACCGGAAAGCTCAAATCGGTTTCGTCGAACTTCCCGGCCGAGTTTCTTTTTCTGCGCGATGATGATATTCCGGGTTACGTTGAAGATGGCGTGGCTGATCTGGGTATTGTCGGTGAGAACGTAGCGGTCGAAACCGGCCGACCCGTCCAAACGGTCCATCGGCTGGGCTTCTCGAAGTGCCGCTTGTCTATTGCCGTGCCCCGCGCCACCGATTGGAAAGGCATTCAATACCTGGATGGGAAAAACATTGCGACCTCGTACCCGAACCTGTTAGGGAAGTATCTGGCCGAACAGGGCGTAAACGCTGAAATTCATGAGATCAGCGGATCGGTGGAGATTGCCCCCAGCATTGGGCTGGCTGAGGCCGTCTGCGATATTGTTAGTTCGGGCAGTACGTTGCTGAGCAATGGCCTGAAAGAAGTTGAAACGATTTTTCGCTCGGAAGCAATTCTGATCGCCCGTCCTGAACTGGAAGCCGACAAACAGGCGTTAGTGGAGAAACTGCTGTTCCGGATCAAATCGGTGCAGGCGGCTAAGAACAACAAGTACATTGTACTGAACGCTCCCAATCACGCCCTCGATCAGATTACGGCGTTGTTGCCCGGTATGAAGAGCCCGACGGTAACGCCCCTGGCTACGGAAGGCTGGAGTTCTGTGCATTCCGTATTAAACGAGAATGAGTTTTGGGAAAACATCGAAGCGATTCGGACTGCCGGTGCCGAAGGTATTCTGGTCATTCCGATTGAGAAAATGATTTACTGAACTAGTATATAGAAGTGAGGAGAGAGAAGCGAGAATGCTCTGCTAAAGCGACCGAATGAATTCTCTCTCGTATCTCCTCGCTCCACGCTCCTTTTAAAATGAAAATCATTCCCTTTCCCAGCCGTACCGAATGGCCTGCTCTTTTAGCCAGGCCCGTGCAGTCGAACCAGCAGATTGAAGCGACGGTCGCGCCGATTCTGGCGCAGGTAAAAGCCCGGGGCGATGCGGCCCTCGTTGAGTTTGCTCAGAAATTTGACAAGATCGACTTGGCCCAGTCTGGCTTGAGCGTTTCGGAAGCGGAACTCGATGCCGCCGAAGCGCAACTGAGTCCGGAACTCAAAGCGGCCATCCTGCAGGCGTACCGGAACATCCGCCTGTTTCACGAGCGGCAGCGGCAGCCCATCGAAAAAATCGAAACGATGCCGGGCGTTACGTGCTGGCGCCGGAGTGTGGGCATCGAAAACGTTGGCCTGTACATTCCGGGGGGAACCGCTCCCTTGTTCAGCACAGTGCTTATGCTGGGCATACCGGCCCAATTGGCAGGATGCCGTAAAATTGTTCTTTGCACGCCCAGCAATCACCCGGCTATCTACTTTGCCGCCAAGCTGGTGGGCGTCACAAACGTGTTCCGGATTGGGGGCGCCCAGGCCATTGCCGCTATGGCGTACGGTACCGAATCCGTGCCGCAGGTTTATAAACTGTTTGGTCCGGGCAATCAATACGTAACGGCCGCAAAAATGCTGGTTGCCAAAGAAGGCGTAGCCATCGATATGCCCGCCGGTCCGAGCGAAGTCGCCGTATACGCCGACGACACGGCTGTGCCTTCGTTTGTGGCCGCTGACTTGCTCTCGCAGGCCGAACACGGTGCCGATAGTCAGGTGTTGCTCGTGTCGACCAGCAAACGGTTGGTTGAACTGGTCAATCTGGTTCTGATTACCCAATTGAGTAAACTCTCCCGGCAGGATTTGGCCGTTAAGGCGTTACAAAACAGCAAAATGATTCTGGTGGAAAGTCAGGCCGAAGCGATTGATCTGCTGAATGCGTATGCGGCCGAACACTTGATTCTTAGCGTTGACAATGCCGAAGCCGTAGCCGAGCAGATTGTAAATGCCGGGTCTATTTTCCTGGGGAACTACACGCCCGAATCGGCCGGCGATTACGCATCGGGTACCAACCACACACTGCCGACCAACGGCTTCGCCCGGGCCTACAGTGGCGTATCACTGGATAGTTTCGTGAAAAAAATTACGGTGCAGCACATTACGCCGGAGGGTTTACAAAACCTGGGTCCGATCGTTGAGGCCATGGCAGAGGCTGAATCGCTCGACGCGCACAAGCGGGCTGTGAGTCTGCGACTGGCGAGTCTGGCCGAAGCGAATCCGGCCTGATTTTGTTATTTTGTCCCAAAAGGAGGAACTGTTATGAGTCAGCTATTGATCGAAATAGATACGCCAGCGGATGAAGCCTTACTGCGGGCGTTGTTACCAAAATTAAACGCACGAGTTGTCGAAGAGAAAGCCGTCCCGAGCGATCAGGCAAAGAAAGAGCAATTGAAGGCTTTTTTCGATACGGCCGAGAAGATAGCGGCTAGCGGAGGGGTTGGCGAATCGTTTGGCGATCCATCCGAGTGGCAACGGGAAGTACGTAGCTGGGATCGGGTATTAGATGGCCGGGAGGAATGATTCTCGATAGTACTATCCTAATTTATTTCGTTGAGCCCAATTATGAGACCTTACGGACGTATCTGCAAGCACAAGAAGATACATTGTATTTTTCCTTAGTCACTAAACTAGAAGTATTAGGTTATCATAAACTCAAACCGGAGCATAAGATCCAACTTGAGCAGTTATTTCTGAATGCTTCAATGTTACCCATCAGCCAGGAGGTCATTACGGAAGCCATCCGTCTGCGCCAGCAGCGTAAACGTTCGCTGGCCGATTCAATCATTGCGGCTACAGCGTTGCTGTATTCGTTGCCAGTTCTTACCCATAACGTAGCCGACTTCACCGATATTGATGGCCTGCAACTCATTGCGCTGGCTGATATTCTGAATGCATGATTGACCTTTCTTCTCTGCGCGTTGGTACACAGGACTATCACTCCACATGAACAATACAGCAAGTCAGAGCTGTCCTGCGCATCTCACCGTATTCGTTTAAAAATGGTGAAGAGACGGTTCTGTACATCTTCGATCTATGAAACACCTCGCTGACTTACTGCTTCTTGGCGACCCGCGGCTGTACGAAACCTGCGAACCCGTTCTGGAATCGGAGTTGCCACTGGTTGCCGGTTGGGTTGCCGACCTGCACAACGTAATGGAGGAGATTCGGGCGAAGTACCAGTTCGGGCGGGGGATTGCCGCTCCGCAACTGGGTATTATGAAACGGCTGATTTATGTGAATGTTGACCGGCCGCAGGTGATCATAAACCCTGAATTTGTTGCGGTAAGCGACGAAACCGAGGAACTTTGGGACGATTGCATGAGCTTTCCCAATTTACTGGTACGTGTGCGTCGACATCGTTCGCTGACAATGACCTACCACGACGAATATTGGCAACCCCACAACTGGCACGTAACCGACTGGGCAATGTCAGAGCTCATTCAACATGAATACGATCACCTGAATGGCGTATTATGCACCATGCGGGCGGTTGATCAACAGGCGTTTCGCTGGCGGCCAACACCGGATGAACGGGGCTAGCCGATGACTATTTCAATACGTTTACTGTCAAGATTTTTATGTTTAATCTACAAGCGCTTCTTCGTCCACACATCTTTACGTTAACCCCCTATTCATCGGCTCGGGATGAATACACGGGAAAGGAGGGTGTGTTTCTGGATGCGAACGAAAACCCAATCGGGTCCACTACAACCGGAACGTATAACCGGTATCCTGACCCGCATCAGTGGGCCATCAAGCAGCGTCTGGCGCCGATAAAAGGCGTTCGACCCGAGCAGATTTTTCTGGGAAACGGCTCCGATGAACCCATCGACCTACTGGTGCGGGCTACGTGTACGCCGGGCGCCGATTCGATCCTGATTATGCCGCCCACTTATGGTATGTATGAGGTTTCGGCAGCCATCAACAACGTACATATCATCCGGATTCCGCTTACGGCCGATTTTCAGGTGGATGCTGATGCAGTGTTAGCTTCCATAACGCCAGCCACAAAGCTGATCTGGCTGTGCTCACCGAATAACCCATCAGGCAATCTTTTGCAGGCTGATGCAATTAAAGCGATACTTGAAGCGGCTGGGCATTCGCTGGTCATTGTCGATGAGGCTTACATCGACTTCGCCGACACCCCTTCCTGGACAAACGAGCTGGATACGTACCCAAACCTGGTAGTGTTGCAAACGTTTTCGAAGGCCTGGGGGCTGGCGGCTTTGCGGTTGGGCATGTGTTTTGCCTCCGAGGAATTGATTCAGGTGCTTAACAAGATTAAGCCGCCCTACAACATCTCCGCGCCGACCCAGCAACTGGCGCTCGGAGCCCTGGAACGCGAAGCGGAAAAGAACGAGATGGTAACCCAAATTTTGGCCGAACGTCTCGTTTTGGCGGAAAAACTGCGTTCTTTGCCTGCTGTGCGGGTCGTGCATCCGTCGCACGCTAATTTCCTGCTCGTACAGTTTGAGGATGCCAAAGGAACGTTTGAACACCTCATTGAGCAGCAGGTGATCGTGCGCGATCGGTCGAACGTAAAACTGTGCGATGGGTGTCTGCGTATAACCGTCGGTACACGATCCGAGAACGAGCGGCTGCTCGACGTGTTACGAACCATGAGCCACACACCGGTTACGGGCGATTTGCCGTTAGGAACAGGAGAGGTGGCCACCCGGCCGGAAGTAGTATCAAACGCCTAACTGGTACGCATAGAACGAAGCGGAACAGACGGCAAATATCAGTCTATGAGAACACTACGTATAGTTGCGCTGCTGGCCATTTCGGGCTGGCTGCTGATGCCCAGTCAGGCACGGGCGCAATACAACAACTGGTCGGTCGGTTTCCGCATCGGTGAACCCGCGGGCGTAAACATCCGAAAATACTTCGGAAGCAATCACGCATTCGACCTGAATATTGGTACGTATGGTGGCCTGTACGGCAATCGGCGGAGCTACCGTTCGGGTGATTACAAAAGCGTTGGGCTGGCGGTTCAGGGACATTACATCTGGCATAAGGCGTTAACCAGCAGCGAGAGTCTGCGCGGGTATTATGGCTTTGGTGGACAGATCAATACACGTCGGTACTACGCCAACCGGCTTGCCAGCGTGGGCCAGTACGAGAATGCGTTATCCATTGGCGGATCGGGCGTGGGCGGCCTGGAGTATTTCCCGGCCAACAAACCGTATTCGTTCTTTCTGGAAGGCGGTCTCTACGTCGAACTTCTTCAGGCTCCGTTTTTCCTGAATCTGAATACAGGTTTAGGGTTGCGGTATAATTTTTAGGAAGGGAGAAAAGGGAGGAATGGGATGAAGGAACAAAAGCGCTTGCGCATATCATCCTGTCCCTCTATCCCCTCTCGTCCCTTTCTTCCCTCTCATCCCTTTCCTCCACATGTTCAAGATCTACAGTTCTTCGGCTGGTTCGGGTAAGACTTACACGCTCACCAAAGAGTACCTTAAACTGGCACTCCGGCCCGACGCGCGCGACGATTACTTTCGGCACATCCTGGCCGTTACGTTCACCAACGCGGCCGCCAACGAGATGAAGAATCGGATTCTGGAGCGGCTGCGCGAGATTGCCGATGGTAAGCAAATGCCGCTGCTCGATGATCTGGTTAAGGAACTGTATGCGCTGACCCCGGGGGAAGATGCCTTTGAAATCGCCAAACTTGAGGTGCGTAAGAAAGCCGAGTCCGTTTTTAAAACCATTCTGCACCGCTACGCCGATTTCAGCGTCACCACCATCGACTCGTTTACGCAGCGGGTCGTTATGGCATTTACGGATGAACTAGGGTTTCCCTATTCGTTCGAAGTCGAGATGGAAACCGACGAAGTCCTCGAACTGGCGATTGATAACCTGATCGAAAAGGCCGGAACCGAGGAAATGGACGAGATCACGACCATTCTGGGCGAATACTATACGCACACGGCGGCCGAAGGAAAAAGCTGGAACATGCTTCCCGAACTGCTCAAAGAGTTTGGCAGAAATTTAACCTCCGATCAGTTTTACGAGGCCGTTAGCTCCGCGCAGGAGCTGTCACCGACGGCGTTACGTACTATTCGACTACAGTTGCTGGAGTACAACCGCCAGGCCGAAACCGATATCGTCGGGCACGCACAGCGGGCCTGGAAGCTGGTCACCGATGCGGGGCTGGACGAAACGGATTTTGCCTACGGAGCGTCGGGTGTGGGCGGTTATTTAAAAGCAGTTGCCAACGGTGAATACCGAAAAGAAGCCGGGGCGCGGGTGAACAATGCGGTAAACAACGGCGATTGGTACGGCAAGAAAACGCCCCAGCCCGTGAAGGATATAATCGACGGCATGGCTGCGGAGCTTAGCGACTGTATCGAGCAGATTAATGGCATTCGGGAGGAGCGTGGCAAGCAGATGGTCCTGTTCGACTGTCTGCTGCCTCATTTGCAGAAACTAGCCTTACTGAAGCAAATGCGTGTGGAGTTCGATGAGCTGCTCCGCAAAGACGGGCGCGTGCATATTTCCGAGTTTAATAAAAAAATTCTGAGTATTGTCGCTTCGGAACCCGTGCCGTTCCTGTACGAACGGTTGGGTACGAAATACAACCATATCCTTATCGACGAGTTTCAGGATACGTCGCGGCTGCAGTTCGCCAATCTGCTGCCGCTCATTGAAAACTCGCTCGGGGGTGATCATTTCAACCTCGCCGTTGGTGATGGCAAACAGGCCATCTACCGCTTTCGGGGGGGCGATATGGACCAGATCGTCGCGCTGCACCGGAAGGATCTTACTACGTTGAAAGAAGCCCATAAGCCCGGCTCGTGGACCGCCGATCGGATCGACATGCTTGATGGCCACATTCAATCGGCACTACTGACGACCAACTGGCGGAGCGCAGAGCCGATTGTGCGTTTCAACAACGATTTCTTCGAGTTCACCGCCCGCCGGTTTGAGCACCAGCACCCGAAACTGGCGGATGTTTTCGACGTTAAGCAGGAGTTTCATCAGGTCGCGCAGGCCAACGCTCGTACGGAAGGGCACGTACAGATTGATTTTGTGGCTAGGGACGAAGCCCAGGTTAAGGATCTGACTACGATGATGCTTGAGAAAACGATCGAGCATCTGGAGCGGGCCATTGCTGAAGGATATCAATACGGCGATATCGCCATTCTTTGCCGGAAAAAAGGGCAGGCAAAAGCCCTGGCCAACGAACTCAACGCCCGGCAAATTCCGCTGGTGTCGGCCGATTCGTTGTCGCTGGAGTTTTCTGATCCGGTGAAGTGGCTCATTACGTTGATGCGGCTGCTTCAGCAACCCGATCAGAAGCTGCTCCGCTACGAACTGCTGTATTTATTCCACCGGGTGGTGCAGGGCGTCTTCCCCGACGATGCACTGACTGAAAAGATTCGGAATGTTGCGGAAGGGGAGATTGGCGGCATGTATGACTACCTCGGAGCGCAGGGCTACCCCCTCGATCCGTATGCGCTGGGGCAACTGAACCCCTATGAACTGGCCGAACGCCTGACGGCTCAGTTTCATCTGTTCGACCAGGCCGAACACAACCCGTTCCTGTTCCGCTTCCTCGATGAAGTGTTGACCTTTAACCAGAAACGCAGCGGGCACTTAAGCGATTTTCTGCTGTACTGGGAAAGTGTCCGGCAGAAGATTTCGGTGGAGGGAAACGCGCGGAATGCGGTTAGTATTCAAACCATTCACAAATCGAAGGGGCTGGAGTTTCCGGTCGTTATCATTCCGTTTGCCAACTGGTCGGTTGAGCCCAACCGAAACAGCTCGATCTGGCTCAATCTATCGGAGATCCGGGCCGATCTCCTGGCGCACGAAAGCCACACTGGTGAGGTAACCCGACTCATGGCGGCACCTGTCGTGGCGAGCAGTACGTTGACAAAAACGCCCGAACCCGTAGCGGCTCAATATGAGGAGGAGCTGACGCGGACTTTTCTCGAAAATATGAACCTGCTTTACGTAGCGTTCACGCGGCCAACCGATCGGCTGTACGTCATTGCCGAAGCGGCTGACTTTACCAAAGGGGGGAGCCAGAAAGACGTGAGCTACTGGCTGCATTCGTTCCTGCGCGATAGTGAGGTTGCCCGTTCCTGCGGCTATGCCTGGCAGGAAGGCCAGTTACAGTACGAAATATGCCAGTGCGCTGACGGTAGTTCGCATTATCAGGTTGATGCTGTCGATGAGGAGATAGTGCTCGATGAAGTGATTAGTGGTCACCGGGGACAGGATTTGCAGTTACGTCGGCAGGCCGATCGGGTGTTCGACGTCGCTACGTTTGAGCGTACCCGCGAGCGCGATCGCAAGCTCGGCGCGGCTCTGAGCCTGATTAAAGGACCCGGCTGCATCGACAAAACGCTTCGGCAGCTGGTCAGCGAAGGGCTCGTCCGGAGCGTCGAATGTGCGGACCTTAAACGGAGTCTGCTGACCATTGTGACGCACCCGAACCTGGCCGATTTATTCGACCCAACGCTACGTATCGACACAGACCGGAGCATTTTAAGCCGTACGCGCATTCATGGTGCCCCGCATCGGGTCGTGCATTACCCCAACGGAAGCGTTGTTTTGGTTCAATATGAATCGGAAGTCGCGTGGCAGGCTAGTGAATCCGCAACTACCTACGACCCCATTAAATCCCTGAAATATTTTACCGGCTTATACCGCGAGATGGGCTTTCATGAAGTGGAAGGCCGAGTTGTGTTTCTATCCGACGAACCACAGGTCGTGCACGTTATGTAAGCCATTAACCCGTTGAATGTTGAGACAAAAAACCTTATTCGTTTCCCTGTGGCTTACTGTGCAGTCACTAATTGGCCTGGCGCAGTCAACTGATGCCACGCAGCTTAGTAACTCATCACCGTACCAGCTGAAAACAGGCCGTGAATTAACTGCCTTAGGAGTGGGTGCGGTAACCTTCGGTGCATCGCTGGCGCTGACGAGCATTATTGATCCGCTGACGGCCGCTGACATAGTCACGCTGAATCGGGCGGATATAAATGCCTTCGATCGCAGTGCTGCCAATCACTGGTCGAAAGGCGCCGATCGGCTCAGTGACGTAACACTGGCGGGGAATATAGCGCTGACGGGCCTGTTGACCATAGCCGCACCGAAGATGCGCCAGGATGTAAAGACCATTGCCGTGATGTACGTGGAAACCATGCTCCTCACCAACGGAGTCAAGGGGACCGTAAAAGCCCTTACCCAACGGACCCGGCCTTTTGTCTATAACCCAATTGCTCCGTTGGACGAGAAACTGGAGCGCGACGCCCGCCAGTCGTTTTTCTCTGGCCACGCGTCCAATGCGTTTGCTACGGCAGTGTTCACGGCGGAAGTGTTTCGGCATTATTTCCCGCACTCGCGGCTGAAGCCGGTGGTATGGGTCGGTTCGCTGGGGCTCGCCACGGCCACGGCAGTGCTTCGCTACGAAGGCGGGCTGCATTACCCTTCCGATCTGTTGACCGGGGCTGCCGTTGGTTCCCTGCTGGGATGGGGGATTCCGAAACTGCACGAAGTGAAAAATCAGACCGAACTGGGGCGACGGCTGGATGTACAGCCTTGGAGTACCGGAACTGCCAACGGAATCTCTGTCTGCCTGATGGTGTTCTCGCGTTAGATTCGCTGCGCAATGACCAAAATTACCGACCACATTCGGGCTGCCAATGGCAAGCCCATCTTTTCCATTGAAGTGATCCCGCCGATTAAAGGGGATAATCTGAAAAGCCTGCTCGACAACATTGAGCCGTTGATGGAATTTAAGCCGCCGTTCGTCGATGTTACGTACCACCGCGAAGAATACATCGAACGGCCCTTACCCGATGGCACCATCCAGAAGATTGTCACCCGCAAACGCCCCGGTACAGTCGGCATTTGTTCGGCCATCATGCATCGCTTTAGCGTTGACCCCGTGCCGCATGTGTTGTGCGGAGGGTTTTCGAGGGAAGAAACCGAAGATTTTCTCATTGATCTGCATTACCTGGGCATCGACAATGTCCTGGTGCTGCGGGGTGATCCGGCCAAGCCATTTACGACCTTTAAGGCCAAAGAAAACGGGTACGCATACGCCAGTGAACTGGTGGAGCAGGTGGCTAACATGAACCAGGGAATTTACCTGCACGAAGAAGACACACCCCTGGCTCCGAGTGGCTTCTGCATTGGCGTAGCGGCTTATCCCGAAAAGCACTTTGAAGCGGTCGACCACGACATCGACTTCTACTACCTGAAACAAAAGGTCGACAAAGGAGCGGACTACATCGTGACGCAGATGTTCTTCGATAACCGGAAGTACTTTGACTTCGTCGAGCGCTGCCGTCAGCACGGCATTCGTATCCCGATCATTCCTGGCCTGAAACCTTTGAGTACGCGCAAGCAGCTTCAAGTGCTGCCCAAAATCTTTCATCTCGACATGCCCGACGACTTAGTCCGTGCCGTTGAAGCCTGCGAAAACGACCAGCAGGCCCGGCAGGTCGGTATCGAGTGGAGTATCCAGCAGTCGCGCGAATTGCTGGCGGGTGGCGCGCCCGTGCTGCATTTTTACACGATGGGCAAATCGGACAACATCACCAAAATTGCCAGGGCGATATTTTAGCTCAGGCGATCTTGCCGGAGTTCACGTAAAAGTCGGCCAGTAACGACAGGAAATCGTCTTTGCGCCGACGCGATACTTCCACTTCGGAGTTGTCGCTCAGCCACACCTGTCCGCCGTCGCCTTTAACGTACCGTTTGATATGTTCGAGATTCACGATGTTGGACTGGTGAACCCGGAAGAAATAATAATTATCCAGAATCTCTTCGTATTCTTTCAACAGCCGGGATACCACAATGGATTTACTGGTAGTGAGGTGAAATTTTGTGTAGGAACCCAGCGATTCGCACTGGATGATATCGGCCATCTGCACGAAATGAATCCCTTCGGCGGTAGGCAGGGCCAGGCGCTGATTGGCGTTGGGTGTACGCTTTTTCAACTCCGAATGCCGGGGTTCGTCGATGTGCTCCTGCAATATTTTCAACTGCTGCTGATCGACGGGTAACAGCTTTGTTTTAAACTTACCGATGGCCGACTGAAGCTCATCCGGATCAATCGGTTTGAGTAAATAGTCGATGGCGCTGAATCGAAACGCGCGAATGGCGTATTCCTGGTAAGCGGTGGTGAAAATGACCCCAAAGTCAGCTGTAGGGAAGCTGGACAAGAGATCAAAACCCGTTTTCCCGGGCATCTGAATGTCCAGAAAAACCAGATTTGGGTGCTGTTCATGGATCAGGGCAATCCCTGAATCCACATTTTTCGCTTCGCCACAGATAACCACATCCGGGCAAACTAGTTGAAGCAGGTTCGAGAGGGCCTGGCGGGCGTTGGTTTCGTCGTCGATAATAACGGCACGTAGCGGATTCATTGGTTCAGGGCGTTTCAAGGGGAATAGTCATGACAATCTGGGTGCCCGCGGGGTTATTGTCGGCATCGACCAGGTCGATTACGGCCAGGCGGGCGGTACTGTCTTTATGGCGCAGCGACTCAAAGATGCCGTTGGTCATTTCCTGTCCTCGGGAAATGTGCCCCTCCCGGCGGGGCGAAAACGCCCGACCTACGCCGTTGTCTTCGATGGTGCAAATGATGTGCTGCTGGTCAACCCTGGCCGAAATAATAAGCCTTTTCTCGCCTTCTTTCGGCATCAGGCCGTGCCAGATCGCGTTTTCGACGTAAGGTTGCAGGAGCATGGGCGGCAGGAGCGTGTTCAGCAGGGCGTCGTCATCGGCAATGTCAAATTCGTAGCTGAACTCATGGTTGAAGCGGAACGACTCGATCTCGACGTACATCCGCAACGTATCGATAATCTGCTCGAACGGCAGATATTGGTGGTTCGAATTCTCCATGATCCGACGAACCAGCTTTGAGAATTTTGAGAGATACTTCGCCCCTTCAATGCCCTGGTTTGTCAGCAGGTAGTTCTGCACCGAGTTCAGCGAGTTGAACAGAAAATGCGGGTTCATCTGCGATTGCAGGGCCTTCAGCTTTAGCTCGGTCATCTGTAACTCCAGCCGGTTGCGTTCGGCCAGGGTGTATACCCGCCAGCGCATAATGCTCACCAGAATACCCGCCACAAGTAGCCCGACCAGACTTCTGAACCACCAGGTGCCGGTAAAATGCGGTTTAATGGTCAGCGGCACGATTAAAGGTGCAGCGCTCCATTCGCCAAAACTATTACTCGTTTTTACCCGTAGCCGATACGTTTTGGCCGGGAGGTTGGTGAACGATACCGTATTCTTGGTGCCAAGGTCTACCCAGTTATCATCGAAGCCTTCGAGCTGGTATTGATACCGGTTCTGGGAGGCTGGCTCGAAATTCAGCGACGAAACACTGAAGGTAAGCGCGTTTTCGTCGGGGTTGACCGTGATGCCCTGGGTCGGATTCCCGACGTAATAAGTTCCTTTAACCTCAACGGAGGTGATAACAATTTTGGGAGCGCTTTTTCGGACACTTAAGGTGTCGAGGTTCAGGATGTTGAGGGTATTGATGTGCCCAATCAGCAGTTCGCCCGACTGAGTTTTCAGAAAGCCAACCGGGTAGTTGCTGTGCAGTCCCTCAATTGTGGTCAGGTATTTTAGTTTCCGCGTTTTCAGATTGGCGATATGAATTCCCTCGTTGGTGCTGAACCATAAGTTGCCCAATTTGTCTTCGCAGATGTTCGAGCAATACGTATCTGCCAGTTTATCGTGCTTGTATTCGAACGTAGCCAGAATCGCACCCGATGCCGAGACTTTGTTGACCCCGCCCCAGCTAGCCACCAGAATCGATCCGTCTTTCGCCCGCTGTACGGCGTTGATACAGAGTCCACTCAGCGGTTTTCCTGTATTGATGGAGAGTTCATTGATATTAACAAACCGCGACTGAGCCGGGCGCGACGGCCGTTCGTCGAAATAATATAACCCATTTGGGCAGGTGGCGACCCAGATTTTTCCGTCGGCTCCTTCGGTGATCGATTTTATGTAATTGTTATGGCATAGCTGTTTCCCCGTCGAACTGGGCCACAGCTTCACTTCGGCATAGCTGGCTGGGTCAATCACTTTTAGCCCTTCGGTCAGATTGGCGATCCAGAACCGCCCGTGCCGATCCAGCAGCCCGTCCCGGAACTCGACAGAGGTAAACAGCCGGGATACGGCCGGTACAGTCACGAAATTGCCTTGAGCGGCATCGCCAAAAAATACGCCTTTATCGGTAAACGCAACCGGACGGTTCTGTATCCAGCGGAGACTGTAGGTGTAGGCATTGGTCGGGTATGAACGCAGCTTAAAAAGGTTTGTCGATGGCTGCCAGTCCAGAACGCCCGAGTGCGAAAGCCCCAGCAGGTAATTTCCGTCGGGCTTCTGCAGGGGACTGGTCAGTTCAACCGGTAGTCTGACGGCGCTGGCGGGGACATCGACGGTGTGAATGCCTGAATTGCGGTACCGGTATTTGAAAAGGCCCTCCCGCGTGCCGATCCAGAGAATGCCGTTCTCTTTATCGTCATACATATCTTTGACGTGGATGCCTTTGTTGTAAAATTCCGGTACGTGGTATACCTTGCCCTGCGCCGGATAATACAGGCTAACGCCTTTCTCTGTACCAATAAACAACAGTTTCCGGCCATTCTCATCGATCGACTCCTGCCCGCAGATGACGTTCTGATTCTCGAAACCGGCGGCCAGAACCGAAAACGACCTATCATCGGGCGAAAATCGAACCAGTCCCTGGTCATACCCGCCAATCCATATACTACCTTGCGCGTCTTCGAAGGCTTTCTCCAGCCGGATTGGCCGTTTATTCTTGGCCAGCCGGGCTTCGCGGCCGATGATGCAGCTCAGTTGGTCGGACCGGCGGTCGTACTGGTAAAGACCGATCTCGGAAATTACCCAGAGCCGATGGCGGCTGTCTTCAAAAAAAGTGGCATCCTGGTGCACGTTGTCGGCCGAGGAAAGGGCGTAATTGCGAAGCTTTTTCTGACGCGGATCATACCGTTTAACCGATGTATAATCAGACATCCAAACCTGATTATACGAATCGACAAAGACCCGCTCATGCATGTCATTCGTCGGGTCCTTATCTTCATAATTATTGCGGAGTAAAGTTCGGGCTGTCAGCCGCCCGGCATCAATGGCGCACAACCCTTCTGTCGCAATGGAAGCATACACCGTACCGCCCGAGTCGAGTGCGATGCTGGAACAGTAGCCGACTTTTAAGGTCTCCAGCCGCTGAAACGTATAACCATCATACCGGCAGATGTTCCGGCCGGTGCCTACCCACAGGAAGCCCTGTTTATCCTTTTTCGTACACCAGATGTCATTAGACGGTAATCCTTCTTTAGTGGTCAGGTGTTCGAGGGCCAGCGTAGGCATCTGTGCGCTGACGGTTCCAGCTAGCAAAAGCTCCAGCATAACCCAGAAAAAGCAGCGTAGATACCTCATGAGACATAACCAGGCTAATTAGCCTGTAAGGACGTATGAACTAAGGATTTAGAGTGGAGCGCTGTAAGTTAGTGCGTAACGGGTTCTGGATCAGCCGCGCTCTTACTTAAAGGTAAATCTGCAAGTTGGCCGTAGCGGACGAACTCGTTGGTCGGTTGGTTTTCCGGGAGAATCGGCGCGTCTGACTTTATATCCGGAGCGCAGCTAACCTAACCAGGAAAACGCTTGCCCGTTACGGCCGTTGAAAAAGTTGCCCGATGCGGCTGACGACACGCGCTGGGTAAAGGGTTCGGGAAAGGAACTGTCGGGTATCGTACACGACCCGGCCATTTTCGTCGGTCAGGTATTCGAAGAACGTCCCCTGGTGTGTCTCAATCCGGTAGTTACCCAGCAGCAGCCAGCCCATACTGCCCAGTACAAAAAGAAAAATGGGTAAAACCAGCAGATAAACCGTAATTGTAAGCTGGCGTTGGTAGCTGGTGACCAGCCACACGGTACCAGAAGCTGAGTTGAAAAAAATCGGTACTACGTCGCCGGGCTGCACATTCGCAAACGTATCGTTCCATCGGCCAACGGTTTGCTGACTAATTCGGCCTTTACCGCTTCGGTCGGTGAAGCGCAACCGGACACGGGTAGTCATGAACTGGGTCGACCTATCAATTACCGTGGCCTGAGTGAAGGCGCTACGTTCCTTTATCTCGTTGAGCGAGCGAAAATGGATAAACCAGCCACAACACAGACTAATGCCGATAAGGAAACATACTGAGAACAGCCGGAATCCCAGCGAGTTATACCTCCGCAACACCAGTGTATAGAACATTATTAACCCCGCTCCCAAACCGAGTAGTTGCCAGTATTTCATTACGGTGGACATAATTGATTACCTCCTTAAACCTACGAGTGCCAGAACTGTCAAATGACTGGGCTGCATATATGGCAGCTTCTGATTCAAAAACGGTGCCGTTTGACTTATGGACGGTTTGCTGACTGCCTCGTATTGGTTGTGCGCTGATTTATATTAGTCGTTGATCGTACTCATTACGTTAGTTGGTCATACGCCACAGATCGTCCGGCATTTGCACAAACTTCTGGTTTGTGAGTAGTCTGTTGCCTGTTTAGTTAGGCGGATTTGGGTAAAGTATGGGGGGTAAACTGTGATGGACACAGCATTGCTCCTGAAGGCCTGAATAAACGTAAGCCGCTATGTCGAAACAACTTAGAGTATGCGCATACACTAATTTTTCCGAGTCCTATCAGCATCTGCCTGCTATTTTCGTTATTGAATAAGCATAAACCGACAGTGCATCCTTTAGTTATGTATAGATTTCGCCCGGCGCTGCTGCTTTTACTGGTAGCCATACTGACAAGCTCGTTCTCGCCCAAATCGGACAATCCGGATGCGGTGGTAGGGAAGTGGCTTAGCTCAAAGAAGAAAAATCAGGTGCAGATTTACAGACAGGGTACCAGCTTCTATGGGAAGCTGGTCTGGATGCAGGAACCCAACGACCCGTCCACAAACCGCCCAAAGGCAGACGAAAAAAACCCCGATGAAAAGCTGCGGACACGGCCACTGATCAACATGCTAATTATGACCGATCTTCGCTATAAGGGCAATAATGTCTGGGGGGATGGATTAATCTATAACCCTGAAGATGGAAAAACCTACGGCTGCCAGGTAACACTTAAGGACGCGAACACGCTCGATGTGCATGGGTACGTATTCGGCATCAGTATGCTGGGTAAAACCCGTACCTGGACCCGGGTAAAATAGATTTTACGAAGAGAAAAAGACGTAAGACGACACTGTCAGCAGGCTTGCGGCTCAACTCGTATGTCTTTTGTCTAACGTCTTTTTCTGTTAATGTCACCGAATCAGGGTTACGGGCCCTTTAAACGTTCGTTTGCTGGTGGTCAGCAGGTAGTAGTACGTTCCGGTTGGCGCGTCGGTACCAGCCCAGCGGAACTTCGGGTCTGTGGACGAAAACACCGTCTGCCCCCAGCGGTTGGTGACCTGAATCGACCTGAACTGTTCACTACAGGCATTTTCCGGCAGATCTTTCACCGTAAAATAGTCATTCATCCCGTCGCCGTTGGGCGTAAATACGTTCGGAACGGTTATCTCCGCGTCGACCGATGGATCTTTCAGACGAAACGTAACGGTCGTTACAGCCTGGTGATTAGGCTGGCATGAACGGTCGTCTACAACAAAATCCACTACGAACGTTGCTTCACTTCGCCCGGCGAGCAGTTCGCAGCTGGGCCGCCAGCTAAACGGTGATTGCAGAAGAGGAGCGCCCAGCTTATTGATGAACGACATGCCCACGCCCTTTACGTCAAATCCCCGACCGACACCCGTAAGCTGCAACGTATCTCGGTCGGGGTCGTTTCCAAGCACATCAAAATCGACCTGCCCGTCGGCACCCGTCGGACTAACGATCATATCAACAGTTTGCTGCGCCAGACTTGTGCGTACATTGGGGGGCTGACTGGGCAGCCCTTCAGCCGCGAGTCGGACGGTAATGGTGTCGCGCAGGTTCCGGCTGCACCGATTGTCGGTTACAATAAAATCGACCAGGTACTCCGGCTGAGTCGCCTGCGAACAGGTTGGTTTCCACACGAACGGCTGGGCGACTTTACCGATACCCGTTGCTGAAGAAAACGACATCCCCGCCTGAGCCAGGGAGAATCCACGCCCGACGGCCTGAATGCTGATGTTGTCATTATCCAGATCGTTGCCAAAGGCGGTGAACGTTAGCGATGAGCCGACCGAAACCCGGCTCTGGTTATTTGTCAGGTTTGTGCTCGCTACCGGTTTATTGTTCGGGCCGGGAATGATGTTCAGGCGAATGCTGATGGTGTCGCTTAGTCCTTGCGGACAGCCATCGTCACTGGCCCGGATGAGTAAGGTAAACGGGCGGCCATCTCCCCCCACGCATTTGCCAAAGCAAAACTTGGCCTGCAACGTATCGCGGCTGGTGCGGGTAAGCAGTTCACCCGGTGCAACGGTCAGACCGGGCAGCGATCCACTCATGTTAATGATCTGAATGCGCTGGTTGGCGTTGGGATCGGTGATGTACAGATTCAGGCAGTTTGTGTCTTGCTCGGCAATCGTCAGCACCGTTCCTTCTGCGTAAAACGCTTTCTGCCCTTCGGTACGTAGCAGCAGCCTGGGCGGATCATTTTTCTGACAGTCGAGCACCAGCACTTGGTAGTCGCGCCGGACGCGGCCAATGAGCTTACCAGCCCGGTATTCGCCAACTTCGACCGAAAAGACGAATAAGCCAATCCGGTCAGGCGTTACGTTCAGCAGGCCCGAACGTGCGTTGATGCGCAACGGAACCGTACCCGGAATCTGGTTGGCGGCTGAAATACCGTTTATCCAGCGAACCGGCGGGTAAGGCCCCGGCGCAAAATAAGGCGGTACGTTACGGTTCAGCGCCCCTGGGTTTGGGTCGAGCGTGGTACTGAAGCCATTAAAGGGCGTCACCAGGGCGTAACTCAGGCTGTCGCCGTCGGCATCTTTCGCGCTGAAATCAAGCGTAAACGGTTGGCCGATACAGGCGTAATCGCCTTTCGGAATGGCAAACACCGGAGACGAGTTGTTGACCCGTGTTTGGCCGTTCACGATCGCCGGAAATTCGAGATAAAACGTTGAGCCTGAGCCACCGGGATTGTCAATGTTCACAATCGTGCGGTTGCGGCAGCAGCGTTCCCAGGAGATGTAGTAGCCATTCGGATCATTAAACACGTTCGGATCGAGCGTCAGATCGACACTGTGGCGAATCAGGCGGGTGCTCAGACTGCCGCTGGTGCAGGCCGGTCGGGTATACGGTACGTATTCGCTGCTGATTCGGTTAAGGGGCACGTAGCCAATGAACTGGTTATTCCGTTTGGCAAAGATCCCCACCGTCACCCGGCCGTCATCCGCGCCGGGGTCACCGTTCACATCATCGAAGTATAGGTTAAGGTTGATGCGATGCGTAAAGGCACTCTGCGCACCCAGATAGCGCAGTTCAAGTTCGCCCCCAACGATGTGCGTGGCAAACGTGAACTGACTGATGGTCAGTAAAAAGCTGGTTACTAAAATCGTTAACCGCCAGACACGGTAGACGTTGGACATAGAGAGAAACGGTTCGTAATTGGGCTCGTCCGAAAACGGCTGCTTAAATTAGCAGTTTTTTAGGACTTATGCGTAGGAAGATCCATAAAACACCCGAACGGTTGGCAGGCATGCGTATCGATGCTGTAGCTGCGGAAGGGAAGTGTATAGTACGTACTGACGAAGGTGTCATCTTTGTCGAAAATCCCACCGGAGGGCCCGGTGTTGCGCCCGGCGATATTGTTGATCTGCGCATCACCAATAAGAAAAAACAGTACCGCGAGGCAGTTGCGGAACACATTCAGGAACGGTCGCCCGTACGAACGGAGCCATTCTGCGAACATTTCGGTACGTGTGGCGGGTGCAAGTGGCAGCACATCCGGTACGACGAACAACTTAGCTTCAAGCACCAGCAGGTAGTCGATCACCTAACCCGAATCGGTAAGGTCGCTCTGCCGACAATTCAGCCTATTCTGGCGGCTCATCCGACTCAGTATTACCGGAACAAACTGGAATTTACGTGCGCCGAAGGGCGCTGGCTGACGCAGGCCGAAGTGCGAACCGACGAGCCGATGGATCCGAGAGCCGTGGGTTTTCACGTCCCCGGCCGATTCGATAAGGTCCTGCCGATCCGGCATTGTTACCTTCAGCCCGATCCATCGAACGACATCCGGCTGGCCGTGGCCGACTATGCCTTTCGGAATGACATGAGCATGTATAATCTGAAAGTGCATACTGGGTTTCTGCGTACGCTGATTATCCGTACTGCCGATACTACGCAGCAGGTAATGGTAACGTTGCAGGTGGCGCAGGATAACCCCGAGTTGTTGACAGGCTTACTTTCGTTCCTGCGGGATACGTTTCCGCAGATAACCTCGCTGAATTACATTCTGAACACGAAGAAAAACGACAGCTATCAGGATCAGGACGTAATCCACTGGGCGGGGAAACCTTATATCGAAGAGCGGATGGAGCACTTAACCTTCCGGGTGGGCCCCAAATCGTTCTACCAGACGAACGCGCAGCAGGCCTACAATCTCTATAAAGTGACACGTGACTGGGCCGGGCTGACGGGCCAGGAGCGGGTATATGATCTGTACACGGGCACGGGCACCATCGCGCTCTTCGTGGCGCATCAGGCCCGCGAAGTCATTGGAGTTGAATACGTTGAGGCATCGGTGGCCGATGCCCGCGTAAATGCAACGGTCAATAACATTACTAATGCTAGCTTTCACGCAGGCGACATGCGGGATATTTTAACGGACAGCTTCTTCGACCAGCACGGCCGACCGGACGTTGTGATAACCGATCCGCCACGGGCCGGTATGGACGAAGCCGTGACTCGTCAACTGCTCAGCGCGGCCCCTGACCGAATTGTGTACGTTAGCTGCAATACGGCCACACAAGCCCGCGATCTGGGCATTCTCGATGAAGGATACGTCGTTGAACGGGTGCAGCCCGTCGACATGTTTCCCCATACGCACCATGTCGAGAATGTGGTATTGTTGAAGAAGAGAAGATAAGATAAGTAGGGGAGAAAAGAAATAGAGGGAGTAAGGGGGACGAAAGGGATTGACAGATTACTCTTCCTCCCTTTCTTCCACTTCCTCCATCTTCCCCTTCGTTCCTCTATTCCCTTTTCTTCTAAAATTCTAAGTAAGGCGCAATTTTTTCGATCGTTTTGGCGTCGAGAATACGAATTGGTTTCAGCGACTCCGCTGACGTATACGCGCCGTGCTGCTCACGGTAGCTGACAATGATTTGCGCCTGTCGTCGCGACAGAAACGGGTGGCGGTCTAATTCGTCGGCACTGGCTGTATTCACCGGAATCTTGCGGGCGCTGGTTCTGATCTTACCGAACTTAAGTAACTCCTCAACCGCACTCGAATCCAGGCCATACACGTCGCGAAACTGGTCCGTTGAGATAAAGCCGCCCAGCGCATCGCGGTATTTAACGATACGTCCGGCTAACGTAGCACCAATCCCTTTCAGGGCAATTAACTGGCTCGTATCGGCCGTGTTAATATCAAACGGTTGAAGTGCCGGTTTAGCGGGGCGTTCCGCGTAGGTAGTTCGCTCCGCTGATTCGGTTCGGTCAGCCCCGTAACCCGATCGCGCTGACGCGGTGAAATTGCCGCTTTCCTGGCGAGTTCCTGCTGGGCTTGTTTTGAGCGCAATATAGGGTTCGAGCTGTTCGTAGAGATCGGCCGGGAAGTCGTAGATACGTAACAGGTCTTCTTTCTTCCGAAACTGCCCGCCTTTATTACGATACTTTTCAATACGTTCGGCTAACCATTTCGGCAAACCGAGTTGCTGCCATCCGGCCACACTGACCGTATTGGGATCGAAGGTGAATAGTCTGGGTTCGCTGAAGTGCTCGGTAGTGGTTTTTTCAGCAGAACGGCGGTCGCCAAATTTCGGTTGCTTCGCTTCTTCAGCCTGCATCAGCGCGACAAGGCTATCCAGCTTCCGCTGATCGGCGGGGGACGTAGTGACGGGGGACCTGTCGGCAAAGAAACGAGTTAAAAACGGAGCCAGAACAAAGAGCAGGGTAAGAACGAGGAGGACAACAACTCCTCTGGCTTCCTTATGGGACAGCCCGAAGTAGTCGCGCATGAGCGACTGAAACCGTTTGAACATGAAGAATACGGTGGAGAGTTACGGTTTTAAACAGCCAATATAGGTTACTTAAGCAGGATTTCTAGCTGTCAGCCGATTAATTCATTCCCTGTTGTATTTTTGCCGCACGTATGAATACTAATCCAGCCCGTACCGACGGACCGCCAGCAGCATCGCTGCAAGATATTATCGCCCACGCCAAAGAATATGGCTTTGTATTTCCCTCGTCTGAAATCTATGATGGCTTACAGGCCGTGTATGACTATGGGCAGAACGGCGTTGAACTCAAGAACAATCTCAAAACGCTCTGGTGGAAAGCCATGACGCAGTTGAACGACAATGTTGTCGGCATTGACGCGTCGATCTTTATGCATCCACTCACCTGGAAAGCCTCCGGACACGTCGATTCGTTTAATGATCCGATGATCGACAACCGCGATTCCAAAAAGCGGTACCGCGCTGACCAACTTCTTGAACTGAAGGCCGAGGAGTATGCCAACGCAGGCGACGAAGCCCGGAGTCAGGCGCTTTTGCAGGAGATGGGCCGTCTGTTGGGGGATAATGATCTGGAAGGCGTTCGAAATCTGATTATTGCCGAAGGAATTAAAGACCCTGTCTCGGGCACCGACAACTGGACGGAGGTCCGTCAGTTTAACCTGATGTTTTCAACCCAGGTCGGCTCATTAGCCGAAGACGCCAGTCTGATCTACCTGCGCCCGGAAACAGCACAGGGAATTTTCGTTAATTTTCTGAACGTACAGAAAACCGGCCGCATGAAGGTGCCGTTCGGTATCGCCCAGATCGGGAAGGCGTTTCGAAACGAGATCGTCGCCCGTCAGTTTACCTTCCGTATGCGGGAGTTCGAGCAGATGGAGATGCAGTTCTTTGTTCGGCCGGGTACCGAAATGGAGTGGTACGAGCGCTGGCGGGATACGCGGATGAAGTTCCATCAGGCGGTTGGCCTGCCCGCCGAAAAACTCAAATTTCATATCCACGAGAAACTGGCGCACTACGCCAATGCCGCCGTAGATATTGAGTATCGGTTTCCGTTTGGCTTTCGCGAGATGGAAGGTATTCATTCCCGTACCGATTTCGACTTAAAATCGCACCAGGAGCTGAGCCGTAAGAAGCAGCAGTATTTCGACAATGACGTTGATCCGGCAACGGGTAAGCCTTACGGCAATTATATTCCCTACGTAGTGGAAACTTCAGTCGGCGCAGACCGGCTATTTCTGGCAGTGTTCTGTAACGCGTTCACCCGGGAGACCGTTGGCGAAGGCGACGACCGGAAGGAGCGTACGTACTTAAAACTCCATCCGGCACTTGCCCCCGTTAAGGCAGCGGTGTTTCCGCTTGTGCGCAAAGATGGTTTACCGGAGAAAGCCGAGCAGATCGTGAAAAGCCTTCGTTCGGAGTTTCGGGTCATCTACGAAGAGCGCGACGCTATCGGAAAGCGTTACACCCGGCAGGACCTGATCGGAACCCCGTTCTGTATCGCAGTCGATTATCAGAGCCTGGAAGACGATACCGTCACTATTCGCTACCGGGATACAACCGAGCAAATTCGGGTACCGATCAGCGAATTAAAGGCGCGCATTGGTCAGGAAGTATCAATGGAACGCGTTCTGGAAAAAATGTAAGCGTCTAAAATTGACCATACGCAGCAGGGGCGGCCACTAGTGGCCGCCCCTGCTGCGTATGGCTATAAAAAAACTAAAGCTGAAGAGAATACTAGCTGAGATGAGACGCGTTACCAGCTAGTTGACGGCGAACAGTCGTCCAGCGCCGACGTGATACAGGCAACACTTCGCCCGTTGACAAATGAACCAACCCACCGGTATCGGTACGTTCCAGCCGCTCGACGTAGCGCCGATTGACAACGCAGTTGCGATGCAGGCGAATGAACAATTCGGTCGGCAGTTTGGGAGAATAGTACTTTAAGGTACGTGGCATAAGCATACGACGGCCGTCTACCCAATTCAGCCAGCTGTAGTTCGCTACCGCTTGCAGATAAACAAGATCAACTACCGAGAACGACTGCCGACCTGTTTCGCGTAGGTATAGTTTGAGAGGAGGCCACTCCGTTGGCATAGTGCGAGCTGAGCTCGAAGCAGAAGAAAAGTATGTCACGAGAGTTTGCAGTTTTGGTTTATCGAAAGTTGGTCAAGTGTTTATGATACAATACTAAACCGAATGCTTTCGAGCCTCTTGCTCTTACGTAACAAAGCCTATAAAATTTGTAACATGTGCCTGAGAGTAGCCAGTTAACCTGAGCCACTGGCCCAGAATAGACTATAAACCATACCGGTTTGGGCGATTTTAATGAAGGGCAGTAGGGCAGTACAACTCTGGATCAAACAAACTTGCCTAAATAACTTCCTGCCGGTTTTGGTCCACGTACTCAGAGGGGGTCAGGTGGTATTGCTCTTTGAATACCTTTGAGAAATAGGCCGGCGTATCGAAGCCAACCAGATCGGCCACAGCGGAAATCGACGCGCCCGTTAACAGCAGCTCGGCGGCCCGGCGAAGTCGCACAACCCGAATCAGTTCATTTGGGGTCATGCCGGTCATGGCTTTGATCTTCCGGTTCAGGTGCATCCGACTCATGCCTACCGAAGCGGCCAAAGGTTCCACCCCAAAGGTCGAATCGTCCAAGCGAGTTTCGAGGACTTCATAGACCCGATTCATAAACTCGTCCTGTGGAGCCTGACTCGCGATCGGAAGATGACCTTCGCGTAGTAGCTGGGCCCGGTAATGCAACCGCATGCGCTGCTGCTGCTCAAGCCGGTTACGAACGCGTCCCAGCAGCTCATCGACCTGAAACGGCTTGGCTACGTAATCGTCGGCACCAGCGGCTAACCCTTCGACCCGGCTCTCCAGAGCCGCTTTGGCCGTCAGCAGAATGATCGGGATATGACTCGTGGCGGGATTGTCTTTTAGCTGCCGACAAAGCTCGTAGCCGTTCAATTCGGGCATAATCACATCACTGATGATTAAATCAGGCCCCTCCGCAATGGCGGTATCAATCCCTTGCTGGCCATTACTGACCCGGTGAACATGCCATTCGGCAGACAGCACGGAAACAACGTAGTCCGCAATGTCGTCGTTGTCTTCGACCAGCAGGATATGGGCTGCGTTGGCGTCCAGAGAAACGCCAGCCGCTTTTGTGTTTCTCGACTGGCCGTCGGCCTGAAGGGGTACACTCTGCGCAAGAGCCGGACGGCAGGGCAACTCAATGGTAAACGTAGTGCCAGTGTTACGTTCACTTTCGACGCTCACGCTGCCGTGCATCACTTCGACAAGTTCCTTGACCAGCGCCAGGCCAATGCCTGATCCGCCCACGGAGCCATCTACGGATGGATTGGTCTGGTAAAACCGGTTGAAAATCAGCGGTAATTTTTTGGGGTCGATGCCAATGCCCGTATCGCGGACAACAAGTCGAATGCGTTCGGTCTGGGTTAGGGTCTGCGGGTTAGCGTTACCAACCTGACCCGGTGCCGAAATCGTTACGCTCACCAGGCCGTTTTCCGGTGTGAACTTCAACGCATTCGACAAAAGGTTATTGAGTATCTTCTCGACCTTATCCGAATCAAACCAATAATACGGCTGCGTTAACTGCGTATTGATCTGTAAGCGAATATGCTTCCGCAACGCTTCTTCGTTAAATACCGTCGTGATGCGTTCCACAAACTCCGGTAAATCGCCGGGGGCAGGCGTAACGCTTAGCTTACCCGCGTCGAGTTTGGCCAGATCGAGGAGTTCATTAATAAGCCGAAGCAGCCGATTCGCGTTTCTGTAGATCAGGGACAGGCGGCTCTGACGCTGGTCGTCGGCAATGGTTTTGTCCGTCAGTAACTGTTCTAACGGTGTTAGAATTAACGTAAGCGGAGTGCGAAACTCGTGGGTAATATTCGCGAAAAAGCGGGTTTTGAGTTCATCCAGGTGCTTGAGCTGCGCGGACTCCTGCTCACGAAGCTCCATACGAGTCTTTAGCCGAATCCGGTTAAGGCGGATGCGCAAAAATAAGCCAATGGCGCCGAGCAGCAGCAATAGATACAGTACGTAGGCCCACCAGCTTGCCCAAACGGGCGGCTCAATAACAAGTCGAATCTGCCGGGTGTGCGGACTCCAGACACCGGACGTGTTGGACGCGTTCACCATGAAGGTATACGTCCCCGGCGACAGATTCGTGTAAGTAGCCGTGGCTACGTTACCACTGTAGACCCAGTCTTTGTCAAGCCCGACGAGTTTATACCGGTACTGATTCTTCTGCGTGTTGTTGAACTGAAGCGCGGCAAAATCGACAGAGATGAAATTCTGCTGATGATCCAACACGATCTCCGGCGTTTCGTTTATATCCTGCTGAATAGGCGAATTCGGCGTGTTGGCGCGTATGGGCTGGTTATTGATTCGTAAGCTCGTTAACGCAACCAGCGGCTTAAAGGCGTCTTCGTTCACCCGGCGCGGGTCAAAGATGGTGTAGCCCCCGATACCCCCGAAAATCAGTCGGCCATCGGGTAAGGTTACGTCGTGAAACCGGTTGAATTCTTCGTTGGGCAGGCCATCGTCGGCCGTGTAGCTCCTTACTTCGTAGGTTCGGCTATCGAAGCGGCACAGCCCCCGGTTGGTACTCAGCCAAAGGTGCCCATCTGCGTCCGGCCGTATGGCATAGATCACGTTATTGGGCAACCCCTGCGCTACCGAAAACCGGCGAATGCGACCTGTCAGCTTGTCGAGCTGGCATAAGCCGCTGCCGAAGGTGCCAATCCACAAATGGTTATATTGCGCCGGGTCCTGGGCTAAACAAAGCAAGGTATTATTCGGCAAGGCACCATCGCCCCCCGCATGCCAGCGTACCAGCCGCCTGGTCGACAGATCGGCCCGGAGCAGACCGTGGTTTTTCGTTGCCAGGTAAATACGGCCTCCATCAACCACCATCGCCTGGATTTGATACGGATGATTGGCGGGAAGCGGTAGTGGAAATGCTGTGAACGTTTGCAGATCAGGGTTATGGCGTATTACGGCCTGACTGTTTGGGCCAAGTAACCCCCATAATTCACCTTGCGGGCCAGTCGAAAGCGCGGTGAGCCGAAACAGACCGCCGGGCAGCCAGTTTGGGTTTATACCAGTTGGTTTTACTGCATCGAACGTCTGCCGGACCGCATCGTACCGGTAGGGGGTGGTCCCTGAACTGCTCAGCCAAAGCGTTTTGCGCCGGTCTACCAAGTAGCGCATGTTGAAGGCCGTCTGCTGTTGAATAGCGGGTGGGATGGCCGGTAGAGGAACCTGAAACTGCTGCGTAAGCCAATCGATATGGAATCCATGCGTGTAAGGCCAGGCCCGAAACGCCTTTTTGTTCAGGTCGCATTTTATGACTCCGTCGCCATTCAAACCCATCCATAGCACATTCGAACGGTCGACGAGTATCGACAGGGCTGGGTACTGGCTGAGCTTGGGATCAGCGGGAGAAGGAACCAGCCCGGTTCGGTCGGTATAGTAGTGCTGATTCACGTAGTCAACCCCTCGCTCGTCTTTGGTGAACAAAGGAATCCGGCCAGCGGTCGGGCTGCCAGGAACGGGGATGATTAGGCGAACAAGTCCAGTCTTTGGGTTAAATAAGGCAACCTGGCCCGGAAACCCGAGCATCAGTTCTCCGTTGGTACGTTCATGGAGGTTATATACATCGGGCTGGGGCAACCCCTGAGCGGCCTGATAGTTGGTGTATTGACTGGTGGTAGGGGTATACCGGAACAGCCCGTTTCGGGTAGCCAACCACAACTGTCCCCCTTTGTCGAGCAGAAGCGCATGGGTAACCTGCTGTACGGTGTTATTCTGAATGGCCCACTGGCGGTGCGAGACGGTTCCGTTGGCGTGCAGCAGGAAAAAACCGTTGCTCTGGGTGGCCACCCAGACATTCCCTAAGCGATCGGGCTGGATGCTCACAAGTTGATCACGACCGAGTGCCTGACGAAACTGAGCGGAGTTCGAGACGCGAGCCGACTGTTCCGTGACCGGATCGAAACAATCGACGTCGTTATTTTCAGTACGTATCCACAACCGCCCTCTGTTATCTTCCCGAATTTCGAGGATGCTGCTGAAGGATAAAGATTTCGGCTGTTGAGCGTCGTGGTTGTAGATCCGAAAGCGTACGCCGTCGTAGCGACACAGGCCATCGCGCGTGGCAAGCCAGATAAAGCCACGACGGTCCTGAACCAATGATTTTATAAAACCTTGTGGTAGTCCGTCCCGTACGGTTATATATTCGGGCGTCGGTTTGCTGGTATCGGTCGGTAGGGCCGAAAGGGGCAACGCTACTGACAAAACCAGCATCCAACAGAACCACCGCTTAATTTGATGCATAAGCCGATCCGGATTTTGCCCGATTCAGCTTTGTAGAAGCCGAAAACAGATGGTCAAATTCGTTCATATCAACGGGTTTATCAATTTTACGGTAGCGTTTTTTATTTAACGGTTAATTCGCCTTCATCAATCTATACACAATCCGTCGCGACTATGAAACTCGTTCTTAAAACGCAGGTAAACGCTTCATTGCCAGCTGTATGGGCCGGTTTCGATCGTGCTTTATTCAATCAGCTTAGCCCGCCGTTTCCGCCGGTCGAGGTGGTTCGTTTTGATGGCTGCCAACAAGGTGATGTGGTTCATCTGAGGCTGAATTTCGGGGTGTTTCGCCAAGACTGGATTAGTCTGATAACGGATCAGCAACGTACCGATTCAGAGATTTTCTTTATTGACGAGGGCACCCAGTTGCCCTTTTTTCTCCGTTACTGGCGGCATCGCCACCGGCTGATCCGCGACGAATCCGGCAAGACAATACTCGTTGATGACATTACGTATCGGACGCCATTCCGGCTGACCGACTATTTGTTTTATCCCATTATGTGGCTACTATTTGCATATCGTAAACCTATTTATCGACGCGTATTTAACGAACAGAGAGGCTAAAAACCTCGACTGCGTTCGCTATCAATACAACGTTACGTATGGTTACAAAGATAAATCCATTTTAGTGCCGTCGGACGACGAAGTTGAGCCGCTTCCTGAAGGATACGTATTGCTCAGGCAGCGGCTTTCTGAACTCCTAATATTCCGTTACATTTGTTGATACGGCTATTTAAACGCTTGCATGAAACTTCCCAACTTAACTACTCGCATTTTTCTGGGCATGGTGCTCGGCATCGCCATTGGTTATTTTTTCCCGGATACCAACGCTGGCTTCTCGGGTTCCGACCTGAACATTCTGTCTAAAATATTCTTACGGCTCATAAAAATGATTATCGGGCCGCTCGTATTTGCTACCCTGGTCGTTGGTATTGCAAAGCTGGGTGATTTCGGTACCGTCGGCCGCATCGGTCTGAAAACACTGGCTTATTTTTATTTTGCTACGATCCTGTCGCTGATCGTCGGTTTGCTGGTGGTGAACATCATGAAACCCGGCGAGGTGATGAGTCTGCCGTTGCCCGCAAAAGGCACCGACACGGGGGTTGAAGTGCAGAAACTGACCTTCGATAATTTCATCACGCATATCGTGCCGACCAGCTTTATTGATGCGATGGCTACGAACGAGATTTTGCAGATTGTTGTCTTCAGCATCTTTTTCGGCATTGCCGTCGGGGCCATTGGAGACCAGGGTAAACTCATGATTAAAGCCCTGGATGCGTTATCCCACGTAATGTTCAAGGTAACCAGCTACGTTATGTCGTTTGCGCCGTTTGGCGTATTAGGCGCTATTGCCGCGGTTGTGGCCAAGCAGGGGCTGGGTATTCTGGCGGGCTACGCGTACCTGATTCTTTGCTTCTTCGGCGGGTTACTCTTTTTTGTGTTTGTCGTGCTAGCGGTTATCTGCCTAGTGGTCCGCATCCCCTACATTGCCCTCCTGAAAGAAGTGCGATCGGCAATTATTTTATCCTTTAGTACAGCCAGTTCAGAAGCCTCGTTTCCGCAGACGATTGAAGCGTTACGTCGATTTGGCTGCTCAGAGCGAATCATTTCGTTTGTGTTGCCGCTGGGCTATTCGTTTAACCTGGACGGATCTATGCTGTACATGACGTTCGCTACGGCCTTCATTGCCCAGGCCTATGGCGTTCCCCTCAGCCTTGAGCAGCAGATTACTATGATGCTGACCCTCATGATTACGTCGAAAGGCATTGCGGGGGTGCCACGGGCGTCGCTGGTGGTCATTGCCGGCACAATGTCGCTCTTTAATCTCCCCATCGAAGGCCTGGCCCTGCTGCTCGGAATTGACCAGGTGCTCGATATGGGACGCAGCGCCACGAGCGTAGCGGGTAATGCCGTTGCTACGTGTGTCATCTCGAAGTGGGAAGGTGAATTTAGGACGCAACCCATTGAGTCGAACGAGGTTACCGTTTAATAAACCGGTTTACCTTTCACACAATCACCCTGCGGTAGTGTGTACGAATTGCGTAGGTTAGGCTTTCGTTGTTTACGTTTTCGTTCACCTAAACCCGTTTGCCGTGGAATCCTCATTTACTCCAGTTGGTACTTCTGTAAAAGCGACCGCTATTCAGCGGTTTGCAGCCGCCTTCATCGACGGTCTTGTTGGTAATGTGCCTGTATGGGTGCTGGTTATGGTGTCTTATAATCTGGCGATGGTTGGTTATGCCGTGGCCATTGGCTATCTGCTTACCAAGGACGCGCTGCCTTTTCTGAATGGGCAAAGCATTGGCAAAAAGCTGATGGGCATTAAGGTCGTCAAAGAAGATACGGGCCAGCTGCTGACGAATGACTACGGCACGGCGATTACGCGGCAGGTTTCGCTGCTTATTCCGCTGTTCAATATTGTCGACGCCCTGATGGTGTTTAGCGATGACCGGAAACGGTTCGGCGACAAATGGGCCAAAACCGTTGTTGTGAAAGCCTAACGGCGCTCAGGTCCGCTTAAAAACCACAATCCACATCGGATTGTGGTTTTTTTATGACCGTCTGTATAGCTGTGTGGCAGTTCATCCGTAATTTGGTTGGCGGTACGTAACAGAACACCGTAGTTTGACCTAATAAAGACCAGGTTCGCCCAAACCCGGACCAGGCTGCTCCGAGAATCGGCGACTGTCAGTTGGCAGCGTTCGTCCTCAGATTTAACCTAAGCAAATCAATGATTTCATGACCAACATCCTCGAAACTCACCACATTGTTAAGCAGTATGCCCAACACCGAGCCCTGGATGACGTTAGCCTGACTGTTCCCACGGGCAGTATTTTCGGATTGCTCGGCCCAAACGGAGCGGGTAAAACTTCGCTTATCCGAATCATTAACCAAATCACCGCCCCCGATGCGGGCGAGGTCATTCTGGGGGGCGAACGGCTGAGACCAGACCATATTCAACGCATTGGCTACTTACCCGAAGAGCGCGGTCTGTACAAAAAAATGAAGGTGGGGGAGCAGTTGCTGTACCTGGCGCAACTAAAAGGACTGAGCGAGAAGCAGGCAATGGACAAGCTGAAAACCTGGTTCGTGAAGTTCGATATCAAAACCTGGTGGAACAAACAGATCGAGGACCTGTCGAAAGGGATGCAGCAGAAAGTGCAGTTCGTGGCTACGGTCATGCACGAGCCCGACCTGATCATTCTCGATGAACCCTTTTCGGGCTTCGACCCCATCAACGCGAACCTGATCAAAGACGAAATTCTGGAACTGCGCGACAGCGGCAAGACCATCATTTTCTCAACCCACCGTATGGAATCGGTTGAAGAACTCTGCGATCATATTGCCTTGATTAACCGCTCCCACAAAGTGCTGGACGGCCCCAAACGCGCCATAAAAGAGCAGTTCAAGACTCATACGTATCACGTCGAGTATCAGGGCCAGATCGACAATTTGCCTGCCGCTTTTGAGGTTTTGTCGACCCGCGCCACGGAGGATGAGTTCTGGCGGTCCGACATTCGAATCCCGCCCGATGCGGCCGTTAGTGACCTGATCCGGTACCTGATCGACCGCGTAGCGGTCCGCTCGTTCGGCGAAAATATTCCGAGTATGAACGACATTTTTATTAAAGCCGTTGGCGAGACCAATGACTGATAACAGGAACTACTCTTTCTGCCGGTATCACGTACTGATACGCTCACCTTATTTCCTTTTAGATTCATGAGAACGATTTTACTGATTATAAAACGCGAATACTTGACCAGGGTACGTAAGAAGTCGTTCCTGATCATGACCATTTTAGGGCCGCTTCTAATTTTTGGCTTTTATGCTGCCATCGGCTGGGCTGCGGTCAGCTCCATCAATCAAAAGAAAATAGCGGTCATCGACGAAAGCGGCCGGTTTGCCAATCAGCTCAAAAACACGAAGGAAATAACCTTTTCGTACCTGAAGCAGCCGTTGCCCGATGCCAAAAAGCAGTTTACCAAAAGCGGCTACGATGCGTTGGTATACATTCCGAAGAATGTAATTGACCAACCTAAAACGGTTCAGATTTTCGCCGAGAAAAGCGTCAGTATCGAACTCCAGAGTAATGTTGAGCGAGCGATCGCCCGGGAGATCGAATCGATCAAACTGGGTGAAGCAGGCATTACCCGCAAAATTATTGACGACGCCAAGGTAAACGTTGATGCCCAGACCATTAGCCTGCGCGAATCGGGGGAGCAGAACAGCAGCGCCATTGCTACGTCGATCATCGGCTACATCTGCGCATTTCTGATCTATATCTCGGTGTTCATCTATGGCACTCAGGTCATGCGGGGCGTAATGGAAGAGAAAACCAACCGCATTGTGGAGGTCATCATTTCGTCCGTCAAGCCCCTGCAACTGATGATGGGTAAGATTATTGGGGTGGCTCTGGTTGGGTTAACCCAGTTTCTACTATGGATTGTGCTGACTATTGGCCTTTTCACTATTGGCAGCAGCATCGTCGGCGATAAGGCCCAGAAAGGCCGACAAGCCATGCAGAACTCGCAAATGAGCATGGCGCAGGCTCCGTCTCCCGAGATGCAGAAAGCGCAGGACAGTATGATGACGAACGTAGTCAATGCAATTGAAACCCTGCCCATTACGATGATTGTGTCTTGTTTTCTGTTTTATTTCCTGGGTGGCTATCTGCTCTACAGCGCGTTGTTCGGAGCCATTGGCGCTGCGGTCGACAATGAGACGGAAACGCAGCAGTTTATGTTTCCCATCACCATGCCCATTATCGGCGCGATTGCCATCGCGCAGTTTGTGATTCGCGAACCCGACGGAGCGCTGGCGTTCTGGACGTCGATGATTCCATTTACGTCGCCGATTATCATGATGGTCAGGATTCCGTTCGGCGTTCCGGCCTGGGAGCTAGCCCTGTCCATGGCTCTGCTGGTGGTTGGCTTTGTGGGCACAACCTGGTTAGCCGCCCGCATCTACCGCGTAGGTATTCTGATGTACGGTAAAAAAGCGTCGTACAAAGAGCTATCGAAGTGGGTGTTTTACAAAGGCTAAGCTTATTTTGCCTTTTTCAATACGTAATGAGCCGTATGACTCTCCAGGGTCATACGGCTTTTTGCTGGTTAGAGGAATCCTGAGTCAGCTCTTTGTTGCTGGTAAACCGGTAGAGATAAGGGGCTTTATGGGCTCCTCCGCTGAATTTTTTCTCGATACGTTCCAGTATGCCCAAGCTGAGCATTTTTCGTTGAAAGCCCGATCGGTTAAGCTTCTGGCCTAAAACGGTTTCGTACAGGCTTTGTAAATCGCCTATTGTAAATGTGTCACCAAGCAGGTTAAAGCCAATCAGTTTTCGGTCGAGGTTAGCCTGCAGCGTTTCCAGAGCTCTCTGCACAATCTGTTCGTGATCGAGCATCAGCGGGGGGAGCGACTCTAAATCGTACCACTCGCAGCGGTCGGATAACAAATCCGGGATGGGTACCGCTTTGGTAAAATCAATCAGGGCGTAGAAACCTACCGTAACAAACCGACGTAACAGCCAGTGCGTCTCGACCGGCGAAATACCTTTGGCCTGCATGATGGCACGCAGCGGAGCCGCATTGTGTCGACTTGTATCACCAAACACGTAAAACTGATCCAGGTAGATGTCGTGCAGGCCGGTACGTTCGGCGAGCACCCGGCGGGCGGCATCGTTTACGTTCTCGGTTTCTTTGATAAACCCACCCGGCAAGGCAAACAGATCGGTATTCTTATACGCCAGCAGCAGAATTTTCAACTGGTTCTCATGGAAGCCAATTATGACCAGGTCAATGGCCAGCCCTGGTAGAAAACCATCACCGTTCTGATCAATCTCTTCGCGAATTAAGGAAATACTCATGCTGTGCTGATTATACCGAAACTAACAAAATTTGCCGCTTTCGATTTATCCGGTTATTATTGTCACAATTTGCGACAATAATAACCGGTTTTCGGAAATATCCCGCGAAACGGGTTGAATTGCGTAGATGAACTCCTTTTCTCATGCTTAAATTATTTACCATGAAAACGCTTTTAGTGCTTTCTCTGCTGGCAGTGCAAGTGGTTCCCAGGGCGCTGGCGCAAGGGAACAAAGAGTCGTCGGCCCCGCGCGTCAAAACGGCGAACGGTGCGGTAGAAGGCGTCGTTGAGACCAGCGGTATTCGGTCGTTTAAAGGGATTCCGTTCGCGGCTCCGCCCGTGGGCGATCTGCGCTGGAAGGAGCCTCAGCCTGCAAAAAATTGGCAGGGGGTTCGGAAAGCCGACAAGTTTGGGCCCCGGGCCATGCAGCGTGCCGTATTTGGCGACATGGGTTTCCGGTCTGACGGCATGAGTGAAGATTGCCTGTACCTGAACGTATGGACGCCTGCTGCGTCAGGGAAAGAAAAACTGCCGGTGCTGGTGTATTTCTACGGGGGTGGTTTTATCGCCGGTGACGGCTCGGAGTCGCGCTACGACGGCGAAAACATGGCTCGCAAAGGCATTGTAACACTTACCGTAAACTACCGGCTTGGTCCGTTCGGATTCATGGCGCATCCGGAGCTGACCAAAGAATCTCCGCATAAGTCGTCGGGAAACTACGGCTATTTTGACCAGAGTGCGGCCCTGCGTTGGGTACAGCAGAACATTGCCGCCTTCGGGGGCGACCCCAGGCGGGTGACCATCGCCGGGGAGTCGGCCGGTTCAATCTCCGTTAGTGCGCAAATGGCGTCGCCTTTGTCTAAAAATCTGATCGCCGGCGCTATCGGCGAAAGTGGTTCGCTGCTCGGTACGTTGCCACCCGTTACGTTGGCCGAAGCTGAGCAGAGTGGCATTAAGTTCGCCGAGCAGCTTGGCGTTAAGTCACTGGCTGAATTACGGGCCCTGCCCGCCGAGCAGATTCTGGAGGCAACGGCCAAGCCGAGTACACCGCGGTTTTCGTCTACGATCGATGGCTATTTCTTTCCAAAATCACCCGCTCAGATTTTTGCGGCTGGTGAACAGGCAAAAGTTCCTCTGCTGGTTGGCTGGAATTCGGAGGAAATGAACTACCGGGCCGTATTAGGAAAGGAAACGCCGACGGCGGAAAATTACACGAAAGCGGTACAGAAGTTATACGGTGACCGGTCCGACGAAGCCTTAAAGCTCTACGCTGGCGCATCCGAAGACGAGATTCAGCAGGCCGCTACCGACCTGGCGGGCGATCGGTTTATTGGCTTCAGTACATGGAAGTGGGCGGATATGCAAAGCAAAACCGGTGGCGGCAAGCCCGTGTACCGCTATTTCTACGCCCGGCCGCGTCCGGCTATGACGACCCAAATGGGCGATGCCGCACCGGGTTTAGCCGGGGGTGTTGTGCGGGGTGGTGATGCAAACGCGGTGAAGATGCCGCCCGCCCGCGGAGCTGTGCACTCGGCCGAAATCGAATACGCCATGGGTAATCTGGCTTCGAACAAAGTCTACGCCTGGACGCCCGACGATTACAAGGTTTCGGAACTGATGCAGAACTACTTTGCCAACTTCATCAAAACCGGCAATCCGAACGGTGCCGGACTACCCAAATGGCCAACAGCCAACGCCAGCACGAACGTACAATATATGCGCCTGGATGTTGACAGCCACGCTGAAACCGAAAAGCATCGGGACCGGTATCTGTTCCTCGACCAATTCTCTGTTAAGGAATAGGTTTGGTCAAACTGCTACGTAGCTTAACAACCAGCCCCAACAGTCGCAACTGTTGGGGCTGGTTGCGTTAAAAACCAATGTCAATCACTAGCGGCTGTACCACCAATTCCTGAGTCGTTACGTTGTAAATGGTTCGAAGACCAACTTCAAAAGGCGTACGGAGCCGAAGCGCATTGAAAATAAAGGATACATCAACTCCTGTTGTCTGATAGGCAGTATGCCGGATTTCGTAACCGCGTAGTCGACCGTATATATCCCGCACTTCGAGTCGGCTGGAACCAGAGGCCAGATCATAAAAACCAGCGGCTTTGATGCGCTGAATGTACAGCCAGCGGCCTAGCGACCAGTGCGTGTCGGCAACGGGCAGCCGGTATTCGGCGCTCCCTGCGCTGATCTGGTCGTCGCTGATGTAGGGTTGACCGCGTGGATAAAATACAACCGGACTGAATCGATACGTGCCCTGGAGCTGTTGCTGATAGCCCGCCCGCAGGCGCAGAGAATGGTGCTTCCCCAGGCCGGGGAAATATAAATTGCCCTGAACGCCCCATTGTTCGCCGTTGAGTCGGCCGCCGAAGGGGGTGCTGCGATAATTGGCCGATACCGTCTGACCCCACCGGGGCGCTACGTCCCGCTTGCTCTGGCGAAGCAACCGCGAGTAAGTAAAGCTATATGTTAAGGCATTCAGGGAGCCCGCGGAGCCTACTTCCGTTACGAACCGGTAGGGCAGGTCATAGCCCGTTACCTGCAAATAATTGTAATAAGCCGCCACACTTAGGTTCTGGGCGTATTTCGATTGGGTCAGCCGAAGAGGCAGCCGGATGCCAGCCGTTACCTGGTTGTATTGCCACTGATCGGTGCGGAGACTGTCGGCGGGTTCGAGCCGGTCGACGTAAAGCGACGTATGGCGGTTGCCATGCTGCAAACTGAGGTCAATGATGGGGTAGAGGCCCTGGTAGCTGAAGTTGGCGAAAAAACTGCCAACTCGTTCTGCCTGGTTGTAGGTGTAGCCAACGCCAAGCTGAGTGGTACTTAAGATGTCCTGCGAGCTTAATCCAACCGACAAGGCCTGACCCGTGCTGCCGACCGTTGGTCCCCAGCTATAAATGTTAATGGCGTTGGCGAAGCGGTTAAACCGCGAGGGCGAATAGGGGCTAACAGCTGGTACCGAATCCGCTAAAATTTGCCGTCCCTGAGCCGCGCCGGGGCCCAACTGAGGAAGCTGGCCGATGAATTGAGCGAGGGGATCGTTCGCTGCTTGGCCGAAAGGAGAAGAGACGGGACGCCAGTCTGCCGGGTTGAGGGACATATCCATAATGCGATACCCATTCGCCGAAAAATCGTCGAAAGCGAGCCGGTTTCCGGATGGGGATACGGCAGCGTGGTAAGCCGCCAGCGGACGCGACGTGACCTGGAATTGGGCTTTCGTGCGGATGTCAACCGCATAGATGTTGTCGATACCCGACCGGGGCGAGTTATATAGAACGTAATTTCCCCAGGCCTGCGGATGGCTCAGGTTTTCGTTCGCGCGGGGAAGAAGGTCGGTTTTCTGGTTCGTTTTGGTGTCGATCAGCTGTATGGTTTTCTGCCAGTTCCGGAGCACGACGGTAACGATCGTCTGGTTGTCAGCTAACCAGCGGGGGTGCTGAAAAAACGCCTGATCCGGATTCGGCACGACGCTTAAAATCCGTCCATTCGCAGCATCGAGAACCAGCAGGCGAGTGGTGTATTTGTCTGTATTCTCCACCACGGCCAGTTTTTTGCTGTCAGGCGACAGCGTCGCTACGGTGTAGCGGGCGCGGTGCGTTAAGTGGGTGAGCGTACCGGTTTTTAAATCGAGCAGCCGGATGTTAGAAAAAATGCGCTGTCCCCAGCGGGCATCGTAGCCAAACTCAATCCAGCACGCTTTCTCGGACGTAGCCGACAGCAGGTCAGGATCATTCGGAAACCCCTGCACGAAGACGGTTTTCTCCGGCTGATTTTTCGTCAATAATACCAATCGGGGCGTATCGCCCAGCCCACTTTTGACGCAGAGCAGCGTCGAATCGGATACCCACTGCGGGTACTGGTAATTGGTAAACACGGGCCGCTTTGATTCCTGCTTTTCGGCTTTGACCACATACGTAGCAGCAGGCGTCAGGGTCAGGCTTTTCTGCTGATTTTGCCACGATTCGGTCAGTTCATCCATGGTTTTCTGGTACAGATCTTCGGTGCGCAGGCGGGTCTCGTTTTTGATACTGGCCGAAAAGGCAAACGGCCACGGAAACCGGTGGTAGTTGCGGTTCAGCACCCGACTCCACACATCAGGTCCATGCACGCGCTTGAGATACGTAGTCAGGAAGTAACCAAGTACGTAATGATCGGGTACGTTGTCCCGGTACGAACCAGCCACCGCTTTGGGGTAAGTGAACCGTTTGCCTGCCAGCAAATTGGCCCGCATGCCCAGACTGAAATTCGGAATCCGGCCCCGGCCGCTGTTACTGAGCAAGGTTTCGGTGCCGACCGCGTCGCCTTCCGCAAACCAGTCGGGCACGGTAATCAGCGGAAAAAACAGCCCTCCGTTTCCCAGCAGTGTGTACAGAAACCGACCATAGCCCTGTAGCGCTTTGTCGTTCTGAACAACGTGCCGGTATTCATGCACCGAAAGCAGATCAAGCCAGTTATACGTACCGAGCAGACCCGGACTTTGGGGCGTAACGGCGAAAAACTCCGACCGACGCGGGTACAACGTAACAAAGCCGTTGCTGTTGGTTGTCTGATTCTGAAGAACAACCGAAATAGGGCGGGGACGCTTTTCGAGCGAAGCGCTAACCGGTTCGTACAGACTCTCTAACCGGTGGGCGGTACGTTGCGCCGTCGAATCGAACCCGGCCGGGTAAACAACGCGAAAATGAGGAGTGGATAGCCGATACCAGCGGAGGCCCGTAGGGTTCTGATCTAAAACAGGAAAGATCTGGGCGAAGGTGGTCAGCGTTGTTAAAAAGCTAACGACCGTTAGCAATGACGTTTTCATAAGTAGCGACTACGAATGTACGGCAGATGCCCGTTGTTTACTACGGCTATTGCACACGTACCGAGAATATAGCTGCCTGTAAGGCAACCTGCCGACTCAGAGATGGGTCATCACCGGAAAATAGAAGCCATGAACAAGAACCTGATTGTACTGGGAGCGCTTGCCGTACTGGCGTGTCGCGACGAACCGCTTCGACCGAATACGTGTCAGGTGAAAAACCCGCTCAAGGAGTTGGGCTGGTTGCAGGAGAAGGTAACAAAGGCGACTCGTTACGATGCCGATGTAACGGTTTATCAGGCTACGTACCAGGGTGACACTGTGTTTGAGATCAACTCGTTCATGGGCGTTGACGCCAGTAATAGTGTCATTTGCCGATGCGATGGGTCGGTCGTTTGCCGGTCTGTCGTTACGATTGCGGGTCTGTCCGGCAATTGTGGTACGATTGCCAGCGACCTTATCAATCAAACAGTTATCTATGAACGAAAGCGGTAAGTACAGAGGGAGCAACGCCCCGAATCCCTATATGTACTTCGCCAGAAAGCCGATCAGCTTCTTTACCTTGTCGGTATACGGCGGGTAGATAAACTTCATCGTGCCAAAGTCGCGCTGCATCACGCCCCGCTGGTTCGAGAACTCCTGAAAGCTGAAGAAACCATTCGATTTGCCTAACCCGCTGTTGTTAACGCCCCCGAACGGCAACTCAACATTACTGAACTGGAGAAGCGCATCGTTCACGACGGTGTCGCCGGCCGAGCTGCGGTCGAGAATATACTGCGTGTGCTGCTGGTTGCGGCTGTGGATGTATAAGGCCAGCGGTTTCTCGCGCTGATTGACGATTTGCAGAGCCTCATCCAGCGTGGAATACGTCAGAACGGGCAAAACAGGGCCAAAAATTTCGTCCTGCATCACGCGCATATCGTTCGTAACCCCTTCCAGAATGGTCGGTTCAATAAAGTTCTGGTCGGCGTTCATCTGCCCGCCCAACGTAACGGTGGCTCCTTTCTGCACCGCATCGTCGACGAGCTCTTTTATCCGGTGAAAGTGAGCGTTGTTCACAATGCGGGCGTAGCTGTCCGACAGTTCAACCGGTTTTCCCTCAGGTCTATACATGCCCGCGATGGCAGTCTGCATAGCCTGCATCAACGGCTGCTTCACCGACTCATGAACCAGAAGATAGTCGGGTGCAATGCAGGTTTGCCCGTTGTTCAGGCACTTGCCCCAGGCGAGTTGCTCGGCCGCCTGCCTGATGTTGGCGGACTCGTCGACAATGGCGGGGGACTTGCCGCCCAGCTCCAGCGTAACCGAGGCCAGGTGTTTGGCCGCAGCCGCCATCACGATACGTCCAACCGCCGGACTACCCGTGAAAAAGATGTGGTTGAACGGTAAGTCAAGTAACGCCTTCGCTACCTCCGCGTCGCCTTCGAACACGGCCACTTCGTCCGCCGGAAACAGCTCGCCGATCATTTGCCGGATCAACCCGGCCGTGTTCGGTGTTAGCTCCGATGGTTTCAGTATTACTACGTTACCCGCTGCCAAAGCCGACACCAACGGCCGGATCGACAGCACGAACGGATAATTCCAGGGCGAGATAATTAAGACGTTTCCTTTGGGTTCGTACCGGATATAGCTTTTCGTGCCAACCAGACTAAGCGGAGTTGGCACGCGCTGGGGCTTTATCCATTGGTTGAGGTGCTTGATCGTGTACCTGATTTCGGCATGAAGCGCCATCAGTTCGCCCAGCGTTACTTCGGCCGATGGTTTGCGGAAATCGGCGTACATGGCCTGCTGAATAGCCGATTCGTGGGTCGTTATCCAGTGCTGAATGCGCCGGATGCGTTCAATACGCTGGGCAGCCGTTGTCAGCGCCATCTGGGGAGCATGCCGACGCTGTTGTGCAAAAACCGCCTGTAAATCATCCCGCAAATCGGTACTGGCCAGTAAGATGTTCATGGAGGAAATCAACTAGATACGATCAAGTCAAACGAATACACTAAAAATACAAAATAATGGGCCAAATGGTTGACATTGGCATTTAAAACCGAATCGGCTATCTTAGCTCAAACTTTAGTAAACCCAAACCGGATGACGCTCGTCAGTGAAAACATCCGCTACCTGCGCAAACTGAATGGTTTAACGCAAGAGCAATTTTCTCGGAAGATAAATATAAAGCGTTCGTTGTTAGGGGCTTATGAGGAAGCCAGAGCCAACCCGAATCAACAGAACCTACAGGCCATAGCCAAGGCGTTTAACACCACGGTTGAATTACTGACGCGGCAGGACCTGCGGAAAATCCGCGAAACACCTAACCTCAGCATTCCCCTCGGTCAGTCAGGCCGATCGGCCGAGTCGCGTACGCACAGCATTCGCTCCGATGGAAAGATTGATACGGACGAGGACGATCCGTTTCAGCATCCCGACTTCCCCGACATATTTGCCCAGCCGGAGCCGAAAGCACCCGAGCCGCAGCCGCTGGCTTCAGTGCTGAGTAAGTATTACCGCCAGCAGGAAGAGGTTCGGCCCGGACCACCGCGCGATATACGTCAGGCTCCCGCTCCACCCGTTATTACCCCACCCATGCATCCGGTAAGCGAACGCGCTCAATCGGCCGGGTTCCAGCCAGCGCTGACCGAATCGCCGGTGGATCGGCTGTTCGGGCAGCAGCCCGAAAATCGGTCGGCGGGGGCAGCTATACGTCAACCCGAGAGTCGGGCGGCTGAGCCGCTTACGTTCAATAACGTATACGAAGGAGCCGGTACGTCCACGCGCCCCAATCCGCCGGTTCAGGCCGTAGCGCCGACCATCCCGGTTGTGATGCAGCACCAGTTTGGCGAATACACCCAGCGGTATCAGCACGCTGACTTTCTGCACCGGCTGCCCGCCATGCACCTGCCGACGCTGCCCGAAGGCCAGTACCGGGCGTTCGAAGCAGGCGACGATTTTACATTTCCGGGGGCGTTGCTGGTGGGTCAGTTCGTCAGAAACTGGTTCGACATTGCCGACGGAAAAATGTATATTCTGCTCGTGCAGGGCGTGGGCATCTGTTGTCGGAGGGTGTATAATCAGGTGAAAGTGAAAGGGACGCTGCTGCTGACGGCCGATCAGCCCACCATTCCAAACCGCGAGACTGCGCTGAAAGAGGTCCTCGAAGTCTGGGAGATCCGGGCCTTTGTGAGTCAGCAGTTGCCACCTCCCGCCCCCAATACCGAACGCCTTCGGCAACTGGTCGATGAACTGCGGTTTGAAGTTGAACGCTTGTAAACACGCAGGCTGTTTAAGTAAGCATTGCCCCAGTTTTCGTGTATTTCTTTAAACCCTATTCGTACAATGGAGTTTTAAGGAAAGACAACAAACGAACCAGGCTGATGCAAGCTGAACAGACACTGAACTCGATGGAGCTGGACAAGCTCCGGGATAAAATTAAGGACATCCGAATTGCCATGCTCACCACGCTGGAAGAGGATGGCGACTTTCATACGCGCCCGATGGCGACTCACCAGATGGACCCCGACGGGACGATGTGGTTTTTCACCTACGACAATTCACCTAAGGTTGACGAGGTGAAGCATGACCAGCGGGTGAGTGTCGCGTTCTCCGATCCCGGATCGGAGTTGTACGTAACCACGAAGGGAATCGCCCAGGTTGTAAAAGACCGGATGAAGATTAATGAGCTCTGGAGCGATTTTCTAAAAACCTGGTTTCCGAACGGAAAAGAAGACCCGCACATCGCGCTGCTGAAAGTTACTATTCATGCGGGCGAGTACTGGGACCGGCCGGGCGGCAAAATGGTGAAGCTGTTCGAAATGGCCAAGGGAGCAATCACCGGCGACGCCGATAAAAGCGGACGCAACGAGAAGTTTGGCGGTTAACTCCTAACGAGTAAACAGTTTAGCAAATTTCTCGTTTAGTTTTCGTTCCTTCCTTCTTTAACCGGGGCTTTGGCTTTAGACTAATCTAGTCTGACGCTAAAGCCCTTTATTATTTCATCCTGCCGTGTGCTTCGTATTTTTGCCCCAACTATGCGTTATTTTCTTGAGTTGGCCTACCGGGGCACCCGGTATCACGGCTGGCAGCGGCAACCCAACGGGATCAGTGTGCAGGAGGTACTCGAAACGGCCCTCACAACGGTGTTCAGGCAGCCGATTGCTATTGTGGGCAGCGGACGTACCGATACCGGCGTTCATGCCGGGCAACAGTTTGCTCATTTTGAAACGGATGCTCTCTTGCCCGCGAACCTGCTCCGTTCGATAAATAGTTTAATCCCCCCGGATATTGCGGTGTACGATTGCTTTCCGGTACGGGCCGACGATCATGCCCGCTATACGGCTACGTATCGGTATTACCAATACCAGATTATCCGCCGGAAAGACCCGTTTCGCGAGGGGCTGGCCTACGTATTTACCCTGCCGCTGGATGTGCCCCGAATGAACGAAGCGGCCAGTTGCCTGCTCAGACACACGGATTTCGAAAGTTTTAGTAAGGTTAAAACCGACGTAAAAACCTTTAACTGCCGGATTGATACAGCCTATTGGGAACAGAAACCGACGGCTGAGTTAACTTTTCATATTCGGGCGGATCGGTTCCTGCGGGGTATGGTTCGCGCCATTGTTGGCACCTTACTAGATGTAGGTCAGCACCGATTGGGTGTAGCCGAATTCGAATGGATCATTAACGCCCGCGATCGAAAACAAGCTGGCCGGGCGGCTCCCGCCGAAGGACTTTCACTGGTCGAGGTGGGTTATCCAACGGACGTGTTTGCCCACCGACAGAACCCACCGATGAGCTAAGGTGTTCTGATGGTAAACGGTTCAGCCGTTGTCTTTTTCATTGCAATGGTGCCGGAGCCAGTACCTAAAAACAAACCGGAATGCCCTGCAATGATCGGATCACAAGCGCTGAACCGCCGAACTCGCTTAAACAAACTTCCCTTGAAAATCGGAACAATTATATTAGCTGCCGGGGACTCATCCCGTATGGGGGGCGAACCTAAACAATTGTTGATGTATAAAGGTCAGTCGCTTATCCGTCGGATCACGGAAAGCGCACTGGCGTTGCAGCGCGGACCTGTCGTGGTGGTGCTTGGTGCCAATCGGGAACGTATCGTACCCGAATTAAGTGGTTTGCCCGTTACATTGGTCGATAACCCAAGCTGGCAAACGGGTCAGGCCTCATCGTTGAAAACGGGGCTGGCGGCTCTTTATATTACGCATAAAGACATCGATACGGTGCTGGTGTTGCATACCGATCAGCCACTGGTATCGCTGGGGTTATTGCTGCACATGCTCGAAGTACAGAAGGAAGAACAAAAAGGGATAGTGGCCTGTCGGTACGATACGCAGATTAGCGTACCGGCTCTGTTCAGTCGCGATTATTTCGCGGAGTTGCTTCAGCTCGAAGGCGACAAAGGCGTAAAATGGGTGATCGTGCGGCACCGCAGCGACTGTTCGGAAGTGCCTTTCGAGGCTGGAGCTATTGACCTGAACTCACGCCGTGATGTAGATCTGTTCAGGCAGGCTCAACTTTCCGTATAACGTATGCATTGATCGGGCATTGCCCGATCAATGCGTCTTATGGCGGACTATTTCAGGTAAAAAACGCTGCACGGCCTTTTGTTCGATGAATACCTGAATGGATTTTAGGGTAATCATAGATCCATTGCCACCCAGGCTGCATAACTGGCAGACAAGTATCAGCTACGCGATAATTCTTGTAATGGTATGCTTACTGGCAATCAGAACTTTCGGGGGCGAGGTACCCGGCCTACAATTGAGTGAGGAAATTATTGTATTTGGTTGACCAGCACTCGAACTCGCCCATCCAGGTGAATGGTATCGCCGACCAGCTTTACTTTTTCGCCAACCTGCAACTGGCGATACGATTGTTGCATACGTACCCGGCTCACCACGGCATCGAACTCACTTCCCTGAGGATCGCGCAGGCTGGCCGTATACCCATCCTTACCCGGCTCGGTTCGTTGAACGGTGCCTTTAATTGAAAACGGCTTGGGGCTGGCACAGGAGGTGACAAGCAAAATACTGGCTAAGGATAACAGCCCCAGCCAACCAGGAACAAAAGACACTTTATTAATCATACGTACGTCAATTTATAGATAGACCCTTAGGCGCTCAGTAAAGTTGCCACATGGTGAAATAATTAAACCGCCCGCCAAAGCTTCCAGCTTCAGCAGGCGGCTCAGGGAAATAAGTTACCGTATCAGGCCAGTACGGGCTCAGTTTGTTTGACGAGTTGGATTTCACCCTGAATTTTTACCTCCTCACTCAGCGCTACCCCCCCCGTTTCCAGAACGCCATTGAAGCTAATACCCCAATCGCTGCGGTTAATTTTGCCGCTGATGGTAAACCCAACTCTCACTCCGCCCCAGGGGTCTTTTGTGATGCCACTGTAGTCAGCCAGTAATTTGACGGGTTTACGAACGCCTTTCATCGTTAAATCGCCATAGACGGAAAAGCGATCCTCATCCAACTTCTCTACATTAGTCGACTGAAAGCTTAACTGAGGGTAGACTTCGGCTTCGAAGAAATCTGAGTTACGCAGGTGGTGGTCTCGTTGCTCGTTGTTGGTATGGATTGACCCAATTTCAGCGGTAGCCTGGATACGGGCTGTGCTAAAATCATCATCCTTCGTTTCAACTTCGACCTGAAATTGCTGGAAAGAACCTGATACGTTGCTGATCATCAAGTGTTTGACCTTGAAACCTAATTCGCTGTGAGTAGGGTCGAGAACCCATTTGGTAGTTGACATATATTTAAACATTTAAAAATTTGAAAGTATTAGTCAAGCACTTGTTTAAGTGCTTCAGGCAAAACCATTTATGAAAGAAAATTAAGCCAACGGGCAGGTTTACCAGAGCATCCGTTGCGATGCCGGTACGGTAGCGATGTGGTTCATGCGACCCTGTCTGTATTCCTGGTAGAGCCTTCGAATATCCTCCTGCGTATTGCCAATGAAAGGGCCGTGCGACACGATGGCATCTCCCTGCGGCTCTCCGCCGTAGAGAATAACCCGACTTCCGGCTTCGCCACCGGTCAGTTTGATCTCGCTCTGTGCCTCCCCGTCGTAGCGGTTGAACCAGCCCACCTGATTCTGACGGATTTCTTTTGCTTCGTCTCCAACTTGTAGACTCCCTTCAAGGACGTACAAAAAAGTGGTGTACGAGCCAGGAATCTGCTGCACAGTAGTCACGCCCGGCGACAACTGAATATCGGCGATGAGGAGAGGGGCATAATTTTGAATCGGTGAAGTTACACCACCCAGCGAACCACTGTAAACCTTTATCGTGAGGCCCTCCTGGGTCAGAGTGGGCACCTTCTCCAACCTAAGATCCTGTACCCGTGGCTGGACCCATCGATCTTTTTTGGGCAGATTCAGCCATAACTGCAACAGGCGCATCGTTGCTTTCCGATCGATGGTCTCTGTGTGAACGATTCCGCTTCCGGCGGTCATGAGCTGCAAATCACCCCCTTTCATTCGATGGGCCTCGTCGCCTACTTCGCCTTCCAGGAGTAAGGATACCGTCTCGAAACCGGCATGTGGATGCGGCCCTCCGACCGGCAGTTCGTTTTGTTTGTCGAGTCGATCGTCCATCAAGACGATAAACGGATCACTTTCCGTAAAGTCCATCTGAATAACCGGGCTAGCCAGGTGGCCAGCCCCCAGAAATCCCTGTTGAGTAGGAGGGGTGTATATGTGAACTACTTCTCTATGAATAGTCATGTCATATTCTTTTTAAATAGGGCGAAACGTTCTCCCGTATTGCTGGTGCAAATTTACTTTGTTTACTATACTTTTGTAAGTACTATACTGTTGTATAGCCCTATACTTGAGTATAGTGGATTTGTGCTACTTTTTACGTATAATGTGTAGATGCTGAATAAGATGGAAGCACCCCAGCTGAAGCAGGAGGAGTGCGTGACTACGTTACGTCCGATACGGGATGCGCTGGACGTACTAAATGGCAAATGGAAACTGCCAATTATTGTGGCACTTACGTTTGGGGAGAAACGGTTTGGCGAAATTTCCAAAGAGGTTCACGGAATTACCGACCGGATGCTTTCCAAGGAATTGCGCGATATGGAGGTAAACGGATTAGTAAAACGAACGGTGTATGATACCTATCCGGTAAAAGTTACGTACACCTTAACCCCACATAGCAAAACGCTGGGCGGGGTGATCGAATCATTACGTAACTGGGGCGAACTGCACCGGAAAAAGATCCTGTCGGGCGAAGTGTAAGCTAGTATCATACGCGGAGGAATAAGCACAAGGCTTATCTAGTGTTAGGGCTTCGCAGTATCGTTAACGTATATCGAATGCATTATGGATGAATACGAGCAATCCCATAGTTAGCACGTTACTATGTTGCTGCATGTCGAAACGTACTTGTTCTCAATTTAGAAACCTGTTAAACATAGCTTGTAGATACGCGGCTCGCCCATACGCAACTCCGCTCATTTTGAGGTTAAAAACGTCATTTGTATTCTAAAAGGGCTAGCTTTGTTACATTCATCTCTCAACGAACCCCTAAACAAATGGCGATGCCTGCAGGCTACACGTCTGGGTAGACGATGTGAACTGAGCCTCGTTACCTGGTATGAACAAATACATACCGTCAACCCTACGCCTGCTGTTCTGTTTGATGAGCCTGCTGGCTTCATCGGGCGTTCTGCAATCGCAGTCGGTTCCGTTACCCCAACCCCAGGTTATTACCGACCGCCAGGGATTACCCCAGGCCTTTGTGCCGTCTATTCTTCAGGATAAACAAGGCTTCATCTGGGCCGCCACCCGCGATGGCCTCTGTCGCTACGATGGTCAGCGGTTTAAGGTCTTTCAACCCGACCCCGACGGGCGGCCTTCGCTCTCCTTTGCCGGACTCAACCAACTGGAACTGGACCGTCACGGGCGCATCTGGATCCTTTCCGAGCAGATGGATATTGATGTCTTCGACCCACGGACGGAAACCTTCACCAATCTCTCCCGGCAGGCCGCTTTTCGCCGGCTGGTCAAACCCGGCACTACGTATGGTTTACGCATCGACCAAAAGGATCGGCTCTGGTTAATCGTATTTGGAACGGGCCTCTTTAGCTGGGATCTGGAAAAAAAACAGGGCCGGTGGTTCCGTCACCAACCCCGGCAAGCGTCCTCGATCAGCAGCAATGGCATATTCGATATGCAGGAGGGGGCGGATGGAACGATCTGGCTGGCTACGGTAAACGGGCTCGACCGGTTTGAGGAAGCTACCCAAAGGTTTACGCACTTTCGACACCAGCCGGGCAATGTTCAGTCGCTGCCCGAAGATACGTTAGGTGCCGTTCGGATTCGACCGACCGGCGAACTGATGCTCTTCTCCCGGCACTACCTGACCTTGTTCCAGCCCCGCACGGGCCAGCTGCGTCCCTATCGATTACCCGCCCGGGGGAACGACGAATGGCATAGCGCTCATACGGCCATCGACCGGCAGGGAACGGTCTATTTCGGTCGGCTTGGTAACCTGTTTCGGTTTACGGACCAGCAGGGCGTCCAGCTCGTAGCCCACTGGGACCAGCTCAACGATGAGTGCCGGAGTTTGCTCATCGATCGGACCAATGTCTTATGGATGGGCACCACGGGAGCCGGTATCCGCACCTTCAATCTTCAGCCGAGCCCGTTTCAGAAGCACCGGTATCAACGTGAATTTTATCTGGACCTGCTTACCCGCGATTCGCTGGGACTACCCCCTGTTACCCCAACGGTACTGGCCACCCTGCGGGGAATGATCAACTATAATTTCCGATCGACCTTCGATAGGGCAGGCCGTTTCTGGTTTAACGTAGGCACTGCGGATCTGTATCGGCTGGATCGGAAAACGGGCCAGGCCGAGCATTTCCCCTTGCCCATCCACCAGCGCTACTGGGACGGGAGTACTATGATTCCTTACCCCATGACCACCGATCCCAAGGGCCGTGTCTGGGCGGTGTATGACTCAATGGCATTCTGGTTCGATGAGTCAACGCACCGCTGGAACCGGTTTCAATATCCAATTCCTGCCAGCCTATCCTCGGGGCCCATTATGGAAGTGGTGGTCGATGAGCAGGCGCTCTGGCTGGCCAGTCAGGTGGGAGGACTCTGGCGGCTCGACCGCCACAATGGCGAGGTCCGGCAATTTGTCAACCGGCCTGGCGATGCCACCTCCCTGAGCAGCAATACCCTGTACTGCCTGTCGGCCGATCCAGCCGATGCGAATCGGTTGTGGATCGGCACGTTTGGTAGTGGGTTGTGTCTGTTTAATAAACGAACGGGGCGGTTTCGACGGTTTACCCAGGCTACAGGTCTGCCCAACAACGTCATTTACTCGGCCCTGCCCGATCGCTTTGGGTATTTATGGGTGGGTACCAACAAGGGGTTATGCCGGATGAACCGCCGGGATTTTTCAACTCAGACCTTTACGCGGGATGATGGTATCATGGCCGACGAGTTTAACCGGAACCACTACATCCAGTTCCCGGAGGGCAACATCTTGATGGGCGGTCTGGAAGGGTTCACGCTGTTCAATCCCCGGCAGATTGGTCAGGATACCTTTGAGCCCGTCGTTGAACTGACCCAGCTCCAGGTGAATAATCAGGTCATTCAGCCCGATTTGCCAGTACCCGACGGCGCGGACACGACTACGTTCGCCAACCGATCTGTTCCGGGAACCTCCGTTCCGGGAACCTCCGTTCTGGGCACGTTGCCCATCCAGGCTACCGATCAACTCAGTCTGGCTCATAACCAGAATTACCTGACCGTTCAATTTGCCGCCTTACAATTCAATCGACCGGCTAAGAACCGATACCGCTATCGCCTGGAAGGTCTGGAAGACACCTGGAAGGAGACAGACCGGACCGAGGCTGTTTATACCAACCTGCCACCGGGCGATTATGTCTTGTTGCTCAATGCGTCCAATACGTCGGGGCGGTGGAGCCGCTATGTACGAAAACTGACTATTACCATCGAGCCTCCCTTCTGGGCCACCTGGTGGGCCATTCTGCTGTATTGCCTGATTGGTTTGGGCATAGCCTGGGCTTTACTCCAGGTTTATCTGAACCGGCTCCGACTCAACCAAACCATTCAGCTTCGCCAGCAGGAAGCCGACCAGCTCCGGGCCGTCGACACAATCAAGACTAATTTTTTCACGAACATCACCCACGAGTTTCGGACCCCCCTCACCCTGATACTGGCCCCTACCGAACAAATGGCCAGCGAGAATCCGGGGCCCAAAAATCGGAGGAGACTGCAAACGATCGAACAGAATGCGTACCAGCTCCTGGGCCTGATCAATCAACTGCTGGATCTGTCCAAGCTGGAGGCCAGCGTCATGCCCATTCACGAGTCGCGTGGGGACCTCACCGAATTTTTCCGTCACTGGCTGAAACCCTTAACCGACCAGGCCACCAACCAGGGGCTTGGTCTGACGTTCGACTCCGATGTAACGGGCGCCTACTGGTTCGATGCAGAAAAGCTGGAACGTATTGTCTATAACCTGACGGCCAACGCGCTGAAGTTCACTAAAGCTGGCACCATTACCGTAACGTTGACGGAAGCGTCGCAACATATCCGGCTAACCGTTGCCGATACGGGCGTTGGCATTTCGGCTCAGGACCTGCCTCATATTTTCGACCGCTTTTACCAAGTCAGTGATACGGCTGATCGGGTGTCGCACAGGCCCCCGCAGGGAGTCGGCACCGGCCGGAGCAGGACCGGTTCAGATCGGGATACAACCGCTGTGCCGGGTACGGGAATCGGCCTGGCGCTGGTGCATGAATTGGTTCAGTTGCAGGGCGGGCACATTTCGGTCGAGAGTCAGCTACATCAGGGCACTACGTTCGTGGTCGAGTTGCCTTATCGACGGGTTGATACATCAGAAGCGGCACCGGGCGTACTGGCTCCCAGGAGTCCGAATGTCAACGTCTGGACAGCCTCGGATGAATCAGATGAACCCCGTTTGCTGGTGGTGGAAGACAATGATGAGCTGGCCCGCTTTATTGTTGAAAGTATGCCTCCGCACTACCGCATCCAGCGGGCCGCTAACGGACGAGATGGGTTGGAGCAGGCTCTGGAATATTTACCTGATCTGATCATTTCGGATGTGATGATGCCCCTGATGGACGGCTTCATGCTCTGTAATCAGTTAAAGACCGACGTGCGTACCAGTCACATACCCGTCATCCTACTGACGGCCAAGTCGTCGGTCGAGAATCGGCTGTCGGGCCTTTCGATGGGGGCCGATGATTACCTAACCAAGCCTTTTCAGATCACCGAACTTCAACTTCGAGTACGTAATCAACTGATGAGTAAACAGCGGCAGCGGGAGTGGGTACAAGCCAGTCTAAATAATCCTAATTCGGCTCCTTCTCGACCGGTCTCTGAAGCCACCGACCCGTTTCTGACTCGCTTATACGCCCTAATCGAAGCCAACCTGGGCGATTCCGGTTTTGGACTCGATCACATGTTGAGTGAATTAGGCATGAGCCGCACCAATCTGTTCCGCAAGGTGAAAGCGCTGACGGGTCTGACCGCCCATGAACTGCTACGTAATTACCGGCTTAAACGAGCCACCCAGCTCCTGCGCTCAGGCGTTTCAGTGAGTGAAACGGCCTATCAGGTTGGCTTCGAGAGTCCGCCCTATTTTAGTAAGTGCTTCCGGGACTTATACCAGGTAAGTCCCAGTGAATTTGCCGCTCAAGCCTGATCAGGTAGCCTTCCCGCTTATCATTCTCGCATTTTAACCATAGATGGACCATTTCTTATTGGATTTGGACCATTTCTTATCGTCCCCAAGGGTGCCTCCGCCCTAGTTTTGGCTTGTCTTATATCTACGGCTAACCAAGAGATCTTCCCTTTTTTTAATCTTTTCCATGCTCAAGAAAATTTTCAAATGGACCGGTATTGTTTTAGGCAGTCTGGTTCTTCTGCTCCTTGTCTTTTACGGGTTTGTTTACGCCAAAACCGAAGCGAGTATTAACAAAATATACGACGTAAAGCCCCAGCGTTTAATTATTCCCAACGATTCTGCCTCCTACATTGCGGGTCGGCACGTGGCCGAGATCAGGGGGTGCCTGGCTTGTCATGGTGCAAATCTGGCTACGGGTGAAGTGTTTGCCGATGAAAAATCGCCCATTGGATTTATTCAAGCATCAAACATTACCAGTGGGAAGGGCGGTATTCAGTATACGGATCAGGACTGGATTCGGGCGTTGCGGCACGGTCTGGGGAAAGATAACAAACCCCTTTGGTTTATGCCGTCGCACGAGATCTGTGGCTTATCGAACCAGGATCTGGCGACCCTGATCAGCTACGTCAAAAAGCAGCCGCCAGTCGATAAACTAACCCCACAAAAGTCAATCAAGCCACTCGGGCGAATTCTCACGTTCATAGGTGAGTTTCAGTTACTTCCCGCCGAAAGAATTGACCATACCGCTACGTATGTGGACGACGTGAAACTGGCGGTCAACGCTGATTACGGAAAATACCTGGCCGTTACGTGCACCGGTTGCCACACCGACAGTTTCAAAGGAGGGCCTGCCCATACGCCCGGACAGCCGCCTATCCCCGATATTTCATCGACTGGAAACCTGGGTAAATGGACGCAGCAAGGGTTTGTTAACTTGTTCCATACGGGCAAAACGCCCGAAGGTCGTGTGTTAAGTAAGTACATGCCCGTGCAGGCATTCACCTATTCCGACGATGAATTAAGAGCTATTTACCTGTACCTGCACGAGATAAAATAAACGTAGCGGCCGCCCGGGTCGAATGTCTGAATGCGTCAACCCATACTCCAAAGTCTGTCCTAAACTCTTTATTTCATGATTCTATCTCTGGAAACTGCGCTGCCCCCCCTTGTTCAGGAGAAGTTTGAACAACTCTGGTATTTGGTTGGCAATACGCCCATGCTGGAACTGTCTTATACGTATCATGGACGGTCTAGTTCGCTCTACGTAAAATGTGAGCAGTACAACCTGACCGGGAGCATGAAAGACCGAATGGCGCTTCACATAGTACATCAGGCGTATCGCAGAGGCACCATTCAACCAGGTGACCGTATTGTGGAAGCCACCAGCGGCAGTTCGGGTATTGCTTTTTCGGCAATCGGTCGGGCGCTGGGGCACCCCGTTACGATTATCATGCCCACCGGTGTAAGCCAGGAACGTATTGATATCATCCGAAGTCTGGGTGCCGATATCGAGCTGTTTTCAAAAGAAGAAGGTGGGTTTATGGGCGCTATTCGACGGTCTGAAGAGATGGCCGCCATTGACCCGGGCGTTTTTCTGCCCCGCCAGTTTGCCAACAAAGACAATGCAGAAGCCCATCGCCTGACAACGGGCAAGGAAATCTGGCAGCAGCTTCGGCAGGTAGGGGTCACACCCGATGCCTTTGTGGCCGGGGTCGGTACAGGAGGTACGGTGATGGGCGTAGGCCGTTATCTCAAGTCCCGCAAACCCGACATTCGTATTCACCCGCTCGAACCTGCCGAATCACCCACCTTATCCGTCGGATATAAAACCGGAACGCACCGGATTCAGGGCTTTTTCGACGAGTTTGTCCCTGAGGTTATGCACCTGAACGAATTAGATTATGTGGTGCAGGCCAGCGATGGCGACGCTATACTCATGGCACAGAAACTGGCTCAACAATTGGGCATAGCGGTAGGAATTTCGTCGGGCGCGAACCTGATCGGCGCCATCAGGCTACAACAGGAAATGGGGCCCGAAGCCCGCGTAGTAACAATTCTGTGTGACTGCAACAAAAAATACCTCAGCACCGACTTAGTCCGGGAAGAACCCATTAAGCCGGGTTACCTAGCGCCTGGTATTACGTTTACCGGGTACCGTCCTATCAGCCGTTTAGAGTAGTTAGCAGACCGGGTACGTAAAGAGTTTTCATTGACCGGTCCATACGAGATATAATTCCCACGCTAATCTTACTCAATATTCTTTCTGATGAACGTATTACTTATTGGAGCCTCGGGCACCATCGGCAGCGCTGTCGATCAGCTCTTTCGCGAGCAGGGACATACGCTCAGAACAGCCTCCCGGTCTACTCAGCCCGCCGTTGATTTTACCGATCAGGCCAGCATTAAAGCTTTTTACGAGCAGATCGACGAGCTGGATGCCATTCTGATTATTGGCGGTGACGCAACTTTTGGTCCGCTGAACCAGCTAACTGATTCTCAAATTGAGCTGACGTTATCGAGCAAACTGATGGGTCAGATTAACATGGCACGTAGCGGCATAGCCAAACTTCGGCCCAACGGCGTGTTTGTCATGACAGGCGGTATGCTGGCTTACTCGCCCTGGCCCGCAACGTCGATGGTGGCCATGGTCAACGCTGGTCTGGAAGGCTTTGTCAGAGGGGCTGCCCTGGACATGACCGAAAGGCGCAGGCTGGTCATTGTCCACCCGCCCCTGGTTGCTGAAACCGCCCGTTCGTTTGGCATGGATGAAACGCTGTTCCCAACGGCGGCTACGGTGGCCCAAACGTATCTGGAAGCCGTGGAAAAGGGGCAAAACGGAACTGCACTTTTTGTAAGCGAATACGCCCCCCGTAGCAACGCCAACCCGAGCAACTACGTCATCTGAATCAACCGCCTGACAAGCAAGTGTCGGCCATGCGACCAGCACCTGCCAATGCTCCCGGACAAGCTTGTCCGGGAAGCATTGGCAGGTTTATCGTCTAAGCCTGATTAGACGGCTTTCTTGCCTGTCATTTTCGCGTTTTAACCACAAATGGACCATTTCTTATCGGATTTGGACCATTTCTTATCGTCCCCAGGGATGCATGGCCCCTACTTTTGACCCGGTTCTAATCGACCACTTCCCCGTTAACCGGCTGATTGCCAAATTCCTGTCAGAACAGTATTCGATAAGGGACGAGTCGATGACCGAGATGCTCAATTTTTCCAAAACACCTCATGTTATGCAGTACAAATTGCCTCTTTTAGGTTTATTTTTGATGGGTAGCCTGCTCACCGGATGCCAGGATCACCGAATCACCACCGCACCCGTTCAGCTCACGACGACCACGCTGGCTACAGGTCTGGTCGGGGTGATTGGCGTAGAGACCGACTCCCGTGGACGGGTCTTTGTAACCGAACAAGGCACAGGCAACAACGATGGCCGCGTATCAGAAATCACACCGGATGGAAAAGCACATCCGATTATTACGGGCCTGTATTCCTTCAAACGCCCCGATAACGAGCTCGACGCTACCGATCACTTGCTGGCAGTCGATGGCGTGCTTTATGTACTGAATGCCAAAGGACTTTACACCTTTAATCTTAGCTCGTACAAAACCGGCGATGCGCCGATTGCTGCGTCCAGTCTGACGCCGGAAACTATTCAGAAGTTCGTCATCGACTATTCCTTTTCTGAGGACACCGGCGAATCCCATCTGTATAACATGATCCTGGGGCCCGACGGGGCGCTTTACTTCACCGATGCAGCCGCCAACGCCATTGTACGCCGGTCTAAAACCGGTGAGTTAAGTGTGGTAGCGGCCGTGCCGGGCATACCTAATCCCAATCCGGCCGGACCTCCTCCAGGTCCCCCCTTTGTGCAGTCGGTGCCTACGGGCATTACCTACGATGGTAAGCAGTTTGCCATCAGTACGTTGCTGGGCTTTCCGTTTCCGGCAGGCAAAGCGCTTATTTACCGGATGGACATGTCGGGCAAGCTTAGCGTCTTTCAGCAGAGCTTCAATAGCCTGGTCGACATTGAGAATGATGGAAATGGCAACTACTTAGCCCTTGAGTTTGCCGTGTTTGGCCCAATGGGCTGGACGCCTAAAACCGGTCGGCTGATACGGGCAAATGGAACCACCAATGACGTACTGATCGACAAGCTGAACATGCCAACGGACCTGAAAGTGGTGGATAATCACACCGCTTACCTAACCAGCATGGGCGACGGAGTCTTGTTTAAGATTACGTTCTAGCGTTTTCTCCAGTTGGGATTAGCCAGGACTTCCGGTCAATCCCAACTGGAGAAGCTGTGACTAACCCGTCAAACTAACGTCAACGCGATGATCCTTCATTTCACCCTGGGGGCTTCTGATAGCCCCTGCGTTTGCTGTGCCGAACTGGACACGCAACTCGAAGTACTCAACAGTTTTGTCGCCCTGGGAAATACGCTCGTATCAGCTTATCTGATGGATGAGCAGGGTATTCGCGTTGACTTACCTGTAGAAGCCTTCGATGGGCTGCCGATTGCCGATTCGCTGCGGAACCTAACCCGGCAGTATCAGCAGGTGCTCGGCGTTTATCAGGGTTCCTCCCGGCGAGTTGATGGGTAATTGTCTGATAGACAATTTACAATCAATCAAAGGTTCAGTTGCCTGCGGCTGAGCGATTCCCATTTCGCTCAACCAGCCGAGCCGTTCCGAGACATCCTTACAAATGGCTACTGATAGCCCCAAACGGCTTGATTTCTTTTCCATCCAGCTATCTTATATCGATCATGAACCCAAATCTACTTACTCAACCCGATCTGTTTACAGTCGGCCACCATTTGAAGACAAATGGCCCAAATCGACTCCGCTGTATGGCCTTCCGTAGCCGATATACTCAGTACGTTTTCAGCCTCTTGGGGTTGCTGTTACTGAGTCAGGCTACTAGCTGGGCGCAATGTTTTCAGAATACGCTTAACCTTCCGGTGGGTCTTCAGCCTCAATCGGTGGCGGTGGGGAATTTTAACGGCGATACTAAGCCTGACCTGGCCGTAGCTAATAGTAACAGTAATACGGTTTCGGTGTTGCTAAATGACGGGACAGGTGGATTTGGCCCCAAAACGGACTTCGCGGTGGGTACTCAGCCCCGATCCGTGACTGTAGGGGACTTCAACAGCGATGGAAATTCCGACCTGGTCACCGCCAATTATAACAATAATACGGTTTCGGTGCTGCTGGGTAATGGCACGGGTGGATTCGGCGCCAAGGTCGATTTTGCGGTGGGAAGTAACCCCTCTTCGGTGGCTGTGGGAGACTTCAATAACGATAAAAAGCTCGATCTGATCACGACCAACCAGGGTAGTGGTAACGTTTCGGTACTGCTGGGCAATGGCGCAGGAGGATTCGGTACCGCCATCAACTTTGGGGTGGGCAGTGGCCCTATTTTCGTAGCGTTGGCGGACTTCAACAACGATGACCTACTCGACATTGCCGTGACCAATTCGGGCAACAACATAGTCTTCGTTGCGCGGGGCGATGGCACGGGCGGATTCAGCAACGGAATTGCCTTTCAGGGAGATGCGGGGCCTGTTTCGGTTGCGGTGGGGAATTTTAACGGCGATACCAAGCCTGACCTGGCCGTGGCTAATCTTGGCGGCAGTTCGGTTTCGGTGCTGCTAAACAGTGGCTTTGGAATCTTTCCGACTTCCCCAGAATTTGAGGTGGGTTCCCGACCCTATACAGTAGCCGTGGCGGATTTTAACGGGGACGGTAATACCGATCTGGTCTCGGCCGGTGAAGCCTCCAACACAGTCTCGGTCTTGCTGGGCGATGGTACGGGGGAGTTTAGCAGTAAAACCGATTTTGGGGTAGGCTCTGGTCCCCAATCGGTAGCGGTGGGTGATTTCAACGGCGATGGCAAGCCTGATCTGGTCACAGCCAATTATGTCAGCAGTACGGTCTCAGTGCTTTATAATTGCACAATTCCGGCAGCGACTCTCTCGGTATCGGCCAGTCCTAATCCGGTTTGCGCCGGCAGCACAGTGGCTCTGTCTGTAACGGCTACCGGCGGCACTACGCCCTACACCTATACCTGGTCCGCTCCAGAAGGCATCACCCTCTCGGCTACCAGTACCAGCGCGGTGTCGGCAAGTGTGGGAGCAGACGTGAGCGGGGTACAGACCCTAACCGTTACGGTAGCTTCATCATCAGAAGGAACCCCCACCAGCACCCGTCTGGTGAGTTTGACGGTGAATGCCCCGCCCACCATTGTTACAATCAGTCAGAACGGGACCCTTAATTGTGAAGACGATGAGATAGAAATAATTGTGACTGCTGATGGTGGGATTAATAACACCTATGCCTTTAGTGATGGAGCGTCTCGTGGGGGTGGTCCCAATGCGAGTTTCGCCAGAGTGAGGAGTGGAGGGGTCTATAGCGTTACGGTGACCAACTCCGGCGGATGCTCAACGGTAGCCTCTACCACCGTCATCACTGACAGACAGGTTCCCCAGAACGTAACGCTAAGCAACAATGGCCCGCTGACCTGCTCCCAAACCAGTGTAACCCTGACGGCCAGCAGCACTACGCCGGGCGTCGTCTTCAGTTTTCCTGGGTTGGCGAGTAGTGGGGGTATAGCCACGGTCAATCAGGCAGGCTCATACACTGTCTATGCAACTGGCCCTAATGGGTGTCTATGGGGTTCTGGCACCAAGGTCGAAAGTAATACGACCGCGCCAGCAGCCACCCTGATCAACGATGGCCCGCTTACATGCACCAAGCGGACAGTGACCTTAACCGCAGGCGGGGGTGACAGCTACGTCTTCGATAACGGGATCACAGCCAATGGGGCCACCGCTACGGTGAGCAATGAGGGCGTCTATGGTGTCACGGTAACGGGCACCAATGGCTGCACGGCTACCCAGACCACGGAGGTAACTGGCAGTACAACGCCCCCTCAGGGTGTGACCCTAACAACGGATGGGAACATCACCTGTAATAAGGCTACCGTCCAACTCACTGCCGCCAGCAGTACCAGTGGTACACTCACTTATCTTTTCAGTGGGCCTGGCTCCAGTTCTATCACCCAGACAGGTGGTCCCTTTGCTACAGTCACGGCCGAGGGGACGTTCACTGTCACGGTGACTGGTGCCAACGGCTGTACGGCTACGGCGGCTACGGACGTAACAGGCAGTACAGCTCCTCCCCAGAATGTGTCCCTGACGAACACCGGCCCTTTGTCCTTTACAAATACATCCGTTACGTTATCGGCTACCCAAGGTGATAATTACAGCTACCGCTTTAGTGCAGGGGCCGCTCAGCAGGGTACAACCAACTCCGCCACTGTCACGACCACAGGGGTCTACTCGGTCACCATCACCCGACTCGATAACGGCTGTACGGCTACGGCCTCCACGACGGTGACTGGCGGCAACAATCCAACGGTCTGCCGGGGCGGAACGGCCGTCATCAACGTAGTAGTCGAAGGGGGGGCGGTGAAGTACGAGTGGTACAAGACTAGCCTCACTACGCCCAAGATCATGGAAACACCCCAGCTCTTTAGAGGTACGGCTACTTCCAGCTTAACGCTGATCAATGCCCAAACCAACACCCAAGGCAACTTCTACCTGAAAGTGACCGATCGTTCGGGAACGATAAAAGTCTACGGTCCGTATCGCCTGACGGTAGATGCCAGTTGCCGCGCCAGAGGGATCGCTTTACTGGAAACCCCTCTCCAGGTGGAGCTAGCGCCGAACCCCATCCAGCAGGAGCGCTTACGGGCGGTTGTGCGGGGAGCCGAAGGTCGCTCGTTACAGGTGGAGCTGGTTGATCTAAGCGGTAAGCCGATACGTCAGCAGCACTGGCAGCAGGCCGACAGTCAGCAACGGATTGACTGGGATATGCAGGGGCAGGCCAGTGGGCTGTATCTGTTGCAGGTTGTCAGTGAAGCGGGTAACGGTGTTGCGGCACAGCGGCAGAGCGTGAAGGTGATCAAACTCTAGCGAAAACCGCTTATGTATTGACGGTTCAAAAACAAGCCCGGCGCTACTAACGCCGGGCTTGTTTTGTACATGAGCAGGTGCATTTTACTGCTTCGACCGAATTGGTGGCTTTATTTAATCAATTATAAACCGATCAGTGTTATCAATAAAGGCAGATCTGAAAAAAGGACTAAATTCGTCGCAGGCTGCTATTTGCAGCTAGCCCTCGTTCTGCCTCACTAATTGGTCAGGTGACAATTGGTACGCACGTTCAGGAAATAGAATTCAACCTGATTTCATGACATCATCCCCATTTTTGGCCTGTGTACGAAAAGGGACGTAGTCTGTTTATATGCAAAAACTCCAAACCGCCCACGAACTACAGACCCGCCTTTCGGCCGTATTGCATACACTCGCGCAGGAATTTCAGCCCCTGCGCGACGAGCAACTCCGCTGGAAGCCTTCACCCGATCGGTGGAGTATACTCGAATGTTTACAGCACCTGAATCTGGCCGAACGGTTCTATATCCGCAACATCCAGCACAAAGTGGATCAGTTCGGTCTTCAGCAAACGAACCCGACCGATCAGACTCTGGAAAGCGACTGGATTGGAAAGATGATGCGGTACGCAGTCGATCCGGAAGTGAAATTTAAAGTTCCGGCACCGGGCATGATTCGACCCCGCCGGGCCGATGAACTGCAACCGGCGGAGGTTATCCCGCAGTTTATCGAGTTGCAGACCTTGCTGCGTCAGTTACTCGACAAAGCGGTTTACCTCGACTGGAATAAAGAGAAGGTATCGAGCCTGTTCGGCAACTGGCTGACCGTGCGCCTGGGTGACGTAATGCAGATGCTAGTGTCTCATACAGAGAGGCATATTAACCAGGCCATGCGCGTAAAGCAGGAAATGGGTAATTTTGTCGATACGACTAACAACCTGTGATGAAAAATTACATAACGCAAGACCCCTGGCGTATCGTCGAGGAGGGTTTCCACCGTGACTACAATGAAATAACCGAAAGTGTGCTGTCGCTGGGCAACGGTCGTCTGGGCCAGCGGGGCAACTTCGAAGAAAAATTCTCCGGCAAAACCCTGCAGGGTAACTACGTAGCGGGGGTTTACTATCCGGACAAAACCCGCGTGGGCTGGTGGAAGAACGGGTATCCTGAGTACTTCGCCAAAGTGCTCAATGCCGCCAACTGGATCGGTATCGACATCGAGATCGAGTACGAAACACTGGATCTGAACACCTGCGAAGTGCGCGATTTCCGGCGCGAACTCAACATGCAGGAAGGGTATCTGGAGCGGTCGTTCGTGGCGGTTCTCAAAAGCGGGAAAGAACTACAGGTCCATGCCAAGCGGTTCTGTTCCATTGTTGACGATGAGGCTGGCGTGATTCGCTATGCCGTGAAGCCCCTTAATTTCGACGCCAAAATTACGGTAACTCCCTACATTGATGGGGCCATTCGCAACCGGGACGCCAACTACGACGAAACATTCTGGGACGAGGTTCGCAAAGAAACGGCCTACGGCGAAGCCTACATTGAACTACGTACCCGCAAAACCGGGTTTCACGTCGCCACCGGCATGTGCGTGGAGATTGAGCAGGACGGAGTAAACGTCGATTACCAGTCGCAGCCAATCAAATATGAGAAATACGTAGCGAACCGCATCACGCTCGACTGCGAGCGGGGTCAGGAAACGGTAATCTATAAATACGCCGTCAACCTGTCGTCGATGAACTACGAGACGGACACGCTTATTGCGGAAGCACATAACTCGATCCGGCGGATTACCCGCAAGGGATTCGAGAAGATGCTGTTCGAGCAAAAGCAGGCCTGGGCGGATAAGTGGAAGATGAACGATATTGTGATCGACGGCGACATTGCTGCTCAGCAGGGCATTCGCTTCAATATCTTCCAGTTGAACCAAACCTATACCGGCGAAGATGAGCGGCTCAATATTGGCCCCAAAGGCTTTACCGGCGAAAAATACGGCGGGTCGACGTATTGGGATACCGAAGCGTACTGCCTGCCCTTTTACCTGTCGACAGCCGACCGGAAAGTAGCCAAAAATCTACTCGTTTACCGCTATAAGCAACTCGGTAAGGCCATTGAGAATGCGCAGAAACTAGGTTTTAAGGCCGGTGCTGCCCTTTATCCGATGGTAACCATGAACGGCGAGGAGTGCCATAACGAGTGGGAAATCACCTTCGAAGAGATTCACCGGAACGGGGCCATTGCCTACGCCATTTATGACTACGTTCGCTATACCGGCGACGAGCAGTACCTGGTCGAGTATGGACTGGAAGTGCTCATCGCCATCAGCCGCTTCTGGAGCCAGCGTGTGAACTGGTCGGCGGCTAAGCAGCAGTACGTCATGCTCGGCGTAACCGGCCCGAACGAGTACGAGAACAACGTCAACAACAACTGGTATACCAATTACATTGCCGCCTGGACGTTACGTTACACCATCGAAGCCGTCGGTAAGGTGAAGGCTCTAGATGCTCCAAAATACGCTGAGCTGGCCGCTCGGATTCACTTCAACGAAGAGGCTGAGATCCCGAAAGCGCAGGACATCGCTGAGAAAATACATTTACCCTACGACGAAGATAGAAGGGTTTTCCTGCAACAGGAAGGGTTTCTCGATAAAGACCTGATGCCCGCAGCCGACATTCCGAAAGGACAGCGCCCGATTAATCAGAACTGGTCGTGGGATCGGATCTTGCGGTCATGCTTCATTAAGCAGGCCGACGTATTGCAGGGGCTTTACTTCTTTGAAGACGAGTTCGACACCGACACGCTCCGGCGTAACTTTGAGTTTTACGAGCCCATGACGGTGCACGAATCGTCGCTGTCGCCCTGCGTTCACTCCATCCAGGCGTCGAAACTGGGTATGAAAGAGAAAGCATATGAGATGTACCTGCGCACAGCCCGGCTCGACCTCGACGATTACAACAACGATACTGAAGACGGCTGCCACATTACGTCCATGGCGGGTACCTGGCTGGCCGTTGTGAAAGGGTTTGGCGGGCTGCGCGTCGAAAACGAGCAACTGGTTCTTGCGCCGTATTGCCCCCAGAACTGGAATGCGTTTGCCTTCAAGATTCGATTCCGGGGCGCACTGCTGGAGGTTATGACCACCCAGCAGGACGTAATGGTACGTAACTTTTCTTCGCAGGCCATCACCATCAGCGTACATGGCGAAACCGTAACGGTTGCCGCTGAAAGTAAGCAAACGGTGACTATGCCCGTAGAAGTGTAGGATTTACCCGAAGACGCTCGGCCTGATACGCGTATGGATACGATCGTTTACCGGACGGCAACGGCGGCCGATACCGACCGGATTGCAGCCCTGCACGCTCGGTCGTGGCAGGAAACCTACCGGGGAATTATGACCGACGCGTTTCTGGATGACGCTGTCGAACAGGAACGGCGGCAGGTCTGGCAGGGACGATTTGACGAGCAAGCTCCCAACCGGCAGATCATCGTGGCGGAAGCTGATGGACAAGTAATTGGCTTTGCCTGCGTATTTCTGGGGGAGGATGGGACGTATGGCGCTTTGCTGGATAATCTGCACGTAGCCGGGGAATTCAAGAGACGGGGTGTTGGTCGTAACCTGATCAAACGCGCGGCCGAATGGGTTCATGGTCAGGATGCCGCTTCGCCGTTTTACCTGTGGGTGTACGAGAAGAATGGCCCCGCCCGCCAGTTTTACGACAAGCTGGGCGCAATTAATCAGGAAGCCGTTGAAGGCGAGCACGGTGTGGTGCTACGCTACGTATGGCCCGATATAAGCCTGCTGCTGGCGTAAGTTGCTGACGGGTGGCCCTGCCACCTGTCAGCAACTTAATATCGATCAGAGCCGCTATAGCGGAGTTAGTAAACCATGGGAACCTGCCCCTTCTTGTTCAGAATAACATTGATTGTCAACGTAATGGAGGGTTGCCAGCCCTGACGAAAATTGGCAGCCGCATTACGTTTATAACCCCAGCTCTGGTTGTCGTTGGTCCAATATTCGTCTGTCCAATACTGGACGTTATTCGTGATCTGCCGGGTCGAAAACAGCTTGAACAAATGCTGCATCCCAGCGGCTCCGGTCAGGGTTACCCGCTTGGCTATTGTTATTTTGCCACCTAAGAGAAATTCCGGAGCCAGCGAGAATCCAGCCGCCCGTAGCGAATCCGGCGGAATGCCATACTTGGGAATCGACTGGAGTTGTAAGGCCGAATAATCCACCACCGCCCGGACGGAGCCAAAAAATAAGATACCCTCGTAGCCATCGATCAAATCAAAATAGCGTCGGTAGCCAATAGCCGCCCGGGTAACCGAAAAGTGATCGGTTCGGGGTGGGTCAAGAATGGAAAAGCTCTGCTGGCTACTGTTGTGGCTGAGGGAGGCTGTGAGACTTTGCCAGGAACCCAGGTATCGTTCGTACTGGATCGCCTGATTTTTAGGATAGAAAAAGCCAACTGGAGAAAGACCCAGTTCGTGGCGCTGACCAGAAGCAGATACCGTACCCAACATCAATAGGCTAACGACAATACTGTAAAGCGGTTTAGTCATAACAAAGAGCAGAAAAACGGTTTACTACGAAAGATCTGTAACTCGCTCCAAACAAGATAAGTTACCAGGTGGTAAAATAGGTTTTTCGCCCAAATAAACGGAATGATGAACATACTTCCCGGCAAAATTGCCGTATTCGCTTGTGTAGAGTATGGAGTATAAACATCCTGCTGGTGGGAATTTCGATTGGGTCGCACCCGTATACGATGCGTTGGCGTTTACCGTATTTGGCCGAAGGCTACAGCGCGCGCAAACCGTTTACCTGAACGACATACCGCCGGGTTTATCTGTGCTGATTGTGGGTGGGGGAACCGGTTGGCTGCTCGAACAACTCCTCGTTCGTTGCAAGCCGGATCGAGTTGTTTATCTGGAATTGTCGGGGCCGATGGTCGCCCGCGCCAGCCGACGGATGCTCCGGAAGGCGCTGCCCGGCACCGTTGACTTTCGGGTAGGCGACGAAACGGCGTTACGTCCTGACGAGCGGTTCGATCTGATCCTGACGCCGTTCCTGCTTGATCTGTTCGAAGAGTCAACGTTACGGATGCAGCTCATTCCTCGTTTACAGAAAAGCCTTGCCTCGGCCGGATGCTGGTTGGTGACGGACTTCGTACGGCCTTCAGCTTGGTGGCAGAAAGTCCTGCTCTGGAGTATGATTCGGTTCTTTCGACTAACGGCAGGCATTGAAACCCGGCAACTGGCCAACTGGCAGCATTGCCTGCAAGTGGCTGGTCTGATCCTGCTCAGACGTCAGGCGCAGGTCGGAGGCATGGTGTCCGCTGAAATCTGGGCGTATCCCGAAGCACAGAGTGAGCTTATAGCGTCTGTAACGCCTTCGTCAGGCCAGGCAGCCCGCTGATGTTGTACCACTCGTCGGTACCCAGATTCAGCCAGTGTCCATCTTGCTTTGGGCGTTTGAGCTGAGCCTCATCCGGGTCGTACTCATGGGCGTACACATCGGCCATTAGCCGCTGTAAAGCTGACCAGGGGAGGGTTTTACGCTGCTCCCGGCGATTTTGCGTAGTCACGACCGTTACGCTACGTTCGGTGAATGAAGCCGTCAGGTGAACATCAGCATCTCCTTTCTGGCTATTTAGATTCAGATAAGACAACTCGAATGGGCGTTCTTTGCCCATTGATTCGTAAACGGCCTGCATCAGTTCCTGCATCAGATACTGCCAGTCGTCGGGTTTGATAGGGCGGCCCTGCTGCCTGGTTCCGGAACTTTGCTCAATCGTAACGTCCCAGAAATCGTCGTCCTCGCCCAGCGTGTCTTCATCGAGAGGTTGCAGACGGGTTTGGGTGACTAGATTTGCTAAGGTTTGCAGCCAGGCTTTGGGCAACCGTCCCGACCAGCTAAAATCATCGTCCCGCGTGTACCCCTCGGCAATCAATTCGTCGTCGTCGATATCGTCCCGGTCGGGGTACGTAACGGACAGATCAAGCTGCACGCTGTCCGATGAGATGGGTTTAGCCGTCAGGGTATAAAAATAAGCGTAGGGCGCTGGCAGCGACCGGGCGGTTTGGTAACGTATCTGAAGAGTCTTGAAAGCCATGCAATGGGGTTTAACGCGCGGGCAAAGTTAGCGGATTTGGGCAATCGTGGCTTGTTGATCAATCTTCCCCGTAGCCGTCTCTGCAAAGAGTGAAACGGGTATCCAGTCTTTAGGTACGGAATAAGCGCCCAGTCTGGATCGGACAAGCTCACTGGCCTGTCCCCGAATTTCGTCCTGAACAGGTACGCCCTCCGTGACGACCACCGGGCGCTGACCGAATCGCTCATCCGGCAAGCCGACGACAAATAAGCGCGGGGCCAGCCCATGCTGAGCCAGTACGTCCTGGATTATACGTTCTATGGGTTCGGGCTGAATTTTTACTCCGCCACTGTTAATTACCCGATCGGCCCGGCCAACTAACCGAAAGTGTATCGGATCAATCAGATCAGCCACATCATTCGTCTGAATCCGCTCGAACTGCGTCGCGGCTGATGTAATGTGCAGGCAACCTCGTTCGTCGAGACCGAGTTCAACGCCCGGCAGGGCCGTAAATACAGCAGTGGCCTCAGGCCCATTGAGTCGACGCAAGGCAATATGCGACACCGTTTCGGTCATGCCGTAGGTGGCGTAAACCGGCGACTGAATTACCTGGAGCGCCTGCTCCAACGCCGGACTCGTTGCGGCTCCACCCACCAGGGTCGCTTTCAGGCGGTCCAGGATCGCTACTTTGTCGGGGGTATTTTCCAGAATTGTTTGCAGTTGCAGCGGCACCAGCGCCGTAAACGCGAAGGACGTAGCGGCCGGATCGAGATCCGCCAGCGGATTGCTTACCGGCTCAATAATCGTCATGGGCAGGCCCAGCGCAAGCCCCCGGACCAGCATCATAATTCCCGCTACGTATCGGACATTGAGGCACACCAGCGCAGAATCGCCAGCCTCCAAGTTCAGCGTTTGTCCCGTCAACCGGGCACTCGCCTGCATCTGCGCCCGGCTCAGTCGAATGGGTTTGGGTGTTCCCGTTGAGCCGGACGTATGCAGCGTAAACTCCGGTTGACCCCGCAGCCAATCCCGACAAAAGCGGAGCGCTTCGGCCTCGTAGGGCGTCTGAGCGGCTGGCCAGCCTTTCGGATGAGCGGGGTCAATACGCATAAAGGCGCTAGTTGAAAACCCGGATTGTCCGCGTACCGGAGTCGTAGGAAGTCTTGTACTGCGTTAAGGGTTCAACCGCTGGGCCCGTAATGACCTTTCCCGTCGTATCGAACCGCGACAGGTGGAGCGGACAATAGAACTGATTGTCGTTGGGCTTGAACGTAAGCTGAGTGCCCTGGTGCGTACAGTCGGCAGACACGGCCACATAATTTCCGTCCTTCGTTTGGGCAACGATCACATTATTGACAATGACGTAGCCACCCTTAACGATCAGGTTTTCGTTCGACTTATCGTCGAGCCGCAGCATAAAATCAACTTTCTGGTTCGGGTCGGGCGTTATATTGCCGTCTCCCTGCGCTCCGCAGCCTGCTGCACAGCGAGTTATCAGGATGGCACCCAGGCTGATGCCAACGAGCCGAAAAAACTCCTGACGGGGCATTGTCGGCTGATCTAGTTTCGGAAGAATGGTTTCCATGACGGTTTCTAGTACTTTTGCGGGCAAGCATCGGCTTTCCGATGTAAATATGCGTTATTTTTTGTCATTCAACGACATCGAACAAAGGCGTTCGTCGGGGTGTTACCCAACTGTATTATGGAAGAAGCGAAAGTAGTAATTAATCCGATTTCGCCGGATAAAGTTGCAGAAGCGCCGGGGTTGCTGGCTTATGCACACACGGCGGGGGGGGCCGTCATTCGTCCCGAAGACAAAGGGAAGATTACTGGCCGGGCGGTTTCGGCCATGCGCGAGCAAACCGACCTGCAGCTCAGCCAGCTCTACAAGCAAATGCAGCTCCTGGCCGATCAGGCCACGGCTATCCGGCACCGGGTTGAAGTGTCGGAGCGGATCTACGCGGCCCAGATGAACTTCGAACCCGTGGTAGGTCATACGTACTACTTTTACACGCGTAAAAATGGATCGGACGTTCTTTCGATGATTGGTCCGAACGAATGGGGACGCAAATTTCCGTTCGAGCGCTGCTTGGCCACCGTTCGTATGATGGCCGATCATACCTGGGATGTGCAGTATCATGATGTTTCATATAATGAGTAGCCAGAAGTGAGGAGTCAGGAGTGAGAATGCTCCGCAGGCACGAGACGGTTAGTTGTCTCACTCCTGACTCCTCAGTTCTGGCTACTATCACAAATTATGCAAAGCAACTACCCCTGGGAGACGATTAAAGAGTACCAGGAAATTCTATTCAGCTATTACGAGGGCATTGCCAAAATCAGCATCAACCGCCCTCATAAACGAAACGCCTTTACCCCGCTGACGGTGAAAGAAATGTCGGAAGCTATGGAACTGGCCCGGCAGGACGAGCGCGTGGGGGTTATTATTCTGACCGGTGAAGGGGGTGAAGCCTTCTGCTCGGGTGGCGACCAGTCGGTTCGGGGGCATGGCGGATACGTCGGCGAAGATAAAGTGCCGCGTCTGAATGTACTGGACCTGCAGATGCAGATCCGGCGCATCCCGAAGCCGGTTGTGGCGATGGTGGCGGGCTATGCCATTGGGGGCGGACACGTCTTGCACGTAGTTTGCGACCTGACGATTGCCGCCGACAATGCTCGTTTCGGACAGACCGGCCCAAAAGTGGGTTCGTTCGATGGCGGCTTTGGGGCGTCGTATCTGGCGCGTATCGTCGGTCAGAAAAAGGCCCGCGAAATCTGGTTTCTCTGCGATCAGTACGACGCACAGGAAGCACTGGATATGGGCCTGGTGAACAAAGTGGTTCCGCTCGATCAGCTCGAAGAAACAACCCTGGCTTGGTGCCGTAAGATGCTGGAAAAAAGCCCGATTGCCCTTCGGATGCTCAAAGCGTCGTTCAACGCCGAGCTTGACGGACAGGCCGGTATTCAGCAGCTGGCCGGTGACGCTACGTTGCTGTATTACTTATCAGAGGAAGCCAAAGAAGGGAAAGACGCCTTTCTGGAAAAGCGGAAGCCTGATTTCAGCAAGTTTCCAAAGTTTCCGTAACGGGGTTCAGCCTCTATACGTATTCAGAAGATTGATTTTGCAAAAGCAACGTAGGTTACGTTGCTTTTGCCATATAGTGCCTGCCATCCCCTGGCTCAGCGTGTCGAAAACTGCATGAAATCGCAAAAAAGATCATGAACCCGCCGGAAGAGATGCGACAGGCAACGAAGCCGCAACAACGAAATCACCTTTATACGTTGCTCGGGAAACTACCCGACCGTTCCCGGCCTATAACCGCTGAGGTCATCGACCGATACGAAACCGGGGAGATGATTGTCGAGAAGCTGCAACTCGACCTGAATGGCATCGAACCTGTGCCCGCCTATTTCACCAGACCAAAACAGGCACACGAGAACGTACCGGTGGTGCTGTTCAATCATTCGCACTTTGGCCAGTACGAAATCGGTAAAGACGAGTTTATCCGGGGCCGTGCCGAAATGCAGTCACCGCCGTATGCGGTCGCCCTGGCTCAGGCCGGGTATGCCGGATTGTGCATCGATAGCTGGTGTTTTGGCGAGCGCCAATATCGCAACGAAGTCGATACGTTCAAAGAGATGCTCTGGCATGGACAAGTGCTCTGGGGGATGATGGTGTACGACCACCTGCGGGCGCTGGATTATTTGCAAACCCGCCCCGACATTGATGCCGAACGTATCGCCACCCTGGGTATGTCGATGGGCAGCACGATGGCGTGGTGGCTGGCCGCCCTCGACGAACGTATCCGGGTATGTGTGGATTTATGCTGTTTGACGGATTATCAATCGCTGATTGACGAAAAAGGCCTGGGTCAGCATGGCATTTACTACTACGTACCTGATCTGCTGACGCATTTTACCACTGCCCGGATCAATGCCCTCATTGCCCCACGAGCGCACATCAGCCTGGCCGGTCGCTTTGATCCGCTGACACCCTTGAACGGCCTGCAACGTATCGATCAGCAGCTTCGGCGTGTTTACGAAGCGGAAGGGGCCGTTGACGCCTGGCAGTTGAAAATTTACAATACCGGCCACGAAGAAACGGCCGCCATGCGCGAGGACATCATGGCGTTTCTCAAAACATGGCTGTGAACCAGAAAGCCCCCGGTCGATTCGTAAGTTAAACGGAACTGGACCAGAATACCATCGTTACGTCAGGCCGAATTTTCGTACTGGCCACAACTGACCGTATCAGTAAGCAAGCGTGTTTTCCTGCTTTTAGGATAGTTCGTTCACAGGGGTGACGTTGTCTTTCCTATTCCCAACATCGTTTTACTACATGGACCTTTTTCAACTCAAGAAAGCGCCGACTGTCTATGATGCCGTCATTGTCGGGTCAGGAGCAGGGGGCGGCATGGCGGCTTATATGCTGACTAAAGCCGGTGCCAAAGTGCTGCTGCTGGAAGCTGGCGGATATTACGACCCGGCCGATCCCAAATACATTACGCAGCTTAAATGGCCTTATGAGTCGCCCCGGCGGGGAGCGGCTACAGCTTCGCGCTCCGGGGGTGATTTCGACGCAGCCTGGGGCGGCTGGGATATTGAGGGTGAACCGTATTCGTCGAAACCCGGTGGCGAGTTTCACTGGTTTCGCTCCCGGATGCTGGGCGGACGTACCAACCACTGGGGCCGTATTTCGCTGCGCTTCGGCCCCGATGATTTCCGGCGGAGGTCGCTGACGGGGGTAGGCGACGACTGGCCGATTGGGTACGAGGATATGAAACCCTTCTACGACCGGACGGATAAGCTCATTGGCATCTTCGGGACCAACCTGCCCAACTTCCCCAACGAACCGGATGGTTTCTTTCTGCCGCCCCCTAAACCGCGTCTGCACGAACTGATGCTGCAGAAGGCCGCTACGGGAATTGGGGTGCCGGTGGTGCCGTCGCGGCTGTCGATTCTTACCAAACCGATCAATAACGAGCGTGGACAGTGTTTTTATTGCCACCAGTGTAACCGCGGCTGCCAGGCCTACGCCGATTTCTCGGCCTCGTCGGTGCTGGTGATTCCGGCTATGAAAACAGGTAATCTGACGCTGCAAAACAACGCCATGGTGCGCGAAGTGCTGACTGATGCGAAAACGGGTTTAGCTACGGGCGTTTCGTACGTAGATACCATTACGTTGCAGGAAGTGACGGTACAGGCTAAAACTGTAGTTTTGGGGGCCAGTGCCTGCGAATCGGCCCGGCTGCTGCTCAACTCCAAATCGGCGCGTTTCCCGAACGGCCTGGCCAATTCAAGTGGCGTAATCGGCAAATACCTCAATGATTCGACCGGCTCATCCCGCTCCGGATTTATACCGGCCCTGATGGATCGGAAGCGCTACAACGAAGACGGGGTCGGCGGGATGCACGTCTTTACGCCCTGGTGGCTGGATAACAAAAAGCTGGACTTCCCGCGTGGGTACCACATCGAATACGGGGGCGGTATGGGTATGCCGGGCTACGGGTTCGGGGGCGGTATCGAAGGACTCAACGGCAAAGTGGCGGGCCGTGATGGAAAAATGAAACCAGCCGGTGGCTACGGAGCCGGACTAAAAGACGACGTTCGTAGGTTCTACGGGGCTTACGTGAGCATGGCGGGTCGGGGAGAGCCGGTGCCTTTGGAAACGAATTATTGCGAGATCGACCCGAATACGGTCGATAAATACGGTATCCCTACCTTACGCTTCCATTACAAGTGGTCAGATTTCGAGATCAAGCAGGCTAAGCACATGCAGGATACGTTCGAGGAGATCATTCATGCCATGGGCGGTATGCCGATGGGCAGCAAACCGGGCGCTGATCAAAACTACGGGCTGGCGGCTCCGGGTCGTATCATCCACGAAGTGGGTACGGTACGTATGGGCAACGACCCGGCCAAGTCGGCCCTGAACAAGTTTCAGCAGGCGCACGACGTTAAAAATCTGTTTGTCGTGGATGCCGCGCCCTTTGTGTCGCAGGGCGATAAGAACGTAACCTGGACCATCCTGGCGTCGTCCATGCGCACCTCCGAATACTTGATTGATGAGGTTAAAAAGAAAAATATCTAAGCCCGAACCGATACGCCATGAAACGTAGAGATACCCTTAAAACGTTATCGTTAACCTCGCTGGGTTTAGCGGTCGGACCAGTCGAGGCTGCCGTTCCTGAACCACCCGTCGTCAAAAAGCCAATTGGTAAGATTGCCCCCGGCCGGGCGAGGGGAGAAGCCGAACGGGATGCGAAGCTGCACGCCGAAACGTTTTTCACCCCGGCCGAACTACAGACCGTTACGGTGCTGAGCGACATCATCATTCCGGCGGATGCGAAATCGGGCAGTGCTTCCCAGGCGGGTGTACCGGCGTTCATCGAGTTTATGATGAAAGACCAGCCGCGTAACCAGACGCCCATGCGCGGAGGGCTCCGCTGGTTAAACAATACGTGCGTAAAACGCTACGGCAAGCCGTTTGTACAGTGTGCCAGAGATCAGCAGATCGACATGGTCGAACAGATTGCCTATCCCGGTAAAGTCGCCCCAGGCATGACCCAGGGCGTAGCGTTTTTCACGATGATGCGCAACTTCGTGCTGGGCGGGTTCTATACCAGTAAAATGGGCATCGAGGACCTGGGGTATATGGGCAATACGCCGAACCAGTGGGACGGTGTTCCGACCGACGTACTGGCGCAGTACAGTTTACGGTACGACGAGACAAAAGGATAAACGGTCGTCTGGGATTTCCGCTTTATTGCGTTCTTTGGCATCAGTTGCTGCTCACTACGTATCTGATACCAAAGAACGCATTTTTCGTGTATGCTCTTCTCCCGCTTTCTACTTCTGCTGACGCTGGTACTTTCGGTTCGTTTACAGGCTCAGCCCGGCACCAAACCATCAACGTCTCGTCAGTCTATAAATCAACTGCGTAATGAGTTGAACGAGATTGCTCGTTCGGCGCAGGGGCGGGTGGGCATGGCCGCTACGTTACTCGAAACCGGAGAATCTGTATACGTGCGCGGGACTGAACAGTTTCCGATGCAGAGCGTCTATAAACTGCCGATCGGTATGGCAGTGCTGCATCAGGTAGATCAGGGCAAACTCACGTTGAATCAGACGGTACACGTAGCGCAACGTGAATACGTATCCGAACGCCAGCACAGCCCCATTCGGGATCAGAATCCGACGGGCGTTGACCTAAGCGTAAGCGAGTTAGTGCGCTATGCTGTATCGGAAAGCGACGGGTCGGCCAGCGACGTACTGCTTCGACTGGTGGGCGGAGCGCCGGTTGTCATGGATTACCTGCGCAGCCTGGGGATAACCGGGATTCGGGTGATTAATACTGAAAAAGAAATCGGGAGCGATAATGCCGTTCAATACCGAAACTGGGCTACCCCCAAACAGGCCGTTACGTTGTTGCAGGCCCTTCAGGAAGGTCGGGGTCTGACAAAAACAAGCCGGGCTTTTCTGCTTCGGTTGATGACGGATACTCCAACAGGCCTGCATCGGATCAAAGGCTTGCTCCCGGCCGGAACGGTGGTTGCTCATAAAACCGGTTCGTCCCGGACAGTCTACGGTGTAACCGCTGCTACCAATAACGTTGGCCTCATTACGTTGCCCAATCGGCAGACTATTGCTATTGCGGTGTTCGTCTCGGACGCTAAAGCGGATGATAAAACCCGCGAGGACGTCATCGCCCGAATCGCCAGAGCCGTCTGGGAATACTGGCAGTAACGTATCGTATTGGCGCTGAAAAAAGGCGTATTGTTTGGTTTACAACGGAATACCGGTAGTTTTACTCTGACCATTTCCGATCAACCCGACCTAAACTATGTCAACCCGCAGAACCTTTGTTCAGCAAGCCGGGGCCGCCGTTGCCGTTGCCCTCTCCCTGCCTGGTTTTTTACCCGACACCTATGCGGCTTCGCCAATACCGACGGCGGACGCAGCACTACAATTACCGGCCCAGTGGGCGCAGGACGAAGATTTCTGGGCGTGGGTGAAGTCCGAGTTTACCGTATCGCCGAACCTGCTGAATCTGAACAACGGCGGAGTGAGTCCGCAGCCCAAGCTGGTTCAGGATGCGCACATCCGGTTCTACCAGTACGCCAACGAAGCGCCGACGTATTACATGTGGCGCATTCTGGATCAGGGACGGGAAGCTTTACGGGCGAAACTGGCGGATCTGGGTGGCTGCTCCCCCGACGAGATCGCGATCAACCGAAACGCGACTGAGGGGTTAAATACCATTATTTTCGGACTCGACCTGAAAGCTGGTGATGAAGTGGTGCTGACAAAGCAGGACTATCCCAACATGCTCAATGCCTGGAAACAGCGCGAAAAACGCGATGGGATAAAACTTGTGTATCTGAACCTGAATCTGCCGAGTGAAGACGAAAATGCGCTGGATCAGCAGTTTGTTCAGGCCTTTACGCCCAAGACTAAAGTGGTGTACATTACCCACGTCATCAACTGGGTTGGTCAGGTCTTACCCGTGCGAAAAATCGCCGACGAAGCCCACAAGCGAGGTATTGAGGTCGTGGTTGATGGTGCGCACTCGTTCGCTCACATGGAGTACAAAATTCCTGATCTGGGCTGCGACTATTACGCCACCAGCCTGCACAAATGGCTATGTGCGCCCTTCGGCAGTGGCATGATGTATATTCGCCAGAACAAGATTCGTAACGTATGGGCACTCCTCTCGAGCAACGAACCCGATGGGCCGGATATCCGCAAGTTTGAGACGCTGGGAACCCGCTCGTTCGCGTCAGAAATGGCCATCGGCACGGCCGTTGACTTTCACCTGAGCATTGGGGGTGCCCGCAAGTTCGCACGCCTGCATTACCTCAAAAACTACTGGGCTGAACGCGTACAAAACCTACCCGGTGTTCGGGTGCATACCTCCCTTAAATCCGAGTTTGCCGGTGCGGTTGCTTTATTTTCCATCGACGGAATGAAACCGGGCGAAATAGAAGGTCAATTACTCAGCCAATATAAAATCCATACGTCGCCGATCTCGTGGGAGAACATTCAGGGGGTTCGGGTGACTCCGCATCTCTACACGACGCCTAAAGACCTCGACCGGTTGGTGGCTGCCATCACGGCTATGGCTAATAAACAAGCCGTCGCCGGAACCCAGAAGAAGAGCTAGTTACGTAGCATAGCTGTATCCCTCCCAACCTCCCCTACAAGGGGAAGAGTTTTAACCGGCAGGCTCTGCTGCTCCCCTTCTAGGGGAGGCTGGGAGGGTATTAAACTGCGGGACTAAGCGAAGGCGCTGCTTAAAAACGGCTAACTCGGCGGGCCTGACTTTTGGGTCAAGTAAACAAAGCGATAGCCCTGAACGCTAAGCGCTGCCGTCCAGCCAAGCACCAGCCAGGCACCCACTGGCAACCCAAACATAATGGTAATCAGGCCGATGAAAAAGCTGAGAAAAATACCAGCCAGCCACCGCTCGGGCAGAACGTCGTAGCCGTAAGCCAGGCTGTGTAAAAGAAGCAGCCAACCCCAACCGGTTAGCCAGAGCCAGCCGACGTAACTAAGGTGAATGTCAGTCGGGCAGTTTCGCAGCAGAATAAGCAGTTCCGGTAGCCAGAGCAATCCGTAGATCAGCACGTATCGGTTAAAACGCTGAAGCCACGAAAGCGGCAGGTTCGGTAAAAGCAGCAAATACCGGCGTTCAAAAACACTCAACTGGCCTCCCACCTGTGCATGGCCGAGCACGGCAAACAGCAGTCCGATCAGCAGTAAACGCTGGTCATAGTCGTCCGTAGGGTACAGTCGGCAGACACCCGCCAGCAGCAGACCGGAAAAGGCCTTCGTCAGCACCAGCGACAAGGGTTCATGACGTAACCAATAGGCCGGAAAAAACAGAGTATAAGGCAGCCGGATGTTTACCGTTGGTAGCCGAAGACGATCCGGACTGGGGTGGCGAAGGCGATAATCGGCCCGCCACACCCCCGCGACCAGCAAGGCCAGTATAAACAGAATGATGGCGCTGCCTGAAGCCCACTGCTGATAGACAACGGCGAGTTGAACCATCCAGGCGGCATACGCTATAATCGGAACTAGCAGAGCGGTTTGAACCCACAGCCACAGCAGCCAACGCATTGGGGTCGGAACAAGCCAGAATGTTTGCAGAAACAGATGCACGGGCTCGCTCAGTTCCTGCCGAATAAAAATGCTGGTTTTCAGGAAATAGAAAAACCACAGCACAAAGACCAGACTCAGAAAAAACGGCGACCCCAGGGCGGCCAGAATTAAGGCTTTGTGCTCTACGCTGCTCAGAAAGCCAAACGCCAGCAGAATAATTACCAGAAACGTACCGGCATTTCGGGTATAAAACGACGTAACGAAAACCCGGTTCAGAACAGCTGCCATCAGTCGAGTGGAGCAGGGTTAATGACGCCGTTGCCGACTTGCCAGGTGGCGGTAATGGGTAAGCCCGTCAGACTAACGTCCTGGTGCGAGGTGAGCCAGAACATCACATGCTGTTCGTCGTGAAGCTGCCGGATATAGTCGAACAAGCGGGCCGCTGTTGCTACGTCTAAAGTCGTCAGGGGCTCATCGAGGAGAACAAGCCGGGGTGTTCCGAGCAGGGCGAGCAGCAAGGATAACTTCTTGAGCATACCGCTGGAAAACGTACCGGTCGGCTGGGTCCAGAACGCATGAACGCCCAGCGTTTCGGCCAGATTGTCAACCTGTCCGGCTGGTGCCTGCTTGGCCCGCCCGACGAAATTCACCAGGTCGCGGGGTGTCAGAAAGGGCGGGTAGAGCGGTTCGGCCTCGGCGTAGTTGACACGCAGGCGGTACGCCACCGGGTCTCGGTTAATCTCGTATCGGTCGTCCAGCCTGATCTGTCCCGAAAACGGCAGCAGACCGGCTACCGTACGAAAAAACGTGGTTTTCCCCGACCCGTTTCCACCCCGGAAATAGTGGATGCCGGGGCGTAACGAAAGATCCGGTACCGTTAAGACCGTACGGCTGTCGTAGGCTTTAGTGAGGTTGGTGACGGTGAGCAAGGGACACGGCGAATGATTGCCCAAAAATACCAATAGATTAAGCGCGACGGCATCCGTCCGTCACCGGGCTGAACCGTTACTCACCAACAGAGGTAAGCCCGTAGCTGAGTAACGGTTCGCGGAGGAGGTATTACCACTTGACACTCAGGCGAATGCCGCCTAGAGCGTTACGTGTCGGGGCTGCATTGTAATACCGGTTGCCAACGGCGTTCAGATCGTATCCCAGTACGTAGGTCTGGTTTAACAGATTGTCGCCACTGGCGTACACATCGAGGGTCCAGTGCTGGCCCAGGCTGCGCCGAAATCCAAGCGTGGCCTGCAGCAGCCGGGTCGGGTCAGACTGGACCGTATTGGCGTCGTTCAACGGGAACTGATCCAGGAACTGGAAGGTCAGGTGAGCATACAGGCCAGGTCGGGTTTCGGCGTCAAGGCCCGTTACCCAGGTTGTGGGTGCAACACCCGGTACCCGGTTATTCGACAGATCCGTTGTGCCCTGTTGGTAACTGCGGAATCGGTAGTCGGTCAGGGTGAGGCTGTTCCAGAAACGAAGCAGCGAAAAAAACTGAGATGGGGTAGAAGCCTGCGGGGTAATGAAATCATAGGAAAGCTGAGCTTCGATACCGCGTTGATCGGTCCGACCGGCATTGACGAAGAACTCGGCCCCCGCTGCATCCGACCGCCGGACGATGGTTTCGCGCAGTTGAAGCTGATAGGCCGTTACGTCGAATCGCACCTTACCGGCAAACGCCGACCCCCGCAAACCAGCCTCGTAACTAATACCTCGTTCGGGGTTGAGGGTGGTGTTGAAACCACCCGCCGATGGACGTACCTCCTGACTGGACGGTGGAGAGTAGCCCGTACTGATGCTGACGAAGGCCGCTACGGTTCCGACCCCTGCGCGACCGAAGGTACGTAGCAGCGCTACGCGGGGGAGCCAGACCGGCGAGAAGTTGCGGGTTAAGAGGGTTGCCGGTAATGCACCCGCAGCCCGGACTGGAAAGCGGGTGAAGCCATAACTAACTTCATTCCGGCTCAGGCCTGCCGTTAACCGGAAGTGGTTGGGGAGCTGCGTTTCTGCCTGTGCAAAAAGTGTTGACTGATTCGCGATCAGCTCTTCGTCGGTTTGAATGGTGTCGGGGGTGCCGCCCCGGTTGCCGAAGTTCCGGTCAACGGTGAAGTTTCTCAGCAATTCTGCGCCCACCGTGAACGTAGTCGGGAGAGGCCCGTTGGGCAGGCGAATCTGGGTGATGGTCCGGCCGCCGATACCCTGGTCTGCCCGCTTTTCGTAGTTGGTAATGAAGGGGTTCGCAAAATCGGTGTTCGATCCGTAAAGAACCGTGGTATTCTGAATTCGGTCGTTCCAGCGGTACTCATGCGAAAGGCCGAGGTACCCCACTTTCTGGTAAATACCGGCTTGTTGCTGCGCGCTGCCGCGTAAGGTCGCCGTGGCCGGACGCGAGGCCCGCGGGTTGGCCTGGTACTGCGCGGCATTGAGCCCGCCCGGTGTCTGGTAATGTAAATCGGAATACAGACCCAGCACGGATATGGTCCGTTTAGGGCTGACGTTGAAGGAGCCAACCAGGCTTAGGTTATCGCGAACGAGTCCGCTTTGATCGCGGTAGCCGTTACTCTGTAAATGATTGTAGTTGAATGAGATGGCCGAGTTATTTTTACCCGTCTGAACCGCAATGCCATTCCCGTACAGACCGTAGCTGCCCCCCAGGGCCGATAGCTCGATGCTGGTCTGTCCGGCCGGAACAGACAGACCGCTGAACAGAATGGTTCCGCCCGTTCCGGCCCCGTATAAACTTCCCGACGGGCCTTTAATGACTTCAATGCGTCCCAGCGCCCGAACATCGAGGGCATTCAGGGGCGTGTTGCCGCCTGCGTCCGTTAAGGGCAGTTCGTTCCAGTACGTCTTGATGTTTCGTACGCCAAAGGGCGACCGGATGGCGCTGCCCCGGATAGCAAGCCGGTAGCTGCCCGGCGACCGCTCGTCGGCCCGAACGCCGGGCAGGGTGTTGAGCGAAGGCACGAGCGTGGGTGTACCGAACCGTTGATGTAAGTCGCGTCGGGTGAGCAGCCCAATGGAGGCCGGGGTTTCCAGCAACCGACGGTTGGTGGCATAGCCCCGCACTACCACTTCGTTGAGCTGAAGGGTGTCGTCCAGCGAAGACGGAACGGAAGTGCTGTCCTGAGCCTGGGCCAGTAGACTAAAGGAAATAAATCCTACACTAAAAGTAGTAACAAGAAAAGATAGACGCATACGAAAAGGGAGCGAGTCGTAAAGGTACAACCTCGTACGGTTCAGACAGTTTAGGAAGTCAGGGATTGTGGCGATATAACCGATATTTCGGCTGCTCAATGGGCCCGGATGAACGAAGGAATAGGATATTTCGTTACCTCTTATATATTTGCTTTTAAATCAGGCGGTTTGCTGACCAGGACGTTAAGGTCAGCGTTTCTTTACTTACATTAAGCTGTAACCTTGACATTTCAGGAATTTAATCTCCACGACGACCTGCTGGCCGGTGTGGACGCCATGAACTACTTGAAGGCTACTCCGATTCAGGAGATGGCCATTCCCAAAATCCTCGACGGGCGCGACCTCATAGCCAGCGCCCAGACCGGCACCGGCAAAACAGCCGCTTACCTCATTCCACTTCTCGACAAAATCTCGCATGGCGACCACGACCACACCAGTACGTTGATTCTGGTGCCTACGCGGGAGCTGGCCAAGCAGATTGATGAGCAGGTAGAAGGGTTTGGCTACTTTGTGCAGGCCACCAGCATTGCTATCTATGGCGGTGGCAAGGGCGACGAGTGGGATAAACAACGACGGGCCCTCGAAGATGGAGCCGACATTATTATCGCTACCCCCGGTCGGCTGATTGCTCACATGCAGCTCGGATACGTCAATTTCGATAAGATTGACTACCTGGTGCTGGATGAAGCTGATAAGATGCTCGACATGGGCTTTTCGGATGATATTTTAAATATCGTCGCCAAGATACCCGCCAAGCGGCAGACGCTGCTGTTTTCGGCAACCATGCCCAACAAAATCAGGGAGTTTTCGAAACGAATCCTGACCGATCCCGAAGAGATCCGGCTGGCGGTTTCCAAACCGGCGGCTGGCATCGACCAGCAGTTGTACCTGGCTTACGATAACCAGAAACTGCCTTTGCTGGCTCATCTGATCAAGAACAGCGCAACGCCGGTACAGAGTATGGTGCTGTTTACCTCCCGTAAATCGGAAGTGAACGGCATTGTGCGGGCCTTAAGCAAACTGGGCTACGAAGCGCGTGGCATCAGTTCGGACCTGGATCAGGACGATCGGGAAGTGGTGCTGCGCGATTTTAAGAACAAAGCATTTCCGATCCTGGTAGCGACGGATGTGTTGTCCAGGGGCATCGATATTGACAACCTGACCCATGTCGTGAACTACGATATTCCGCGCGATGCCGAGGATTACGTCCACCGCATTGGCCGCACGGCACGGGCTGCCACAACCGGTACGGCCATTACGTTCGTGAGTGATCAGGACCAGAACCGGGTAGTGAGCATTGAACGGCTCATTGAACGGGAGCTGGAAAAACGGTCCATCACCGAAGAACTGGGCATGGGCAAAGCCCCTGTTTTTGACCCGAAACGATTCAGCGGATTACGCGGCAAAGGCCGACGTGACAGTGGTCGGCGGGATTCGGGCTCCGGTCGCATTCAGAACGCCAACGCGTCCACGGGTGAACAACGACGTAAGCCCCGCCCGAATAGCCGTCCTGAGCGTTCGCCGGAGTCTCCGCGTCCCGTTCAATCAGCCGCTGCGCTCCCAACCGGTTCCGCTGACGTAGCGATTAACACCGATGCGCCCGCCACGGATAAACCCAAACGCCGGAAAAAACGTCGGCGCGGCCCGAAGGGGGAAGGCAGCCCGAACGAACAAAGCCAGTCGGTAACGCCTGTTCCGGTAGCGGAGTAAGGACGTACTGACCAGCGAAGGCCTACATACTGAATCGGACTACACGACCGGCGGGAACGTCGGTCGTTTTTTATGTACATTACAGCGGTTCCTGGGGGAACGGGTAAAGTTCGGGCGGCTTATAAGCTAACACCAGTTGTTCTCTAGGCATATCGTTCAGAGCCACCGTACTATGTGATGAACGGTAGAGCAAAGTCAGTTTAATCCTGTTTTTTTGTGGAATAGGCCAGCTAAATATCCTTTCCTCATGACTTTTCATCTCTCCCGGCGCAACTCGCTGAAAACCTTGTCGGTAGCGGTAGGCGGTTTAGTAACGCAGCCTGATCTGTTACTGGGCCAGTCCGCGCCGAAAAAGCTGGGCATTGCGCTCGTTGGCCTGGGCAACTACGCCACTAACCAACTGGCTCCGGCTCTGCTCGAAACCCAGCACTGTTATCTGGCGGGTATCGTGACGGGCTCGCCCGATAAAGCTAAAACCTGGGCGGAGAAATACGCCATTCCCGCCAGGAATATCTACAGCTACCAGACGTTCGATCAGATCCGTAATAATCCCGACATCGATATTATCTACGTCGTGCTGCCGAACTTTATGCACGCCGAATATACCATCCGGGCGGCACAGGCGGGCAAACACGTCATCTGCGAGAAACCCATGGCCATGAACGCGGCCGAAGCCCGGCAGATGATTACGGCCTGCGATAAGGCAGGTGTACAACTTTCCGTTGGCTACCGGCTCTATTTCGAACCACATCACCTGGAAATGCGTCGGCTGGCAATGGAAAAAACCTTCGGGGGCGTTAAAGTGATTGAGTCGGGTTTAGGCTTTACCGTACCGGGACCGGACTCGTGGCGGCTCGACAAAAATATCGGCGGGGGTGGAGCGATCATGGATTTAGGCGTTTATGCCATTCAGGGTGCCCGCCGAACGCTCAATGAAGACCCTATCTACGTAACGGCACAGGCCTTTACGTTCGATAAGGTGCATTTTAAAGATATTTACGAAACGGTGTTCTGGCAGTTTGAATTTCCGAGCGGAGCGATTGCTCACTCCAGCACAACCTACTCGTCGTACGTAGACCGACTTTACGTCACCTGTGAACGCGGCTGGTTCAAACTCGAACCGGCGTTCAACGCGACCGGCGCGCAGGGCATAACCAGTAAAGGCCCGATGGATGTTCCGTCTCCCCGGTACCAGCAAACGGCGCAGATGGATGCCTTAGTGCAGTCGATCCGGACGAAAACCCGGCCGGAAGCATCGGGTGAGGAGGGATGGAAAGATATGAAGCTGATTGGTGCAATTTTGCAGGCTGCCGACACCGGTCGCAAAATTACCCTCGACTGGCGCGTCTAAACGGGCGTTGCCAAATTGAAAAGGATGACAAGGTATGTGTTGAGTCGGGCGAGCATTACCTTTGTACCATGTGGACTTGGATTCTCTATATTGCTGTTATTGCGTTCACGCTCGGAGTAGGGTACTACTATTATTACCTCATCAAACGACGGTGGCTGACTCGGTGGATGAACGTAGCTTTGCTGCTCGTACTCATCTTATGCTTCTACGTCATCAACCAGTCGACCCGGCGCATGTTCCCGAACATGCCCAAACTAATCTGGCGTAACCTCCCCGTGCGGCCCGGCCGCTAACTCCTGTTCGAGGGTAAGCTATGGATCATATCTGAGCTGGTTGGTAATCGAGTAGTTGCTGACGCGTTATCCAGAAGTAAACCGCACACTTGGTTACTGCTGCTGGCTGCTTTGGATAGACTGGTATAACTGTAGATTCTCCCGGTCGAAGCAAACAAAAATGACTTCCTGCACGGAAGTCGGCTGAGATAAGAACTGTTGCACAGTGGCCAGCGCGATTTCAGCAGCTTTATCTTTTGGATACCCATACACGCCTGTACTGATGTTCGGAAAGGCAATGCTGCGTAGCTCGTTTTCTGCCGCGATCTCCAGCGACCGGCGGTAGCAACTGGCCAGTAACTCCGCTTCATGCTGATGACCGCCCCGCCAAACCGGACCAACCGTATGGATGACGTATTTCGCCGGTAAGCGGTAGCCTTTCGTCAGTTTCGCATCACCCGTCTGGCAGCCGTGTAAGGTGCGGCATTCGGCCAGCAGCTCCGGGCCAGCCGCCCGGTGAATCGCTCCGTCGACACCCCCACCACCCAGCAGACTTGTGTTGGCTGCGTTGACAATAGCGTCTACCGCCTGTTGCGTAATATCACCCAAAACAACCTGGATACTGGCCATAAGAAATCAATTCGGTAACGGTGTACGCATTAACCGATAAAACCGCGCTCGGGTTATCATTGGATATGTACTGAACGCAGGTACGTTTGCCGGACGTAGTACCAACGGCGGTTGTTTTCTTCGTAAACGATGAGGGCGTACCTTGCAGGGTCATTAGCCTAGTCCGGCCACCCGGACCCATTTCAGCCACCATGAAATTCAAGTTACTCGCTCTTTTCCTGCTGGTCGCTACGATCAGTCACGCTCAAACCCGAAAGCAGACAGACGTTGTTGACTTCGTTAATCCGCTCATTGGCACCGACTCCAAGCCGAGCCTGTCAAATGGCAATACGTATCCGGCTATTGCCTTGCCCTGGGGTATGAATTTCTGGATGCCGCAAACCGGTAAAATGGGCAGCGGCTGGGCCTATACCTATGCGGCCGACAAAATCCGTGGATTTAAGCAGACGCACCAGCCGTCGCCCTGGATGAACGATTACGGTCAGTTTTCGATCATGCCAATTACAGGAAAACTGCGGATCGATGAAGACGAACGGGCCAGCTGGTATTCGCACAAAGCCGAAGTTGCTAAACCGTATTACTACAGCGTTTACCTGGCTGACCACGACGTAACGACCGAAATAGCACCGACGGAGCGGGCGGCTAGCTTCCGCTTTACCTTTCCTAAAACCGACAGTGCCTACGTAGTGATCGATGCCTTCGACAAGGGCTCGTACGTTAAGATTTTACCCAACGAACGGAAGATCATCGGCTACACGACACGTAACAGCGGTGGCGTGCCCGAAAACTTTAAGAACTATTTCGTCATTTCGTTCGACAAGCCGTTCGCGATGGCGCAGGGATGGCGTGGCAAAACGTTAGTAAAGGATTCGTTGGCCATTCAGGCAGACCACGCTGGCGCGGTCGTCGGCTTTAAGACGGCTAAAGGCGAACCGGTTCACGCCCGTGTTGCTTCGTCGTTCATTAGCTACGAACAAGCCGAACGGAACCTGAACGAGATCGGTAACGACAACTTCGACGCCGTTAAGCAGAAGGCAAAAGCCGCCTGGAATAAAGAGTTGAGCCGCATTCAGGTGGAGGGTGGTTCGCTGGCGCAAACGCAGAATTTTTATTCCTGTCTGTATCGGTCGCTGCTCTTTCCCCGGAAATTCTTTGAGCTGGATTCCAACAAGAAGGTGGTTCATTACAGCCCTTATAACGGGCAGGTATTGCCCGGCTACATGTTCACCGACACTGGTTTTTGGGATACGTTCCGGTCGTTGTTCCCCTTCCTGAATCTGATGTACCCGTCGCTGAATGCCCAGATGCAGGAGGGATTGGCAAATGCGTATAAAGAAGGCGGCTGGTTGCCCGAATGGGCCAGTCCAGGTTTACGGAACGTAATGGTCGGCTCTAACTCGGCTTCGGTCATTGCCGATGCGTATCTGAAAGGGGCGCGCGGGTATGACATCAATACGTTATACGAGGCCGTGCTGAAAAACGCGGAGAACGAAGGCCCGATGGATGCGGTGGGCCGCCGGGGCGTGACGTATTACAATTCGTTGGGGTATGTACCCTACGACGTACAGGTTAACGAGAATGCCGCCCGCACTTTGGAGTACGCCTATGACGACTTCACAATCTATCAGTTGGCCAAAGCCCTGAAACGCCCGCAGTCGGAGATTGACCGGTTTGCCAAACGCAGCCAGAATTACCGCAATCTGTTCGATCCGAAAAGTGGGCTGATGCGTGGAAAAAACCAGGATGGCACCTTTCAGTCGCCGTTTAACCCGTTCAAATGGGGCGATGCGTTTACCGAAGGTAATAGCTGGCATTACACCTGGTCAGTTTTTCACGATGTACAGGGATTGATGACGCTGATGGGCGGACCTCAGAAATTCGTGACCAGGCTGGATTCGGTGTTCACGATGCCGCCGGTCTACGACGAGAGTTATTACAAAAGCGTGATCCACGAAATTCGGGAGATGCAGATTGCCAATATGGGGCAGTACGCCCACGGCAACCAGCCGATTCAGCACATGATCTATTTGTATAATTACGCAGGGGAGCCCTGGAAAGCGCAGTATTGGTTACGGGAAGTAATGAACCGCTTGTATCTGCCCACGCCCGATGGCTACTGCGGAGACGAAGACAACGGCCAGACTTCGGCCTGGTACGTATTTACCGCAATGGGCTTTTATCCAGTTTGCCCCGGTACCGATCAGTACGTACTGGGTACGCCTTTGTTCAAAAAGGTAACGGCAACGCTGGAAAACGGAAAGCAGTTGGTGATCAACGCAGCGAACAACAGCGATCAAAACCGGTACATCAACTCCCTGCGTCTCAATGGAAAAGCGTACAGTAAAAACTGGCTAAGCCATCGTGCGTTGCAACAGGGAGCCGTGCTTGAGTTTACCATGTCGGCAACGCCGAACAAGCATCGGGGCACCAGGCCCGAAGATTTCCCATACTCGTTCTCAACCGATAAAGCGAAGTAGATCGCGCCTTGAGGTAAATTTGTAGTAGACTGACGTGTGATACTTTCGAAATTATACATCAGTCTACAGCCCTTCCTGGCTATAAGAGATTTTTAGGCACATGCTATGTATAATAAAATTATGGTTATATTGTACTTTTTTATCCCACTTAACATGAACTGTGTTAAAAGTCAAGTTAAAGAGCGTATAACGGGCTGATAATTCGGATCATAGTCTTCGTTGAATTTAACCACTGCATACGCCTGGCGAAGCAGTTTGTTGACCACCGCCATT